>NZ_KB890024.1:2400000-3000000 GCF_000372965.1 Hoeflea sp. 108 | reverse complement strand
ACGCTGGTTGAGCTCGCGCACGACATCGGCAACCTCGCGGCCGTCGCGAACCAGCTCTTCGAAGGTGCTTCTGGCGAAGCGGGCAAGCCAGGCGGCATCAGAACCGTGGAGGCCGACGATGCTGTTGCCGCCGAGCCCGGTGGCTCCGTCGATGACGAAGGCGCAATTGGCGTTGCCGCCGGCGCTGTCTTCATTCGGGCGCGATGCGGAGCCTGGGGCGGTGATGGAATCGATGATGCGAATGCTTGGCATGATGACCGATGTCTGGCCGGTACCGGTGACCGGATTGTGACGACAGCCTGGTCGGCTGGACTTACCCCGGCCTTCCCAATTTCCCTGGTGCGCGATGCAGGGTTGTAGTCGGCGTGGTTTGTGCCAGATTGGCGTGAGCCAACGATCGGCGGTCGCCAATGGACAGCAGCGAGTTTCAGCAAGTCATCGGTCTCGGTCAGAACTGCCGCTCCAAGTTTTGGATCAGGCAGGCATTTGGCCGGGAGGTTTCGAAAAGAGGCGTGTTCGATTGGCAGGTTACGCCGACCGACACCGTGATCGAGTATTTCCGCCGCGATTTCGCCGGCATGTTCGAGCGCGAAGATCTCGCCATCCGCAATGGCATCGTCTTCAATCGCCGCTTCGGGACGACGCACAACCACGAGTTTCCCAAAGGCCTGTCGGACGGGGGGCTGGACGCTCTCTACCCTGTCGCCCGGCAAAAGCACGATGCCTGGTGCGCGGTGACGAAGAACGCGCTGCGCAGCAATCTGTCTGCGCTTGTCGTGCTGGGCATGCCGGTCACTCCCATCCAGGAGCAGATGATTTCCGACCTGCTGGCCGAGGCAAATCGACAGAGACCGTTCCTGCTGCTCGCCTCTCCTGAGGGCGACGTGGGTGGGGACTGGAGCGGCAATCAAGATGTGTGGACGAAGCATCTTGCCGGGTTTCGTATCGTGCCGCCCTTGTCGATCAGGCTCGCCAACCAGTTGCGCCGGCTCCGCAAGAACATCCGCTATCTCAAACCCCGCCGCTATCGTGGCATCGGCCCTCGCGACCAAGAGCGGGTCGAGTTCTCCTAGACGTGCATTCCAAAGGACGCTCTGACTGTCAGATGTCGTCTGCCGGCTTCGCTCCCAGCCATTCCCAGGCCTTGGCTTCGTCGGCGGCGGCAAAATGTTTCGTTTCGATCGACGTCAGCGGTGCGATGAGCCCGACCATGGGCCCCATCCAGGCCGGGCCGCCGACCAGCGCATAGCGCCGGATATGCTGGAACGCCTTGAGCTTGCCCTTGAAGGTGTCAGGGTTGAACAGCGTCGACCAGTCGAAGCCGTCATAGCCCGATGCGCGCAGCAAGACGTCGATCTTGTCGTGGCCCTGATAAGCCGCGTCGAGCAGGCCAAACGCGTTCTCGACATCGGCATTGGTGAAGTGACCGACGATCTCGAAACCGAAGACGTCACTCTTGTCGGTGTCGATGCGCCGAAAGACGGGAGGGGCGTCCATTGAGCTCATGCGAATTTCCTCTTGATACCAGTGGTTTGGCACGGCGGCGGCGATGCGTTGCCGCGCTTTGATACTGGAACACACAAAAGCGCTCTCTGTTCCCATCCAAGGCGTGCTAGGTGCTTGAATTCAGTGAACCGATGCGAGCTGCCGATGCCTGCCAAGCTGTCCGTCAACGTCAACGCCATCGCCATGTTGCGCAACCGTCGCGATCTGCCGTGGCCGAGCGTCACTGGGCTCGGCCGCATCGCACTTGCCGCCGGCGCCCATGGGCTGACGGTGCATCCGCGTCCCGACCAGCGGCATGTCCGCTTTTCCGACCTGCCCGAAATCAGGGCCCTGATCGATGATGAGTTTCCCAAGGCCGAGTTCAACATAGAGGGCTATCCGACCGAGGATTTCCTGCAGCTCGTCGAGAAGCACCAGCCGGAACAGGTGACGCTCGTTCCCGACGATCCGACGCAGGCCACCTCCGATCATGGCTGGGACTTCGTTGCCCAGGGCGCATTCCTCAAGCCTGTCGTCGCCCGGCTGAAGAAGGGCGGCTTCAGGGTGTCGCTGTTTTCCGATGCCGATCCGGCAGGGGTGAATGCTGCGCGCGACACGGGCGCCGACCGGATCGAATTATTCACCGGCCCCTATGGCGCCTGCCATTCCGACCGGGCGCAGGCAGCCAGGGAATTGGACCTGCTCGGCAAGACGGCCGATGCGGCGATGGCCGCCGGGCTTGCCGTCAATGCCGGCCATGACCTCGTCGTCGACAATCTGCCCGCACTCATCCACCGCGTTCCCAGGCTGGCGGAAGTGTCGATCGGACACGGCTTGACGGCTGATGCGCTGGAGCATGGCATGGCGAACACGATCAAGCGGTATCTGAAAGCCTGCGGATGGTGACGAGCCTTGCGTTTTTCGCATAGATCGAACGTCAGCTGTCACAAAACGGCTGTTGCTTTTGCGATACAGCAAGCGTAGAGCCCCGCGGCTTCACGGAGAGTCGTTCATGGCCGATGCCGGCGCTGGCAAAGCGGAAACAGGCGGGCAGGCGGTCCAGAAGGACGGCCATTCCCAGGATATCAGGATTCTTGTCATCGGTGCGCTGGGTGTCGTCTTCGGCGACATCGGTACGAGCCCGATCTACGCATTTCGCGAAGCGCTGGTTGCCTCGTCGTCGGGCGGGCAGGTGGCTTCGCGCGAAGATATCCTTGGCGTGCTGTCGCTCATCATCTGGGCACTGACGATCATCGTCACGATCAAATACGTCATGTTCGTGCTTCGAGCGCACAATCGCGGCGAGGGCGGTACGCTGTCGCTGATGGCGCTGGCGCGGCGCAGCCTGCCCAAGCACTCGGGAATAATCCTGGCGCTCGGCATGGTCGGCGCGTCGCTGTTTTACGGCGATGCGGTCATCACGCCGGCGATTTCGGTGCTCTCGGCGGTGGAAGGCCTGAAGGTCGTGACACCTGCCTTCGATCCTTATGTCGTGCCGCTGACGCTGATGATTCTGGCTGTCGTCTTTGCGGTGCAGCGCTTCGGCACGGGCGGCGTGGCGATCGTGTTTGGGCCGGTGACGCTGATCTGGTTCATCGCCATCGGCTATTCGGGCGTCGTGCACATCGCCGACGACCCCGAGATCCTGCTTGCCGTCAATCCGATCTACATCGTCCAGTTTCTGATGGATCAGCCGGAGGTGTCGTTCGTCACCATCGGCGCGATCTTCCTGGCGGTGACGGGCGCGGAAGCGCTTTATGCCGACCTTGGCCATTTCGGCCGCCGTCCGATCGTGCTGGCGTGGCTCATCATCGTTTTCCCCTGCCTGCTGCTCAATTACGCAGGGCAGGGCGCGTATGTGCTGTCGCATGGCGGCACTGTCGGCCATCCCTTCTTCGAGATGAACGAGGGCTGGATGCTGGTGCCGATGGTGCTGCTGGCGACCGCAGCAACCGTCATCGCCAGCCAGGCGGTGATCAGCGGCGCCTATTCGCTGACCCGCCAGGCGGTGCAGCTCAACATGCTGCCGCGCCTTGCCATCCTGCACACGTCGGAGACGACGCTGGGCCAGATCTACATGCCGCGCGTCAATCTGCTGCTGGCCCTGGTGGTAATGCTTCTGGTCGTCGGCTTCGGTGAGTCGAGCAAGTTGGCTGCGGCCTACGGCATCTCGGTGACCGGCAACATGCTGGTGACGACGCTGCTGCTGTCGATCGTGATGCTGCGTATCTGGCGCTGGCCGCTCTTTGCCGTCATTGCCGTCATCACCGTCTTTGGGCTGATCGACGTCGGCTTCTTCCTGTCCAACATCGTCAAGGTGCATGAGGGCGGCTGGGCGTCGCTGCTGGTGGCCTTTGCCATCGTCATCGTCATGTGGACCTGGGTGCGCGGCAGCCGCTATCTGTTCGACAAGACGCGCAAGAACGAGATTCCGCTGAACTTCCTGGCGGAAAACCTGAGCAAGAAGAAGCCGCAGCTCGTTCCGGGTACGGCGGTGTTCCTGACCAGCGATCCCGACAGCGCGCCCACCGCGCTGATGCACAGCCTCAAGCACTACAAGGTGCTGCACGAGCAGAACGTGATCCTGTCTGTCGTAACCGCCCAGCAGCCGATCGTGCCCGACAGCGAGCGGGTGAAGATGGAGCAGGTCAATGACCTGTTCATGCGGGTCAAGCTGAAGTTCGGCTATATGGAGCAGCCGAACATCCCCAAGGCGCTGGCCATCTGTCGCAAGCAGGGCTGGAAGTTCGACATCATGACGACGTCGTTCTTCCTGTCGCGGCGCTCGCTGAAGGCATCGCCCAATTCGGGCATGCCGGGATGGCAGGACAGGCTGTTCATCGGGCTGGCGCGAACGGCTGCCGATGCGACCGAATACTTTCAGATCCCGACCGGGCGCGTGGTCGAGGTCGGCACCCAGGTCTCGATCTAGAGCGCCGCGCGTCCATTCCGGCGCGCAGAGGACGTTCTAACTCTTGGAAACTGGGCATCGTGCTTCCCGAAAATCGATTCCGATTTTCGGGCCGATGCGTCGGCGGGGCAAAGTGAAGCATTGCCAAAGATCTGCTCGCCCGTGACTGTCTGATACGGGCGGACGCAAACATGAGCGGCAGAAAACTTCACATCGCAATCGCCGGCGCCGGTCCTGCAGGGCTGGCGGCGGCACTCTACCTTAAGCGTGACGGTCACAAGGTGACCGTCTTCGAGCGCTTTGCCGAGCCGAAGGCGCTGGGGTCCGGGCTGATCCTGCAGCCGACCGGGCTGACCGTGCTCGGCGACCTCGGGCTTCTCCGCGAAATCCTGGAATTGGGCAGCCGCATCGACCGGCTGCACGGCACGGACGCAGAAAGCGGGCGCACGGTGCTGGACGTTCGCTACGATGCCCGCAGCGGCGGCCGTTTTGGTGTGGCGGTGCATCGCGCAGCGCTGTTCGGCGTGCTCTATCGCGCGGCTCGGCGCGAGAAAATCGAGATCGTCACAGATGTCGAACTGGAGCGGATCGACAGCGGCGAGAACCCGCGACTGCTCGACGCGAGCGGGCGAGCTGTCGGAACGTTCGATCTCGTCGTCGACGCAACCGGCGCACGTTCGAGGCTGCGCGGCAGTGCCGGGCTGACGGATCAGCCCAGGCCGCTCGAATATGGTGCATTCTGGGCTTCGCTCGCCTGGCGTGGCGAAGGATTTCACCCGAATGCGCTTATCCAGCGCTACCGCCGCGCCAGCGTCATGATCGGGGTGTTGCCGATAGGTCGTGCGGAACCAGGCGGGCCCGACATGGCGGCATTCTTCTGGAGCCTGAAACCAAACGAGGCCGAGCGGGTTCGCACGGAAGGGCTCGGCGCCTGGAAAACGCGGGTCGCGTCTTTGTGGCCGGAATGTTCTGCCTATCTCGACCAGATCGACGATTTCAACCAGCTGACTTTGGCGCGCTACGGCCATCATACGCTGGCAAAACCGGCGGCACGGGGCTTTGCCGTCATCGGCGATGCCGCCCATTCGACCAGCCCTCAGCTGGGGCAGGGCGCGAACATGGCCTTGCTCGACGCCGCAGCCCTTGCCCATGCGCTCCGTAAGCATGGTGAGGTCGATGTGGCGCTCTCTGCCTATGCGCGGTCCCGCCGCGCGCATATCAGACTTTTCCAGGCACTCTCGCTTGCGTTCACGCCGTTCTACCAGTCGGATGCGGTGCTGCTGCCGTTCCTGCGTGACAGGCTGGTGGCGACGGTGGCCAAGGTGCCGCCTGCGCCGCAGCTGCTGGCCTCGATCGTTGCCGGCACACTGGTCGATCCTTTTGCCGCGATCGGGCTCACGGAAGCCGATTGGCTTGGCCTCACGAAAGAGGTCGAGATCCCGGCTTGAGCCGCCATGCGGTTGTGGCTACGCTGCGGCATATCAACCGAGGGGCGTGTCATGACGGGCTCGATTTCGCGTGGAATGCGCCAGCTGCTTGCGGCGATGATACTGGTCGCCGCGGGCTGCATGCCCGCGCTGGCCGATGCGACGGTGCCGACGGCAGACATCGAGGGCTCCGCCGACAACGCGCTTGCCAAGCGTTATGACGGTTCGTTCATCGTCTACTACCAGAAGCTCGACTACACTGACTTCACGGTGCCGATGGCCGCGCTGAAAGCCGATGCCGATCCCGACAAGCGCGACAAGAACAACAACCGGGTGTTCAGGCCGGAGAAGGCGGAAGAGGTCGAGGGCACGCTGACGCGCATCTTCTATGTCCTGCCCGATGGCCGTTCGCCACTCGAAGTGCTGCGCAACTATCAGGACGTGGTGCAGGCGGCCGGCGGCGAGGTGGCGTTCGAGTGCAAGAAGGAGGAGTGCGGCGGCGATGCCTCGCGCTCGGCCTCGAGCGGCGGCGGCGACATGAGCCTGATGATGAACTTCTTCTATGACAGCGACCTGGGCGTCGAGGCATTCTCGAATGCCGCCTGCGCGGCGTCGTCAGGGGTCGCCGACCAGCGCTATTTTAGCGCCAGGGTACCGCGCGACGGCGGCGATGCCTATGTCACTGTGCAGACCTTCCAGCTGCTTGACGATCTCTACTGCAAGGAACTGAACGGACGCACCGTGGCCATGGTTCACGTGATCGAGCCCAAGGCGCGCGACAAGAAGATGGTGCTGGTGGAAGCAGCCAAGATGGCGGATTCGCTTTCGACCAGCGGCGGCATATCGCTCTACGGCATCTTCTTCGACACCGACAAGGCCGACATCAAGCCGGAGTCCGAGCCGACACTGAAGGAGATCGCCAAGCTTCTGGGCGACAATCCGGCACTTGCGGTGGCCGTTGTCGGGCACACCGACAACCAGGGCAAGTTCGACTACAACATCGACCTGTCCAATCGCCGGGCGGCGGCGGTGAAGTCGGTGCTGGTGTCGCAATATGGCATCGATGCTGGACGGCTGACCGCAGCGGGCGCCGGCATGATGGCGCCGGTCGCGACCAACGACAATGACGAGGGTCGGGCCAAGAACCGGCGCGTGGCGCTGGTCAAGCTGAACTGACCTGCGGCGTCGCCGGGTCCGTCGTGCGGCAGCGGACCCGGGCCCAGGTGAAATTGCAATCGAGGATGCGATCGGAGCAACTCCAGGAAAGGTGTGAAGCGGTTTTCCATCGGGAATTGCGTCTGATCCAGGAGGGGGCCAGATGAAGGACGACGACCAACTGGCGCGGCAGGGGCTGCGTGGTCTTCACGCCTTGTCGGCGTTTTTCATCGGGTTTTTCGTGCTTTTGCACATGGCCAACCATCTCGTCGGTCTGGGCGGGCAGGAGACGCACATCGCCTTCATGGCGAAGGCACGGCAGATCTATCGGCAGCCATATGTCGAAGTGGCCTTGATCGGCCTCATCCTGTGGCAGGTCGGCAGCGGGCTGTTCATGCTGGTGCGCAACCTGACCAGGATCAAGGGAGTGGCCGCGTGGGCGCAGGCCCTGTCAGGTGGCTATCTCGCGCTGTTCCTGCTTGTTCATGTCACGGCCGTCATCGCCGGACGCGCCGCCTTTGGCCTCGACACCGACTTTCGCTACGCGGCCGCGGGATTTTTCGCGGCACCCTGGCACTGGTTCTTTGCGCCGTATTATTTCCTCGGCGTGCTCGCGCTGTTCGTTCACGTCGGCTGCGCGGCCTATTGGAACGTCGGCGCGAGCCGGCCGATGCTGGGCGCAACCCTGCTCGGCGGCTTTGCCGGGCTGGGCGCGCTGTTTGCGGGGCTGATCGTCATGGCGCTGTCGGGGGCACTGTTCACGGTCGCCATCCCCGCGCATTATCTTGCGCCCTACGGACAGTAGGCTGCTTGGCCTCGGTCGCTGGTAGGGCACAGAAGGCCTGTGTGCACAACGCGTCGGCGCTGATGTGGCCGAAGCTCCGCCGATCAGGGAATGATCCGGCGCTGGCGCAGCTCGCCGAAGGTGCGCATGAACATCTCCTCAGTGTCGACGAATTCGTGGAAGCCGAAGCGGCGCGCCTTGCTGCCGTCGGCGAAGAAGTCGTAGTCCCAGCCGAAGACGAAGTCGGCGAAGCGCCAGGACGACACGTCGCTGTAAGGCGTGTCGACCAGCCCATGCCGGGCCTTCATCTTGTCCCAAAGCGGCTGTTTGTCGCCCATGATGGTGTCGAGCGACATCGGCAAGGGCGGGGCTGTGTCGATGCCGAAGTTTGCGGCGATCTGCGGCCACATCTCGTTCCAGCGAAACAGGTCGCCATTGGTGATGTTGAACGCCTGGTTGGCGCAGCGTTCGTCTGTTGCCGCCCAGACGGTGGCCCGTGCCAACAGGTCGGCATCGGTCATCTCGATGATCTTGTCATAGGCGCCGGGTTTGCCGGGAAAACGCAGCGGCAGGCCGAGTTCCCTGGACATGGAGGCATAGACGGCGATGGCGATCGCGAGGTTCATCGGGTTGCCCAGTGCCTGGCCGATGACAACAGAGGGGCGCAGTGCCGACCAGCTCCAGCTCTTGCCTTGCTGCCGGTCTTCCAGAAGATCCTGCTGGTCGATGTTGAATTCGGGCGGCATGTGCTTGGCGTCGGTCTCGCGTGCCGGCGTCTTGAACGGCCCGAGATGTGCGCCATAGACCTTGTAGCCCTGCATCAGGCTGATGTGGCGCAAGTTCTTGGCTGCCGGCTCGACCGTGTCGACGACGTTGCGCAGCATGGCGACATTGGGCTCGACCAGTTCCGCCCAGCTTGGCCGGTCCTGATAGGCGGCGTAGAAGATGTGGGTGACGTCGCTCAGGCTGCCGAGCTTTTCCCTGGCGTCCTTGATATCAAGCAGATCCACCGCGACATGGCGGATCTGGCCCTGGCTCGGGCCACCGCGTCGGGACAGCCCGACAATGTTCCAGTTGCCGAGTGCTGCCAGATGGCTGGCGAGATTGCTGCCGATGACGCCATGGGCGCCGACGATGAGTGCGGTGTTGGTTTTCATCATCCAAATCTCCTGTGGACTGCTGATATGGACTTAAGGATCAGGATGAATTAGACGTCGTTTCATCTCAGTATTTATGACGTGAGTTCACAATGATGCGTGTCGACGTCAACCGCTTCGGCGAGATGGAAGTGTTTGCCCGGGCGGTGGAATGCGGCGGGTTTTCGGCCGCGGCGCGGACGCTGGCGATGTCGCCATCGGCCGTCAGCAAGCTGGTGTCGCGGCTGGAGAGCCGCCTCGGAGCACGACTGGTTAATCGCTCGACCCGCCGTCTGCAACTGACACCCGAAGGCTGCGCCTTTTATGAGCGCAGTGTCGTCATCCTTGCCGATCTCAAGGAGGCGGAGCAATGCGCGGCATCAGGCGAAGCGCCGCGCGGACGCCTGCGCGTCAACGCCAATGTGCCTTTCGGGACACATTTCCTTTTGCCGCTGCTGCCACGGTTCCTGGCCCGGTATCCCGATATTTCGGTCGACGTCGCCTTGTCCGACACGGTTGTCGACCTGCTCGAGGCGCGGGCAGACGTGGCGATCCGGGCCGGTCCGATGAAGAGCTCCAGCCTTGTCGCACGCAAACTCGGCGCAACCCGCATGACGATTGTCGGCGCGCCGGCCTATTTCGCGACGCGCGCGATGCCGCGCAGTGCTGAAGAATTGAAAGGGCATAATCTGCTTGGCCCGTCTTATGTGCGCAGCATGCCGGGATGGCCGGTTTTGCAGGACGGCGTCGTTGTCGAGGTCGCGCCCACCGGCAACGCGCAGGCAAGCGATGGCGAGGCTTTGCGCGCGCTCGCGCTGGCCGGCCTCGGGCTTGCGCGGATGGCGGCGTTCCAGGTGCGCGACGACCTCGCGGCCGGCAGGCTGGTTGCCGTGCTCGAACAGGCCAATCCCGGCGACCTCGAAGACGTCCATGCAGTCTTCCTTGGTAGCGGCGGCCCGGTGCCGGCACGGGTGAGGGCGCTGCTCGACTTCCTGGTCGAGGCGGTCGATCTCGGTTTACCTCCTCGACTGCTTTAGGTGGTCAGCGCGGATTGAGCGCGTACAGCCTTATCGCCTCCATCAAACCCGACTGTGCCTCTTGGGTTAGGGGTGTCGGTTGCGCGACGAAAGCGCCGGCGGCCGAGGCCTCGGTCAATTGTTCGGGGCTGAGTTGCGCGAAAACGGTGTCCCTCGCGACTTTTGTCGACTGGTCAGAGGTTACGCCAGGCATCTGCGCGAACATCAAAAGATAGCGATAGCTGAGCGCCAGGTCCCTTGGCGCGATTTCACCTTGCTCATAAACGGTGCTGAGCCGGCGGATTGCGGTCGGTTCGCCCTGTTTTGCAGCTTCCGTCCACCATCTTATCGCCTCGTCGTACTGTTGCGCGGCGTAGTAGTGTTCGGCGACTGAGGTCTGGGCCAGATGATAGCCTTGCTCGGCGGCAACCAGCTTGTATTTCAGGCCGAGAACATTGTTCTCGGGAACGACACCTGGAAATTGCCCGTCGTAATAGCATCCAACCTTATAGGCCGCGAGCGGATCGCCCGAGGCGGCTGATTTGCGAAACCACTCGAAGGCTTCGCTTGGATTGGCTTCGGTGCCGATGCCATTGTTGTGCATCATTCCCAGATGATATTGGGCCTCCGGATTTCCTTCGACGGCGAGGGTGAGCATTCCTCTGAATAGCTGTTCATAACGATCGGCGGCGTACGTCGTGTGATTTCCGAACAGCAAGATGAGGAATGAGACGATCCAAAATGCTCTATGCAAGGCTTTCATTTTCATGACTCCAGCATAGTTCGGGCCAGATCATATTCTTGGAGCGGCGGAACTCTGGCAAGCCAAATCTCCCGCGGTGAGGGCGGGGCCGGCCTGCCGGGTGCATATGCATGGTGTGCGACCAAGCGACATTTGTTGAACACCGCGCACTTGCCCATTGCGGGGCCTTGAAAATTGCGGCATAAGCCGAACCGTAACGTACGGTACGGCTCCTTTGGAGCGAGCCGACGGAGCGCGACAGGCTGGGAACGATGTTGCAGACAACCACCGAGATGATGGAAGGCGAGGGGCCGACAGCGCGTCAGCAGGACGTGCTCGACGCCGTGCTGCGCCTGCTCGTCGAGGAAGGCGACCGCCTGACCATGACGGCGGTTGCGCGCCGCGCCAGCTGCTCCAAGGAAACATTGTACAAATGGTTCGGCGACCGTGACGGCCTGCTGACCGCCACCGTGCAGTGGCAGGCGGCCAAGGTTCGCGTCACGCCGGTGGACCGCAAGGGCCTTGACCTTGCCGCA
This sequence comes from Hoeflea sp. 108, assembly GCF_000372965.1. Taxonomy (NCBI): domain Bacteria; kingdom Pseudomonadati; phylum Pseudomonadota; class Alphaproteobacteria; order Hyphomicrobiales; family Rhizobiaceae; genus Hoeflea; species Hoeflea sp. 108. The sequence continues at coordinate 2,988,808 of NZ_KB890024.1, read as the reverse complement.
CTGACCGCCAGCCTCGAACGTTTTGCCTCCGACTGGCTGCGGGTGATCTCAAGCGACACCTCGATTGCGCTGAACCGGGTTGGGGTCGTGCATGCCGGATCGGACAAGCGCGACCTCGGCGCCATCGTGCTCGAGCGCGGTCGCTTTGCGCTGGGCCGGCGCCTGAAGCCGGTGCTGGAAGCCGGCCGCGAGGCAGGGCTACTCGAATTCGACGATGCCGAGACGGCATTTAGGACATTCTTTGGGCTGGTCGCCCGCGACGTGCAGATCAGACTTCTGCTCGGCGACCGGCTGAAATTGACTGAGGCGGAGATGGACGGCGATGCCGTGCGCGCGACGCAGCAGTTCCTGGCTCTTCATGGAGCGAAAACCGGGCCGAAGGCCCTTTGACTGCAAACGGGAAGGAACCCACCAATGCGTGTCTATTACGATCGTGATGCCGATCTCAATCTGATCAAGGGCAAGAAGGTCGCCATCATCGGCTACGGCAGCCAGGGTCGCGCGCATGCGCTGAACCTCAAGGATTCGGGCGCCAAGGAGCTGGTGATCGGCCTGAAGGCCGGCTCGGCGACCGCCAAGAAGGTCGAGGCCGACGGCCTCAAGGTCATGACCGTGGCGGAAGCCGCCAAGTGGGCCGACCTGATGATGATGGCCACCCCCGACGAACTGCAGGCCGACATCTATCGCGACGAGATCGCTCCGAACATCCGCGACGGCGCGGCCATTGCGTTCGCCCATGGCCTCAACGTGCATTTCGGCCTGATCGAGCCGAAGGCTTCGGTCGACGTCGTCATGATCGCGCCGAAGGGCCCGGGTCACACCGTGCGCGGCGAATACCAGAAGGGCGGCGGCGTGCCGTGCCTGGTCGCCGTTCACCAGGACGCTTCGGGCAACGCCCTTGACCTCGCGCTCTCCTACGCCTGCGGCGTCGGCGGCGGCCGTTCGGGCATCATCGAGACCAACTTCAAGGAAGAGTGCGAAACCGATCTGTTCGGCGAGCAGGTGGTCCTCTGCGGCGGTCTGGTCGAGCTCATCCGCGCCGGTTTCGAGACGCTGGTGGAAGCCGGCTACGCGCCTGAGATGGCCTATTTCGAGTGCCTGCACGAAGTGAAGCTGATCGTCGACCTGATCTATGAAGGCGGCATCGCCAACATGAACTACTCGATCTCGAACACCGCCGAGTGGGGCGAATATGTCACGGGTCCGCGTATCATCACCGCCGAGACCAAGGCCGAGATGAAGCGCGTGCTGCACGACATCCAGACCGGCAAGTTCACCTCTGACTGGATGCAGGAATACCGTTCGGGCGCAGCCCGCTTCAAGGGCATCCGCCGCATGAACGACGCTCACCAGATCGAGGAAGTCGGCACCAAGCTGCGCGGCATGATGCCGTGGATCTCCAAGAACAAGCTGGTCGACAAGGCCAAGAACTAAGAAGTCCTGCAGCGACAGCTGCAAGAAAAAGGCCGGCGGAGCGATCCGCCGGCCTTTTTCATTGGCTGATTGTGGAAACCGGCTCGTCAGCCATAATGCCAGGCGGGCTTGGCCTCGGTGCCTTCGAATTCGACGCCGACGCGCTCGCTCTTGCGCCAGCGGACAACCGCACGGTAGCCGATGCCGTCGACCGGAACATAGAGAAGGAAGCGTTCGGGCACGCGTGCGTCCAGCGGCACGCGCAGTTCGGCGCCACCGCTGTTCTGGTTGCGGATGGTGACGGCGATCTCGGAGTTCTTGACGCCGGTGATGATCGTCGCGCCCTTGAGCACACGATTGCGGTGCTCGCGCTGAGGTTTGGCTTCGGTCTCGTCGGTCATCGGTCGGCTCTTCGGTGCGGCCGCGTGGCTGCATCTCCGACGGCTTCATACACTTGACTTGTAAATATCATGTTATGCGATCTGCCGCGCCGACGCGGCAGACCGACCAGGCGAGCGTGTTCAGCGATAAGGCGACCAGCACTGTTGGCGGGGGCCGTTGTAGGGCTGGAAGGTGTTGTCCCAGGCCCGATACGAACGGTAGCGGTTATAGCACCAGCGGACATGGGCCGAAGATGCCTCGCCGCGATAGATGCGGCGCGGCTGGACATAACGTGGCTGGTAGTAACGCGGCTCGTAATAGCGGTACGCCGGAATGCCGAAGTTCAGGTAGATTCCGGTGCCGCTGAAGTTGCGCCGGTGCTGCGGGCGGTGCCGCCAGCGCCAGTCGTCCCTCCAGCCGTCACGACGCCAATCGTTACGTCGCCAATCGTCGCGGCGCCAGCCATCCTGACGCCAGTTTTCACGGCTCCAGCTATCGCGGCATCCCGGCAGGCTGCCGCAGCGACTTTGGACTGGAATGGGGGTGAGATCCGTTGGCTGGGCGTTGGCCAATGGCATGGACCCCAGGCTGATCGGCCCGGCCGATACGGCAAAGGGCAAGCCGGCGACAAGGCCGAGGGCGACAAGTCCCGAACGGGCAAGGGATGAAAGGGTGCGTTGCATGGTCGTCTCCATAGTCCGAATCCCAAAGGCCCCAGCCCACAGTTTCGATCCAGGTGCCGCATTTTCCGCTGCGCAGCCTGAACGTGCAATGAACGACTTGCTTGCCCCCGACGGGGCTTGTGTTTGACGCATCTTGCGGGCAATGCTCGCGTCCATGTCGCTGCGCCTTGCCACCTTCAATGTCGAGAACCTGATGAACAGGTTCGATTATTCCGGCTATCGCAATCAGCTCAACGAGGATCGAACGCTTGCGCTGTTCGAGATACACAGCGAGGCCGAGTACAGGGTGCTCGAGCAGGCCCGTGCCATTGCGCATGCCGATGACATGCGGCAACTGACCGCGCTCGCCATCGCCGAGACACGCGCCGACATCATCTGCCTGCAGGAGGTCGACAATATCGAGGCGCTGAAGGCCTTCGAATATGGCTATTTGTTCAAGATGGTCGGGCAGGGCTACCAGCACAAATACACGACCTCCGGCAACGACAGCCGTGGCATCGACGTGGCTGTGATGATGCGGGCCGAGACCGCGCAGGGCCAGCCGATCGAGTTCGTGCGCATGACCAGCCACGCGCATGTGACCTTCGAGCAGTTCGGGCTGCACACGCCGGAACTCGCAGCACTGGGGCAGGAGCCGTTCGAACGCATCTTCCGCCGCGACTGCCTGGAGATCGACGTCAAGATCGGCGGCAAGCCGCTGACCATCTATTCGGTGCACTTCAAGTCGATGGGCTCGCCGCGCAATGGCCTGAACGGCCGCGACGCGACCATGCCGATCCGCATCGCCGAGGCCAAGGCCGTCAGGCGCATCATCGAGGACCGCTTCGGCAAGGATCATGTCGCCGACAAGCGCTGGGTGATCTGCGGCGACATGAACGACTATCGCCAGAAGCTGGTGATCGGCGGCGACAGCTACCAGGGCTACAGCTTCACGCCCGTCAACGAGACGGGCTCGTGCCTCGACGTGCTCTTGGCTGACGGCTTTGCAGAGAACGTGGTCGAGCGCCTGCCGGAGATGGAGCGCTGGACGCTCTACCATACGCGCGGTCCGCAGGAGCGGCACCTGTGCCAGCTCGACTACATCCTCTTGTCGCCATCGCTGGCACGGAGCAATGTGCAGGCGAGGCCCGACATCGTGCGCCGCGGCCAGCCCTGGCGCACCGTCTTTCCGCCCGGCCAGGAGGTCGAACGTTATCCGCGCGCCGGCTGGGACAGGCCCAAGGCCTCCGACCATTGCCCCGTCGCCGTCACCCTCGATATCGCCTGAGAGTGCTCGCCTTGGCCTTTGACATTCCGCGCAACGTGATCCTTCCGGTCGACGTCGTCGACGTGCGCCTCGTTGCCGAACCGCATCCCTTCGAACGCGACAATGCCGAGGCGATCGCGGCCAACTGGCACGACGAGAAGGCAGCGCGGCCGGCGTTGTTCGACGGCGTCGTGGTGTTGCTGTCGGAGCTTGCCTATCGCGACAACAGGCTCGTCGGGCGCTGTCATGCGGTGCGGTTTTCGACCTTCATGCTGTGGCGCAAGCTCAAGCCCGTCAGCAGCGCCGAACATGCCTTTGCCCATGCCATGCTGATCTCAAGCGACAATGCGCTGGTTGCGATCCGCATGGGCAGCCACACGGCCAATGCCGGAAAGGTCTATTTTGCCGCCGGCTCCTTCGAGCCCGAGGACTTTCGCGACGGTCTCGTCGACCTCGACTACAACATGCTGCGCGAGGTGCGCGAGGAAACCGGTCTGGACCTCGGCCGGGCGGAGCGTGAGGAGCGCTGCCATGCGCTGTCGGTCGAAAGCGGGACCGTCATCGTCCGCTGCTTCCGTGCGGCCGAGACGGCGGCTGAACTCGCCGAGCGCATCCGCGCCTTCGTCGCTACCGACCCGGATCCGGAGATCGAGGGACCTGTCATCATCCGCGGCATGCACGACCTGCCTGAAGGGCTGATGCCGCATATGCATTCGCTGGTGGAGTGGCATTTTTCTCAGCGCTGACCGATCGGTTGCCACGCCTCTCCTGCCTCTTGATTGCGCCCAAGCCCTGCTTCAGTCTCCTGCGCGAGGCAACAAGGGGGGACTGGCGTGACTGCGGTTTCATCACGAGCATTCTTCGGCATCGCCGCGGCAGGGCTACTTGCCCAAGCAATCGCGGCAGCCGCTCTCGACACCACACCCGCCGCCAAGGTGGTGGTGACGCCGCTTGCGTCCGTCACCGAGACCGCGAGCGGGCAGCCGATCGTGCTGCCGCAGAAGAACGTGCAGGTGCTGGTGTCGTCCTTCGAGATACCGCCAGGCGCCAAGCTTCCCGTTCATATGCACCCATCCGCCCGCTATGCCTATGTGCTGGAGGGGCAGTTGCAGGTGACCAATGTCGATACCGGCAAGAGCACGAGCTACAAGAAGGGCGACTTCATCGTCGAGATGATCGGAACCTGGCACCAGGGCGCCAATGTCGGTTCCGAGCCGGTCAAGCTGCTTGTCATCGACCAGGTCGAGAAGGGCACGTCCAACACGGTGCTGAAGCAGTAGCGTTATTCGTGGCGCAGGGCGTCGATCGGGTCGAGGCGGGCGCCGCGCAGCGCCGGGAAAAAGCCGAAGACCATGCCGATCAGCGCCGAGAAGCCGACGGCGAGCAGCACGACCGCCAGGCTCGGTGCGAAGGGTATCGACAGCGCCAGCGATGCGGCGCCGGCCAGCGCCAGGCCAATCGCTATGCCGATCAGGCCGCCGAGCAACGAGAGCACAGTGGCTTCGACCAGGAACTGGATGAGGATGTGTTTCTCATGCGCGCCGATGGCCAGGCGTATGCCGATCTCGCGCGTTCGCTCGGTGACCGACACCAGCATGATGTTCATGATGCCGATGCCGCCGACCAGCAGGCTGACGCCGGCGACGGCGCCGAGCATGCCGGTCATGGTGGTGGTGGCGCTGGCCATGGCGTCCGCAATCTGGGTCATGTCGCGGACGGAGAAGTCGTCCTCGCGGTCGGCGGTGACACGGCGCGTGTCGCGCAGGATGTCCTCGATGCGGGTTTGGACGACCGACGTCGGCGTGGTGTCGTCAGCGGCGATATAGATGGTCTCGATGTCGCGATTGCCGGCGATGCGGCGCTGGAACGCCGAAAGCGGCATCAAAACGACATTGTCCTGGTCCTGGCCAAAACCTGAATAACCCTTGGGCTCGAGCACGCCGACGACGCGGCAGCTCATGCGGCCGACGCGGATGGACGCGCCATCCGGTTCGCCGGCGCCGAAGAACTGCTGGCGCACGGTCTGGCCGATCAGGCAGACATTGACGCCGCCGCGTTGTTCCGACTCGCTGAATGGTCGTCCTGCCGCGACCTTCCAGTTGCGGGCATCGAGAAATGCATTGTCGGTCCCCGTCACCGAAGATGTCAGGCTTTCGGTGGCGAAGACGACGCGGACCTGCTTCTGCGAGGCGGGCGAGACGGCGCGCACGCCTTCGAGATGAGAGACAAGCGCTGCCACCTCCTTTTCGCCGAGCGGGCGGATCGTCTGCTGCGGCGCGGAGCCAGGGGCAGGAGGGCGGCCGGCGCGCACCACCAAAAGGTTGCTGCCGAGCTGGGAGATATCGGCCTTGACCTTTTCGGTGGTGCCGCTGCCGATGGTCAGCATGGCGATGACGGCGGCGACGCCGATGACGATGCCGAGCAACGTCAGGAAGGAGCGCAGCGCGTTGCGGCGGACGGAGCGAAGGGCGAGCCGGACGGTTTCCCAGATCATGCGCGAACGACCTCCGTCTTCAGCGTGTCCGAGGCGACATGCCCGTCGCGGAAGGCGATGTTGCGCCCGGCATAGGCGGCGATGTCGGCCTCGTGGGTGACCATGACGACGGTGAGGCCATGTTCGCGGTTGAGGCGCGTCAAAAGATCCATGATCTCGTGGCTGCGCGCCGTATCGAGATTGCCGGTGGGCTCGTCGGCGACGAGCAGCGTCGGGCGCGTGACGATGGCGCGGGCGATCGCAACGCGCTGCTGCTGGCCGCCGGACAGCTCGGCAGGGGTGTGATGTTCGCGGCCCTGCAGGCCGACTTCCGAAAGCGCCTGCATGGCGAGCTCGCGCCGCTCATGGGTAGGTACTCCGCGATAGATCAGCGGCAGCTCGACATTTTCGGCGGCGGTCGTGCGCGGCAACAGGTTGTAACCCTGGAAGACGAAGCCGATGTAGAGATTTCGCAGCACGGCGCGGCGGTTGCGGTCCAGCCGGCCCGCATCGACGCCCATGAAGCCGTATCGGCCGGCGCTTGGCGTATCCAGGCAACCGACAATGTTCATCGCCGTCGACTTGCCCGAGCCGGAAGGCCCCATGATGGCCACGAATTCGCCCTGGCGGATCGACAGGTCGATGCCGGCCAGCGCGTTGACCTCGGCTTCGCCGTGGCCATAGGTCTTCCAGACCTTGTCGAAGACGATGAACGGAGCGTCAGCCATGGCCGCGCTCAATTGGATCTGGCGGAAGACGACGCGGTGATGACCTGGTCGCCGGCATTGAGGCCGGAGACGATCTCGGTCCTGTCGCCGTCGGTGGCGCCGGTCTTGACCCTGGCGGCGACCGGCGCACCGTTCTTGAGTATGTAGATGGTGCGCGAGCCGTCAGTCGGCGTCGACGCGGGGCGGCTGCGATCTGCGGGGCCGCGCGTCGGCCGCCCCATGAACAGGTTCTGCAGGCTGAAGCCCTGGCTGCGCGCCGCCTGCGTGGGCCGGTAGCGGAAGGCCGTGGCCGGCACGGTCAGCACGCCCTTGGCCTCGCGGGTGATGATCGAGACCGTGGCGGTCATGCCGGGACGCAGCAGCAACTCGTCATTGGCGACCTCAAGCCAGGCATTGTAGGTGACCACGCCGTCGGTGGTGACCGAGGCATAGGCGATGTCGCGGATCGAGGCGTCGAAGCGGCGATCGGGAAAGGCGTCGACGGTGAAACGCGCGTTCTGATCCTGGGCGACCTTGCCGATATCGGCTTCGTCGACGGCGGCTTTCAGCTCCATCTTGGACAGATCGGCGGCGATCACGAACAGCACCGGCGCCTGCATCGAGGAGGCGACGGTCTGGCCGGGATTGACCGAGCGTGTGAGGACCACGCCGTCGATGGGCGCATAGATGGTGCTCTTGGCGAGATCGGCCTGCTGCAGCTTGAGATCGGCCTCTGCTATGGCGAGGTTGGCCTCGGCCATATCAAGCGCGCTCTGGGCGCGGTCGCGCTCGGCAGTGGCGGCCTCGAGCGCCTGGGTGGTGGTCATGCCGCGCTTGGCCAGTTCCTGTGCACGCACAAGTGCCTGGGCGTTCTGCGACAGCGTGGTGCGGGCGTCCTCGACCTTGGCCGCGGCGGCCTTGGCCGAAGCTTCGGCGCGCTCGATCTGGGCGCTCAGCCTCGTCGTGTCGAGGGCTGCAAGCACGTCACCCTTCTTTACCTGCTGATTCTCGACCACGGCGACGGACCGGACCACGCCCGACAGCTCGCTCGAAATGTCGACCTGGACCAGGGGCTGCAGGGTGCCTGTCGCCGATACTTCGACGGTCAGGTCGCCGATCTCGGCGGGCTGGGCGGTGTAGACGACACGTTCGGAGGGCGTGGCAAGAAGCGAGTATGCTGCATAGCTGCCGGCAACCAGCGCCAGGGCAAGCACGAGCCAGAGCCAGCCCTTGCGGCGACGGCGCGCGCGGCCCTTGCTGTCCAGCCCCAGCGCCTTCTCGATGGTCTCTGCGGTGGCGCCTTCTGGGCGATTGACAAGCTGATCCAACCCTGTCCCCAATTATCCCTCGAAATCCCTTCTGGTCCACAGATCGGCCGTAAGACCCCGGAATTCAAATTAATTTTAGTTCACATAGCCGGCGGCAGAAGGAGCAAACATGAGAAGCGGACGCAAGTATTTTATCTACGACGTCTTCACCGAAGACAGGCTTGCCGGCAATCCGCTTGCCGTCGTCGTCGAGGCCAATGGCCTGAACACGGCCTCGATGCAGGCGATCGCGCGTGAGTTCAATTTGTCGGAAACGGCCTTTGTGCTGCCGCCGAAAACGCCCACCCACAAGGCGAAGGTGCGCATCTTCACGCCAGATTACGAGATGCCGTTTGCCGGCCATCCGACGGTGGGCACGGCGATCGCCCTTACCGAGATGGCGCAAGACAGCGATCTGGCCGGCATTTTCGTGCTGGAGGAAAATATCGGCCTCGTGCGCTGTGCGGTGAACAAGATCGGAAACAGCCTGTTTGCCGAATTCGACCTGCCGAAACTTCCCGAGCCGTTGCCACTGGCCGCAAGCAGCGACGCGGTTGCCGCCGCCCTTGGCCTGTCCCCGCACGAGATCGGCTTCGAGAATCACCGCGTTTCGCTGTGGTCGGCCGGCGTGCCTTACATAACCGTGCCGGTGGCCGACACGAAGGTCGCGGCCAGGGTCCGGTTCGACAATGAGGCGTGGTTCACGTTTTCGCCCCGCAAGAGCGATTCCGCCGTCGCCAGCGCCTATGTCTACTGCCGTGAGACGGTGGGCCACGACAATGCCTTCCACGCCCGCATGATCGTTCCAGGCAGTCCATCCTACGAAGACCCGGCCACCGGATCGGCCGCGGCCGCCTTTGCCGGCGCCATCATGCAATTCGACAAACCAACTGACGGCGTGTCGCGATTCTGGATCGAACAGGGGATCGAGATGGGGCGTCCGTCGAAAATCAGGCTCGAATTGGATGTCGCAGGCGGAAATCTGGTTGCGGCGCGCATAGGCGGGCACGCTGTGCGGGTGGCTGAAGGGGCGATCTTCGCCTGACAGGCAGGAATTTTTGCCGACTTGAAGAAAAAGCTCCTGGAGGGGTGGACAGGCAAAAATGCGTTGGCTATATGCCGGCCACGGTCGCTGAAACGACTGTGTGGGTGCGTAGCTCAGTTGGTAGAGCAGCTGACTCTTAATCAGCGGGTCACAGGTTCGATCCCTGTCGCACCCACCACTTCTTCTCCAAACAATCAAATACTTCCGCTGATCTTTCGGTTCCGGTCATCCGGAGCGCGGAATGCGGTTTTCAGGCATTGTGCCTCATGTCGGCGATGCTGAGCCTGCGTAACCAGGCCGTGGCATCGATGATGCCGCCCCAGCCGAGCAGAGGCCTTGCCGGCATTTGAGGGGTGGACAGGCGAAAGTGTGTTGGCTATATGCCGGCCACGGTCGCTGAAACGACGGTGTGGGTGCGTAGCTCAGTTGGTAGAGCAGCTGACTCTTAATCAGCGGGTCACAGGTTCGATCCCTGTCGCACCCACCACTTCTTCCCCAAATAAATCAAATATTTCTGCTGATCTTCTGGTTCTGCATCTGCAGAACGCGAAGTGCGGTTTTCGTGCCTTAGGCACCATGTGAGGCGACGCGGACTTTGCGGAGCCGCGCAACCAGGCAGCGTCATCGATGCCGGCCGGCAGAGCGGGGGCTTTGCGGTTCGATCAGCCGCGCGTATTTTGGCTTGCTGAGAGAGCTCCTACCGGCACTGGCGCCTTCTGGCCGCGTCGATTGCCGCCTGCTGCTGGCGAAGGCGCTCGATCCGCGCGCTCTGGCGTTCCTCGATGAGCCCAACGGCCTTGGCGCCGCCGGGCGCCCAGACGGGCACGTTCCAATGGGCGACCTTGCCCCTGCTGATGGCGGTTGTCGAAATACCCTTTGCGGCATCGCCCATCGCCACATTGAGATCGGCGCAGGACATCGTGTCGTATCGGGACGCATCGTTCCGGGTGGAAGAGCCTGCCTGCGACGCGCAGCCCGCCGCCGAAAGCAGAACAAGGGACAGGATGGTTCCGAGGAAGCCTTGTGCCATCGCCTTCATGGCCCAAGCCTAACAAGGCTGGGCGGCAATTGGAACCGCCCGGCGGATTGGCACCTGCACCGCAACTGCCAGCGTGCCCGATGGTCGCGGATTTGGCGCTGCAGCGACGCTTGACCTGGATCAAGGATGCTGTGCCTTGATCGGTCATCCTATCATTGTCGCATGTGGCATGCTTACAGTTCGGGCCAGCCTGAATTTTTGCGATCAGGATTGAACCATTCGCCTCGTGGCAGGTTTCGGGGGACCGTCAGTGAAATTGGAGAACGATATGGTCGACGCCCCCAGTGCCTTCAGTCTGCCGCAGCGCATCATTCATTGGGGCATGGTCCTGCTCATCGGCTTCAATCTCCTGTTTGCCGACGGCATGAGCAGGTGGGGGCACCTGGTGCGGCGAGGGGAGACGCCGACGGCCGATCAGGTGGCGTCGGCGAACATCCACGCCTATGTCGGCATCGCTATCCTCGGGCTTGCCGCGCTGCGACTGATGTTGCGGCTGGTCCAGGGTGCGCCTGAGGAGCCGCCGGGCGAGCCGCCACTGCTCAAGCTTGCCTCAAAAGTCAGCCATGTCGCGTTCTACGCCCTGTTCTTCGCCATGCCGCTGTCGGGCATCGCCGCCTATTATTTCGGCGCGCAAGCGGTCGGGTCCATTCACTCAGGGCCGCTGAAGATGCTGATGTGGGTGCTGATCGGCATTCACGTTGCCGCGGCATTGCTGCACCAGTTCTACTGGCGGACCGACGTCATGAAGCGGATGACCACGGGGTGACCCGACAGATCGGGCCAGGGCCCGATTGCAGTCGTATGGCTGCCTGATTCATGCCGGATTGCCGATGCATGAAGTCAGTCGAAGGGACTCAACGATTCCACGTATTTAGGATGCGATGGATCGTTTTTGCCTGCCGCGCATTTTTACTCCGGTGGGCAATTCAATCTGTTTCGGAGTGACGGTGATGAAGAAATTGGTTTTGAGTCTTGCTCTTCTGGTGCCGCTTGCCGCCTGTTCCCAGACCGAGCAGGGTGCCGCCATCGGTGGCCTCGGCGGCGCTGCGATCGGCAGTGCTGTTGCTGCACCTGGTAACCGCGCCGAAGGCGCGCTTGTCGGCGGTGCCGTGGGCGCCGTTGCCGGCGCGCTGATCGGCCGTGCCAACGAACCAAACCAGTGCCGCTATCGCGATCGTTATGGCCAGATCTACCTCGCGGCGTGCCCGCGCGGCTATTGATCCCAGAGCAATCCGCTATCTGAACGTGTCCCGAAGATGCCGATGCATCTTCGGGATTTTTTTGCCTCCCAGGTGCGAGATGAAAAGCGGCCGATTTATCTCTCTGTTTTTGAACGATTTTGTAGTTCCGGTGAAGCTCCGGAGCGTGGTCGGCCCTGCCCACTGGGCCGGTTTTCCATAGCGGGTCGAGGGACAATTTGCTCATGGCAGCGCACCGGTGAGCAAGGCGTTTCACAATTTTGCCAAAATTAGCAATCGACAAAGTCTATTAATTTTATAGACTAACGGCATGATGGAGATTGCGATGGCACAGACCCAGTATCTCTCGAACGGCCGTTCCGCCCAGGTGGCGGTCGCCGCCGGCAAGCCGGTCAGCCTTGCACGGCTCGCTTCCTATCTCGTGTTCACGGTGTCGTTCTGCTTCACCGTGGCAATCGTGGTCGGCCTGGTCCACTAGAGCGGCCGTCATTTGCGCCCGCAGGTGGGTGCCAATGTTCTCAACCCAACCGATGAAGGTTTTTCGAGTAACGCGTGAACCGGCGCGGGCGGCGCCTCAACGATTCCAGACAAGATGAAGGAGTTTGCGATGCAGATCGACTTCACCCATTGCCCGGGCGGCGTTGCCGACAGCGAAGAACTTCACCCATCCTTCTTTTCGGACACAGCACTTGCTGTGCAGCGCCTCCGGCAGATCGAGGACGCCGGTTTCAGCCGCGTCCTGGTCGACGACATGGCTGGGTTGCTGGCCAACATGGATCTGGCGCTGCTCGCCTTGCGCGCCACTGGCTCGCTCGGGGTGCTGGTTTCGCACTGGCCGGGTATCGTAGCCCCGGTCGTTGCTGCCCGGCAGTTCGCCGCACTCGAACAATTGGGAGCGGGGAGGCTGTCGTTGCGCGTGCCCTCGCACCGCAACTGGCGTGAGGTACGCGAGGATGACGATCTCGTCGGCAATCTCGGCCGCACCGACGAATATCTCACGCTGCTCAAGCGGCTGTGGGCCAATGCAGCCCCATTCGATCATGAGGGCGCATTCTATCGCGTGGATGCCGGCTTCGTGCCGCTCAAGCCGGTTTCTGGCATTGAACTGCCGCTCCAGCTCGGCGGGCTGTCGGGCATCGCGCTCAAGGTCGCCGGCAGGCATGCAGACCGGTTCGAGCTTCCGGCGGACAGCCTGCGAGAGACCGTCCGCCTGATCGGTCGTGTGAAGGTCGCGGCGGAACCTTTTGGCCGCGCCGGCCGGATTCGTTTCTCGCTGCCTGTCCAGGCCGGCGAGGGAGGCGAAGACTGGCATCTCGGACGATCGCCGGAAGCCTGGATTGGACGGCTGGCCGCCTTCGTCGAGGCGGGAGTGACGGATTTCATCGTCCACGGCCTCGACGACGCCGATGCCATCGGCGCCTTCGGTCGCAAGGTCATCCCGCAACTGCGCAAGACCTTCAAGCGGCACGAGCACCGCCCACCGGCCTATCGCGGCCACCCGGTGCAGCTGCGCCGGGTTGTCTAGGCCGCGGGGGCGGCCGGTCATGATGAAACGTGATCCCGGGCCGCATCAGCGGGCACCGCACCTTCGGCCTTGTCCGCTTCGGTCACCGATGTCAGCCGCTTGAGGCAGCGGCCGGCCCAGCTGTTGAAGTCGTCCATGAAGGTGAACACCACCGGCACCACCACCAGGCTGAGCAGGGTCGAGGTGATCAGCCCGCCGATGACGGCGACCGCCATCGGCGCGCGGAAGCCGGCATCGGCACCGAAACCGATGGCCGCGGGCATCATGCCCGCGACCATGGCGATGGTCGTCATAACGATCGGCCGGGCGCGGGTGGCGCCCGCCTTGATCAGCGCTGCATGACGATCCAGCCCCTCGGCCTGGTTGTCGATGACGTTGTCGACGATCAGGATCGAGTTCTTGCAGACGATTCCCATCAGCATCAGGATGCCGATGGTCGACGACAGGTCGATTGCCGCGCCATAAAGCATCAGCGCGATCGCCGCGCCGCCCAGCGACAGTGGCAGGGCGACCAGGATGGTGACGGGCTGGAGGAAGTTCCGGAACAGCAGGATGAGCACCGCTATCACCATGGCGATGCCGGCCAGCAGCGCCATGGCGAAGCCCCTGAACATCTCGTACATTTCCTGGGAGGCGCCATATTTGACGTTGGTGACCGAGATCGGAAGGTTCTTCAGGGCCGGCAGGTTCTGGACCGCCGCCATGGCATCGCCGAGCGTGACGCCGTTGAGATTGGCCTCGACCGACAGCAGGCGCTTGCCGTTGAGGCGCTCGACATTGCCTTCCTCCGCACCGAAATGGATGTCAGCAACGGCCACGAGCGGAATGGTCTTGCCGCCAGTGGTCGCAATCGGCAATTGGCGCAGCACATCGAGATCGCCGCGCGCCGACCTGTCCAGCCGGACCCGGATCGGCACCAGCCGGTCGCCCAGATTGAACTGGGCCGAGTTGGCATCGGTCTCACCGAGCGTGGCGATACGCGCCACGGTGCCGACCGAACTCACCGACACGCCAAGACGCGCCGCCTCCTCGGTACGAGGCTGGATCAAGAGTTCGGGCGCCATGGGCGCGCGGTTGGTCATGACATTTGCCAGCTGCGGCAGGCCACGCATTTCGGTTTCCAGCCGGCCGGCGGCACGATCGAGCTCTTCAGGGTTGTTGCCGGCGAGATTGATGGAGACCTCCTTGCCGCCCTGGTCCGAACTGAAGACGTACTGGATGTCGGGGATTGCCGCGAATATCGGCAGGGTGGCGAGTTCGAACGACTTGCGGTCGAGTTCGCGCTCGGCGCGCGGCTTCAGCTTGATGAACAGCGACACCTTGTTGACGTCGTCGGTCACCACCAGCACGTTTTCGACGTCGGGGCGCTGCATCAGCCGCTTGACGATGCCGTCGGACACGCGCGCCGTCTCGTCGAGCTTCGAGCCCGGCGGCAGCGTGACCTGTGCCGTCGAGACGTTGCCGTCGGAGGCGGGCAGGAAGCCGGTCGGCAATTGCGTCAGCAGCAGGACCGATCCGGCGAAGAACAGCCCGGCAAGCGCGACCGTGGTCTTGCGGTGACCGAGCGTCCATTCGAGCAGGCTGAGATAGCCGCGCGACATGCGCGACGGTTCGACGGCGTGGCCGCCGCCGGATTTGGGCTGCAGCAGATATGCCGCCATCAAAGGGGTCAGCAGCCGGGCGACAAGCAGCGAAAACATCACCGCAATCGCAACCGTCACGCCGAACTGGCGGAAGTACTGGCCGACGGCGCCGCCGATGAAACTGACGGGCGCAAACACCGCCACGATCGTCAGGGTCGTCGCCACCACGGCAAGGCCGATGGCGTCGGCAGCCTCGATCGAGGCGACGTAGGGCCGCCGGCCCATGTCGATATGGCGCTCGATGTTTTCGATCTCGACGATGGCGTCGTCGACAAGGATGCCGATGACGAGGGTCAACGCCAGCAGGCTGACGCTGTTCAGGGTGAAACCCAGAAGGTCCATCACCGCGAAGGTGGGCAGGATCGAAAGCGGCATGGCGACTGCGGCGATCAGGGTCGCACGCCAGTTGCGCAGGAACAGGAACACGACCAGGACCGTCAGGAGCGCGCCTTCGACAAGGGCGGTCACTGCCGCGTCATAGCTCGCCACCGTGTATTCGACATTGTTGATGACGAGATCGAAGGTCACATCGGGATTGGCCTTGCGGATCTCCTGCAGGCGGGCCTCGACGGCTGCGGCGACGACAGTGTCGCTGTGGCCCTTTGCCCGCGTGATCGAGAAGCCGACCACCGCGTCGCCATTGAAGCGGGCAAAGCCGCGCGCCTCAGCCGGGCCGTCCTCGATGGTGGCGATGTCGCGCAGCTGGACCCAGCGATAGCCGGGCAGGGCGATCGACAGGGCGGCAAGCTGTTCGAGGGAACGCACGCTGCCCAAAGTCCGGATCGACTGCTCGCGGTCGCCGATCTCGCCGCGGCCGCTGGGCACATTGATGTTTGCTTCGCGCAGGGCCGTGTTGATCTGGTCGACAGGGACGCCATAGGCTTGCAGCTTGACGGGATCGAGCGAGACCGAGATTTCGCGGTTGATGCCACCGAAGCGCGCTGCCTTCTGCACGCCCGGCAGGGTCAGGAGCTCGCGATTGACGGTGTCCTCGACGAACCAGGAGAGGTCGAGGTTCGACATTCCAGGCGAACGCGCGACGTAATAGAGGATCGCGCCGCCTTCGACGTCGACGCGCGAGACGATCGGCTCCTGGATCGATTGCGGCAGGTCGCCCCGGACTTGCCCCACCGCCTCGCGCACATCGCTGGCGGCCCGGTCGGAATCGGTGCCGATCCTGAACTCGACGGTTGTGGTCGACACACCGTCCTTGATCGTCGAGCGCATGTTCTGCACGCCGGCAAGGCCCGATACCGCGGCCTCGATGCGGCGGGTGACCTGGTTTTCCATTTCCGCCGGCGCAGCGCTCGGCTGGGTTACCGCGACGGTGACGATCGGAAACGACAGGCTCGGATTGGCATTGACCGGCAGGCGCAGGTAAGACGCCATGCCAAGCAAGGTCAGCACGATGAAAAGGACGACAACAGGTACCGGCTTGCGGATCGCCCAGGCGGAGATGTTCTTGGTCACGGGCGGATGTTTCCGGTGGTGTTGTTGATTTCGACCGGGGCGACGGCGTCGCCCTCGCGCAGGGTCGGGCCTGCCTTGGCGACAACGACATCGCCTTCCTCGAGGCCGCCGACGATCTCAACGCGGCTGCTGTCGGCCAGGCCGGTTTCGACCGGCTGCAACGCCACCTTGCCGTCCTCGACCACGAACACGGCCTTGTCCTTGCCACGACCCGGGTAGAGCAGGGCGGAATGGTCGACGACGATCGCCTGGCGCTTGGCGACGACGATCCTGACATGGCCGAACGCGCCGGCAAAAAGCCTGGCATTGCCGTCGATGGCGATGCGCGCCGCGCCGAGGCGGCTGTCGCGATCGATCTTCGGCATGACCACCCTGACCTTGCCGGTCAGGGCGTCGCTCGTGCCGGCGAGCTCGATGCTGGCGGGCTGGCCCACGGCCAGAAGCGGCAACTGGCGCTCGGGTATGTCGGCTGCCATCTCGATGGCCCCGTCGCGGATGAGACGCAGCAGCGGTTCCGATCCCGTCAATGCGCCGGCGTTTGCCTGGCGCTCCGAGACGATGCCGCCGACCGGCGCCACGATGACGTTGCGGTCGCGCTGGCGGCGCGATTCCGCGAGCTGCGCCTCGGCCTGGCTGACCTCGGCACGCGCCAGTGTCACGCCCTCGCGCTCGACCGCCTCGTTGGAGAGCTTTTCGGCATAGGCCTGGCTGGAGATGATGCCTGCCGATTTCAAAGGTTCGGAGCGCTTCAGCGCCGCCGTCGCCTGTTCGGCCTTGGCCTTTTGTTGCGCCAGCGCTGCCGCCGCCCGCGCCAGGCGCCCTTCGGCCTCGCGCAACTGGTTGTCACGCATTTCCGGATCGAGCCGGACCAGAACCTGGCCGGCGGTCACGCGGTCGCCAACCTCGACTTCGACCTCGGCGATGCGCTGCTCTGCGGCCGGGGCTCCGACGGCGACCTCTTCGCGGGCCACCAGTACGCCGCTGAATATCTGGGTCCATTCGGTCATGGCGCGCGATACGGTCAAGGTCGACACCGTGCGTTTCGCCGCATCGGAACTTGCCGCAATCGAACCGGCGGCTTCGTTGCCGTGCGTCTTGCCGGGGCCGGCCATCAGGGCGAATGCGAGGCCGGCGGCAAGGCAGGCCGTGTAACGGAGGGGGCGGGTCATGCTTGCCTTTCCAAGGTCAGGTTTGTGGAAACTGCAGCGGCGTCCTGTCTTCCCCCCGGCAGGTTGCCGCGCAATCGCTCCATGGCCGTCATGCGGCCGATGGCGAGCCACATCGCAGGTGTCCATTGCAGGAGTCTGGCGGATTCGTTTGCCGGGCACGCTTTGCCGCCGATAGTGGGGCTTGTGCCATCAAGAGGCCCGAGCCGGATGGCTACGACCTCATCACCCGCGTGGGAGCGGACAAGCAGTCAACGGCACGCTGCCGCCGAGCTTCAAGATCGGGAGGAGGTGTCAGGCCCGGCGCGCGTTTTGACAGAGAGGGACAGCCAGACCAGGCAGATCAGGCGTGGTGCATGGCCTCTGCAACGACGTCGTCATTGGCGGCGTCGCGAACCTGAGCCAGGCTGCGGTTGTCCAGCACGCCGGCGATGGCCTGGCGGACCTCGAGCATCATGTGTCTGATCTGGCAGGTGGCCTCGTCGCAATCGTCGCAAGGCTGGTACTGGGTGCGGCTGGCGCAGGGGATGGGTGCCAGCGGCCCGTCGAGCACGCGCACGACATGGCCGATCTTGATCTCGGCGGCAGGCTTGGCGAGGCGGTAGCCGCCGTCCTTGCCTTTGCGGCTCTGCACGAAGCCGGCATTGCGCAGCTCGCCCAGGATCGCGTCGAGGAATTTCTTCGGGATGTTGTTGGCGGTGGCGATGTCGCCGACGAAAGCCAACTGGCCGGCAGGCAGTTGCGACAGATGCACGAGGGCCTTGAGGCCGTATTTGCCTTTTTTAGTCAGCATTGCCTGAACGCGTCATCGACTTCGGCTGCCAGTCGCAGCGAGTTGCACAGGGCCAAGGATGACGATTCGTCCCCATCGCATTCCGGCTTCCACCAGAGATAAATTCCACAGACTTGATATACAAGCCGAAAGGCGTTGAAACTCCGTAAGTTTTGCGGCTTTGGCGGGCAATCTGGCCCGGATTTGGCTTCGGGCACCGCTCAATGAGAAAAAGCCGGCGCTGGACCGGCTTTTCCAGATGTCAGATAGGCAGATCTCAGCGCGAGCCGTAGATCTGCTCCAGCACTCCGCCCTTGGCGAAATGCTCCTTCTGCACTTTGTCCCAGCCGCCGAAAACGTCCTCGACGGTGACTAGGCGAACCTCTGGGAACTGGTCCTTGAACTCGGCAGCGACAACAGCATCATGGACGCGGTTGCCGTGCTGGGCGGCGATGCGCTGGCCTTCCGTGGTGTAGAGGAAGTCGAGATAGGACTTTGCGAGGTCGCGCGAGCCGCGCTCATCTACCACCTTGTCGACGATGGCGACCGGGAATTCGGCCAGCAGGCTGACGGAGGGGATGACGCTCTGGAACTTGTCGGTGCCGTATTCCTTGGCGATGCCGCGGGTCTCGGCCTCGAAGGTGATCAAGACGTCGCCGATTTCACGCTCGACGAAGGTGGTGGTGGCGGCGCGGCCGCCGGTGTCGAACACCGGCACGTTGTCGAACAGCTTGGTCACGAACTCCTTGATCTTGGCTTCGTCGCCCTTGAACGCTTCCTTGGCGTAGGCGGTGGCGGCCAGATAGGTGTAGCGCGCATTGCCCGAGGTCCTGGGGTTCGGGAAGATGACCTTCACGTCGTCGCGGACGAGATCGGACCAGTCCCTGATGTTCTTGGGGTTGCCGGCGCGGACGAGGAAGGACGGCAGCGAATAGAAGGGCGAGGCCTGGTTTGGGAAATCCTTCTGCCAGTCTTTCGACACCAGTCCATTCTGCACCAGGAAGTCGACGTCGATGACCTGGTTGAAGGTGACGACGTCGGCCTGAAGACCCTCAACGATCGAGCGCGCCTGCTTGGAGGTGCCGGCATGCGACTGGTCGATGGTAACGCCAGGATGAGCGGCGACGAAGGCCTTGTTCTCATCGGCGAAGAGTTCACGCGCAACGTCATAGGAGGCGTTGAGGATCTTGTCGGCGGCCTGTGCGTGCAGCGGGCCACTGAGCATGGCGGCAATGGCCGCACCGACGAGCAGAAGGCATTTCATGGGGCAATCTCCTGAGACTTTGCGCAACTTCTAGAGTTGGCGGCAAAGTATCCGGGAGTGCTTGAGGCGGGGAGGCAGAGGCCGGTTGCCTCCGCCAAGCTATGTGGAATGCAATTCCAATTCTTTGGTCTCGGCAGAAATCAAGTTCTGCGAGGATGTAAATCGGGCAGCCTGGGCAGAAGTCGCCGACTATTTGTCGGTTACGCCTGCCTCAGCGAAGCTTGCCATGCGGGTGTGGCATTCCAGCGCCGAGCGTACCAGATTGACGGCGAGGCAGGCCCCGGAACCTTCACCCAG
Organism: Hoeflea sp. 108; assembly: GCF_000372965.1. Lineage (NCBI taxonomy): Bacteria > Pseudomonadati > Pseudomonadota > Alphaproteobacteria > Hyphomicrobiales > Rhizobiaceae > Hoeflea > Hoeflea sp. 108. The sequence continues at coordinate 2,969,178 of NZ_KB890024.1, read as the reverse complement.
CCGCATGCCCATGTCGAGCAGCGGTGCGAGCTGCAAAGCTTCCAGCAATTGGCGATGGCCGGCCTCTGCGGACACATGAGCCGAGAGCGTGTGGGCGAGTCCATCGGCGTGAAGTTTTGCAAGTGGTGCTGCCGCCGCGGTGACGACAAAGCCATCGAGCAGCACGGGCACGTTGTGGTGGCGCGCGGCGAGCGTGGCGCCGAGGATGGCGGCGAGCTCGCGGCCGCCGAGATTGGCTGCGACGGCCAGCGGGTCGGCAAGGGATGCCGCGTGACGGGCGAGACCCGCATCGATGGCGGCGAACTTGCGGGAGAGGCCCTGGTCATCGACACCGGTGCCGCGGCCGGCCCAGTCGCGGCCGGTGCCGCCGAACAGGCCGGCGGCGATGGCTGCGGCCGGGGTGGTGTTGCCGATGCCCATCTCGCCGAAGCAGACGAGGTCGAGATCGGGTGTCACCGCATCATAGCCGGTCGAGACGGCGCCAAGGAAATCGGCCTCGTTCATCGCCGATGTCTGGGTGAAGTCGCCGGTGGGGCGCTCGAGCTCGAGCGGGATGACGGCGAGCTCGGCTCCGGCGAGACGGGCAAGCTGGTTGATGGCAGCACCGCCGGCGGCGAAATTGGCGACCATCTGCACCGTCACTTCGGAGGGGTAAGCCGACACGCCCTGTGCGGTTACGCCATGATTGCCGGCGAAGACGACGACCTTGACCTTGTCGAGCCTCGGCATCTTGCGGCCCTGCCAACGGCCGAGCCAGCCGGCGATCTCCTCCAGCTTGCCAAGGCTGCCGCGCGGCTTGGTCAGCGTGTCCTGGCGGCGGGCGACGGCGTCTGCGGCGGCATCGTTGCCTGCAGGCAGGTCGAGGCAGGCTGCGCGCAATTCATCGAGCGATTTGAAGGCCATGGCAGTGATTACTCCAAAACTGAATCAGGCGAGGATGGCGGATGCGGCGAAAAGCAAGGCGATCTCGGCCAACTGCTGCAGAGCGCCGATGGTGTCGCCGCTCTGGCCGCCGATCTGGGCGAGGCAGAGTTTTCTGAAGGCGAAGAAAAGGATGGCGAGGCACAAAGCTGCGACGACCGCGCCCTTGAGCCCGAGGAACAACAGGCCGAGCGCACCGATGGCAAGGGCAGCGATCACGGCACTGTCTGCAACCGTACCGACGCCTGCGGCAAGGCCGTCGACGCGCGCCTGCGGCAGGTGGCGCATGAAGGCGGGGATCAGCGCACGCGAGCCGACATGGGCGGCGACGAGGGCCACAAAGACCGGTGCCGGATCTTCGATTTCAACGATCGCGCTCCAGCGCGCCAGGACGGAAAGCATGAGTGCTGCCGCGCCATAGCTGCCGATGCGGCTGTCGCGCATGATCTCGAGCTTGCGTTCGCGCGTGCGCCCGCCGCCGAAACCGTCTGCGGTATCCGACAGGCCGTCCTCGTGCAGGCAGCCGGTGACCAGCATGGCGGCGGCGATTGCGAGTGCCGCGGCCGGTCCTTCGGCGAGGCCAAGGCCATGGCCTGCGGCGAAGACGAGCCAGGCCAGGAGCGCCACGACGAAGCCGACGAGCGGCGCCGTCCAGATGGCGTCGGCGAGCGAGCGATCCCTGACTTCGAAATGCGGCAGCGGCAGGCGCGTGAAAAAGACGAGGCCAAGGCGGATGTCGTCGAAGATCGTCGCCGGTGTCATCATCAGCCTCGCGCGATCGCGTGGAAGAAGGTGCCGGTGACATGGCCGCGCCGCCCGCCGAAGCCGCCGAGCGGATTGCCCTGGCCGTCGGCCAGTTGCCCGAGCGGCGTGTCGTCGCCACGCTCGACTGTCTGGGCGTAGTGAAACTCGTGCCCCCTGACGACGCTGCCTGTGTCCCCGAGCGGACAGGGGGCGGAGAGGGTGGCCTGGCGGTAGCCGAGATTCATCTTGCGCCTGGCGAAGCTGGTGGCGTGACCGAGCAACCCCAGCATTGCGTGGGTGATGCCGTCGGCATCCTCGATGGAGCGGCCGAGCACCATGAAGCCGCCGCACTCGCCATGGACGGGCTTTTTCTCTGCGAAGCGGCGTGTGCCTGACAGGAAGTTGCCGGCGGCGGCGAGGCGGCCGGCATGGAGCTCGGGATAGCCGCCTGGCAGCCAGCAGACGTCGCAGGAGGTGTCGGGCGCCTGGTCGGCCAGCGGGGAGAACGGCACCAGCTCCGCGCCCATGGCGCGCCAATGGGCGGCGAGATGCGGGTAGAGGAAGGTGAAGGCAGCGTCCTGGGCGAGCGCTATGCGCTGGCCGGGCGGCGGCAGGGCGAAGGATTGGTCGCCTGCGGCGGGCACAAGCGGCGTCGCCAGTGCGATGATCGCGTCGAGATCGAGCGAGCGCTCGACCATGTCGGCGAGCTTTTCGATGTGGGCGAAGAGGTCGGCATGCTCTTCGGCCTGGACGAGGCCGAGATGGCGTTCCGGTATCGACAAGGTCGGGTCGCGCAGGATCGCGCCGACGACGGGCAGGCCGAGCGCTTCGATGGCGTCGCCGGCAAGCTTGCGGTGACGGTCGCTGCCGAGCCTGTTGAGCACCACGCCTGCGATGCGGACGTCGGGATCGTAAGTGGCAAAACCCTTGGCGATGGCGGCGGAGGTTTGCGACTGGCCTGAGACGTCGAGCACGAGCAGCACCGGCAGGCCATAGAGCCGGGCGAGGTCGGCGGCCGCACCCGAGCGGCCCTTCTCAGAGGGGATGCCGTCGAACAGGCCCATGGCGCTTTCGAGGATCACCATTTCGGCGTCCGACGATGCATCTGCGGCGAGCGCGTTGAGCAGCGACGGCGCCATGGCCCAGCTGTCGAGATTGACGCCGGGCAAGCCGGTGGCGGCGGCATGGAAGCCGGGATCGATGTAGTCGGGGCCGGATTTTGCGCCGCGGACCTTGATGCCGCGGCGGGCAAGCGCCCGCAAAAGCCCGATGGTGACGCTGGTCTTGCCCGAACCCGAGCGCGGCGCGCCGATGATGAGCCCGCGCGCCGTCATTTCTGCCCGATCAGCTCGGCGCGCAGCGAGACGATGCCGCCGACGACGATCAGGGAAGGCGAGACGACCTTTTCGCGCTCGGCGGTGGCAACCAAGGTGCCGAGTGTGGCGGTGACCGTGCGCTCCTCAGGCGTCGAGGCGTTCTCGACAAAGGCTGCGGGCGTGTCGACCGAAAGGCCGCCGCGCATAAGCTCGCTCACCGTCTCGGCCATGTGGGTCAGGCCCATATAGATGACGATGGGCTGTCCGGTGCGGGCAAGGGCTGCCCAGTCGGGCCGGTCGTCGCTGACCGCCGCAAAGCCGGTGGCGAGGATGATGGCGCCGTTGACGCCGCGCATGGTGGCGGGAATGCCAGCGGAAGAGAGGCCGCCAAAGGCTGAAGTAATGCCCGACAGCACGCGCCAGGGGATGTTTTCGCGAGTCAGCACCAGCGCTTCCTCGGCGCCGCGGCCGAACACGAAGGGATGGCCGCCCTTGAGCCGCACGACCTTGCGGCCTTCGCGCGCCAGCTTGACCAGCAGCGCGTTGATGTCGCCCTGCGGGATCGACAACCTGCCGCCGCGCTTGCCGACGAAGAATTTTTCCGCCTGCTCGGCAACCGCGACGATTTCGGGCGCCACGAGCGCGTCATGCACCAGTGCATCGGCCTGGGCGAGGGCCGACAGAACGTCGAGCGTGAGCAGGCCGGGATCGCCGGGACCTGCGCCGGCAAGCCAGACATGGCCGGGTTCGAGCACCTGCTGCTTGTAGTTCAAGCGCGCGATAGCGTTTTCAAGTGTCATGCGTGTCGCTTTCGCCGATGACGCGCCGATCCGGCAAGCCTATAGATCGCGTCATGAATGAAGAAGATCGTCCGCTCAAGCGCGGCTGGACCACCGGCGCCTGCGCCACCGCCGCCACCAAGGCGGCGTGCCTGGCGTTGAAGACGGGTGCGTTTCCCGACCCGGTGGAGATCGTGCTGCCGGGCGGCCAGAACGTGGCCTTTGCGCTGGCCAGGAATGAGCGCGGCGACGGCTGGGCCATGGCCGGTATCGTCAAGGACGCCGGCGACGATCCCGATGTCACGCATGGCGCGCTTGTCATGAGCACGGTGCGACCCGGGCAGCCGGGCAGCGGTGTTGTGTTCAAAGCCGGCAAGGGTGTCGGCACGGTGACGCGGCCGGGCCTGCCGATTTCGCCGGGCGAAGCCTCGATCAACCCGGTGCCGCGCCGGATGATTGCGGGTGTCGTGGCCGAGGTCTTTGGCGAAGGCGCCGATGTGGAGGTTACGATTTCCGTCGCCGGCGGCGAGGAGATGGCGCTCAAGACGCTCAATCCGCGCTTGGGCATTTTGGGCGGCATCTCGATCCTGGGAACGACGGGCATCGTCATTCCCTATTCCTGTTCGGCGTGGATCCACTCCATCCATCGCGGCGTCGACGTGGCGCGCGCCATGGGATTTGACCATGTCGCCGGCTCGACCGGCAACGCTTCCGAGATGGCGGTGCAGAAATTCCACGGTTTGCACGAGGTGCAGCTGATAGACATGGGCGACTTCGTCGGCGGCATGGCGAAATACATCCGCGCCCATCCGGTGTCCAAGGTGACGATTGCCGGCGGCGTTGCCAAGATGACCAAGCTGTCGCAAGGCCTGCTCGACGTGCATTCGAACCGCGGTTCGGCCGATCTCGACGGCCTGGCGGCGGTGGCTGTCGAGACCGGGGCGGATGCCGCGCTCGAAGCGCGCATCAAGGGCGCCAACACGGTCGCCGAAGCCTTCATCGAGGCACGCAAGGCTGGCATTGCTATCGGCGACGCGGTTGCGGCTGCGGCCTGGCGCACGGCGGCCGGCGCGCTCAACAATCCCGATATCGCGCTCGAAATCCTCGTCTTCAACCGTGAGGGCGAGCTGATGGGGCATGCGCCCTTCGCCGCCTCTCATAGCCCGTCGCGGCCCCTGAATCGACGCTGATAATAGGCGTCGTAGAGCGAGCTTTCGCGGAAATCCTCCGCCGCCAGTGACTGGCCAACGAAGATGATGGCCGTGCGCTCGATCGGGTCTTTTGCCAGTTCAGCCGCAATCGTCGACAGCGTGGCCCTGACGATGCGCTCGTCCGACCAGGAAGCGCGGAAGACCACCGCGACGGGGCAATCCGGGCCGTAATGCGGGCTAAGCTCGGCCACGACCTGATCGATGGCGTGGATCGAGAGATGCACGGCGAGCGTCGCACCCGTGCGACCGAAGCCGGCAAGCGTTTCGCCCGGCGGCATCTTGGAGGCGCGGCCGGAGGTGCGGGTCAGCACCAGGCTCTGGGCGACCTCGGGGATGGTGAGTTCGCGCTTCAGCGCTGCTGCCGCTGCCGCAAAGGACGGCACGCCCGGCGTCAGCGTGTAGGGGATGCCGTTCTTTTCCAGCCTCCTGATCTGCTCGGCGACCGCACTCCAGACCGAGAGATCGCCCGAATGAAGGCGCGCGACATCGTGGCCGGCCTTATGGGCGGCGACATACTCGGCCTCGATCTCGTCGAGCGACATGGGCGCGGTGTCGACCAGCCGGGCGTCATCAGGGCAATAGGTCAGAAGCTCCGGCGAGACGATGGAGCCGGCATAGAGGCAGACCGAACAAGTGCCGAGCAGTCGGCTGCCGCGCACGGTGATGAGGTCTGCCGCGCCCGGGCCGGCGCCGATGAAATGAACGGTCAAGCTGTGGCTCCAGAGGTGGCGATGGCACAGGTGGCGGGGCCGACTGATATGCGCGGGCCAAGCAGTGCGGCATCCGCGCCGGCGGCGGCGAGGGCGGCGGCCTCCGATACGGACGGCGTGCCGGCGGCCTCCAGCGAGGCTTGCGACTGGCTGAGCGTGCGGGATGCGGCGGCGGCGAGTGCCGCGTCGTCCATGACGAGCAGCGGCAGGTCGAGCCGGCGTGCGGCAGCAAGAATACCGGGCTCGTCACGTTTCAGGCTGGCGGTGGCCAGCGCCGAAAGTGCTGTGACGACAAGGCCGTGCGCTTCGAGCGCGGTTTCGATTGCCGAGAGAATATCTTCGTGTGCCGCGCCTTTGCGGCAGCCTATGCCTGCGATCATCATGGCTTCACCCAGCTCCACTGCGTGACCGGCATTGCCGGCCGCCAGCCGGTCATCGAGCCAATGGGGGCGGCGCGGGAGATTTGCAGGCGCAGCAGGTCGCCGCCGTGGGAGGCGTGGCGGGCGAGCAGCAGCGCTTCCATTTCGAGGGTGACGGCGTTGGCGACGAGGCGGCCGCCGGGACGAAGTGCTGATATGGCCGCATCGAAGACACCATCCTCCGAGCCGCCGCCGCCGATGAAGATCACGTCGGGGGTGGGCAGATCGGCGAGCGCCTCGGGTGCCGCTCCCCTGACGACCTTCAGGCCCGGCACGCCGCAATTGGTCGCGTTGCGCGCGATGCGGTCGGCGCGGTCGGCATTGTGTTCGATGGCGATGGCGCGCAGCGAGGAGTGACAGAGCAGCCATTCGATGGAGATCGAGCCGGAACCGCCGCCGATGTCCCACAGAAGTTCGCCACGACGCGGGGCGAGGGCGGACAGCGTCACCGCGCGGATCTCGCGCTTGGTGATCTGGCCGTCATGCTCGAACAGGTCGTCGGGCAAGCCCGAGGCCAAGGGCAGGATGCGTGCTTGCGGCGTCGATTCAAGCTCAAGCGCCAGTACGTTGAGCGGATTGATGTTTTCGAGATCGAAGGACGCCGCGACGGTGGTGCGGATCCGCTCATTCTCGCCCCCCAGCGCTTCGAGCACGGTCAGCCGCGACAAGCCGAAGCCGCTGTCGGCGAGCAGCGCTGCGATCTTGGTTGGCGCATCGCCATCCGAGGTGAGCGCGACGATGCGCGCGCCCTGATGCAGATGCGGACGGATCAGGTCGATGGCGTGGCCATGCAGCGATATCGTCTCGACGTCCTGCAACGCCCAACCGAGCCTGGATGCCGCCAGCGAGAAGGCGGAAGGGGCCGGTAGGACATGCATTTCGGCCAAAGCAACGGCACGGGCCAAGGTGACGCCGACGCCATGAAGGAAGGGATCGCCCGACGCCAGCACGCAGACGTTTTCGCCGCGCAGGCCTATCACGTCGCCCATTTCGCTGTCGAAAGGCATCGGCCAGGGGCGTGACTGGCCGTGGATCAGTTCGGCGGCCAATGCCAGATGTCGTTTGCCGCCGAAGACGTGGCTTGCGGCAGAAATCGCGCGCTTGGCGTCGTCACCGAGACCCGATACACCGTCTTCGCCGATGCCGACGACTGTCAGCCATTTTTGCGTCGGTGCGTTGAATTCAGCAGGCATGATGACCCACCGTATCCTGATCCTGGGCGGCACCACCGAGGCGCGGCAGCTGGCGGCGAAGCTGGCTGGGCGCGGCGATCTCGACATCACCCTGTCGCTGGCGGGCCGGACCGAAAACCCGCTCGCGCAGCCGGTGCCGGTACGAACGGGCGGCTTCGGCGGTGCACAGGGGCTGGCCGACTGGCTGGCCGGGCACAAGACCGACCTGCTGATCGATGCGACGCATCCCTATGCGGCGCGTATCTCGGCCAATGCTGCCGAGGCGGCGCGGATGGCCGGTGTGCCGATCTTCGCCCTGCGTCGTCCGGGTTGGGAACTGGGCGACGGCGACCGCTGGACGCTGGTCGAAGACGGTGAACAGGCCGTCGCAGCGCTCGGCGAGACGCCCCGCCGCGTGTTCCTGGCGCTCGGCCGGCAGGAAGTGGCGGCGTTCGAGACCGCGCCGCAGCATGCCTATGTCATTCGCAGCGTCGACCCGATCGAGCCGCCGCTCGGCGTGCCCGATGCGACCTACATCCTGGCGCGCGGGCCGTTCGCCGAAGCCGACGAGCGGGCGCTGCTCAAGACGCACAAGATCGACGTCATCGTTGCCAAGAACAGCGGCGGGCAGGCGACCTACGGCAAGATCGCGGCGGCCAGGCAGCTCGGCGTCGAGGTGATCCTGTTCCGCCGGCCGCCTCTGCCCGAGGTGTTGTCGGCTCCAAGCGTCTCCGCGATGGCCGAGATGGTCGATCATTTCGTGGGCCCTGCGGAAAAGCGCGGAGTGTAGACCAGCGGTGGCTTGCCGACGCGTTCGATCAGGCGCGTTTCGGGCGAGCCGATGACGACGCAGGTCGCCATGTCGGCCTTTTCCGCTGCTGCTTCGCCAAGCGTGACGATCTCGATGCGCTCGTCGGGCCGGCCGGCGGCGCGGCCGAAGATGATGGGGGTCGTGGCGGGCAGGTGGCTGCGCAGCGTTTCGAACGCGCTGCCGAGCTGCCATGGGCGGGCCTTGCTGATCGGGTTGTAGAGCGAAATGACGAAACCTGCCTCGGCGACCGCGATCAGGCGGCGCTCGATCAGCTCCCATGGCTTCAGGTTGTCGGACAGGTTGATGGCGCAGAAATCGTGGCCGAGGGGCGCGCCGACACGAGCGGCAACGGCCAGCATGGCGGTGACGCCGGGCACGACCGACAGCTCGATGTCGCGCCATTCTTTCGGGCCGGCTTCGATCGCTTCGCAGACGGCCGCGGCCATGGCGAAGACGCCGGGATCGCCACCGGAGACGACGGCGACGTTGTGGCCGGCCGCTGCCATCTCAAGTGCGGCATTGGAGCGCGAGATCTCCTCGCGGTTGTCGGAGGCGACGCGGGTCTGGTCGGGGCGCAGGTCGAGGCGGTCGAGATAGGGTTTGTAGCCGAAGAAATGGCTGGCTTCCGCCACGGCCCGGCTGGCTTCCGGCGTGACCTGGTCCGGATTGCCGGGGCCGAGGCCGATGACGACGAGGCGGCCGCTCACAATTCCGCTCCCGGCTTGCCGGCCCAGCCGGGCACCAGGACGATGGCGAAATAGGGCGCCTTGTCGTCCGATTTGTCGACCAACCGCATGTGCTGCGTGTTGGGCATGGTGCCGCGCTCGACATAAAGCGCGCGGCCGAGCTTGCCGGTCGCTTCCAGCGCCTTGCGGATTTTGGGCAGATTGCGGCCGACCTTCATGATGACAGCGGCGTCGGTATCGGCGAGGCGTCGGGTGAGTTCGAACTCGCTCATGGTACCCGGCAGCACCGACAGCACGTCGTCGCCCTGGACGATAGGCACGCTGGTCTGCGACCAGCAGCCTGACATGGCGGTGACGCCGGGGATGACCTCGGTCGGGTAGAGATGCGCCAGCCGCACATGCAGATGCATGTAGGAGCCGTAGAACAGCGGGTCGCCCTCGGACAGGATGGCGACGGTGCGGCCCTGGTCGAGATGGGCGGCCACCGCTTGCGCCGAGTCCTCGTAGAAGCCTGATATGGCAGCACGATAGTCGTCGTGATCCTTGTCGATTTCCGTCGTCACGGGATAGACCAGCGGCAGCTCGATCACGCCGTCGCGGAAATGCGCATCGGTGATGGTGCGGGCGTTGCCATTGGCGCCGCGCTTGGAAAAATGCGCGATCACGTCGGCCTCGGCCAGCGCGCGCACGGCCTTCACCGTCATCAGCTCGGGATCGCCGGGGCCGGTGCCGACGCCGATCAGGCGGCCCTTTGCAGCGGACACGCTCATACGCCGGGCCTCGCCAGCGAGTTGAGGGCAGCTGCCGTCATGGCGCTGCCGCCGAGGCGGCCGCGGACGATGGCATAGGGCACGCCATAGGAATTTTCGGCCAGCGCGTCCTTGGATTCGGCAGCGCCAACGAAGCCGACTGGCATGCCGATGATGGCGGCAGGCTTGGGAGCGCCGTCGCGAAGCTTTTCGAGCAGGTAGAAGAGAGCGGTCGGCGCGTTGCCGATGGCGACGACGGAGCCGGCAAGCCTGTCGATCCAGAGATCGATCGCTGCGGCCGAGCGGGTATTGCCGATCGCCTTGGAGATCTCTGATGTACGCGCATCGCGCAAGGTACAAATGACCTCGTTGTCGGCGGGCAGGCGGGCGCGGGTGACGCCGCGCGCCACCATCTCGGCGTCGCAGAAGATCGGTGCACCGGCCTGCAGTGCTGTGCGCGCGGCCGAGACGAAGTTCTCCGAGAAGACGAAATGCTGGGCCGCTTCGACCAGGCCGCAGGCATGGATCATGCGCACCGCGACGTCCGACTCGTCTTCGGAGAAGCGTGCGAGATCGGCCTCCGCGCGGATGATGGCGAAGGAGCGTTCGTAGATGGCCGTGCCATCATGGATGTAATCGTAGGCGGCCATGTTCATTCCTGTGCCAGAGCTTGCGCGAGGCGCTTTGCGCCCAGCCTTGCGAGGCAGGCGGCGGCATTTTCGTCCGGCTTGCGCTCCTGGGCGAGCAATTTCGTGAGGCGGCCCATGCCGCGCGCGGCTTCATATCCTGCGGTGTAGGCCGCCGGAAGGCCCTTCGCCGTTCCGCCGACGACAAATACAGCACCCTTTTCGTCACCGACGATGGTGAGCGTCGCCGGTCCTGGATGGGCGCAGCCCTTGGCACAGCCGGAGACGTGCAAGGACAGCGTCGGATCGAGGTCTTCGCCGAGGTCGGCAGCGATATCGGCGGCAACGTCACGCGCTGATATCATGCCCGACGCGCAGGCCGGTGCGCCCGGGCAGGCGGCGATGCGGATGCGGGGGTCGTTGGGCGAGGTGACGAGGCCAAGCGAGCTGGCCGTTGCGGCGAGGGTGTCGGCGGAGGGGCGATCGAGGTCCATGACGAGCAGGGTTCGGCCGGGCGCTGGGCGGATGCCGGTGGCGCCGGCGGCCGTTGCCGCTCGGCAGAAGGTGATCAGCGTCGAGGCGTCGATGCTGCCGAAGGGCAGGGCGATGCCGACAGCGATTCGGGAATCGGAGAGCGGGAGGATTCCGATGGGAGATGAATCGGTTGCGTGGGGTAGTTCAGAGGTTGAATCAGTTTTGAGCGTGGTAGTCCTGGCGACGGCGAGTTTCTTCGCGCCCCCCTCTGTCCTGCCGGACATATCCCCCTCAAGGGGGGAGATTGGCAGCTTTGGTGCTTTCGCAGGTTCTGAGAGTTCCGCTACCCGACCTTCCTGCAACGCCCGTGATGGGGTGGGGTGCCGGTGACGGCTGATCTCCGCCCTCGAGGGGGATATGTCCGACAGGACAGAGGGGGGCGCGAAGGAATGAGAGGTCTCAAATCCTGCGATGGAAGCACGGATGACGCTCGGGTCGAGGTCACGGGCGCGTCCTTCGCGTCCGAGTACTGCGATCGCGTGGAGAATATCGAGCGTGGCTGTAAATGCATCGTCTGCATCGAATTCTCCGACGAACGTAGCAGCCTTCTCATCGCCCGCCACCGACAGGCGCCAACGCCCGGCACCCACCGCGACCAGCCTGACATCGCCCATGATCGCGCCAAGCCCGATCTCGCCGTGCCCATCGACCACGACCGATACCTTCGGCCCGAGTCGCGGCGCCAGCCCCGCCTGCTCGATCGCAGTGCGGATCGCGGCCGCTAGTGGCACGGGATCGGCAATCTCCGCCGGATCCATGCCGGCGAGCGGGCTGGTGTCGACGGGCACGCCGGTGCGCACCGCGATGCCGAGCGTGTCGACTTCTTCAGCCAGCAGACACGCACTCTCCGCCGTCAGCCCCCTGATCTGGATGCTGCCGCGCGCCGTGACCTCGACAATGCCGTTGCCATGGCGTGCAGCGGATTCGGCGAGTCCGATCAATATGTTGGGGGCGATTTCTCCAGCGAGCGGGTTGATCCGCACCAGGAGGCCGTCGCCTGTCGGCATCGGTGCTGAAAGTGCTGGACAGGCGCCACGGCGGGAGAAACTGGTCATGCCGCGACCCCGCGCGCCTCGGCCTCGGCGATGAGGCTGGCGAGGTCGTCGTCGATGGAGTTGCGCAGTGGGTGCCACAGGCCGCGCCGGCGGGCAGCGGCGAAACGCTCGGCAATGAACTTCGCTGCCGCCGGGTTCTCGCGCAGCATGAAGTCGCGCACCGCCTCATTGCCGACATAGGCGTCGTGAACGGCCTCGATCAGCGCGCCCGGAATGGCGTTTGTCGTTTCGGCAAAGCCGATCAGCCGGTCGACCGTCTCGGCGAATTCGGAGGCGCCGCGCGGGCCATGGCGCATCTGGCCGGCGATGAAGCGGGCGTTGGTGGCGCGCGCCCTGACGACGCGGCCGACGGCCTCGGTGACCGAACGCGGCCTCGGCTTTTGTGGATCGGAGGTGTCGAGCACGATGACGTCGGCGTTCTTGCCCAATGCTGCGACCGCTGCTGCAAATCCGCCGATGAAGGCGACGTCGGCCGAGCCTTCGAGGATGTCGCGGCCGGGGTCGTCGCCGGTATGTACCAACAGGTCTGCCCCGGCGATGCGGCCGGCAAAGGCGCCGGGCGCGGAAAAGCCTTCGCCTTCGTTGCCGCCATAGGCGTGGGAGGCAGCATCGAGATAGGCGCGGCCGAGCTCTTCGCGCGCCTGCCAATCGCCCGATGACAGAAGGTCCTCGAGGCCGGCGCCATAGGTGCCGGGGGAGGAGCCGAAGATGCGCGGCTCGACCTTGCCCGCGGCGCGGGTGCTGGCAGCGAGCGGGTTGTCGTGGTCGTCCTCGTCGCGGGTGGCGACGGCGCGGGCGGCGGCGTCGATGAGAGCGATCTGGGTCGGGAACATGTCGCGGAACAGACCCGAGATGCGCCAGGTGACGTCGACACGCGGGCGGCCGAGCGTCGCCGGTGGCAGCACCTCGATGCCGGTAACGCGGCCGGTGGCGGCGTCCCATTGCGGCCGGCAGCCCATCAGCGCCAGCCCTTGCGCGATTTCCTCACCGCCGGTGCGCAGCGAGGCGCTGCCCCAGAGGTCGATGACCAGCGCGCGCGGCCACTCGCCATGGCTCTGCAGGTAGCTGCGCATGATCTCGTCGCTGGCTGACTTGCCGAGGTCAAAGGCCGTCGGCGTCGGCATGGTGCGCGGATCTGAAGTGAACAGGTTGCGCCCGGTGGGCAGGACGTCGGTGCGGCCGCGCGCCGGGGCGCCCGAGGGGCCGGCCTTGACGTGGCGGCCGTCGAGGGCGGCGATCAGGTTTTGTCGCTCGGCTTCAGCACTGGCGCGGCGAGCTGCGTCGGGTTCATCGGCTTCAGCACGGCCATAGACATGCAGGCCGTCCTTGATGGCGAAATCCTTGAGGTCGCACAGCCAGGCGTCGATACGGCGCAGCGCTTCATCGGGCGCGTCCGTATTGGCAACGCCCGCTTCGGCGGCAAGGCCGGTCTGCGATGCCGTCTCGACGATGAGTTTTGCCAGCCGGTCGCGGCGGCGGCGGTCGAGACCGTCGGCCTGCGCGTACTCATCGACCAGGCGTTCCAGTTTTTGCTGATGCTCGTCCAGGCCAGCCGACGCGAGTGGCGGCGGCAGGTGACCGAGCGTGACCGCGGCAATGCGGCGTTTGGCCTGGGCCGCTTCGCCGGGGTTGGAGACGATGAAGGGATAGACCACCGGCAGCGAGCCGGTGACGATCTCGGGGAAACAATCCCGGCTCAGCGCCACCGCCTTGCCCGGCAGCCATTCGAGCGTGCCGTGGGCGCCGACATGGATGATGGCGTGGATTGCGAGCGACTTCTGCAGCCAGAGGCCGAAGGCGAGCAGCGCGTGGCGCGGGGGCAACGTAGGGTCGTGATAGTCGGCGCGGCGATCGGCCGATCGGCCGCGATCGGGAGCGAGGGCGACCGTGATGTTGCCGAAGGTGGCGGCGCGGAAGGGGAAGTGGCGCGTGCGAGTGGAAGCAGATGCGGTGCGCTCCACGTTGCCCCCCTCTGTCCTGCCGGACATCTCCCCAACACGGGGGGAGATTGGCAGCTTCGGCGTCGCCGATCGTTCTGCGAGTTCTGCTGGACGGACGTGACCTTCTGCCGGCGCCGGCGATTGGGCTGTACGCTGCTGACTGCTGATCTCCCCCCTCGTGGGGGAGATGTCCGGCAGGACAGAGGAGGGCAATGTCGAGCGTTGTCCTGTCCTGTCGATCGTATCAGCCTCTGCCTTGCCCCAGGCAGCGTCGACTGCGTTTCTTGCCTCCGCAGGCAGATCCTCGGCAAGCGCGAGATAGTCTTCGAGCGCCAAGCCGTGCCCGCCGGCCTCGATCAGATCGAGCAGAGCACGTGGCGATTCGGGAATCGATTCAACCGCATACCCCGCGTCCTTGAGGTCGTGCAGCATGGCGAGCACGCTTGATGGCACGTCGAGGCCGACGGCATAGCCGGTGCGGCCGGGGGCGCTGGGGTAGTCGGGGATGAGGATTGCGAGCTTGCGCTTTTCGGGCCGCGTCTCACGCAGCCTGAGGTGTGATGCGATGCGGCGGGCGACCTGGTCGACGCGGTCGGGTTCAGGCCGGTTGGCGAAGGCGCGGAAGCCGAGGGACGGGTCGACCTCGCTTTCGGCCTTGAAGGAGATGGCGCCGGCGAGGATGCGGCCGTCGAGTTCGGGCATCACCACATGCATGGCGAGATCTGCAGGCGCCAGGCCACGCGGGCTGCCTTCCCAGGCTTCGCGACGGGTGGTGGCGACGATGACCTGGAACACCGGCACGCCGGCCCGGTCGAACAGCGTTTCCGCGCCCGGCTCGGCGCCGGCGGCGAAGGCGGTCGCGGTAATGATTGCGGCGGGGTGGAGTTCGACCAAGGCCTGCTCGACGAAGGCGAGGGAAGCCTTGTCCTTGAGGCTGGAGACGAAGATCGGTGCGGGACGCAGGCCCTCTGCTCTCAATGCTTCGACCAGTGCGTCGATCGGTGCGACGTCGGCGGCGAGCAGCATCGAGCGGTAGAAGAGGATGGGGATGAGAGGGATGGGCGAAGGATCGCTTTCATTGCCAGCCGAAAAGCCCTCGATGTCACTGAGGATGCCTTTCGCCGGATCATAAAACCCGGCCTTGGGTACAGAAACCGGCGCATCGGCTTTGGTTTCCGTGCCCGCCAGCCCGGCCAGCCTTGCGACCAGCGCCTTCATGTTCTCAGGTCCGCCCTCGCGGAAATAACCGAGCAGGGCGTCGAGTTCGGTCCGCGGCAGCGTCGACGCTTCGATCAGCCTGAGATCCTCGTCGTGGCTTTCGCCGGGCAGCAGCGCCAGCGCGATGCCTTTTGCGCGGGCAAGAGCCGCGAGCTGGTCGCAGCCGTAGCGCCACCAGTCGTGGCCGCCGAGGATGCGGACGAGGATGACCCTGGCGTGGCCAGCCACGCTGTCGATCCAGAGGTCCACCGACATCGGATGGCGGAGGTCACGCAGGCTGGCGAGCCGCATCGACGGCAGGTTTTCAGCATCCGCCTTCCAGGCGTTTGCCAGGCCGGCCAGGTCGCTGTCGGTGAAGGACAACGCCACCACATCCGCAGGCTTCTGCCTGAGGTCCACTGGCTCGATCAAATCGTCGAGCGAGGCGGATGTGGTGGTGAGGATGTGCATCCAGGCTGTCCGGTTCAGCCGACCAGGATGCGCTCGATGGCCAGGCGGTCGAGGCCCTTGAGGCCGATCACGACCAGGCGCGAGCGGCGGTCGTCCTCAGCGCTCCAGGCGCGGTCATAGTAGTGGTTGACGCGTGGGCCGACGGCCTGGACGAGCAGGCGCATCGGCTTGCCGCCGACATCGACGAAGCCCTTCACGCGCAGCACGTTCTCTTCTTCGGCGGCGGTGGCGACGCGCTTGGCCAGTTCGTCGGGGTTGGCGATCGAGGGGATCTCGATGACGAAGGTGTCGAAATCGTCGTGCTCGTGGTCGAAGGCGCCGTCGTGATGGGTCTTGCGGTTCTCGATGTCGTCCTCGACGGCGAGGCCGAGGCCGAGCAGCACCGACGGGTCGACCTTGCCATGCGCCGACGGCACGATCTTGACGGCGCGGGCGAGATGCTCGCCGACGATGGCGCTGGCGCGAGCGTGGCCGGCTTCGTCGAGCAGGTCGCTCTTGGACAGGATGATGAGGTCGGCGCAGGCGACCTGGTCCTCGAACACTTCCTCGACCGGGTCGTCATGGTCGAGCGAATCATCGGCAACGCGCTGGGCGGCGAGGGCCTCCATGTCGGAGGCGACCTTGCCTTCGGCGAGAGCCGGGCCGTCGACAACGGCGATGACGCCATCGACGGTGACGCGGCTCTTCACCGATGGCCACTGGAAGGCCTGGACCAGGGGCTTCGGCAGAGCGAGGCCCGAGGTCTCGATCAGGATGTGGTCGACCTTCGGCGTGCGCGACAGAATCTGGTCGAGGGCTGGGACAAAATCGTCGGCGACGGTGCAGCAGATGCAGCCATTGGCCAGTTCGACGATGTTTTCTTCGGGGCAGGCGTCGACGCCGCAGCCTTTCAGAATCTCGCCGTCGATGCCGACATCGCCGAACTCGTTGACGATGATGGCGAGACGCTTGCCCTTGGAGTTCTCAAGGATGTTGCGCAAAAGCGTGGTCTTGCCGGCGCCGAGAAAGCCGGTGACGACGGTGCAGGGAACGCGTTCGACGGAGGCGGTCATGTGTCTTCCTTGATGAGAGCAAGTGGTGGGATGCGCGCGACGAGGCCGCGCTTGAGGCTGTCGGGACGGCCGCGCCATGGGATCAGGCCGTCGGTCGAGGTGGCGAAGAGCCTTGCGCCGGTGACGAGGTCTTCGCCCGACGTTGTTGCGAGATCGCCGAAGACATAGCTCCATGAACCGTCGCGGATCAGCGCCGCGCTGAGGCGGCGCTTGCAGTTGCCTAGGCACTCGACGGTACGGACGGCGATGGCGCCCTCGGCAGCGAGGCGGGCGTGTTCGGCAAGTTTGGCGCCGGCGCGCGGATGGGCGTCCGAGCCGGTTTCATCGCGACAGGAGGAGCAGACGAGAATCGTCACCTCGGAAACGCGCGTGTCGGCGTCACCGCCGGATGCGTCTCCAATTTCGACCGAGGAATTGTCGTCGAGTTTCAAATTCCAGGCTCCTTGCCTGGGACACCCGCCAGGCGATCGGATCAATGTTGCAGACGGCAGGTCTCCTGGCTCGCGAGTCGTCGCCTTCGCACCGCCTTCCCGGGAAAACATCCCAGTGGTTACCGGCCTTGGCTCGTCGCTTACAGTTGCGGGGACAGCCGCGGATTTGACGCCAGAGCGCCGCACCGCATTCCCTCTTAGCCTTCGCCTTTGCGGGTGAAGGACCGTCTGGAGGCGATTTAGGCGGTGGCGAGGGGTGGAGTCAACGCGGCAGAGCGACAGCTGCCGTCGCAGGTGTTCTCTTGCAGGCCTATGGGTGCAGCGATTGACAAGCGCGGGCTGCATTTTCAAATACGTGCATGTATCGAAATCGCGCTCAGGTTGAAGAGGCATATCTCGCTCAGGCGAATATGCAGTTCCTGTTTTTCTGGGGACACCAGCCGTCAAAGGACGGGACAATTACCTCGTCTTGCCTCAGTCAATGGTGGGCAGCCTCGTTTCTCGTCGATGGCGTCGGCTATCCAACTGCCGAACATTGGATGATGGCTGAAAAGGCGCGCCTGTTTGGAGATCATGAAATCGCGTCCAGGAGGTGCTGGAAGTCCAAAACAGGTCAAGCAGTTCGGCAGAGAGGTGCGGGGGTTCGACGCCACTCTCTGGGACCGTGAGAAAGGTCGCATCGTAGCGGCAGGCAACAAGCACAAGTTCGGACAGAACCCGGCATTGCGCGACTTCCTGCTCTCGACCGGAGACGCCATTCTGGTCGAGGCAAGCCCTGTCGATGCCGTATGGGGCATTGGTCTTGCCGCCGACGAGGAGCGTGCAGGCGATCCGCTCCGGTGGCGCGGAGAAAATCTCCTGGGGTTTGCACTCATGGAGGTGCGCGACGGACTGCGCGGCTGAGTTGCCGGCACGTCCAGACGTCACATGGCCATCGCCGCCAATGCCGGTCCGAGGTCGCCGGCAGGCGTCACCTCGATGCGTTCGAGGCCGAGCCAGCCACGCATCTGCTTCAGCTCTTCGTGGAGTTCGGCTGCGGTTTCGGGCGGAGCGCAAGGCTCGCCATAGGCCGCATGGACACGGAGAATGCCGGCCGGGCGGTCGGCCTTGAGGTCGATGCGGGCGACGATGCGTTCGCCGAGCAGGAAGGGCAGCACGTAGTAGCCGTACTGGCGCTTTTCGGCCGGCGTGTAGATCTCGATGCGATAGCGGAAATCGAACAGCTGTTCGGCGCGCGTGCGTTCGAACACCAGCGGATCGAAAGGCGCGAGCAATGCACGTGCCTGCACCTTTCGCGGGATTCGGGCATCTGCATGCAGATAGGCCTGCCGGTCCCAGCCTTCGACGCGCACGGGAATCAGTTCGCCCGCCTCGACCAGTTCCTCGAGACGGCCCTTCATGTCGGCAGGGGACAGGCGGAAATAGTCGCGCAGGCAGATGGCCGTGGCGACTCCATGGGCGCGGGCGGAAATCCGCAGCAGCTCGCGATGCGCATCCGATGCCTGCGGGGCAGGGCGGCTGTAGATGTCTGCGGGCAGGACGCGTTCGGGCAGGTCGTAGAGGCGCTCGAAGCCGCGGCGCGAATGGGTGGTGATGCGGCCGGCCCAGAACAGCCATTCGAAGGCGTGCTTTTCACGGCTCCAGCCCCACCAGCCGCCGGAGCCTTTTGCGCCTTCTATGTCGGAGGCGGCGATGGGGCCGCGATCGACCACCGTTCGGAATATCTCTTCGATATAGGTTTTGTTCTCGCGGCCGAATTTTGCCAGGCCGCCATACATGCCGTCCTCGGCCCGCGCCATGCGCCAGCGCATCAGCGGAAAGGTCTCCAGCGGCAGCAGCGAAGCCTCATGGGCCCAATATTCGAAGAGCATGCGCTTCCTGGGCTGCATTGCGTCGTCGAGCACGGCCATCGGGTAGGGGCCGAGTCGCGAATAGAGCGGCATGTAGTGGGCGCGGACCACTGCGCTGACCGAGTCGATCTGCAGCAGGCCGGTGCGGTCGAGAACGCGCTGGAGATGACGTCGGGTGATCGCGCCAGTGGGGCGCGGATCGGCAAAACCCTGGGCTGCCAGAGCGATGCGACGGGCGGTGGCGAGGGAGAGTTTCTCTTTCATTGCGGCAAGCTATCGCAGTCTCGGAACGGGTGACGCAAGGGCAGTGGAATCAGTTCTTGCTGCAGATGCTAGCAGGGCTGCGGGTTCGGACTTGTCAGGAGAGTAAAGTGGAGTAAAAGACGAAGGAAATCAAACAGGAGCCACATCGGCAGGATTTTGGTCCAGCGGTGGGCTTTGCCCCGTTTTGGACAAGGTTGGGCTTGCTTCGCCGAACCGCCTGCGCTAACCGTCGCCGCATTGCAGCACGACCGTTTCGTCAGGGCAGACGAGAATCCGTCGCGCTTCCGGAAACGGACCCCGTGCTGTAAGTCTGGGTGGATTGGCCACCAACGGAATTCGCAGCATGAACGCTCTCCTGAGTTCGTATCTGCCCATCGTCATCTTCATCGGTGTGGCGCTCGTAGTCGGCATAGCCCTTATCGTGGCGCCCTTCCTTGTCGCCTACCGCAGTCCCGATCCGGAGAAGCTGTCGGCCTACGAGTGCGGCTTCAACTCCTTCGACGATGCGCGCATGAAATTCGACATCCGGTTCTACCTGGTGTCCATCCTCTTCATCATCTTCGATCTCGAAGTGGCGTTCCTGTTCCCGTGGGCTGTGTCCTTCGGCCAGATCGGCATGCTCGGCTTCTGGTCGATGATGATCTTCCTGGCCGTGCTGACCATCGGCTTCATTTATGAGTGGAAAAAGGGAGCGCTGGAATGGGATTGAACGACGCCTCCGGCACCCTGATCGCGCCGAAGCCGAAAGGCATCATCGATCCGAACACCGGCAAGCTCATCGGCTCCGACGACGCCTTCTTCGGCGATCTCAACAACGAGCTGTCCGACAAGGGGTTCCTCGTCACCTCGTCCGAGGCGCTGATCACCTGGGCGCGCACCGGCTCGCTGATGTGGATGACCTTCGGCCTGGCCTGCTGCGCCGTAGAGATGATGCACATCTCGATGCCGCGCTATGACGCCGAGCGTTTCGGCATCGCGCCGCGCGCTTCTCCGCGCCAGTCGGACGTGATGATCGTCGCCGGCACGCTGACCAACAAGATGGCGCCCGCGCTCCGCAAGGTCTATGACCAGATGCCGGAGCCGCGCTACGTCATCTCGATGGGCTCGTGCGCCAATGGCGGCGGCTACTATCACTATTCCTATTCGGTGGTGCGCGGCTGCGATCGCGTCGTGCCTGTCGACATCTATGTGCCCGGCTGTCCTCCGACCGCCGAAGCGCTTCTCTACGGCATCCTTCTTCTCCAGAAGAAGATCCGCCGCACCGGCACCATCGAGCGGTGATCCCAAATGAGTGAAGCCCTCAAGGACCTTGCCGCCTATATCGCGGAAAAGCTCGATGCGGACATCGAGGAAAGCGTGCTCGCCTATGGCGAACTGACGCTGACGGTGAAGGCCGCCGACATTGTCGACGTGATGACCTTCCTGCGCAATGACGTGCAGTGCCAGTTCGTCTCGTTCATCGATGCGGCCGGTGTCGACTATCCGCAGCGCCGCAAGCGCTTCGACGTCGTCTACCACCTGCTGTCGCCGCGCCAGAACCTGCGCATCCGCGTCAAGGTCAGCACGGACGAGGACACGCCTGTGCCGTCGATCACCTCGGTCTATCCGGGTGCCGACTGGTTCGAGCGCGAGGCCTACGACATGTATGGCATCCTGTTTTCGGGCCATCCCGACCTGCGCCGCCTTCTGACCGATTACGGCTTCGAGGGGCACCCGCTGCGCAAGGACTTCCCGCTCACCGGCTTCGTCGAAGTGCGTTACGACGACGAGCAGAAGCGCGTCGTCTACGAGCCGGTCGAGCTCAAGCAGGAATTCCGCAATTTCGACTTTTTGTCTCCCTGGGAAGGCACCGAATACGTGCTGCCGGGCGACGAAAAAGCCAAGACGAATTGAGGCGCCGAAATGGCTGAAACCTCCGTCCGCAATTTCAACATCAATTTCGGCCCGCAGCATCCGGCAGCGCACGGCGTGCTGCGCCTGGTGCTCGAGCTCGACGGCGAAGTCGTCGACCGCGTCGATCCGCATATCGGCCTTCTGCACCGCGGCACCGAAAAGCTGATCGAGCAGAAGACCTACCTGCAGGCCGTGCCTTATTTCGATCGTCTCGACTATGTCGCGCCGATGAACCAGGAGCATGCCTTTGCTCTCGCGGTCGAGCGCCTGCTCGGCATCGAGGTGCCGAAGCGCGGCCAGATCATCCGCGTGCTCTATTCTGAGATCGGCCGCATCCTGTCGCACCTGCTCAACGTCACGACGCAGGCGATGGACGTGGGCGCGCTGACCCCGCCGCTGTGGGGCTTCGAAGAGCGCGAGAAGCTGATGGTGTTTTATGAGCGTGCCTGCGGCGCGCGCATGCACGCAGCCTATTTCCGGCCTGGCGGCGTCCACCAGGACCTGCCGCAGAAGCTGGTCGAGGACATCGGCAAGTGGATCGATCCGTTCCTGCAGACGGTGCAGAACCTCGACGACCTGCTCACCCCCAACCGCATCTTCAAGCAGCGCAACGTCGACATCGGCGTGGTGTCGCTCGACGATGCCTGGGCCTGGGGTTTCTCGGGCGTGATGGTGCGCGGTTCGGGCGCTGCCTGGGACCTGCGCAAGAGCCAGCCCTACGAATGCTACCCGGAGATGGAATTCGACATCCCCGTGGGCAAGAACGGCGACTGCTACGACCGCTATCTCATCCGCATGGAAGAGATGCGCCAGTCGGCCAGGATCATGCGCCAGTGCGTCGATCTTTTGCTCGGCAAGGAGAGCACGGGCCCGGTGTCGAACATCGACGGCAAGGTTGTGCCGCCGAAGCGCCAGGCCATGAAGCGGTCGATGGAATCGCTGATCCATCACTTCAAGCTCTACACCGAAGGCTACCGCGTGCCTGCCGGCGAGGTTTATGCAGCCGTCGAGGCGCCGAAGGGCGAGTTCGGCGTCTTCCTGGTCTCCGACGGCACCAACAAGCCTTACCGCTGCAAGCTGCGCGCACCGGGTTTCGCCCATCTCCAGGCGATGGACTTCCTGTGCCGCGGCCACATGCTTGCGGATATCTCGGCCGTTCTCGGCTCCCTCGACATCGTGTTTGGTGAGGTCGACCGCTAAATGTCAGTCCGCCGTCTCGCAGAAGCCAGCGTCCAGCCCGCGTCCTTCGCCTTCAACAAGGCGTTCACGTCGCAGGCCAAGACCTGGATCAAGAAGTACCCCAAGGGCCGCGAACAGTCGGCCGTCATTCCGCTGCTCATGCTCGCGCAGGAGCAGGACGGTTGGGTGACCAAGGCTGCCATCGAGCACGTCGCCGACATGCTCGGCATGCCCTATATCCGTGCGCTTGAAGTCGCGACCTTCTACACGCAGTTCCAGCTCAAGCCGGTGGGCACGCGCGCCCATATCCAGGTGTGCGGCACCACGCCGTGCATGCTGCGCGGCTCGGAAGAGCTGATGGATGTCTGCCGCTCGAAGATCCATCACGACCAGTTCCACACCAACGAGGCGGGCACGCTGTCGTGGGAAGAGGTCGAGTGCCTGGGCGCCTGCGTGAACGCGCCGATGGTCATGATCTTCAAGGACACCTATGAGGATCTGACGCCTGAGCGTCTGGCCGAAATCATCGACCTGTTCGAGGCAGGCAAGGGCGACAAGGTAACCCCCGGCCCGCAGACGGGTCGTTTCCTGTCGGCGCCGCTGACCGGGTTTACCGCGCTCAAGGACGAGAAGTCGGTCCTCAAGACGACCCGCGACAAGGAAGCCAAGGCTTCTGCAAAGGCCGCCAAGGCTGCCGCAGCTGCCCCGGCAGCGACTGCTCCTGCCGCAGCACCGCAGCCCGCACCTGTTGCCGCCGTCGCCGAGAAGCCCAAGGCAGCACCGGCCAAGAAGGCCGATGCCCCGGCAAAGCCGTCGCTCGAGGACAAGAACCGTCCCGCCGGCATCGCCAGGCCTGCAGCTGTCGACGACCTCAAGCTGATCTCGGGCGTCGGCCCGAAGATCGAGGGCACGTTGCACGAACTCGGCATCTTCACCTTCGCCCAGGTGGCGTCGTGGAAGAAGGCCGAGCGCGAGTGGGTCGACGGTTATCTGAGCTTTCATGGTCGCATCGAGCGTGACGACTGGGTCAAGCAGGCCAAGGCGCTCGCCAAGGGCGGTGTGGCCGAATACATCCGCGTCTTCGGCAAGAAGCCGGTCTGAGGAGCACAAATATGCTTGAGGACAAGGACCGCATTTTCACCAACATCTACGGCCGCTTCGACAAGACGCTGGCCGGCGCGATGTCGCGTGGCGCCTGGGACGGCACGGCCGGCATCATCGAGAAGGGTCGTGACTGGATCATCAACGAGATGAAGGCGTCGGGCCTGCGCGGTCGCGGCGGCGCCGGCTTCCCGACCGGTCTCAAGTGGTCGTTCATGCCCAAGGCCAGCGACGGCCGTCCGTCCTACCTGGTCGTCAATGCCGACGAATCCGAGCCGGGCACCTGCAAGGACCGCGACATCCTGCGCAACGACCCGCACACGCTGGTCGAAGGCTGCCTGCTGGCGGGCTTCGCCATGGGTGCGGTCGCTGCCTACATCTACGTCCGTGGCGAGTTCATCCGCGAGCGCGAAGCGCTGCAGCGGGCGATCGACGAGGCTTATGAAGCCAAGCTGATCGGCAAGAACAACAAGAACGGCTACGACTTCGAGATCTACGTCCATCACGGCGCCGGCGCCTATATCTGCGGCGAAGAGACGGCACTGCTCGAAAGCCTGGAGGGCAAGAAGGGCCAGCCGCGTCTCAAGCCGCCGTTCCCTGCCAATGTCGGTCTCTATGGCTGCCCGACAACGGTCAACAACGTCGAATCGATTGCCGTTGCGCCGACCATCCTGCGTCGCGGCGCGGCTTGGTTCTCCGGCATCGGCCGTCCCAACAATGTCGGCACCAAGCTGTTCATGCTGGTCGGCCACGTCAACACGCCCTGCACGGTCGAAGAGGCCATGGGCATCACCTTCCGCGAACTGGTCGAAAAGCACGGCGGCGGCATCCGCGGTGGCTGGGACAACCTTCTGGCGGTGATCCCCGGCGGTGCCTCGTGCCCGGTGGTGAAGGCCGAGGACATCATCGACTGTCCGATGGACTTTGATGGCCTGCGCGAAAAGAAGTCGTCCTTCGGTACGGCTGCCGTGATCGTCATGGACAAGTCGACCGACATCGTGAAGGCGATCGCGCGTCTGAGCTACTTCTTCAAGCACGAGAGCTGCGGCCAGTGCACGCCGTGCCGCGAGGGCACCGGCTGGATGTGGCGCGTGATGGAGCGACTGGTGCGCGGCGAAGCGCACAAGCGCGAAATCGATATGCTGCTCGACGTCACCAAGCAGGTGGAAGGCCACACGATCTGCGCGCTGGGCGACGCGGCCGCATGGCCGATCCAGGGCCTGATCCGCAACTTCCGTCCGGAAATCGAGCGGCGCATCGACGAGTTCTCGCGCAATTCGCACCGCAGCGAGCCGGTGCTGGTGGCGGCCGAGTAACGGAAAATCAGAAAGTGCGGGCCTAAGGCCCGAAGCGAAACAGGAAACGACGAGGCAGAGGCGAACGGCGAAGGCGACAAGGAGCTTACCAATGTCGACATTTCCCATTCCCGAAGTTGCAGTGCCTGAGATGGAACGTTTGGAGCAGATGAACAGGGACTTCGTGGCGATGCTGCCGAAGGAGTTCGCCGGCACGGCGAACCTTTTGGTGCATCCTGCTGCGGGCGTCGCTGCTGCCTCTGCTCTTGGTGTCGGTTTGGCCAGCCATGCGCTCGGCGTGTGGATGGGGGCCATATCGGGCGCTTCCGAAGCCGCGCAGCGCATGTTCTCGCCGGATTTTGGCGATTTCGCCGGTGCTTCGCATGGTTCGGTGCGCGAGACGGCGGCGAAGAAGGCGGAGGCAACGACTGCCTCGCTGATCGCAGAAGTGAAGACGCTGGCCCTGAAGCTTGAAAAGGCCGGGCCGGCGAAGGCCGAAACGCAAGCGGCGAATGCCGCTGATGTTGCGGTTGTCGAGGTGCCTGTTGCTCTGCAGCCTGAAGACTTCAGGCGGCCGGCGTCTATCGAACGGCCGGAGGCGCCTGACGATCTGAAGGCGATTGCCGGCATCGGGCCCAAGCTCGAGCAGGTGCTCAACGGCCTCGGCGTCTGGACCTATGCCCAGGTTGCGGCCTGGACGGCGGAAGAGGTGGCCTGGACCGACGACTATCTCGGCTTCAAGGGCCGGATCGGCCGGGACGACTGGATAGGGCAGGCGGCAATGCTTGCGGGCGGCAAATAGGCTGCTTGAATTTTGGAATTCGGGGCGCAGCGCTTGCCGCGCCCCCAGCAGGACGAATGCGGATCATCCGCGGGATTTGAGGCGCTATGGCAAAGCTTAAGGTCGACGGGAAAGAGATTTCGGTACCCGACCACTATACGCTGCTGCAGGCGGCGGAAGAGGCGGGCGCGGAAGTGCCGCGCTTCTGCTTCCATGAGCGGCTGTCGATCGCCGGCAACTGCCGCATGTGCCTGGTCGAGGTGAAGGGCGGACCGCCCAAGCCGGCGGCATCCTGCGCCATGGGCGTGCGTGACCTGCGCCCCGGCCCGAATGGCGAGGCGCCGGAAATCTTCACCAACACGCCGATGGTCAAGAAGGCCCGCGAAGGCGTGATGGAGTTCCTGCTCATCAACCATCCGCTCGACTGCCCGATCTGCGATCAGGGCGGCGAGTGCGACCTGCAGGACCAGGCGATGGCCTTCGGCCTCGACGGTTCGCGCTACAAGGAAAACAAGCGCGCGGTCGAGGACAAGTATATCGGCCCGCTGGTCAAGACGATCATGACGCGCTGCATCCACTGCACGCGCTGCGTCCGTTTCACCACCGAGGTCGCCGGCATCTCCGAGCTCGGCCTGATCGGTCGCGGCGAGGACGCCGAGATCACCACCTATCTCGAACAGGCGATGACCTCCGAGCTGCAGGGCAACGTCATCGACCTGTGCCCGGTCGGCGCGCTGACCTCCAAGCCTTATGCTTTCCAGGCACGTCCGTGGGAGCTGACCAAGACCGAATCCATCGACGTGATGGACGCTGTCGGTTCGGCGATCCGCGTCGACAGCCGTGGCCGCGAAGTCATGCGCATCATGCCGCGCATCAACGAGGCGGTGAACGAGGAGTGGATCTCCGACAAGACCCGCTTCATCTGGGACGGCCTGCGCACCCAGCGCCTCGACCGCCCTTATGTGCGCCACAATGGCCGCCTTGCTCCGGCAACCTGGGCTGAAGCCTTCGCCGCCATCAAGGACGCCGTTTCGAAGACGTCGGCCGACCGCATCGGCGCCATCGCCGGCGATCTCGCCACCGTCGAAGAGATGTATGCGCTGAAGCAGCTGATCGCTTCGCTCGGCTCGAAGAACATCGACTGCCGCCAGGACGGTGCCGCGCTCGATCCGTCGCTCGGCCGCGCCAGCTACATCTTCAACCCGACCATCGAAGGCATCGAACAGGCCGACGCCATCCTGATCATCGGCTCCAACCCGCGCTTCGAGGCTTCGGTGCTCAATGCCCGCATCCGCAAGCGCTGGCGCGGCGGCGATGTGCCGGTTGCCGTGATCGGCGAGATCGGCGACACGCGCTATGCCTACGAACAGCTGGGCTCGGGCCCGGAGACGCTGAAGGATCTGGCCGACGGCAATGGCAAGTTCTTCTCGACGCTGAAAAAGGCCTCGCATCCGCTGATCATCATCGGCCAGGGCGCGCTCGCTCGCTCCGACGGTGCGGCCGTGCTCGGCCAGGCCGCCAAGCTGGCAGGCGCCGTCAAGGCTAGCCGTCCGGACTGGAACGGCTTTGCCGTTCTGCACACCGCCGCCGCCCGCGTCGGCGGCCTCGACGTCGGCTTCGTGCCGGGCGAGGGCGGCAAGAATGTTGCCGGCATGCTGGGCGAGACGGACGTGCTGTTCCTGCTCGGCGCCGACGAGATCGACATGTCCAAGGCAGGCGATGCCTTCGTGGTTTATGTCGGCACGCATGGCGATGCCGGCGCGCACCGCGCCAACGTCATCCTGCCGGCTGCCGCCTACACGGAGAAGTCGGGCACCTATGTGAACACCGAAGGTCGTGTCCAGATGACCGGCCGCGCCGGTTTCGCGCCGGGCGAGGCCAAGGAAGACTGGGCGATCCTGCGTGCGCTGTCCGACGTGCTCGGCCACAAGCTGCCGTTCGATTCGCTGCAGCAGCTGCGCGCCAAGCTCTATCAGGAGCTCCCGCATCTGGCCCGCATCGACGAGATCGATGCCGGCGACAATGACGAGATTGCCAGGGTCGCCAAGCTCGGTGGCCGGCTGAACAAGGGCGCCTTCACCTCAGCGGTGAAGGACTTCTATCTCACCAACCCGATCGCGCGCGCGTCGGCGGTGATGGCCGAATGTTCGGCATTGGCCAAAAACGGCTTCAAGCAGGCGGCGGAGTAAGGGCTGTCATGGATACCTTCTTCTCCTTCTACGTCCTGCCGGCGTTGATCATTCTCCTGAAGTCGGTCGTTCTGATCGTCGTTCTGCTGATCTTCGTCGCCTATATTCTCTACGCCGATCGCAAGATCTGGGCGGCGGTGCAGCTGCGCCGCGGTCCGAACGTGGTCGGTCCCTGGGGCCTGCTGCAGGCCTTTGCCGACCTTCTGAAGTTCGTCTTCAAGGAACCGGTGATCCCGTCAGGCGCCAACAAGGGCGTGTTCCTGCTGGCGCCGGTGGTTTCGGCTGTTCTGGCAATTGCCGCCTGGGCAGTGATCCCGGTCAGCGAAGGCTGGGCCATCGCCAACATCAATGTCGGCATTCTCTATGTCTTCGCCATCTCCTCGCTCGAGGTCTATGGCGTGATCATGGGTGGCTGGGCCTCGAACTCGAAATATCCGTTCCTCGGCGCGCTGCGCTCGGCGGCCCAGATGGTGTCTTACGAAGTCTCGATCGGCTTCGTCATCGTCTGCGTGCTGCTGACCGTCGGCTCGCTGAACCTGACCGACATCGTGCTGTCGCAGGGTGACGGCATCGGCACGCGCCTCGGCCTGCCGAACACCTTCCTCGACTGGAACTGGCTCGTGCTGTTCCCGATGTTCGTGATCTTCTTCATCTCGGCGCTGGCCGAAACGAACCGCCCGCCCTTCGACCTTGTCGAGGCCGAGTCGGAACTCGTCGCCGGTCACATGATCGAATATTCGTCGACGCCGTTCCTGCTGTTCTTCCTCGGCGAGTACGTGGCCATCGTCTTGATGTGCGCGCTGACGACGATCCTGTTCCTCGGCGGCTGGCTGCCACCCTTCGATTTCGCGCCCTTCACCTGGGTTCCCGGCGTGATCTGGTTCGTGCTCAAGGTCTGCATGGTGTTCTTCATGTTCGCCATGGTGAAGGCCTTCGTGCCGCGCTACCGCTACGACCAGCTGATGCGCCTGGGCTGGAAGGTGTTCCTGCCGATCTCGCTGGCGATGGTCGTGATCACCGCCGCCGTCCTCAAGCTTACCGGAGCCGCCTGATGTCAGCGCTCGCCCAAGCCGCCAAGTCGCTGCTCCTGAAGGAGTTCGTCGGCGCGTTCTTCCTGTCGATGCGCCAGTTCTTCGCGCCGAAGCCGACGCTGAACTACCCGCATGAGAAGGGTCCGGTCAGCCCGCGCTTCCGCGGCGAGCACGCCCTGCGCCGTTATCCCAACGGCGAAGAACGCTGCATCGCCTGCAAGCTGTGCGAGGCGATCTGCCCGGCGCAGGCCATCACCATCGAGGCCGGCCCGCGCCGCAACGACGGCACCCGCCGCACGGTGCGCTACGACATCGACATGGTGAAGTGCATCTATTGCGGCTTCTGCCAGGAGGCTTGCCCGGTCGACGCCATCGTCGAGGGGCCGAACTTCGAATTCGCGACGGAGACGCGCGAGGAGCTGTATTACGACAAGGACAAGCTGCTTGCGAACGGCGACCGGTGGGAGCGCGAGATCGCGCGCAACATCGCTATGGATTCGCCGTACCGCTAAGGCTTGAACAATGGACGGGCTCCGAAGGCTCGTCTAAGGAACGCGCGGCCAGCTCCGGAGGCGGAGCACGGACGTGAACAAGGGCAGGGCGCATGGCGCTGAGCCCGAAAGGAAACCCGGGGGAACCCATGCTCAACGGACTTGAAGCGGTATTTTTCTACCTCTTCGCCTTCATCGCGGTGGCGTCGGCCTTCATGGTCATCTCCGCCCGCAACCCGGTTCACTCGGTGCTCTACCTGATCCTGACGTTCTTCAACGCGGCGGGGCTGTTCCTTTTGACGGGTGCAGAGTTCCTGGCGATGATCCTGCTCGTCGTTTATGTCGGCGCGGTGGCGGTGCTGTTCCTGTTCGTCGTCATGATGCTCGACGTCGACTTTGCCGAACTCAAGTCGGGCGCGCTGCAATATGCGCCGATCGGCGCGCTGGTCGGTCTGATCCTGGCTGCCGAGCTGATCGTCGTCACCGGCGGTTACGCGCTTGCGCCGAAGCTCGCGACTTCGGTCGCCCAGCCGACGCCCGACATCGCCACGCGCCACAACACGGCAGCGCTCGGCGACATCCTGTACACGGACTACATCTACTTCTTCCAGATCGCCGGCCTGGTGCTGCTGGTCGCGATGATCGGCGCGATCGTGCTGACGCTGCGCCACAAGCCGAACGTCAAGCGCCAGAGCATCCCGGCTCAGGTCGCCCGCACGCCGGCCACCGCGATCGAGGTCAAGAAGGTCGAGACGGGCAAGGGAATCTGACCATGGTTGTCGGTATCGCGCATTATCTGACGCTTTCGGCGGTCCTGTTCACGCTCGGCGTGTTCGGCATCTTCCTGAACCGCAAGAACGTCATCGTCATCCTGATGTCGGTCGAGCTCATCCTGCTCGCGGTCAATATCAACTTCGTGGCGTTCTCGGCCCATCTCGGCGACCTCGTCGGGCAGGTGTTTGCCCTCTTCGTGCTTACGGTTGCTGCTGCCGAGGCGGCGATCGGTCTTGCCATTCTGGTCGTATTCTTCCGCAACCGCGGCTCCATCGCGGTCGAAGACGTGAACATGATGAAGGGCTGACGGGACAAAAATGTATCAGGCAATCGTCTTCCTTCCGCTTCTCGGCTTCCTGATCGCCGGCCTGTTCGGCCGCTCGATCGGAGCGAAGGCATCCGAGTACATCACATCGGGCTTCCTGGTGGTGTCGGCCGTCCTGTCCTGGGTGGCCTTCATCACGGTCGGCCTCGGCGACGTCGAGCCGTTCACGGTTCCGGTTCTGCGCTTCCTCGACGTGGGTGCGCTGCAGGCCGACTGGGCGCTGCGCATCGACACGCTGACCGTCGTCATGCTGGTGGTGGTCAATACCGTCTCGGCGCTGGTCCACATCTACTCGATCGGCTACATGCATCACGACCCGCATCGGCCTCGCTTCTTTGCCTATCTGTCGCTGTTCACCTTCGCCATGCTGATGCTGGTGACGTCGGACAATCTCGTCCAGATGTTCTTCGGCTGGGAAGGCGTGGGCCTGGCGTCCTATCTGCTGATCGGTTTCTGGTACAAGAAGCCGTCGGCCAATGCCGCCGCCATCAAGGCCTTCGTGGTCAACCGCGTCGGCGACTTCGGTTTCCTGCTCGGCATCTTCGGCATCTTCGTGCTGTTCGGCTCGGTCAATTTCAGCACCATCTTCGCCAATGCCGCATCCTACCTTCCGGCTGAAGGCGCCGAACAGGGCGCGGCCGTGCTCAACTTCCTCGGCTACTCGCTCGACAAGCACGGCGCACTGACGGTTGTCTGCCTCCTGCTGTTCATGGGCGCCATGGGCAAGTCGGCGCAGGTGCCGCTGCACACCTGGCTGCCGGACGCCATGGAAGGCCCGACGCCCGTGTCGGCCCTGATCCACGCCGCGACCATGGTCACCGCCGGCGTGTTCATGCTGGCCCGCCTGTCGCCCGTGTTCGAGCTGTCGCATTCGGCGCTGACTGTCGTCACCTTCATCGGTGCACTGACCGCCTTCTTCGCGGCAACCGTCGGCCTGGTGCAGAACGACATCAAGCGCGTCATCGCTTATTCGACCTGCTCGCAGCTCGGCTACATGTTCGTGGCTCTCGGCATGGGCTTCTATTCTGCCGCCATCTTCCACCTGTTCACGCACGCCTTCTTCAAGGCGCTGCTGTTCCTGGGATCCGGCTCGGTGATCCATGCCGTCTCCGACGAGCAGGACATGCGCAAGATGGGCGGCCTGCGCAAGCTGATCCCGACCACCTACTGGATGATGGTCATCGGCACGCTGGCGCTGACCGGCGTCGGCATCCCCGCGACGATCATCGGCACGGCGGGCTTCTTCTCCAAGGATGCCATCATCGAAGGCGCGTTTGTCGGCCACAATGCGGTCGCCGGCTTTGCCTTCGCCGCTCTGGTCGTCGCTGCCTGCTTCACCAGCTTCTACTCCTGGCGCCTGATTTTCATGACCTTCCACGGTCAGCCGCGCGCCACTGCCGACGTCATGCACCATGTGCATGAATCGCCGCCCGTCATGCTGGTGCCGCTGTTCATCCTGGCTGTCGGTGCGCTGCTCGCAGGCGTCGTCTTCCACGACTACTTCATCGGCGAGGCCTATGCCGAGTTCTGGAAGGGCGCGATCTTCACGCTCGACACCAACCACATCCTGCACGACTTCCACGGCGTGCCGATGTGGGTGAAGCTCGCACCGTTCGCGGCGATGATCGGCGGGTTCGCCATGGCCTACCTGTTCTACATCCGCTCGCCCGAGATGCCGAAGACGCTGGCCCAGCGTCATCGCGGGCTCTACGCCTTCCTGTTGAACAAGTGGTACTTCGACGAGCTGTACGACTTCCTCTTCGTGCGTCCCGCCAAGTGGCTCGGCCGCTTCCTGTGGAAGAAGGGTGACGGTTGGCTGATCGACGGCTTCGGTGCCGATGGCGTGTCGGCCCGCGTGGTCGACATCACCAACCGCGTCGTCAAGCTGCAGACCGGTTACCTCTACCATTACGCGTTCGCCATGCTGATCGGCGTGGCCGCGCTCGTGACCTGGATGATGCTCGGGAGCTCCTTCTAATGTCCGGTGTTCCCATTCTTTCGCTGGTCACCTTTCTGCCGCTGGTCGGTGCGTTCTTCATCCTTCTGATCAGGGATGACGGCGAGGCTGCACGCCGCAACATTCGCAACGTCGCGCTCTGGACGACGGTGTTCACCTTTGCGGTGTCGCTGCTGATCTGGATCAACTTCGACGCCACGGAAGCCGGCTTCCAGTTCGTCGAGAAGTTTGCCTGGCTCGACTCCGGCATTTCCTATCATATGGGCGTCGACGGCATTTCGATGCTGTTCGTCATCCTGACGACGTTCCTGATGCCGCTCTGCATCCTGGCCAGCTGGGAGTCTGTGGAGAAGCGCGTCAAGGAATACATGATCGCGTTCCTGATCCTGGAAACGCTGATGATCGGCGTGTTCTGCGCGCTTGATATCGTGCTGTTCTACGTCTTCTTCGAAGCCGGCCTGATCCCGATGTTCATCATCATCGGCGTCTGGGGCGGCAAGCGCCGCGTCTATGCCAGCTTCAAGTTCTTCCTCTACACGCTGCTCGGCTCGGTGCTGATGCTGCTCGCCATAATGGCGATGTTCTGGCAGGCTGGCACGACCGACATCCCGACGCTGTTGACGCACGAGTTCCCGGCCAACATGCAGACATGGCTATGGCTGGCCTTCTTCGCCTCGTTTGCGGTGAAGATGCCGATGTGGCCTGTGCATACCTGGTTGCCCGACGCGCACGTCGAGGCGCCGACGGCAGGCTCGGTCATCCTGGCAGGCATCCTCTTGAAGATGGGCGGTTACGGCTTCCTGCGCTTCTCGCTGCCGATGTTCCCGCTGGCGTCCGAGTTCTTCGCACCGCTGGTCTTTGCGCTGTCGGTCGTCGCCATCGTCTACACCTCCCTGGTGGCGCTGATGCAGGAGGACATGAAGAAGCTGATCGCCTATTCGTCGGTCGCCCATATGGGTTACGTGACCATGGGCATCTTTGCCATGAACGAGACCGGCGTGCAGGGCGCGATCTTCCAGATGCTCAGCCACGGCCTGGTTTCGGGCGCGCTGTTCCTCTGCGTCGGCGTGGTCTACGACCGCATGCATACCCGCGAGATCGCGGCTTATGGCGGCCTGGTCAACAACATGCCGAAATATGCCGTAGCCTTCCTGATCTTCACCATGGCCAATGTCGGTCTGCCCGGCACCTCCGGCTTCATCGGCGAGTTCCTGACGCTGTTCGGCATCTTCCAGGTCAACACCTGGGTGGCGCTGATCGCGGCGACCGGCGTGATCCTGTCGGCTGCCTACGCGCTTTGGCTCTATCGCCGTGTCGTGTTCGGCGCGCTGACCAAGGAAAGCCTCAAGGGCCTGTTCGACCTGTCAGGTCGTGAGAAGGCCGTGATCTATCCGTTGATCGTGCTGGTGATCTTCTATGGCGTGTACCCGACGCCGGTCTTCAATGTGACGACCGCATCGGTGAAGGCGCTGATCAACAACGTAACCGTATCGATCGACGCCGCGCAGACCGCGGCGGCGAACTGACAGGGGTTTTGCGAACCATGACGCCCGAACTCCTTTCGAGCCTTTCCCTGGTCATGCCGGAGCTGGTCGTGGCCGTCGGCGCGCTTGCGCTGCTGATGGTCGGTGTCTTCTCCGGAGAACGGGCCAACTCGACCGTGACCGGCCTGGCGGTTGCCCTGCTGATCGCCGCCGGCGCCTGGATGTTCGTGTTCGGTCACGACGGCCAGGGCTTCGGCACGGCCTTCGTGTCAGATCCGTTCGCCCGCTTCATGAAGCTTCTGACGCTGCTCGGCTCGGTCGTGACGCTGATCATGTCGGTCGGCTTTGCCAAGGCCGAGAAGTTCGACAAGTTCGAATATCCGGTGCTCGTCATGCTGGCGACGCTCGGCATGCTCTTGATGATCTCGGCCAACGACATGCTGGCGCTTTATCTCGGCCTCGAGCTGCAGTCGCTGGCGCTCTATGTCATCGCCGCGATCAATCGCGAAAACGTGCGCTCGACCGAAGCCGGCCTCAAGTACTTCGTGCTCGGCGCGCTGTCCTCGGGCATGCTGCTCTACGGCATCAGCCTGGTCTACGGCTACACCGGCCACACCTCGTTCGAGGCCATCGCCTCGGCGCTTTCGGGTGGCGAGCGCCAGCTCGGCCTCGTGTTCGGTCTGGTCTTCGTGCTGGCCGGCCTGTGTTTCAAGATTTCGGCCGTGCCGTTCCACATGTGGACGCCCGACGTCTATGAAGGCGCACCGACGCCGGTGACGGCGTTCTTCGCCGCGGCCCCCAAGATGGCGGCCATGGCGCTGATCGTCCGCGTCACCATGGGTGCTTTCGAGCCGATCGGTCTCGACTGGCAGCAGATTATCGTCTTCATCTCGATTGCCTCGATGGTGCTGGGCGCCTTCGCCGCGATCGGGCAGAAGAACATCAAGCGCCTGATGGCCTATTCGTCGATCGGCCACATGGGCTACGCGCTGGTCGGCCTTGCCGCCAACAGCGAAGCCGGCGTGCGCGGCGTGGTCATCTACATGCTGATCTATCTGGTGATGACGCTCGGCACCTTCGCCTTCATCCTGGCCATGCGCCGCAAGGACGGCAATGTCGAACAGATCTCCGATCTCGCCGGCCTGTCCAACACAAACCCGATGATGGCAACCGTCCTCACCATCCTGATGTTCTCGCTGGCCGGCATTCCGCCGCTCGCGGGGTTCTGGGGAAAGTGGTACGTCTTCCTCGCTGCCATCAACGCCAATCTCTACGCGCTCGCCGTGATCGGCGTGCTGGCTTCCGTGGTCGGCGCCTACTACTACCTGCGCATCATCAAGATCATGTGGTTCGATGAGCCGGTCGGCGGCTTCCAGCCGATGGCAGGCGAGCTGCGCCTCGTGCTCGGTCTTTCCGGCGTGTTCGTGCTGTTCTACGTGCTGATCGGCGGCCCCGTGGGTGAGATGGCGTCGGCTGCGGCGAAGACCTTCTTCTGACGGCATGGGATTCCAGCTCGCACCGACAGCCACCGCCGACGGTTTCCGCCTCGAAGCCCATGAGACAGTGGGCTCGACAAATGCCTTGGCGCTGGAGCGGGCACTTGCCGGTGACCCGGGCAAGCTCTGGGTCGTCTCGAAGAAGCAGGAAAGCGGGCGTGGCCGCCGTGGCCGCGCCTGGTCGACGCCGGAAGGAAACCTGGCGGCGACGCTGCTCAAGGTTCTCGACCGCGACCTCCATCATGCCGCTACGCTCGGCTTCGTCGCCGGCCTTGCCCTTGCGGACGCGCTCGATGCCGTTGCACCCAATGCGCGCTTTTCCGTAGGGGTCGACGGCGGCAACGGCAAGGGCGTCAAGCGCTTCGAGCTGAAATGGCCTAACGACGTGCTGGCCGCTGGCGCCAAGATGGCCGGCATCCTGCTCGAATCGACGCTGTTGTCGCCGGGTCGCCTTGCGATCGCCATAGGCATCGGCGTCAATGTCGTGGCCCATCCTGATGACGTGCCTTATCCGGCAACCTCGCTGGCCAATCTTGGCGCCGACGCCGACGCCGAGACGTTGTTTCTGGCGCTGTCGGACGCATGGAGCGAGAACGAGCGCCTGTGGGCCGGCGGCCGCGGCCTGGCGGCCATCCGGGAAAAATGGCTGACACGTGCAGCCGGATTGGGCAGCGAAGTGGCTGTACGGGTCGAGGGAAATGTCGTGCGCGGCACTTTCGAGACCATCGACGAGGATTGCCGCTTCGTCATTCGTGACGCTAATGGTGAAACGGTGAAGATCGCCGCCGGCGACGTGCATTTCGGCGCGGTCGCTTCGGCTGGCTCGGCCTGACGGGCCCGAAAGGAAATCTGGTATGGCGAAAGCGGGAAACGCTGAACTCGTATTCGTGCCGCTCGGCGGTGTCGGCGAGATCGGCATGAACTTCGCTCTCTATGGCTTCGGACCGGCCGACGCGCGCGAGTGGATCGTGATCGATGTCGGCGTGACATTTCCCGATGCCAGCCTGCCGGGTGTGGATCTGGTGCTGCCCGACTCCCGCTTCATCGAGGAGGAGCTCAAGAACCTCCGCGGCATCGTCATCACGCATGCGCACGAAGACCACTATGGCGCGCTGCACGACATCTGGCCGCGCCTGAAGGCACCGGTGTGGATGACGCCGTTTGCCGCCGGCCTGCTGGAGGCCAAGCGTCAGTCGGAGCAGGGCGCGCCGAAAATCCCCGTCACCGTCTATCGCGGCGGCGAGAAATTCACCATCGGGCCGTTCGAGATCGAAGCGATTCCGGTCACCCACTCGATTCCCGAGCCGATGTCGCTGGCGATCACCACGCCCGCCGGCACCGTGATCCATACCGGCGACTGGAAGATCGATCCCGCGCCCGAGATCGGTCCGATGACCGACGAGGCACGCTTCCGCGCCTATGGCGACAAGGGCGTTCTGGCACTCGTCTGCGATTCGACCAATGCAATGCGCGAGGGCGATTCTCCGTCCGAGCAGCAGGTCGGGCAGGGGCTGCGGGAAGTGATCGAGCAGGCCAAGGGCCGCGTTGCGGTCACCACCTTCTCGTCCAATGTCGGACGTATCCGTTCGATCGCCGAGGCTGCGCGCGACGCCGGCCGCCAGGTGCTGGTCATGGGCCGTTCTCTGAAGCGCGTCATCGATGTGTCGACGGAACTCGGCTACATGGACGGGCTGCCTGACTTCGTCTCCGAAGACGACTACGGCTACATTCCGCGTGAAAATCTCGTGGTCATCTGCACCGGCAGCCAGGGCGAGCCGCGCGCCGCACTCGCCAAGCTTGCCCGCGACGAGATGAAAACGGTTGCACTTTCGCCAGGCGACACCGTCGTGTTCTCTTCGCGCACCATTCCCGGCAACGAGAAGGCGATCCTGGAGATCAAGAACCTGCTCATCGACCAGGGCATGAAGATCATCGAAGACGGCGATGCGCTGGTCCACGTCTCCGGCCACCCGCGCCGCAGCGAACTCAAGCGCATGTATGAGTGGGTGCGCCCGCGCATCGGCGTGCCTGTTCATGGCGAGGCGGCGCATCTGGTGGCGCAGGGGTCGCTGATGTCGATGTCGGGCATTCCCGAGGTGGCGCAGATTCGCGACGGCGACATGCTGAGGCTGTGGCCGGGCGCTGCCGAGATCATCGACCAGGTGCCGTTCGGCCGCGTCTTCAAGGATGGCAAGCTCGTCGGCTCCGACGAAGCCATGGGCATCCGCGAGCGCCGCAAGCTGTCCTTTGCCGGCCATGTCGCGGTCAATGTCGTTCTCGACGACAAATACGAGCTTTCGGGCGACCCCGACCTGGTGGCCATCGGCGTTGCCGAGGCTGATGCCAGCGGAGAAGCACTCGATGAATTGATGCTCGATGCGGCAATAGGCGCCGTGGACTCCATACCCCGTGCGCGCCGAAAAGACCTGGACCTGGTTCAGGAGGCGGTGCGTCGCGCGGTGCGTGGTGCTGCCAACGAAGCCTGGGGCAAGAAACCGCTGGTGACCGTGTTCGTCACCAGATGAGCGAATGGGAAGTCGCGAATAGCGAGTAGCGAATAGAGCGATTTTAGGATCGTCTCTTTCGGCGCTCTATTCGCTACCCACTATTCGCTATTCGCTAGGAAGAACAAATGCTCGGACGTCTCAATCACGTCGCCATCGCGGTGCCGGACCTGGCTGCGGCGAGTGCGGTCTATCGCAATACGCTCGGCGCCACGGTGACCGAGCCGCAGGCGCTGCCCGAGCATGGCGTGACCGTCGTCTTCATCGACGTCGGCAACACCAAGATCGAGCTGCTCGAGCCGTTGGGCGAGGGCTCGCCCATCGCGGCCTTCCTCGAGAAGAACGCATCGGGCGGCATGCACCATGTCTGCTACGAGGTCGACGACATCCTGGCTGCGCGCGACCATCTCAAGGCGTCGGGCGCCCGTGTGCTCGGCGACGGCAATCCGAAGATCGGTGCCCATGGCAAGCCGGTGCTGTTCCTGCATCCCAAGGACTTCCAGGGCACGCTCGTGGAGCTCGAACAGGCATGACCTGGATTTCAATCATTGCCATGTATTTCGTCTTCTGGTGGCTGACCTTGTTCGCCATCCTGCCTTTCGGCGTGAAGACGCAGGACGATGACAACAACGTCGTGCCGGGCACAGAGGCGAGTGCGCCGCGTGGCCCGCACATGCTGCGCGCGATGTTCTGGACGACGATCGTCACGGCCGTGCTGATGGGCGCCTTCTATGGCGTAACCCGTGGCCTCGGCTACAGCATCAACGACATTCCGCTGATGCTGCCGAAGATCGACTGATCTGAAAGCCTGAATGGGGCCAGAGCTTCTCATCCGTTGGGTGAGAAGCCGATCAAAACACATTGATCGCGTGTGATTTTGAGTGAGCTTGGGCCAAAAAAAATGCAAGGCACGAAGCCTTGCAATTAAACGCGTCCGATCTGCTTTCCGTCATCCGGCGGCAGCGAGTTATCGCGCCTAGATCGCATCCTCCCAAGACTTTGACCGCGTAGGAGAGCGGATTTGTGCTCCGCCCTCTCGGTTATCAAGGCACATTAGACTAAGCCGAAATGAATTGTCACGCGGAATTTTGCTTCGAGATGAGCAATCCTGTGCTGCATTGCACAAAACATGGGCAGTCGTTGCTAGTCTAACAATCAGGGCATTCTGACGCTGCCGCCAAACAAGCGCGCGGGTTTCCAATTGGCCATGAAATGGCTATGAAGCGCGTTCAAGCAAGCCTCATCAATTTGCCGATTCCGGCATCATCGTTTTCATGGAACATTCGATGCGTCTGTCGCGCTATTTTCTGCCCATCCTGAAAGAAAATCCCCGCGAGGCGGAAATCGTTTCGCATCGGCTCATGCTGCGGGCCGGAATGATCAGGCAGCAGGGGCAGGGCAGCTTCTCGTGGCTGCCGCTGGGCAAGCGCGTGCTGGACAAGATCTGCCGCATCGTACGTGAAGAGCAGGACCGGGCAGGCGCGCTGGAAATCCTGATGCCGACCATTCAGTCGGCCGATCTGTGGCGCGAAAGCGGTCGCTATGACGACTACGGCAAGGAGATGCTGCGCATCAAGGACCGCAACGAGCGCGACATGCTGTTCGGCCCGACCAACGAAGAGATGGTGACGGAAATCTTCCGCTCCTACGTCAAGTCCTACAAGGATCTGCCACTCAACCTCTACCATATCCAGTGGAAGTTCCGCGACGAGATGCGTCCGCGCTTCGGCGTCATGCGCAGCCGCGAATTCCTGATGAAGGACGCCTATTCGTTCGACCTCGACTACGAGGGCGCGAAGGCTGCCTACAACCGCATGTTCGTGTCGTATCTGCGCACCTTCACGCGCATGGGCCTGCAGGCGATCCCGATGCGCGCCGACACCGGTCCCATCGGCGGCGATCTCAGCCACGAATTCATCATCCTGGCTGAAACCGGCGAAAGCCAGGTGTTCTGCCATCGCGACTTCCTCGAACTGCCGGTGCCGGGCGCCGATACCGATTTCGGTAATGACGGCGAGATCGGCGGCATCGTCCAGCAGTGGACGACGCCATACGCTGCGACCGAAGAGATGCACGACGAGGCGGCCTGGGCCGCCGTGCCGGAAGCAGACAAGGTGTCGGCGCGCGGCATCGAGGTCGGCCACATCTTCCACTTCGGCGAAAAGTACTCCAAGCCGATGAACGCCAAGGTGACCGGTCCCGACGGCAAGGAGCATTTCGTGTCGATGGGCTCCTACGGCATCGGCCCGAGCCGCCTGATCGCTGCGATCATCGAGGCGAGCCATGACGAAAATGGCATCATCTGGCCGGAGGCGGTGGCGCCGTTCGACATCGGCCTGATCAACATGAAGGTCGGCGACGCCGATTGCGACCGCATCTGCGGCGAGCTCTACGGGGCCTTCGAGGCTGCCGGCAAGGACGTGCTCTACGACGACACCGACCAGCGCGCCGGCGGCAAGTTCGCCACCGCCGACCTGATCGGCCTGCCGTGGCAGGTGATCGTCGGTCCGCGCGGTGCTGTGGCCGGCGAAGTCGAGATCAAGAACCGCAAGACCGGCGAGCGCGTGACGCTGCCGGTGGCGGAGGCTCTGGCCAAGCTGGGCGCCAAGGCATGAACCAAGCGGCGGCGGCGGCAAAACCGGCCGGAGCAGGGCCGTTCTCTGTCTTCGAACGCATGGTGGCCTGGCGCTACCTGCGGGCGAAGCGCAAAGAAACGGTGATCTCGGTAATCGCCTCGATCTCCTTCCTCGGCATCATGCTGGGGGTTGCGACCCTGATCGTGGTCATGGCCGTGATGAACGGTTTCCGTGCCGAGCTTCTGACCCGCATTCTCGGCGTCAACGGCCATCTGATCGTGACGCCGATCGACACGCCGCTCGAGGACTATGCCGCCGTCGCCGACCGCATCAACGGCGTTGCCGGTGTCAAATATGCAATCCCGCTGGTCGAGGGCCAGGTGCTCGCGCAGGGCAATATCGGCTCGGGTACGGGCGCGCTGGTGCGCGGCATCAGGGGCAGCGATCTCGGCAAGGTCACGCTTGTCGCCAACAACATCAAGCAGGGCTCCATCGTCAATTTCGACACCACCGACGGCGTCGTCATCGGCCGGCGCATGGCCGAAAACATGGGGCTGGTTCTGGGCGACAGCATCCGGCTGATCTCACCTGACGGCGATGTCACGCCGATGGGCACGACGCCGCGGGCCAAGGCCTATCCGATCACCGGCATCTTCGAGGTCGGCATGTCCGAATATGACAGCTCGATCGTGTTCATGCCGCTCAACGAGGCGCAGCTCTATTTCAATTCCGAGGGCAAGGTCGGCTCGATTGAGATCTATGTCGACAACCCTGACAATGTCGATGCGCTCAAGACCAAGGTGGAGGAGGCGGCGCAGCGGCCGATCTTCCTGACCGACTGGCGTCAGCGTAACCAGACCTTCTTCTCGGCTCTGCAGGTCGAGCGCAACGTCATGTTCATGATCCTGACGCTGATCGTGCTGGTGGCGGCCCTCAACATCATCTCCGGCCTGATCATGCTGGTGAAGGACAAGGGCCATGACATCGCGATCCTGAGGACCATGGGCGCGACACGCGGCGCCGTCATGCGCATCTTCCTGATGACGGGTGCCGCCATCGGAATGACCGGCACGCTGGCGGGCGTGCTGCTCGGCGTGGTGATCTGCCTCAATGTCGAGCGCATAAGGCAGTTCTTCTCGTGGCTGTCGGGTACGGTGCTGTTCAATCCCGAGCTCTATTTCCTCAGCCAGCTGCCGGCCAAGATGGACATGGGCGAGACGATATCGGTGGTGGCGATGGCGCTCGTGCTGTCGTTCCTGGCGACCCTGTTTCCAGCCTGGCGCGCTGCCAAGCTCGATCCGGTCGAAGCGTTGAGGTACGAGTGATGGCCACCGCCGTTATCGAGCTCAAGGGCGTCGAACGCCATTACGAGCAGGGATCGCGCAAGCTGACGATCCTCAACGACGCCAATTTTTCGCTGCAGGCAGGCGAGATGGTGGCACTGGTTGCGCCGTCGGGCACAGGCAAGTCCACCCTGCTGCACACGGCCGGCCTGCTGGAACGGCCTGATGTCGGCGAGGTCATCATCACCGGGCGCGCCTGCGGCCGCCTGTCGGACGACCAGCGCACGGCCATCCGCCGCAACGACATCGGCTTCGTCTACCAGTTCCACCACCTCCTGCCGGAGTTCTCGGCGCTGGAGAACGTGATGATGCCGCAGCTGGTGAAGGGGCTCAAACCTTCCGACGCCAGCGAGCGGGCGGGCCAGTTGCTCGACTACATGAAGATCGGCAAGCGGGCCCAGCACCGGCCTTCTGAACTGTCCGGCGGCGAACAGCAGCGCGTGGCGATCGCCCGAGCTGTCGCCAACGGACCGGCATTGCTGCTTGCCGACGAGCCGACAGGCAATCTCGATCCGGTCACGGCGGGCTATGTGTTCGACGCACTGTCGGCGCTTGTGCGGCAGTCGGGGCTGGCGGCGCTGATTGCCACCCACAATCATGAACTGGCCTCGCGCATGGACCGTCGCGTGACCCTGTCTGACGGCAAGGTCGTTCCGCTGCGTTGATCTCTTATTGCGGGGGAGCGGCGCTCCATCGCGTCTCCTGCAATCCATCGCAGGGCACTGTCTGCGGCCCTTCGCACCGGGCGAGGGAACACGAGCTGCGGGTTCCTCAAATAGCTGGGTATCCCTACGGGTCAGCGGCGCTTGCTCGGCCGCGCGGTTTCCATTCCGCCATGAAATGGCTATGAAGCTATTGGATTGAAGCCTGCTGTGCGCCGATTCCGGCGCAGCCTTCCTCATCTGTGGACCGGCCCATGCGTTTGTCGCGCTACTTCGTGGTGTCGCTGGCCAGCGCCTTCGGGCGCCTGGGGGGCGCCGCATGAGCCAGACCACCGCAGACAGGCAGGCTGGCGCCGGACCGTTTTCGGGTTTCGAGCGCATGGTGGCGTGGCGCTATCTGCGTTCGAAACGCAAGGAAACGGTGATCTCGGTCATCGCTTCGATCTCCTTCCTCGGCATCATGTTGGGCGTCGCTACGCTGATCGTCGTGATGGCGGTGATGAACGGTTTCCGAGCGGAGCTGCTGTCGCGGATACTTGGCATCAACGGCCATCTC
The DNA here is from genome assembly GCF_000372965.1 of Hoeflea sp. 108. Lineage (NCBI taxonomy): Bacteria > Pseudomonadati > Pseudomonadota > Alphaproteobacteria > Hyphomicrobiales > Rhizobiaceae > Hoeflea > Hoeflea sp. 108. Next base: position 2,926,603 of record NZ_KB890024.1, on the reverse strand, counting down.
ATCGTCACGCCGACCGACATGCCTCTGGAGGACTATGCCGAGCTTGCCCGGCGGATCGATGGCGTTCCCGGCGTCAAATACGCAATTCCGCTGATCGAAGGCCAGGCCCTTGCGCAAGGCAATGTCGGTTCCGGCAAGGGTGCTCTCGTGCGTGGCATTCGCGGCGAGGATCTTGGCAAGATCACGCTCGTTGCCAACAACATCAAGCAGGGTTCCCTTGACGGCTTCGACATGACTGGCGGCGTCGCAATCGGCCGCCGCATGGCCGACAATCTCGGCATGGTGCTGGGTGACACCATCTCGTTGACATCGCCCGACGGCGACGTCACCTCGCTTGGCACGACGCCGCGCCAGCAAGGTTATCCGGTGACGGCGATCTTCGATGTCGGCATGTCCGAATACGACAGCTCGTTCATCTACATGCCGTTGTCTGAAGCGCAGACCTACTTCAATTCGGAAGGCAGGGCGCAGAGCCTCGAGGTCTATCTCGACAATCCCGACGATGTCGAAGCGATCAAGCCAAAGGTGGACGAGGCAGCGCAGAGGCCAATCTTCCTGATCGACTGGCGCGAGCGCAACCAGAGCTTCTTCTCGGCGCTGCAGGTCCAGCGCAACGTCATGTTCATGATCGTGACGCTGATCGTGCTCGTTGCCGCGCTCAACATCATCTCCGGGCTCATCATGCTGGTGAAGGACAAGGGGCACGACATCGCGATCCTGCGGACGATGGGCGCGACGCGCGGGGCGGTCATGCGAATCTTCCTGATGACGGGCGCTGCGATCGGCACTGCCGGTACTATCGCCGGCGTCCTGCTCGGCGTCGTCATCTGCCTCAATGTCGAGCACATCAGGCAGTTCTTCTCGTGGCTTTCGGGCACAGTTCTGTTCAATCCCGAGCTCTATTTCCTCAACCAGCTGCCTGCCAGGATGGACCTGGGCGAGACCATTTCGGTGGCGGTGATGGCGCTGGTGCTGTCGTTCCTGGCGACCCTGTTCCCGGCATGGCGGGCCGCCAATCTCGATCCGGTCGAAGCGTTGAGGTACGAGTGACGGGGCGAGCCGCAACGCCTGACGCTGGTGCGCCAGCCGGGCCTTGCCGGCCTGACCGCCATCGACAACCACGAGCTCGTCGCCCGTATGGAGCGGCTCGTCACGCTGGCCGACGGCAGAGGGGCATGCGCGCTGCGCCGATCCTTTTGCCTTCCGGGTGGTGGTCCGGTGTCGGCAATCGTCCGACACCGCGTTGGGTGCGGGCAGGGCCGCTCTCCCTTGGCCTTGCATCCTGGCCGTCTCATGCCTGACCGGAATGTATGGCTGGTAGCGCGCCTGCTGTTGAGTGATGCCTCGCTGTCGCGCCAATGCCCTTGATTCAACTCGGCATGTGGATCTGTGCCCCGGCGATACCAGCAGCGTGTTCGTTAACGAACGGACCGGGCCGTCAATCCTTCATTTACCGTCGATTCGCTTGCCGCCTCAACCAACGGCCGGAACGCAACCGGGCGCGTTGACATTTGAACAAAATTAGAACAAATTGAGAACATATTAAAAACAGGAGCGAGTTATGACCGATCTGATCCAGGATGTCGTCTCGATGGTGTGCATGAGCGCCTTCCTCGTCACCATGGCCATGTGGATCGGCGCGCTCTGAGGAGGCGTCGTTCCGGGCGGTCGATTGCCGCTCTCCAGTTTGCCGTTGAGGGTGTCGGGCCATGGCCCGGTACCGAAATGAAAATGCCGGCACAAGCCGGTTGGGCCCGGACAGATGGAGCCGGGCAATCAGCTGACAATCAGACCTGAGATCAGGCTGTCTTGCGAACGGTGTCGGCGTCAGCTTCCGACGGACCGAAGATGTTCTCGAAAGCCGCTTTGAGCGCCACGTCGACGTCGGCCATGGTGACCGGCAGGCCGAGGTCGACCAGGCTGGTCACGCCATGGTCGGTGACGCCGCATGGGACGATGCCCGAGAAATGCCCGAGCTCCGGCTCGACGTTGATGGCGATGCCGTGGAAGCTGACCCAGCGCCGCAGCCTGATGCCGATGGCTGCGATCTTGTCCTCGGCGGGCGAGCCGTCGGGCAGGGGCGGGCGGTCCGGCCTGACGACCCAGACGCCGACGCGGTCCTCGCGGCGTTCGCCCTTGACGTTGAAGGCGGCGAGCGCCTCGATGATCCAGGCCTCGAGGGCTGCGACGAAGGCACGGACGTCTTCCCGGCGGCGCTTGAGGTCGAGCATGACATAGGCCACACGCTGACCTGGCCCATGATAGGTGTATTCGCCGCCGCGGCCCGTCTTGAACACCGGAAAGCGATTCGGCTCGACCAGGTCTTCTTCCTGCGCGCTGGTGCCTGCCGTGTAGACCGGCGGATGTTCGACCAGCCAGACAATCTCACCTGCAGTGCCCAGGCGAATTGCGTCCGCGCGCTGTTCCATGAAGGCGAGCGCCTCATCGTAGGGCGTCAGGCCGGGTTCGATTCGCCATTCGACGGGCGTGGAGCCCGTCAGGGGAAGAAACGACGTGGCGATCAGGCTGCGTTCGGTCATTTTCGGGGTCCGATTCTAAGTCTGATATGGCTGTTCAGGCCGCTTGCGTCCAGTGCAAAGGACTTTCCGCGCCGCACGACACAGGCAGACGCCTTGGTTCCCCTGGGGCATGCAAGAATGATTGCAGAATATCGCTTGGGGCGCTTGTTTCCCCGGAAACGATTTGCTACATGCCGCGAGCCGGTTCGGACCGGCCCCTGTCGTGACGTGCGGTCGTGGCGGAATTGGTAGACGCGCAGCGTTGAGGTCGCTGTGGGGCAACCCGTGGAAGTTCGAGTCTTCTCGACCGCACCAACGAACTAGGTTCAAAAAGGCGCTGTAAGTATCCAATACTTCAGCGCCTTTTTTGTTACCTGATTTTCCGTTACCTCTCGTGTCAGCTGCGGATTGCTGGTTGCCTGGTCGGCCGGATCTGCATGCATGCCGCCATGGCGCTCATGGATCTCCGACGCTGTTCGACGCCGAAAGTGCCCCGGGCCAAAATCAAAAAAGCCCGGAGCGATGGCTGTCGCTCCGGGCTTTTTGTTATCGGCTGACGTCAGCTTCAGCGCCCGCGCCAGGCAAGCAGCCTCATTGCATTGGCCGTGACAAGCACGGTTGCGCCGGTGTCGGCGAGGATCGCCGGCCACAGGCCGGTGATGCCGGCGATGGTCGTGACCAGGAACACCGCCTTCAGGCCGAGCGCGATGGTGATGTTCTGGGTGATGTTGCCCATCACTGACTTGGAGAGAGCGATCATGTCGGGGATGTCGCCGACACGGCCATGGAGGATGGCTGCATCTGCGGTCTCCAGCGCGACATCGGTGCCGCCGCCCATGGCGACGCCGAAATCGGCGGCGGCAAGTGCGGGCGCGTCGTTGATGCCGTCGCCGACCTTGGCAACGATCTGTCCCTGCTGCTGCAGTTCACGCACGATGCGCTGCTTGTCGTCCGGCAGCAGGCCGGCGCGTACCGAAATGCCCAAGCCTTTGCCGATGGCGCGTGCCGTGGCCTCGTTGTCTCCGGTCAACATCACCGTTGCGATGCCTTCTTCCTTGAGCCGGGCGAGGGCGGCGATTGCGTCGGGGCGCGGCTCGTCGCGCATGGCGAGCAGTCCGATCGTCCTGCCGTCGGCGAGCAGCACCGAGACCGTCTTGCCCTCGGCGTTGAAGGCAGCGATCTGGTCCTTGAGCTCGCCGGACAGAGTGGCCATCTCGTCAGCGGCCTTGGGGGAGGCCAGGAAGACTTCTTCGCCGCCGACCTTGCCGGTCACACCCTTGCCGGCGACTGCCTTGGCAGCTGCCGCAGGTGGGATCGGCACGCCATCGGCCTTGGCGCGGCCGAGAATGGCGAGTGCGAGGGGGTGGCTGGAGCCGGTCTCGAGCGCCGCCGCCAGCGACAGCACCTTGGCTTCAGGACGGCCTACTGCGACGATATCGGTCACCTTGGGCTTACCTTCGGTCAGCGTGCCGGTCTTGTCGAGCGCTACCGAGGTCACCCGGCGCATGCCTTCGAGCACAGCACCTCCCTTGAGCAGCAAGCCGCGGCGGGCGCCGGCGGACAGGCCGGCGGCGATTGCCGCGGGCGTCGAGATGACCAGAGCGCAGGGGCAACCGATCAGAAGGATGGCGAGGCCCTTGTAGATCCATTCCTGCCAGTCGCCGCCAGCAAACAGCGGCGGCATCACCGCTACTAGGGCGCCGACGACGAGCACTGCGGGAGTGTAGTAGCGCGAGAAGCGGTCGATGAAGCGCTCGGTCGGCGCCTTGCTCTCCTGGGCCTCCTCGACCAGCTGGATGACGCGGGCGATGGTGTTGTCGGCCGAGGTCGCGGTGACACGCACCTTGAGCACGGCATCGGTGTTGATGGTGCCGGCAAAGACCTGATCGCCGACGCTCTTCAGCTTGGGAACGCTTTCGCCCGTCACCGGCGCTTCGTCCAGCGTGCTCGATCCCTCGACCACGGTGCCGTCGGCGGCGACGCGATCGCCGGGGCGGATCAGGATCACCGAACCGAGCGCAAGCGATTCAGCCGGGACCTCGCGCGTCGTGCCGCCGTCCTCGACCAGCGCGGTCTTTGGGACCAGGTCGGCGAGGCCGCGGATGCTGGCGCGGGCGCGGCGAGCGGCGACGCCTTCAAGCAGCTCGCCGATGAGGAACAGCAGCACCACCATGGCCGCTTCCTCGGTGGCGCCGATGAAGACCGCACCCACCGCGGCAATCGTCATCAGCGTTTCGATGGAAAACGGCGTGCCGGTGATGGCGCCTGCATAGGCGCGCCGGGCGACGGGAATCAAGCCGACGGCCAGCGCCACCAGAAACGCCCAATGGCCGAGCTGCGGCATCAACTGGCCGATGGCATAGGCAGCGATCAGTGCCGCGCCGCAGGCAATGGTCATCCTTGCCTTGCGGGTTTTCCACCAGGGGCCGTCGTCGAGGTCGAAATGGTTGTGGCCTGTGTCCGCCGACTCGGCCGCCGCAGGACCGTGATCGTGGCCTGAGTGGTCGTGTCCGGCGTGGTCGTCATGATCGTGCTTATGATCATGGCCGGCATGGTCGTCGTGAGCATGTCCGGAATGATCGTGCCCCGAATGATCGTGCCCCGAATGATCGTGGTCGTGGCTGCAGTTCGGACCGTGTTCGTGTGCCTTTGCCTTGGGCTCGGCGGTTCGTGCCGCGCCGAGCGAGGCGACGGAATAGCCGAGCGCCTTGACCTGCCTGGAGATTTCGGCCGACGGTGCCGGGCCGCGGTGGGACACGGTCATGGTGCCTGCCGAGACAGAGATGCCGACCTCGGTGATCCCGGGAAGGCGGGTCACTGCGTTCTCGATCTTGGTGGCGCAGGAGGCGCAGTCCATGCCGCCGACGCGAAAACGCGTCTTGCCGATGCTGGCATCGTTCATTTCAGGTCCTTTCAATCCTATATGTGCTGATGCTAGAATCTCTAGCCGCTAGAGGATCAAGAGGTTTTTCGAGATGAACATTCCGATTGGCGAATTGGCTCGACGCACCGGGGTAAAAGTGCCGACGATCCGCTTCTATGAGCAGATCGGGCTGATCGCAGAGCCGCCGCGGACCGAGGGCAACCAGCGCCGCTACGGCAAGACGGAGATCGACCGGCTGAACTTCATTCGCCATGCCCGCGAGCTGGGGTTCGAGGTTGACCACATCCGCGAATTGCTGGCCATGTCGCAGGAGCCCCAGGCCTCGTGCCACCAGGCCGACAGCATCGCCCAGTCCCATCTGCTGGAGGTCGACCGGCGCATCGAGAAGCTGAAGCGGCTGCGCGGCGAGCTTGCCCGCATGATCGACGAATGCGGCCATGGCCGCATCTGCGACTGCCGCATCATCGAGGTTCTGGCCGACCATGGCCACTGCGCAACCGAGCATGTGGCCTGATTGAGACAGGCGAAAAATGCCTGTGCCGCATGTTCGCCCCGGGGCGCATTTCATTTGATGTTTCGGCAGTTTGCGGGCTAGGGGTAAGGCGTTTCGAATCCCGAAAATCCGCTCGCGGGAAGCGCCGATGGAAGCCCAGCAAGATCATATGCACGGCGCCGCCGCCGCAGATGCCTCCGCCGAAATCTACGGCGAGGACGGGGTTATCCTTGCCTCGTTCCTGGCGCATATCGGCGCGGCGATCGCCGACCGTGACACGCTCACGCTGAAGCGTGACGTCGCCGGGCTTCACCAGTCCGAACTCGGCGACCTGCTCGAAGCCTTGCTGCCCGAACAGCGCCTGGCGCTGGTCGAGCTCATGGGGTCGGACTTCGACTTCTCGGCGCTGACCGAAGTCGACGAGGCGATCCGCCTCGACATCGTCGACAACCTGCCCAACGAGCAGATCGCCCAGGCGGTGCAGGAATTGGATTCCGACGACGCCGTCTACATTCTGGAAGATCTCGACGCCGAGGATCAGAACGAGATCCTGGCGCAACTGCCCTTCACCGAGCGCATCAGGCTTCGGCGCTCGCTGGATTACCCGGAAGAATCGGCCGGCCGGCGCATGCAGACGGAATTCGTCGCGGTGCCGCCGTTCTGGACCATCGGCCAGACCATCGACTATCTGCGCGACGACAAGGACCTGCCGGAGCGTTTCAGCCAGGTTTTCGTCATCGATCCGACCTTCAAGCTGCTTGGGGCGGTCGACCTGGACCAGATCCTGCGCACCAAGCGGGCGGTAAAGATCGACGAGATCATGCACGAGACCCGCCACGCGATCCCGGCGACAATGGACCAGGAGGAGGCGGCGCGCGAGTTCGAGCAGTACGATCTTCTGTCCGCTGCCGTCGTCGATGAGAACGAGCGATTGGTGGGCGTGCTGACCATCGACGACGTGGTCGACGTCATTCAGCAGGAGGCCGAAGAAGATCTTCTGCGCATGGGCGGCGTCGGCGACGAAGAGCTGTCGGACACGGTCGCATCCATTTCGAAGTCGCGCGTGCCGTGGCTGTTCGTCAATTTGTGCACGGCCTTCATTTCGGCTTCCGTCATCAGCATGTTCGGCGCGACGATCGAAGAGATGGTGGCGCTGGCGGCGCTGATGCCGATCGTCGCCTCGCTCGGCGGCAACGCCGGCACCCAGACGATGACGGTGACCGTGCGGGCGCTGGCGACGCGCGATCTCGACATCTACAATGCCGGCCGCGTCATTCGCCGCGAGGTCATGGTCGGACTGCTCAACGGCACCATCATCGCCACGCTTCTGGGGCTGGTCGCCGGCTTCTGGTTCCACAATGCCGACCTTGGCTTCGTCATCGCTGCTGCGATGATCGTCAACATGCTGGCGGCCGCGCTCGGCGGCATCCTGATCCCGCTGCTGCTTGACAAGCTCGGTGCCGACCCGGCGATCTCGTCGTCGATCTTCACGACGATGATCACCGACGTGATCGGCTTCCTTGCCTTCCTGAGCTTTGCCACATGGTGGCTACATCTTGGTGCAGGCGCCGGCTAAAGGCCGTTCCGAATTGACTTTTACGTAAGTCGCGTGCGAGACTCCCTACGGACTTGTAGCAATTTCGGCTGCGCGGCCGCCTGGTCGCCCGGCATTACCGGCATGGCCGAAGCCCGGCAGTCCTTGAGGCGGCGCGACATCGCCCCGTCGGGTGGAGCACAGATGCGGGAATATTACTCGATCACCGAACTGACCCGCGAATTCGACATCTCGACGCGGACTTTGCGCTTTTACGAAGACGAGGGGCTGATCCAGCCGGTGAGGCGTGGCCGGACGCGCCTGTTCAAGCCGTCGGACCGGCACCTCATTCGCCAGATCATGCGTGGCAAGCGGCTCGGTTTTTCCATCAACGAGATCCGAGAGATCATCCAGATGTACCGGGAGCCCCCGGGCGAGGTCGGTCAGCTGAAGCTTATGATCAAGCGCATCGAGGAGAAGCGCGAGGACCTGCGCCAGAAGCGCCGCGATCTCGAGGAGACGCTGGCCGAACTGGACCAGGCCGAGGAGTCCTGCGTCGAGCGCCTGGTGGAACTCGGCGTCACGACCTGAGTCAGGATCGCCAATCGCCCTCTGCTCGCAAGCTGAATCTGGATTCAGCCGTAATCCATTGCCTGCTCTTGCTTTTTGGAAAGCCGGCCGGCCTTGCTATATCCAGCGGCGAACGCGTTTGGTGTAGTCGATGTATTTCTTGCCGAACCGGGACTGGAGGTGCTTCTCCTCGCGCTCGATGGCCAGTTTTTGCGTAGCGAAAGCGGCTATCAGCGCCAGGGCGATGAACCACAGGCTGCCGCTGACCATGCCGATGCCGATCATCAGCAACGTGTTGCCAAAGTAGATCGGGTTGCGGGTGAAGGAGAACGGGCCATCCATCACCAGGTGGTCCGAAGCCTTGTCCGGCCTGATGGTGGTGTTGCCGCGCCTCAAGGCGCGTATTGCCGAAACCTCGATGGCGACGACACCCAGTATCACCAGCCAGCCGGCGGCGAAGAGCAGGTCCGAGATCGGCTCGGTGATCCAGGGCAAGGGATAGAGCAGGGTGAGCACGATGGCGATGGCAATCGCCAGCAGGTAGATGATCGGCGGCCACGGCACTCGGCTGGGGGCTGCCTTGATGTCGGTCATTGTGCTCCTCCCACGGGTGTCTGGCTGTCCGTACTGGCGGAGCACATGGCGGCGGTGTCGCCGACATGCGCCTTCAGTTCGGGGCTCTTGTCCGATGCATAGAGGCGATCGAGCGAATCGTCCTTCTGCAACTCGTCGAGCATGCACACACAGTAGCGCGAGCAGAATTCGGTGTCGCGGCTCTGTTGGCAAGACACCTGACACGACTTGAGGAAGCCGACTTCGCGGGTCTCGACAGGGGCGGGGAAGAACTGCGCCCAGGCCCAGACCAGCGAAATCAGCACCGGCTGGTGGATGAGATAGAAGGCAAGGCTGTGGCGGCCGAAGAAGCCGAGCGGCTTCGACCAGATGCCGGGCTTGAGCCGCGCCAGCCTTTCGAACAGGCCTGCTTTCAACGCCAGTCCAGCCAGGCCCATGCCTGCCAGCACCGCGCCGAACCATGGGAAGACAGGCACGAAGTCGTTGGAGCGGGGAGCGACGGTGTTGAGGCCGACCCAAAGCAGGGCAGGATGGTTGAAGACGTCGTTGCGCAGATAGTTGGGGGCGACGATCACCAAGGCTGCGGCGACGAGCGTCAGCAGCGGCGGCAGGCGTAGGAAAACAAGGCCGACGACGCTGGCAAAGGCGATCTGGTGCAGGATGCCGAAAAAGATGAAGGTATCCGGCATGGCATACCATGTCGCGCCGGTGATGACGGCGGCGGCGGCAACCACCATCGCAAGCCGTTTCCAGAAGCCGCGCCAGCGGATGCCCTTGGCGTGGGCGAGCACCAGGCTTACGCCAACGAGGAAGAGGAAGCTCGAGGCGATCGAGCGGGCGAACAGCTTCCAGCCGCCGAAGGCGGTCATGCCGGGATCGGCATAGCCGAAGAACTCGAGATCCCAGGCGAAATGGTAGATGGCCATGGCGATGAGCGCTGCACCACGGGCGATGTCGATCACCTGGACGCGTGGCGTTTGGGCTTGAACTTGGTCGGTGGTCGGTTGCATCGTCATGGCCATTCGCTTCGGCTTTCGGGTGTTTCGCCGCCCATGCAGCACTATCATGGTTGAAGCGCGGCAACAGAGGGACTAGCCAACGTCATGCACAGGGTTCGGGGATGTCGGCAATGAACGGTCGCGTGATGTCGTTGACCGAGGAGCTGGTGGCGCGCTGCCACCGCGAGGTGGCGGATGCCGGTCCCGATCCCGACGCCCAGCATCTCGACGACGCCGATTATGCGCGCATGATCGACGAGACGCTGGCGGCCAATCCCGAGGAGGGGCCGCTGTGGCTGTTCGCCTATGGCTCGCTGATCTGGAAACCCGAGGTCGAGCATGCCGAGGAGAGGGTGGCGCTGGCGCGTGGCTGGCATCGTTCGTTCTGCATCAACATGACCCGCTGGCGCGCGACAAAAGCCGAGCCCGGGCTGATGATGGGCATGGATCGCGGCGGCCAGTGCAAGGGTGTGGCGCTGCGGCTGATGGATGGCGACCGGCGCGAGCAACTCGACAAGCTCTTCCGTCGCGAGATGACGCTGAAACCCTCGACCTACAAGCCGCGCTGGCTGACGCTGGCCACCGATCAAGGTCCGTTGACCGCGCTTGCCTTCGTCATCAACCGCGAAGGCCATGCCTATGCCGGGGCGCTCGGCGAAGACGAGGTTGTGAATCGGCTGGCCACGACTTGCGGTCATTGGGGCTCGGCGGCCGACTATCTCTACAATGTGGTCAAGAACCTGGAGCAGCGTTCGATCCACGACCGGCACCTGTGGCGGCTGCAGCATCTGGTGGCGGAACGAATCGCCGCGCGTGCCTGATCGCAGGAACGCCGCATTCGAGCGCTGCGGCGTCGGAATTTGGTTTGCCGCCCCATGCTTTTGTTTCTATAGTCGCAGCCGTCGTCGGTTCCAGTTTTTGGAATCAAGAGGGAATGCGGTGAGGGAGTTTTTGCCCAAAGCCGCGGCTGCCCCCGCAACTGTGTGCGGTTAGCTCTCCCCAAAGGCCACTGAAGCTTGCTTCGGGAAGGCGGGGAAGGGTGTCGATCCGCAAGCCAGGAGACCTGCCGGCGACGAAGACTTTATTCTATGCCCTCGGGTGGAGGGTGAAAGGACATTGAAATGAACACGGTTACTTCCGCACTCGGCACTGGCGTTTCCTCCCAGTCGCGCGCGATGCAGCTGGCGATGGCCGCGCTGCTCGGCATCTTCGTTGTTGGCTTCCTCGGGTTCTCGCATATGGAAGTGGTGCACAATGCTGCCCACGACTATCGCCACTCGATGGCTTTCCCCTGCCACTAACGAAGGCAATCCAACCATGTCTGTCTTTCGCAACGTCGTGTTCATCGCGGCGATCAGCGGCCTATTGGCCGGCGTGATCCTGGCCGCGCTCCAGACCTATTCAACCGACCCGCTGATCTTCAAGGCGGAGACCTATGAGAACGCCGGCGGCCACGATCATGCCGCTACACCCGCTCAAGGCACCGAGGCGACCGCACCTGCCACTACCGCGCAGTCGACTGCGCCTGCTGTCGTCGCACAGGTCCCGGCCGAGGAAGAAGCGTGGGCGCCTGCCGACGGCTTCGAGCGCTTTGCCTATTCGGCACTCGCCAACATCATCAGCGGTATCGCCTTCGGCCTGATCCTGGTCGCCGTTTCAGAGTTCGCCGGTGGCATCGCCAACTGGCGCCAGGGTGTCTTCTGGGGTTTTGCCGGCTTTGCCGTGTTCACCCTGGCACCCGGCCTCGGCCTGCCGCCAGAACTGCCGGCGATGCCCGCAGCCGATCTTGTCTCGCGCCAGATCTGGTGGATTTCCACGGTCGTCGCCACCGCTGCAGGCCTTGCACTGATCGCCTTCAGGAAATCGTTGCCGCTGGCGATCCTCGGCGTGGCGCTGATCGTTGCACCGCACGTCATCGGCGCACCGCAGCCCGAAAGCCACGACTCGCCGATCCCGGCCGATCTGCACCACAGCTTCGTCGTCGCCGTCACCATCTCCAATCTGGTGTTCTGGGTGGTTCTGGGCGCTGTCGCCGGCTTCGTGCGCAGCCGTTTCATGGGCGAGCAGCCGCAGGCGCTGAACGGTCGCCTTGCCTGAGACGCTGACATTCCTGCTCGGCGGCGCGCGCTCCGGCAAGAGCGCGCATGCCGAGCGGCTCATCACGCAGTTTCCTGCGCCGTGGACGTATATCGCCACGGCGCAGGCCTATGATGACGAGATGCGCGAGCGCATCTCCATTCATGTAGGGCGCCGTGGTGACGGCTGGCAAACGATCGACGCGCCGCTCGATCTGGTGGGCGCACTCGCCGGTCTGCCTGACGGCGCGCCCGTGCTCGTCGACTGCCTGACACTCTGGCTCACCAATCACATGCTGGCGGAGCACGATGTCGCTACCGAATGCGCGGCGCTTATCGAAACGTTGTCGCGTCCGCGCGGGCCGTGGTTTGTGGTGTCGAACGAGGTCGGGCTCGGCATCGTGCCCGACAATGCGCTGGCCCGCCGTTTCCGCGACGATGCCGGCAGGCTCAATCAGAAGGTGGCGGCTGTTGCCGACGAGGTGCTGTTTTTGGTCGCCGGCCTGCCGATGAAGGTGAAATGATGAAGACGATCGACGAGCAGGAAGCCGAGCGCCACAAGGCCAAGATGGCCAAGCGCAAAGCCGTGCAGGATGCCGAGGTCGCCGCCAAGACCATCGTCGAGAAGGGGCTGTTGATCGTCAACACCGGTCCCGGCAAGGGCAAGTCGACCGCCGCCTTCGGGCTGGCGCTGCGCATGTTGGGCTATGGCCACCGCGTCGGTGTGGTTCAGTTCATCAAGGGCGCCTGGCATTCGGGCGAGCAGGACGCGTTTGCCGCCTTCGGCGACCGCGTCGTCTGGCACACGATGGGCGAGGGCTTCACCTGGGAGACGCAGGACATCAAGCGCGACATTGCCGCCGCCGAAGCCGCCTGGGTGAAGGCGCAGGAGCTTCTGGCCGATCCAAGCATTTCGCTTGTCGTGCTCGACGAACTCAACATCGCGCTGCGCTACGATTATCTCGATCTGGACGCGGTCGTCTCGACGCTCAAGAACCGGCGCGAGGGACTGCATGTCGTGATCACGGGTCGCAACGCTAAGCCTGCGCTGGTCGAGGCTGCCGATCTCGTCACCGAGATGGGGGCCACCAAGCACCACTTCGCGGCCGGCGTGAAGGCGCAGAAGGGCATCGAATTCTAACTCAGAGCCAGAAGACGAGACCAACAAGGCCGATTGCGCCGACGAGAATGGCATCGGCCGTCCAGTAGAGGCGCAGCGCCGAGCGGATATCCTGGGCATTGGCTTCGCGACGGCCGCCTGCACCCATGAAGGCGTCCTCGACCATTACGCCGCCATAGGCGCGCGGACCCGCCAGCGCCAGGCCGAGCGCACCAGCCATGGCGGCCTCGGGCCAGCCGGCATTGGGCGAGCGATGTTTGTTTGCGTCGCGCCACACGGCGTCCCATGCGGCCCTCGGATCGGCGCCCGGCACGAAGTAAGCGGCGAGCACGATGGCGAGTGCGGTGAGGCGTGAGGCTGGCAGGTTGATGAGGTCGTCGAAACGCGCCGCCGCCCAGCCGAAGGCCTCGTGGCGCTTGGTGCGGTGGCCGATCATCGAATCGGCGGTGTTGGCGGCCTTGTAGGCAGCGCCACCGGCGAAACCGCCGATGGCGAGCCAGAAGGCGGGTGCGGTGATGCCGTCGGAGAAGTTTTCGGCGAGGCTCTCGATGGCCGCGCGGCTGACGCCGGCTTCGTCGAGGCGCTCGGGGTCGCGGCCGACGATCTGCGACACGGCCTTGCGGCCGGCAACGATGCCGCCGCTGTCGAGTGCGTCGGCAACCGCCTTCACGTGGCTGCCGAGACTGCGCTGGGCGACGAGACTGGAGGCAGCGATGGCCGTGAGCAGCATGCCTAGAGGCAGCAGGCCGAACAGGCGTTCGAGCGCGAAAGCGATCGTGGCGGGCACGACGACAATGACGAAGAGGGCGACCACGCCCCAGATGCGGCGCACGGCGTCGGTATCGGTGGCTCGGTTGAGGCTAATGTCGAGAAAGGATATCAGCTTGCCGATCCAGATCACCGGATGGCCGATCTTGCGGACAAGCCGGTCCGGATAGCCCAGACCGAGTTCAACCAGAAGCGACAGGAAGGCGAGCGGAAAAGACATGACGCTTCTTGCAGGACGTAGGACAGGGACCGTGGACCACGGCGGCAGCCTGGAACGGGCGAGGGCGCTGTTTCCGGGAGCGCCCGAGCCGTTCGTCGACCTGTCGACCGGGATCAATCCGAACTCCTATCCGCTTTTCGAGCTGCCTGCCACCGCCTTGTCGCGGCTGCCCGAGCCGGGCCGGGCGCGCGACCTCGCAGTGGTCGCCGCCACCGCCTATGGCGCACCGTCGGCGGCCAATGTGGTTCCGGCGCCGGGCACGCAGATTCTTCTGCCGCGCATCGCTTCACTGGTGCGTCCGGGGCGCGCCTTCGTGCTCGGGCCGACCTATCAGGAACATGCGCGCGCCGCGGCTATCGCGGGACATCAAGTGGCCGAGGTCAAGGATTTCAGCCAGCTTTTCGACGCCGATCTCGCTGTGGTGGTCAATCCGAACAATCCGGACGGTCGAGTCGTCCAGCGCAAGGAGTTGCTGGAGCTGGCGGCCAGTCTGCGCGCCCGCGGCGGGCTTCTGGTCGTCGACGAGGCCTTCATGGATGTCGGCCCGCAGGCGCAGAGTCTCGCCGGCGACGTCGATCTGGGCGGCCTCGTCGTGCTACGCTCCTTCGGCAAATTCTACGGACTTGCAGGGGTTCGTCTTGGCTTTGCGCTGACGCATCCAGACATTGCCGGGCGACTGGAGGAGGAACTGGGGCCGTGGTCGGTGGCGGTGCCGTCGCTCGAATATGGAATCAAGGCGCTTTCGGACATGGACTGGCAACGCGAGATGCGGACGACGCTGGCGCATGCCTCCCATCGCCTCGACCAGGCTTTCGCTCGCGCCGGCGTGATCGTCACCGGCGGCACGTCGCTGTTCCGTCATGTCGATATTCCCAACGCCGCAGGCCTGTTCACGGCGCTGGGCCGCGAGGGCATTCTGGTGCGCAGCTTTGCCGATCGACCGACGCAATTGCGCTGCGGTTTGCCGGGCCACGAGGTCGAGTGGCGGCGGCTGGATGTGGCGCTGGGCGATTGGGCACAGGAGCGGGGCGAGGCGAAGAAGGAGGCGGCGCGGTGATTTATGTCTGCCCGCTGTCGAAGGTTGACGACACGGTCACCCGCATAGGTGCGGAGCGGCTGATCTCACTGCTGTCGGCCGGGACGGAGATGATCCGGCCAGTGTCGATCCGCGCTGAAAACCACCTGCTGATGAACATGCACGACATTGCGACCGAGCAGGACGGCATGACGCTTCCCGGCGAGGTCCACGTGCGGCAGTTGCTGGCCTTCGCCCGCGCCTGGGACCGCTCGCGCCCGCTGGCGATCAACTGCTGGGCCGGCGTCAGCCGCTCGACGGCTTCGGCCTACATCATCGCGGCGGCGTTCGATCCCAGCCGCGACGAGGCGGAGCTTGCTGCGCTGTTGCGGCAGCTTTCGCCGACGGCGACGCCCAATCCGCGCCTGATCGCGGTGGCGGACCAGATTTTGGGGCGCAACGGGCGAATGGTGTCAGCAATCGCCGCGATTGGGCGTGGCGCCGATTGTTTCGAGGGCGTGCCGTTCGGGTTGGAGGTCTAAGCCATCAAACCCCAAAGCCTATGGTGAGCCTGTCGAACCGCAGGTGCTGGGGCATGCTGAACTGGGCGCCCTCGTGCTTCGACAAGTTCACCATGTGAGGGCAACCGCGTGGCAGCCCTCAGGCGATCCACTCCGTCAGCTTTGCCTTGCGGATGTCCTGCAGCAGTTTGACGAAGCCAGCAGCCTGATGCGCGGCCGTCAGCCGGCCTTTTTCGGCAGTCGCAGCGAGCGCGTTGCCGACCACGCCATGCGGGTTGAGGTCGCTCGCAATCCACGAGAAGCCATGAGGTCCGTGTGAGCGCAGCAGGTCGAACGTGCCTTCGGCGCGCTCGAAGCTCGAGGCAAAGTCCTGGGCCTTGGCCATGTCGACCAGTTCTGGACGGAAATGCAGCATCAGCGAGGTCTCGACGTCGCCGCCATGGATGCCGAGCTGAATCTCGCGAGCCGGGTAGAGGCTGTCGGGGTGTCCGAACCTGCTCCAGCTCGAGCGCACCGAAAGTGCTGCGAAACGCAGGCGCAGCTCGCGCGAGACGATGCCCATCACCTCCTCGTTGCCGCCATGCGAGGTGACGAACACGAATTTGCGGATGCCCGTGCGGGCGACCGAGGCGCCGAGTTCGGTCCAGGCTTCGACCAGCATGTTGGCCGGCAGGCTGAGCGTTCCGGGCGCGTGGATGTGCTCATCGGATTTGCCGACCGCCTGGATAGGCAGGAAGCGGACGTCGAGGTCGTCGGGCAGATAGGCAAAGGTCTCGGCCAGCATGCCTTCCATGATGGACAGGTCGGTGGAGACGGGCAGATGTGGGCCATGCTGTTCGATGGCAGCGACGGGGATGACGGCGATCGTCGCCTCTGGGTCGAGACCGGTGAAATCGGCCGCCTTGAAGTCGCCCCACCAGACGCGTCGCTGCTTTTTCGTCACTGCCCGGCCTCGCCGCATGAATTCGCCTCCGCCTGAATATGTCAGCGCGGGCGATTTTGTAAGGGGCGGCTACATGCGCACGCGTTCGGCCTTGGGATCGTACATCGGCTTCAGCGATGTCTCGGCAGCAAAGCGCTCGCCGGCGATCTCGATCTCGTAGCGGGAACCAAGCACATCTGCCTCGGTCTCGTTGGCCGAGGGGACGTAGCCGAGCCCGATGGCGCCGCCGAGATGGTGGCCGTAATTGCCCGAGGTGATGGTGCCGACGATCCTGCCGTCGCGGACGATGGCCTCGTTGTGGAACAGCAGCGGTTCCGGGTTCGTCAGCCGGAACTGGACCAGCCGGCGGGCAAGGCCTGCCTCTTTCTTGCGCAGCACCGCGTCACGACCGATGAAGTCGCCCTTGCCGGTCTTCACAGCAAAGCCGAGCCCGGCTTCGAGCACATGGTCCTCGTCGGTGATATCGTGGCCGAAATGGCGAAATGCCTTTTCAATGCGGCAGGAATCGAGGGTGTGCAGGCCGCAGAGCTTGAGGCCCAGATCGACGCCGGCGTCCTCGATCGCCTCGAACACATGCGCTGCCTGGTCGGTCGAGACATAGAGCTCCCAGCCAAGTTCGCCGACATAGGTGACGCGATGGGCACGGGCGAGACCCATGCCGATCTCGATCTCCTGCCAGGTGCCGAACGGGTTCTTGTCATTGGAGAAGTCGTTGGGGCTGATTTTCTGGATCAGTTCGCGCGCCTTCGGCCCCATCAGGCAGAGGACGGACTCTGCGGCGGTAACATCGGTGACGACGACGAACTCGTCGCCCAAGTGCCTGCGCAACCAGGCGAGGTCGCGCTGGAGCGTGGCGCCGGGGACGACGGCGAGGAAGGCCGTCGGCGAAAGGCGCGTGACCGTCAGGTCGCTCTCGATGCCGCCGCGCTGGTTGAGCATCTGGGTGTAGACGATCTTGCCCGGTTCGACGTCCATGTCGTTGGCGCAGAGGCGTTGCAGATAGGCCAGCGCGTCACGGCCTTCGATCCTGATCTTGCCGAACGAGGTCATGTCGAACAGGCCGACGCCATTGCGAACGGCCAGGTGCTCCTCGCGCTGGTTGTCGAACCAGTTCTGACGCTTCCATGAGTATTTGTACTCGCGCTCCTGGCCTTCACGGGCAAACCAGTTGGCACGCTCCCAGCCGGCGACTTCGCCGAACACGGCACCGCGCGCCTTCAGGTGCTCGTGCAGGGGCGAGCGTCTGATGTTCCGCGAGGTCGCCATCTGGCGATAGGGGAAATGGTCGGCATAAAGCAGGCCGAGCGTCTCGGAGACGCGCTCCCTAAGATAGCGCCGGTTCTTCTGGAACGGCTGGGCGCGGCGGATGTCGACCTCCCAGAGATCGAAGGGGGCCTCGCCGTCGTGGATCCATTGCGCCAACGCCATGCCGGCTCCACCCGAGGAGACGATGCCGATGGAGTTGTAGCCGGCGGCGACCCAATAGCCGCCGAGTTCGGGCGCTTCGCCGAGATAATAGCGGTCGTCGGGGGTGAAGCTTTCAGGGCCGTTGAAGAAGGTATGGATGCCGGCCGTTTCCAGCATCGGCATGCGGTTGACGCCCATTTCGAGGATCGGCGCGAAATGGTCCATGTCTTCGGGCAACTGGTCGAAGCAGAAATCCTCGCGGATGCCGTCCATGCCCCAGGGTTTCGCGACCGGCTCGAAAGCCCCGAGCATCATCTTGCCGGCGTCTTCCTTGTAGTAGGCGCATTCGTCGGGCACGCGCAGCACCGGCAGGCGGCCAAGGCCTGTGATGGCTTCGGTGACGAGGTAGAAGTGCTCGCAGGCATGCAGCGGGATGGTGACGCCGTTCTGGGCGCCAAGCTCGCGCGCCCACATGCCGGCGCAGTTGACGACGATGTCGGTCTCGATGGTGCCCTGTTCGCCACCTTGAGCCCAGGACACGCCGGAGACGCGGCCGTCCTTGGTGTGGACCTTCGACACCTTGACGTTCTCGATGATTTTCGCCCCGCGCTGTCTGGCACCTTTTGCGAGCGCCATGGCGATGTTGGCTGGGTCGCACTGGCCGTCGAGCGGCAGATGCACGGCGCCGACAACGTCGGCGACATTGAGATGCGGGTACATCTCCTTGACTTCGTTGGGGGAAATCTCGCGCACGTCGACATTGAAGGCACGGGCGAGCGAGGCCTGGCGATAGATCTCGTGCTTGCGCTCCTCGGTCAGCGCCACCGTGATGGAGCCGACCTGGCGCATGCCGGTGGCGACGCCGGTTTCCTCCTCCAGCTTGACGTAGAGGTCGGAGGAATATTTCGCCAGCCGGGTCATGTTCTGCGAGGCGCGCAGCTGCCCGATCAACCCCGCCGCGTGCCATGTCGTGCCTGATGTGAGCTGCTTGCGCTCCAGAAGCACGATGTCGGTCCAGCCGAGCTTCGCCAGATGATAGGCGACGGAGCAGCCGGACACGCCGCCGCCGATGATGACGGCGCGGGCACGGGCGGGGATTTCGGTCATGCGGCTGATCTCTCATAGCTGTTGGCGAAGCGCCTCAGGCGGCCGGCGGCCTCCCTCAGCACGTCGTCGGGCTGGCACAGACTGATGCGGATGTGGCCCGAGGCGGCGTCGCCGAAGCTCTTGCCCGGCATGACGGCGAGTTTTTCGGCTTCGAGCAGATCCCAGGCGAATTTCTCGCAGTCAGGCTCGATGGCGCTGACGTCGAGCATGACATACATGCCGCCTTCCGAACCGCGCACGGTGACGTTGTTCAGGCCGCGCATCTGGTCGACGAACAGGGTGCGACGGCCGGCATAAGTGGCGGCGATCTGCTCGACGCCGAAGTCGTTCTCCAATGCCTCGATCGCCGCACGGCTGACGAAGTCGGTCAGGCCGTAGGTGGTGACGAGGTTGAGGTTGATGACCAGCGACACCAGATCGGCGGGTGCGGTGAGCCAGCCGATGCGCCAGCCGGTCATGCCGTGGCTCTTGGACATCGAGTTGATGACCAGCGTACGCTCGGCCATGCCGGGCAGGGCGCGCGGCGACACGTGCTCGCCGCCGCCGAGCGTCCAGTAGACCTCGTCCGACAAAAGCCAGAGGTCGCGGCGGGTGCAGAGCTCGGCGATGTCCTCCAGGCACTTCCTGCTATAGACGGCGCCGGTCGGATTGTTCGGCGTGTTGATCAGGATCGAGCGCGTGTTTGGCTTCAGCGCCTTCTCGATCTCATCCGCACGCGGCTGGAAGCCATCTGATGCGTGGGCCTCGACCACGGTGTAGCTGGCGCCGGCGGCGCGGAAGGTGCCGGGGTAGGTGGCGTAATAGGGAGCCACGACCACGGCGTGGTCGCCCGGATCATGCGTCGCCTGCACGGCGGCGTAGAGCGCGGCCTGACCGCCTGGCGTGGCGATGATTTCGGACAGTGCGGTATCGACGCCGGTGCAGCGGGTGGAGATTCTGGCCATGGCGGCGCGCAGGCGCGGCAGGCCGGGCAGCTGTGTGTAGTGGTGGTAGCCTGATCGTACCGCGTCGACGCAGGCTTCGACCGTCTCCGACGGCGTGTCGAAGTCATGGTCGCCGACCGACAGCATGATGATGTCCTCGCCGGCCTGCTTGCGCGTCATGGCGGCGAAATGCACTTCCCAGCCGTCCTTGCCTGACGGGACGATGCCGGAGATGCGGGAGGATGGTTTCGGCATGTCAGGCCTCCGCTTCCTGCAACGCCGCCAGGCGGGCGAGCGTCAGCCTGCTGGCGCTGTCGAGGCGGGGCGTAAGCGCGCCGTAGCCAGGAACCGAAGGATGCGGCGTGCCGCCGGCATGATTGTGTGTGGCGGTGATGACGAGCACCTGGGCGCCTGCGGCCTCCGCTGCACGAATGCCGGCCGGCGCGTCCTCGAACACCAGGCAATCCTCCGGCTTGTGGCCAAGCCGCTGAGCGCCGAGCAGGAAGCAGTCGGGAGCAGGCTTGCCGTTGGCGACGTCCTCGCCGGTGACCATGATCGGCGGGACAGGCAGGCGGGCGGCCTCGAGCCTGCGCAGCGCCAGCCGGCGCGGCGCCGACGTCACGATCGCCCAGCGGTCGACAGGCAGGGCGTTGAGAAAATGCGCTGCGCCATGGATCGATTCGATGCCGTCGACGTCGTCGAATTCCGCCTGCGTCAGCGCCTCGATCTCGGTCATCAGGTCGATGCCGGGCAGGTTCAGCCTGCTGATGGTCTCATAGGCGCGAACACCGTGAATGGTCGGCAGGAAGGTTTCGACATCGAGGCCATGTTTGACCGCCCATGCGCTCCAGACGCGTTCGGTGGAGGCGATCGAGCTCAGGATGGTGCCGTCCATGTCGAACATGAAGGCGCCGAAGGCGCGACCGGAATGGGGAAGGGACATTATGAGCGTAGCCTTTCGTTTTCGGGATCCCACAAGGGCTTGTCCTCCTGGACCGTGGCGCTGAAGCGCTCCCCGAAAATCTCGACTTCGATGGTAACGCCAGGCACGGCCAGATCGGCACGCAGCATGCCCAGCGCGATCGATTTGTCCACCCTGTGCCCCCAACCTCCTGACGTGGTCTCACCGACAATCGCGCCATTGTGCCAGAGCGTCGACATGTAGGGCGCGTCGCACTCGCCTGGCGTGTCGATGACAAGCGTGACGAAGCGCTTCTTCACGCCCTGCTGCTTCTCGCTGAGCAGCGCCGCCTTGCCGCGGAAGTCGGGCTTGTCCCATTTGACGAAGCGTTCGAGCCCGCCCTGCAGGATGGTGTAGTCGGTCGACAGATCAGCCTTCCAGGCGCGGTAGCCCTTTTCCAGGCGGAGCGCATCGAGCGCGAACATGCCGAACGGTTTTAGTCCGTGCTTCTGGCCGGCAGCCCACACAGCATCGAAGACATCGGCCGTATCGGCAACCTTGGTGTGGATTTCCCAGCCGAGTTCGCCGGCGAAGGAGACGCGCACCAGTTTGGCCCAACGCCCGGCTATGGTCGTCTCCTGATGCGTCAGCCAAGGTTTGGACAGGTCGGCCTCGCAGACTCCGACCAGGATTTTTCGCGAGTTCGGGCCAGCGAGGATCTGGGTCGAATATTCCTCGGTGCGGTCGATGAGCTTGAAGGGGGCGTCGGCAGGCATATGCGACTTCAGCCATTCGAAGTCGTGCCACTGCGCCACGGCAGCCGTGATCAGCGTCATCAGGTCCTCGGAATGCCTGACCACCGACATCTCGGTGACGATGCGGCCGTGATCGTCGGCGAAATAGCACAGCCCGATGCGGCCGACCTTGGGAACAGTGCCGGTGACCTGCGTCTCAAGCCATGCAGCCGCACCCGGGCCGTCGAGATTGAAGCGGCTGAAGCCGGGCAGGTCGAGGATGCCGGCGGCATCGCGCACGGCAAGGCACTCTTCGCGGATGCGTTTCTCCCAGGAGCCGGAGCGGGCGAAGGTCTGGGTCGATGCTTCCGAGGTGTCGTCCTCAGGCTTTGCGTACCAGGTGGCGCGTTCCCACCCATTGTAGGCGTTGAACTGCGCGCCAAGCGCCGCGATGCGGTCGTGGATGGGCGAGAGCTTGCGGTTACGCGCCGCCGGCCAGGCGTGGCGCGGGAAGTGGATGGCGTATTCGTGACCATACACTTCCATGCCCTTGGCGACCGCGTAGTCGGGTGCTGCGGCAAAAGAAGTGAAGCGGCGCGGGTCGCAGGACCACATGTCCCATTCGGTCTCGCCCCGGGTGACCCACTCGGCCAGCACTTTGCCGGCGCCACCCGCCTGGGCGATGCCGAAGGTGAAGACGCAGGCCTCGAAGGCGTTGGGCACGCCGGGCATGGGGCCGATCAGCGGGTTGCCGTCTGGCGCGTAGGGGATCGGTCCGTTGATGACCTTGGAGAGGCCGGCCGTGCCCAGGATCGGCACGCGGCGGACAGCGTCATCAAGATACCATTCCAGCCGCTCGAGATCGTCGGGGTAGAGCTGGAAGGAGAAATCCGCGGGCATCTGGTCGTCTGATGTTGCCCAATGGGCGCGGCAGTTGCGCTCATAGGGACCGAGATTCATTCCGTTCTTCTCCTGGCGGAGGTAGTAGGAGGTGTCGACGTCGCGCAGCAGCGGCAGCTTCTGGCCTGCCTCCCGCGACCATGCGGCGAGTTCGGGGATCTCGTCGAACAGGATGTACTGGTGGCTCATCACCATCATCGGCACGTCGCGGCCGAACATTTTTCCCACTTCGGCGGCGCGATAACCGGCAGCATTCACCACCTTTTCGCAGCGGATCTCGCCCTTTTCCGTCGAAACGACCCATTCATCCTTATCGCGGCGCACTGAAATGACAGGGCAGAAGCGAATGATCTTCGCGCCCATGTCGCGCGCGCCCTTGGCCAGCGCCTGCGTCAGCTGGGCCGGGTCGATGTCGCCGTCGCTGGGATCATAAAGTGCACCCTCGAGGTCATGCGTCTCCAGGAAGGGATAGCGGCGCTTGATTTCGTCGAGGCCGATGACGTCGATGTCCATGCCCTGATAGCGGCCCATGCCCTTGGCGCGCTGGAATTCCTGCATGCGCTCCTTGCTGTGGGCGAGGCGGATCGAGCCGGTGACATGATAGTTCATCGGGTAGTCGACCTCGGCCGCCAGGCCGCGATAGAGCTCGGTCGAATAGCGCTGCATGTTCATCAGCGACCACGATGACGAGAAGGTCGGCACGTTGCCGGCGGCATGCCAGGTGGAGCCTGATGTCAGCTCGTTCTTTTCGAGGAGCACGCAATCGGTCCAGCCTGACTTGGCCAGGTGATAGAGCGAGGAGACGCCGACCGCGCCTCCGCCGATGATCACCACGCGCGCCGTGCTCGGCAACTCAGCCATGTCTTCCTCCCCAAAAGCGCAATCAATAGACCGGTGGCGATACGACCCAGATGACGACAGCCGGCGCGGAGCCCGGATTTCGCCACCGGAACGGCTTGTGGTCGAAGCGGAAACTGTCGCCTTCGCCCAAGCTGTGCCATGTGCCATCGATCTCGATGTCGAAGCCGCCGGAGACGACGTAGCCAGCCTCTTCGGTGGGGCGCGTCACCGGCTTGGCCATGCCGGCGCCCGGCGCAAAGATCGAGCGCAGCATCTCGAAGCTGCCGCCGAGGTCGGGTGACAGAAGTTCTTCGACCAGCCCCGATTCGCTGCTGCCCAGCGAGCGCCGTCGACCTGAACGGACAACGACGCCGCGCTCGATCTCGTTGGTGGCTTCGTGGGCGAAGAACAGGCTGATTGGCACGCCGAACAATTCTGCAAAGGCGCGGAGGTCGCCGATCGACGGCGTCGACAAGCCGCGCTCCACCTGGCTGACCCAGCCGACCGAACGGCCAAGTTTGAGCGCGATCTCGGCCAGCGTCAGCCCGCGCGACTTGCGCAACGCGCGCAGGTCGTTGGCGAGCAGGTCGCTCGCGACATCACCTTCCTTGCGTGCAGTGCCTGCCGGACCCACGGAAACCTCGTGAAAAAATACATTTGAATTTCATGAGACGTCATTGATGTGAAATTTTCAAGTGCTTTTTCATGGCTCAGCAAGTTTCGCTTGCGGGACTCTTGCCGACGGTGCAAAGGCTGGCCTCACGGGAGGCGGGGGCCGTTTCGACCATTTTCGAAGCCAAGGGACCGTAAATGCTGGCACCTGAGCAAAAGCCGCTCGAACTGACTGACACCGAAATCGTCGACGAAGCGATCGTCTCGCGGCGTTCGGTGCGCGCTTTCCTGCCGACGCCTGTCGAGGACGGCGTCATCAAGGACATTCTCGACGTTGCCGCGCGTGCGCCTTCGGGCACCAACATGCAGCCGTGGAAGGTCTATGTGACCTCCGGCGGCACCCTGCAGCGCATCGGCGAAGCCATCCTCAATTCGGGAGTGCGCGCTGAAAAGGCTGTCTGGGACGAATACAAATATTATCCCGACCAGTTCTTCGAACCCTATCTCGGCCGTCGTCGCGCCAACGGGTTCGGGCTTTACAGCGCGCTCGGCATCGGCCGGCGCGACGTCGACCGGATGCGGGCGCAGCACGACCGCAACTTCGTCTTCTTCGATGCGCCCGTCGGCATGATCTTCACCATCGACCGCCGGCTCAACCAGGGTTCGTGGATCGACTACGGCATGTTCCTGCAGAACATCATGATCGCGGCACGGGCGAGGGGACTGCACACCTGCCCGCAGGCGGCATTCGCGCCCTATCACCGCCAGATCCGGCCGGTGCTCGGCATTCCCGACGAGGAAGTGGTGGTTTGCGGCATGGCGCTGGGGCATGAAGACACCAGCAAGCCGGAAAGCACCTTCCGCACCGACCGCGCGCCGCAGGAAGAGTGGGTTCAGTTCCTG
This sequence comes from Hoeflea sp. 108, assembly GCF_000372965.1. NCBI lineage: Bacteria > Pseudomonadati > Pseudomonadota > Alphaproteobacteria > Hyphomicrobiales > Rhizobiaceae > Hoeflea > Hoeflea sp. 108. The sequence goes on along the minus strand of NZ_KB890024.1, from coordinate 2,902,043 downwards.
AAATAGCTCAGGGCTTTCGATTGCCTACATAGGCACAGCATTCCAGCTCGACCTGCGCGCCCAGCGCCAGGCCGTTAGCGCCGAATGCCGAGCGTGCCGGCAGGCGGTCCGGGTCGAAGTAGCCGACATAGACCTTGTTGAACTCCGGCCATCTCGACATGTCGGCCAGCATGACCGTGCATTTGAAGATGTCGGCCATGCCAAGGCCATTCTCCTCGAGCACCGCCTTGATGTTCTCCATCGTCTGCCGAGCCTCGGCCTCCATACCGCCGGGCACGAGTTCGAGCGTGCCTGGACGATTGCCCAAGGCACCGGAGAGATAAAGCACGTCGCCGACGCGAACGGCCTGGCTGAACGGCAGCTTGAGTGCCTTTGCTTTGGCTGAGTTGATGAATTCCATGGCTTCCCCCTCAAGGCGGCATATTGCCCGCAACGTGATCGGCTCGCTAGCCGGCTGAAGCGTGGCGGGCGGCAAGGAAGCGGCGCAGGCCGGCCTCGCCGCGCGGCGTGGTCCAGCGATGGTTCCAGGCGAAGGCCGGCCGCAGCAGCGGCGACAGCAAGCGCAGAATGGGGCGCTCGACCAGTACCTGCCAGGTGAGCGCGACATGCGTGCCTTGGCCGGATGGCGTCAGCACTGCCCGCCAGTGGCCGTCGAAGTCGCCTGATGTCTTTACCGCCACGACCCGTCCGGGCTTCAGTTCGACGGCTTCGAGGATGAAGTTCAATTCATAGGGCAGGAACCCACGGGCGCGTGCGCGTACCTTGCCGCCAATTGTCGGCTTGTCGAAGTCGGTGAGCTTTTCGACGTTCTTGTAGACATCGCCCCACCAGAGCGGCAGCAACGTCGCATCCGCGAGCACGTCCCAGACTTCCTGTGGCGGGGCCTCGGGGATTTCCCAGGCTTCGTCGAAGCGGAATGAATTGCTGGCCATGCCCGGCACCTTCTGGACACCGAGAGCGCCCGCCATTCGGGCAGACGCCATGTTAGTTCATCCGGGCGTTGCACGCCATCGCATCTGTTGGTTAGGCTCGGCGCTCTGGAGGCGTTCATGAAACAGCATGTCGTCCTGCGTGTTGCCCGACCGACCAACGACCTCGAGGCAATCGTCCGTTTCTATCGCGATGGCCTCGGCCTTGATGTGCTGGCGCGCTTCGAAAACCACGACGGTTTCGATGGCGTCATGCTCGGTAAGCGCGGCGAGGCGCATCATTTCGAGTTCACCCATGCGCATGGCCATGATGCGGGCAGGGCGCCCACGCCTGACAATCTGGTCGTCTTCTACCTGCCCGATCTGAGCGACTGGCAAGCGGCCGTCGAGCGGATGAAGGCGCATGGCTACCAGCCCGTGCCTTCCTTCAACCCCTACTGGGACCGGCGAGGCGTGACCTTCGAAGACACTGACGGCTATCGCGTCGTGCTGCAGAACGCTGCCTGGGGCGCGATCGAGGCCGCCGGTCAGGCGACCTCGTAGCCGACCTCGTCGGCGGCGTGGCAGAGCATCTTCCAGAACGAGCGGGCGAAGGAGCGGAAGACGTAGAGGTCGAAACGCTCCGCTCCGCTGCGCTGGATCTGGGTGAAGATGTCGTGGTGGGCAGTCGCGATGCCTGATCCGACCGGGAACGATGCCGGCTCGAAGTCGATGGCAAAGAGCTTGCCCAGCACCCACTCGGCCTTGGGCCCGTCGATGCGGATGGCGGTACGCCCATGGGACAGATCGGTGACCGTGCCGATGTCGATGCCGATCTTGGCCGAAAGTGCCGCCACCAATCCTTCATATGTATCGGTGACGAGGAACTTGCCCGGCGCGAAGCCGAAGACGGCGTGGCGCTCGGACACGGCACCGGTGCCTGCGCCATCGGCCAGCTTCAGGCCGGTGACCGTGGCAAGTGCGGTCATCACCTTCTTCTGCTCGCCCGGCCATGCGGCGACCTGGACGATCGAGCCCGGCGCAATTTCCGACAAGGTCACGCCTGTGCCATTGGCGAAGTTGCCATGGGAGCCGGGGCGAAAGGCCTGTCCGAGTGGTGAAAGCTGCTCAACCATGCATGCGCTTCCCTTCGGGGTCGAAGAAGTGGTTGCTGACGATCTCGACCGGGCCGAAGCGATTGCGCAGCGGGTCGGAGACCTGCGCGCGCTTGCCGTGCAGCGTCTTGCCGCCGGAGACAAGAGCCAGCGCGATATACTTGCCCAGCGCCGGCGAGAAGCAGGCGGCGGTGATGTGGCCGAGCGAACCGTGCGGGTTTTCCGGATCGGCTTCCATGACGATGTGGGCGCCGCCGTTGAGCGGGCGGTGGTCCAGCGAGATCAGCCCCACCAGTTCGAGGCGGTCTGATGCAATCAGGCCCTCGCGCTCCATCATCGCCGAACCGATGAACGGCTTCTTCTTGGACAGCATCCAACCGAGATGCAGGTCGCGCGCGGTGGTGCGGCCGTCGATCTCGGCGCCGGTGACATGGCCCTTCTCGATACGCATGGTGCCGAGCGCCTCGAGCCCGTAGGGCACCATGCCATGGGGCTTGCCGGCCTCGATCAAGGCCTCCCAGACGTGTATGCCGTGACCGGCGCCCGAATAGACTTCGAAAGCCATCTCGCCGGAGAAGGACAGGCGGCAGATCATGACAGGTGCACCTGCGATCTCGCCATGGACGATGCCCATGAAGGGCAGGGCCTCGTTGTCGACCTTGGTGCCGATGACGCAGGAGGCAAGGATTTCCCTGGCCTTCGGCCCGCCGATGGCAGCCCCTGCCCACTGGTCGGTGACCGAGGTCAGGTGCACCTTGAGGTCGGGCCAGACGACGTCGAGAAAATATTCGAGATGCTGCATGACCTTGCCGGCATTGGCGGTGGTCGTGGTCATCAGGAAGTCGTTTTCACCGAGCCGCCAGGTCGTGCCGTCGTCGAAGGCGATGCCGTCCTCGCGCAGCATCAGGCCATAGCGCGCTTTGCCGACCGGCAGCGTGGAGAAGATGTTGGTGTAGACGCGGTCGAGGAATTCGGCTGCGTCAGGCCCCTGCACGGCGATCTTGCCGAGCGTCGAGACGTCGACGATGCCGGCGGTCTCGCGCGTCGTGCCGGCCTCGCGGACATAGGCCTGCTCGACCGTCTCGCCAGGAGCGCCATAGATCATCGGACGGAACCACAGGCCGGCCGAATACATGGTCGCGTCGTTTTCGAGATGCCAGTCGTGCATCGGCGTCAGCCGTTCGGGCTTGAGGTCGCCGAAGCGTTCGGCGGCCAATGCGCCGACAGACACCGGCGCGAAGGGCGGACGGAAGCGCGTGGTGCCGACCTCGGGAATCGGCTTGCCCACCGCCTCGGCCATGATGGCGAGGCCCGGCACGTTGGAGCCCTTGCCCTGGTCGGTCGCCATGCCCAATGTGGTGTAGCGCTTGAGGTGCTCGACCGAAACGAAGCCTTCGAGATGGGCGAGACGCACGTCGTCTGAGGTGACGTCGTGCTGGAAATCGACGAAGGATTTTCCCTTGGCTCTGATCTCGAACACGGGCGCGGGGCGAGGATCGAGCGCTTCAGGTTCGACCTGTGGCAGCGTGCCGATCTCTATGGTCGGCAGATCGGCGGCCACCCGGCCTGCGGCAAAACCATCGGCGATGGCTTCCGCGGTCGAGAAGGCGCCGTTGAAAGCGCCGGCGCCGACCCAGCCCTTGCCGGCTTCGGGCGGCAGGAAGGCCTGCAGGTCGGCATCCCAGACGGGCCGCGCGCCTGCCTGGCTGGCGAGATGGATGGTCGGCGACCAACCGCCAGACATCAGCAGGCAATCGGCCTCGACATTGCGGCCGCCACCGGGCAATGCTCCCGCAGCCGCAGTGAACGGAGCAATCTTGATGCCGGTCAGCTTCTTGCCGCCTTCGGTGCCGACGACCGCGTGGCCAACCAGAAGCTCTGCGCCGCATTGGCGGGCGAGTGTGCGGCAATCCTCCGAGATGTCAGGGCGAACATCGACAATGGCGGCGATCGATGCGCCGGCCTTGCTGAGGGCTGCAGCCGCCCGATAGGCGCTGTCGTTGTTGGCGAAGACAGCGATCTTGTCGCCTGGTAGCACGCCATACTGGTTGGCGTAGCGCTGAGCTGCGCTCGCCATCATCACGCCCGGCCTATCATTGCCGGGGAAAACCAGCGGCCGCTCGAAGGCGCCGGTGGCGAGCACTATCTTGCCGGCCCGGATCGTCCAGTTGCGGTGGCGCGGAGCGCCCTTGGCGGCCGAAGCCTTGTGGTCGGAAACACGCTCGAGAGCGGCAACAGTGTTGCCGTCATAATAGCCCCAGACGGTGGTGCGCTTGAGCAGGCGGACGTTCCTGTGTCCCTTTAGCTCGCCTATGATGTCGCCTGCCCAGGCCGAGGCCGGTTCGCCATCGATCGCCTCGCCCGACCAGTTGGTCGAGCCGCCGAACAAGGCGTCGAGTTCGGCAAGGATGACGCGATGGCCCGATGCCGCGGCCTCGCGGGCGGCCGCAAGACCCGCCGGCCCGGAACCGACCACAAGCACGTCGCAGAAGGCGTTCATCTTCTCATAGCGGGCGGTGTCAGGCTCGCGGCCGGCACGGCCGAGGCCGGCGGCACGACGAATGACGTGTTCGCACATCATCCAGAAGCGCGTGCCCTTGAGCGGGCCGACCACCGGGCCCATGAAGGTCTTGTAGTAGAAGCCGGCCGAGAGGAACTTGCCGCCGAGCTGGTTGATTGCGCTCACGTCATAGGCGAGCGAAGGGAAGCGGTTCTGGCTGACCGCAACGAGCCCGTCGTAAATCTCGACCATGGTTGCGGGCAGATTCGGCTCGCGTACCTCGCCGCGCAGCACCGTCACCAGTGCGTTGGGCTCGTCGATGCCTGCCGTGAGCACGCCGCGCGGACGGTGATATTTGAAAGAGCGGGCAAACAGCGAAACGCCATTGGCAAGCAGCGCCGAGGCGAGCGTGTCGCCCTGATGGCCGGTGTAGGCTATGCCGTCGAAGGTGAAGCGAATGGTGCGCAGCCGGTCGATGCGGCCGCCCGATGGTGTGCGGCGCGGGCTCATGCTTTGGCTCCCGGCTTGCGGCGTCCGTGCGGTGCGGCACCGTGCTCGCGGGCGAAGCGCACGCTTGCGATTTCGTGGGTGAGCGTATCGCGGACCACGGCCAGATGCGCCCGGCAGCCGCCGGCATGCAGCCAGATCTCGTTATGCGCTCCGGCCGGGTTCGGCCGTTCGTAGACATAGGCGTGCCATGCCTCGCTGTCGGTCGAGGCCGGGTCGGGTCGGGTGCGGTTGCCGTCGCCCTGGTAGGCGAATTCGGAGACATCGCGCGGGCCGCAATAAGGGCAGGTGATCAGCATGCGTTTGCTCTAGTGCATCCGTGGCGTCGGACCCTGGCCCTTGTCGTCGATGACAGTGCCACGGCTGAACCGGTCGAGCGTGAAGGGCGCGTTGAACTCGTGCGGCGCGTCCTTGGCGATGGTGTGGGCAAAACAGAAACCCGAAGCCGGCGTCGCCTTGAAGCCGCCGTAGCACCAGCCGCAATTGAGATACATGCCGGGCAGGGGGCCCGTCGTGATGATCGGCGAGCCGTCCATCGACATGTCGCAGACGCCGCCCCAGGAGCGCAGTACCCGCACAGTCGCGAGCGACGGAAACAGCGCCAGCATCTCGCTCATCACCTCCTCGACGATGGGCAGGCTGCCGCGCTGGGCGTAGCTGTTGTAGCCGTCGAGATCGCCGCCGTAGATCAGGCCGCCCTTGTCGGACTGGCCGACATAGAAGTGGCCCATGCCGAAGGTGACGACCGTGTCGAGGAAGGGTTTCAGCGATTCCGAAACGAAGGCCTGGAGCACGAAGCTCTCGATGGGCATGCGCTCGATGCCGGCCAGCTGCATGACCCGCCCGGTGCTGCCGGCGACCGCGACCGCCACCTTTTTTGCGCGAATCTCGCCGCGGTTGGTGGTGACGCCGACGATCCGGTCGCCGTCGCGCAGGAAGCCGGTCACCTCGCAATTCTCGACAATGTCGACGCCGCGCCGATCGGCGCCGCGGGCATAGCCCCAGGCGACCGCATCGTGACGGGCCGTGCCGGCGCTCTCCTGCATCAGGCCGCCCAGGATCGGAAAACGCGCCTGTTGCGACATGTCGAGGCCGGGCACGCGGCGGCCGATCTCTGACGGCGTCATCAGAACGGCATCGACGCCGAGATGGCGCATGGCGTTGCCGCGACGGGCATAATCGTCGAGCTGGGCCGGCGTGTGGGCGAGGTTCAGCACGCCGCGCTGGGAGAACATGACATTGTAGTTGAGTTCATGGGAGAGGTTCTCCCACATCTTCATCGAATGCTCGTAGAAGCGCGTGTTCTGCGGCAAAAGGTAGTTGGAGCGCACGGCGGTCGTGTTGCGGCCGACATTGCCCGAGCCGAGATAACCCTTTTCAAGCACCGCGACATTGGTGATGCCGTGCTCCTTGGCGAGATAGTAGGCGGTGGAAAGGCCATGTCCGCCGCCGCCGATGACGATCACGTCATAGGACGGCTTGGGATTGGGCTTGCGCCAGGCGGGCTTCCAGTCCTGATTTCCGGAGAGCGCATTCCTGAGCAGCGAAAAGACCGAATATTCCGCCATATAACATGTCATCCCTGGGGCTATGGGCAGACACTATTATCTGGTTCGATTGTTGAAGGCCAATATTCCGCCATCGCCTTTCGCTAGGCCGACTTTCCCACCCCAGCATTGAGGTCGGCTTGCCCGTCTGGATGCTCGTCTTTATCAATGGCGCGCCTTCGCGCAACGCATCCAGACCGTGAGTCGCAGACAAATCATGTTTCTACAGGCCTTCAGGCGTTTTGCCGTTTCGATATTCCTGATCGCTGCCGCGTCGCTGACGCAGGCTTCGGCGCAGGACGTTGGCAAAGCCTCGGCCGGCGTGATTGCCGATCAGCAGGAGGTCATCGCCAGCCTGACCACCAAGATCGACGCCCTGCAAAAGAAGATGGAGCAGAACTCCGAGGACGATGCAGGCCTTGTCGACATCCGCGTCCAGCTGGAGCAGCTGTCGCGCGATCTGCTGCAGAGCGGTGTCGCGTTCCGTCCGCGGCTGACCGAGATCAATGCGCGGCTGGAGCAACTGGGCAAGCCGCCGGCCGACGGCCAGGCACCGGAACCGCAGATCGTCACCAGCGAGCGCGAGAGCCTTGCGGCTGAAAAGGCCGAGATCAACGCCGTGCTCGGCGTGGCCGAGAACCTTTCTATCCGGATCAACAAGCTGGTCGCCCAGATCACCGAAATCAGGCGCGACCTGTTCCAGAACCTTCTGACCAAGCGCTACGACATCAATTTCGCCCTGGCCTCCGAGGTCATCAGCGCCTTCGAGACGGAGATGGGAGACTTCTTCCACACGATCTCGTCGTGGCTGCGCTTCGTGTCCAGCTTCAAGCTCAAATCGATTCTGGCAGCGACCTTCCTTGCGCTGGCGGCGGCGGCCGTGATGATGGTCGGCGGCCGACGCATGTTCGGCCGTATGTTCGTGCCGGACCCCCGGGTCACCGAGCCGTCCTATCTGAGCCGCATCTCGGTGGCCTTCTGGTCGACGCTGATGCAGACCATGGCGGTCGTCGTCTTCCTGGGCGTGACCTATTATCTGTACCAGTATTTCGAGGTGCTGCGCGGCGACATCGGCACGATGCTCGGCTCGCTGTTCTATGTCATCGCGATCGTGTTCTTCGTCTCTCGGCTGGCGACGGCGGCACTTTCGCCCTCGCTGCCCAACTGGCGCCTGATCCCGGTCGAAAGCGGCGCGGCCCGCTGGCTCGTGCTGCTCATCATCGCGACAGCCGTCTTCACCGGCATCGACTACTTCCTCAGCGCCGTCTACCAGGTGCTCGGCTCGCCGCTGGCCCTGACCGTCGGCGAAGCGCTCGTTTCGACCGTCATCATCGGCATGCTGGTCGTGCTGATCGCGCTGGTCAAACCTTTCATCGACGAGAATGGCAGGCCGAAACCGTGGCCGCCGGTGCTGCGCTACATCCTGTTCGCTCTCGGCGGGGTCACAATCGCGGCGGCGTTGCTCGGCTTTATCGGGCTCGCGCGCTTCGTATCGCAGCAGATCGTCGTCACCGGCGCGATCCTCACCACCATGTATATCGGCTTCCTGTCGTCGCGAGCGATCAACGAGGACGACGCCTTCGCCAAGACGACAGTGGGTCGGCGCCTGCAACGCAGGCTCAAGCTTGACGACACGACGCTCGACCAGCTGGGGCTCCTGACCAGCATCGTCATCAACCTTCTGGTGCTTGTCGTCGGTGTGCCGCTGATCCTGTTCCAGTGGGGCTTCCAGCCGGGCGACATGACGACCTGGCTCTACAAGATCGCTGCCGGCTTTAAGATCGGCAGCTTTACCTTCTCGCCGGCAGGCATCCTGTCTGGCGTTCTGGTGTTCTTCGTCGGTTATTTCCTGACCCGCTGGTTCCAGGGCTGGCTTGACGGATCGGTGATGGCACGCGGCAAGGTCGATGCCGGCGTGCGTAACTCGATCCGCCTTGCCGTCGGCTATGCCGGCATTGCGCTTGCGGCGCTGATTGCGGTTTCGGCCGCCGGCATCGATCTCTCCAACCTCGCCCTTGTCGCCGGTGCGCTGTCCCTCGGTATCGGTTTCGGCCTCCAGAACGTGGTGTCCAACTTCGTCTCCGGCCTGATCCTGCTCGCCGAGCGGCCGTTCAAGGTCGGCGACTGGATCGTGGCGGGGGCGACGTCCGGCACCGTCAAGAAGATCAGCGTGCGCGCCACCGAGATCGAGACGTTCCAGCGCCAGTCGGTGATCCTGCCCAACTCGGAACTGATCAACAGCGCCGTTGGCAACTGGACCCATCGCAACAAGCTTGGGCGCGTCGACATCAGGGTCAACGTCGCCTACGATTCCGACGGCAGGCGCGCGCATGAATTGATGCTCGATGTCGTTCGGTCGCATCCGCTGGTGCTGAAGAACCCGGAGCCGTTTGTGCTCTTTGCCAATTTCGGCACGGCCGCGCTTGAGTTCGAAATCCGCTGCTTCCTGGCCGATGTGACCAACAGCAACACGGTCCAGAACGATATCCGCTTCGCGATCCTCGAAGTGTTCGAACGCGAGCACATCCATATTCCCTCGACACCGCGTGCACAGGACGTCAAGCCTGCCGAGAAGTGGCCCGTCGATGACGAGCAGGCCGAGGCTCAGGTTGCTGAGGAAGAAGAGGCCCGCAGCAAACGGGCGGCCGAGGCGGAGCGCAGGCCGGGACGGCGCAGGAAACCCGACCCCGAGTAAGTCTGAAGTGGCGGCAGAGCAGATTGTGGCATGAACATGGCATTCAGTTGCCGTTCAGCTTCGAACTCATATAAGGTCCACGCAAAGGGCGAGAATGCCTTGCCGATGTGAACAGAGGCGGTGGAAACACCGATGATGAAATGAACAGGTTTCTTGTCGCTGCAGGCGCGCTCTTCCTGGCCATGTCGGGCGCGGCGCATGCCGCGAGCGCGGTAAACCTTGATACTGAGCCGCGGACGCTGATCGTGACCGAAGGTGGCTCGAAGTCTGAACTGGCTCTCGCCGCCGGCGAGACGGTCGAGTTCTGCTCGAACGGCTGCTTCGTCACCATGCCGAATGGCGACCGTGAAGCGCTGACAGGCAGCGAGACGGTCGAAATCTCGGGCGGCGTCGCCCGCATCAAGTAAGTTTGGCGTGCAGCACGCCTGACAATTGGCAAAGGCCGGACTTCTGTCCGGCCTTTTTTGCATCACGATAATATCCGCTTAAGCATGACTTTCAAAATGCTTTGCGCTGGCATGCCAAGCTGCCGCCAATTTAACCAGGTGGAATGCTCCTGTTCGTTATAGCGGCGCTTGGGTCCGGAGGTCTTGCCCTCCGACAAGGGCAGGGCAGCAGTCAGATGGACGTACGATCGGAAAACAGGGCGATACCGCTTGCGGTGGATCTCGACGGTACGCTGATTGCTACGGACCTTCTGTGGGAAGGCCTTTTTGCGCTTCTCAAGAAGAACCCTCTGAACATCTTCCTGATACCCATCTGGCTTCTCAAGGGCCCGGCATATCTCAAGCAGGCCATCGCCAAGACTGTCGACATCGATCCTGCGACACTGCCTTATCGTCCCGAAATGCTGAAGCTGCTGCGCAAGGAGCAGGGGGAGGGCCGGCAGTTGGTGCTGGCCACCGGGACGCCGCGCAAGTTTGCCGAGGAGATCGCCCGTCATCTCGACCTGTTCGATGCCGTATTGGCCACGGATGGCGAGGAAAACCTGACGGCGGAGCGCAAGCGCAAGGCGTTGGTCGACGCCTATGGCGATGGCGGCTTCGACTATGCCGGCAACAGCCGCCACGACCTGAAGGTGTTCGATGCCGCGCGTCAGGCAATTGTCGTCGCGCCCGACCGGGCTGCACGGCGCTGGCAGTCGCAGCACGCCTGCGAACTCATTCCCGCCCAGGATCCCGACCTCCGCAGCATCATCAAGATGCTCCGGGTCCACCAATGGCTGAAGAACTCGCTGATTGCCGTACCAGTCGTGCTGGCACACAAATATTTCAACCTGGAGATGCTCATCCAGACCCTGCTGGCCTTCATCTCGTTCAGCGCAGCGGCATCGGCGATCTACATCATCAACGACTTCTTCGACCTGGCACAGGACCGGGCACATCCCACCAAGCGCCTGCGACCCTTCGCGAGCGGCAGGCTTTCGGTGCCCTTCGGGCTGGTCGCGACCACGATGTTGCTCGTCGTCAGCCTTTCAGTCGCTGTATGCACATCGATCGAATTCGTGGGCGTGCTTCTGGTCTACCTCGTCGCAACCACCGCCTACTCGCTGTCGATCAAGCGCATGCTGCTGATGGACGTGCTGGTGCTGGCAGGGCTCTACACGCTGCGTATCCTCGGTGGGGCGGCGGCAACCGGCGTCGATGTCTCGTTCTGGCTGCTGGCGTTTTCGATCTTCTTCTTCCTGTCGCTGGCACTGGTGAAGCGTTATGTCGAACTGCGCACGTCGTCGCTGAATGTCGGCGAGAACATCGCAGGCCGCGCCTACCGCTCGGAAGACCAGGAGATGATCGCCCAGGCCGGTATGGCTTCCGCCTTCGCGGCGGCGCTGGTTCTGGCGCTGTACATCGACAGCAGCGCTGTGCGCGAACTTTATCCCCACCCTTGGCTGGTCTGGCCGCTGGCGCCGATCGTGCTCTATCTGACCATGCGCATCTGGCTTTTGGCACGCCGCGACGAGCTGCATGAAGACCCTGTGGTCTTCATCATCCGGGATTGGCGCAGCCAGATCATGGTGTTCGTCGGTGCTGTCTTGCTGGTGGGCGCGGGTCTGGTCCAATGAATTCACCGAGCTATCAGAGCTTCGGGCGAACCGTACCGGCTACCAGGGAGGTGCACGAGCTCGCCGCCGCGACACGGATGCTGATGAGCGGTTCGGCGGGGCCGGGGGCTTTGCTTGCCTATGGCAATGGCCGGAGCTACGGCGACAGCTGCCAGAACCGCGCTGGCGCAATCGTCGACATGCGCCCGCGCAACAAGATCCTGTCGTTCAATGCCGAAACGGGGCTACTCGAGGCTGAGGCGGGAGCGCTTCTGGCCGACATCATCGCCTTTGCGGCGCCGCATGGCTTCTTTCCGGCTGTCGTTCCCGGAACGCAATTCGTCACGCTTGGCGGCGCTGTCGCCAATGACGTGCACGGCAAGAACCATCATCGCCGCGGCAGCTTCGGCTGCCATGTCGAACGGCTGACGCTGTTGCGCTCCGCCGGCCGAACCCATGTCTGCTCTCCATCTGAAAATGCGTCTCTATTCAGGGCTACCGTTGGCGGCATGGGACTGACAGGCATTATCCTGACGGTGACGATGAGGCTGATGCGGGTTGCCTCCCTCGACATCACCGAAACCGTGCGGCCCTTCGCCAATCTCCAGGAGTATTTCGACCTGGCTGAAGCCACTGACCGCGACAATGAATATGCAGTGGCCTGGATCGACCAGCTGGCCGGCGGCAAAAATGCCGGACGAGGGCTGCTGCTCGCCGGCAACCACGCTCAGTTCGGCGCCCGCACCGCCGACCGCGCGCCGGCAAAGCTGTCGGTGCCGTTCCAGCCGCCGGTGACGGTTCTGAACCGGCCGTTTCTCAGGCTGTTCAACAGCGCCTATCGCTGGCGGCGCGGCCGCGCTGGCGAAAGCCTGTCCAGTTATCGGACGTTCTTTTTTCCGCTGGACGGCGTCCGCGACTGGAACCGGCTTTATGGTCCGAACGGGCTTTATCAGCACCAGAGCGTCCTCCCGGAAGAGGCGGCCCACAAGGCCGTGCCTGAATTGCTCGAGGCTGCGCGGCGATCGGGGCAGGGCTCTTTCCTGACAGTGCTGAAGCGATTTGGCGGGCAACGCTCGCCGGGGCTGATGTCGTTCGCCCGCAAGGGCTACACGCTGACGCTGGATTTTCCCAATCGCGGTGCAGCAACGCTTGCTCTGCTGGCCGAACTGGACCGGATCACGATCGGGGCAGGCGGCGCGGTCAATCCCTACAAGGATGCCCGGATGTCGGAAGTGACCTTCGCCGCCTCCTTTCCTGATTGGGCGCAGCTGGAATCGATGCGCGACCCCGCCTTCATGTCGGACTTCTGGATGCGGACGGCGGGTCGATTGAAGTCAGGACGGATGGCCCAGGCGGCAGAGTAACGGTGCTGCGGCCAAGTGAAAGCTAAAATTTTCGGGAAGATTTCACTGAATATAAGTGGCTTGCCGCTAGGTTCTCGAAAAGGACGGACAAATAAATGAAATATCTGCCATTTATCCTTTTCACGGTCATGACCAATGCTGCTGCCCAGCTTATGCTCAAGCAGGGCATGATGGTGCTTGGCCCGATTTCGTTCGAGGGCGCGAATCCGCTGGTTCGCTTGCTCCAGATCGTTTTCAGCCCCTGGGTGTTCGCCGGCTTGCTGACCTTCGTCATCTCGATGGCCTCGCATCTCTATGTGCTGTCGAAGGTCGAACTCAGCTTTGCCTATCCGTTCCTCAGCCTGGCCTATGTCGCGGTTGCGGTGTTTGCCTACTTCGTCTTCCGCGAAGACCTGAACGCCTGGCGCATCGCCGGCATCGCCTTCATCTGCGTCGGCACGGTGCTGATTGCGCAGAGCGGGCGGGAGCATGGCGAACAGGTCACGGCGGCTGCCGAAACCACAAAGACAAGCGAGTTGGTGCGATGAGACACGTCATTTTCGGAGGCGACGGCTTCGTCGGTCGTCATCTTGCCCCCAAGCTTGTTGCCGATGGCGACGAGGTGATCGTCGCCGACATCGTCAAGAGCGACCTGCCGCATTACCGCAACGCGCGTTTCGTCCAGTGTGACGTGACCGATCCTGCGGCCATCGCTGCGGTCGGCATCGCGCCCGACGACATGATCTACAATCTGTCGGCCAAGATGCTGTCGCCGATCCAGGTCAGGGCCAAGCGGCACGACTTCTTCTTCCCGGTCAATTACTTCGGTACCGAGAACATCATCAAGGCTATGGACCAGGCCGGTGCGTCGAAGCTGGTGCATTTCACCACCGACATGATCTACGGCCATACGGTGACCTATCCGATGACCGAGGATCATCCGGTGTCGCCGCTCGGCGAATACGGCCTGTCCAAGTGGAAGACGGAAGAACTGTCGGCAGTGTGGCGCGAGCGCGGCATGCGCATTTCGCTGTTTCGCCCGCGCCTGATCATCGGGCCCGGTCGTCTCGGCATCCTGTCCAAGCTGTTCAAGCTCATCGACATGAATTTGCCTGTGCCGATGATCGGCTCGGGCAAGAACCCCTACCAGTTCATCTCGGTGTTCGACTGCGCCGAGGCTGCGCGTCTCGCCTGGAAGGCAGGCGTGCCGAACGAAGCCTACAATCTCGGTTCGCTCAACCCGCCGCCGGTGCGCAAGCTTCTCGGAGATCTCATCAAGTCGGCCGGGTCGAAATCCATCCTCATCCCGACGCCGGGATGGGCGGTCAAGCGTACGCTCGACCTGCTCGACCTGATGAACATGCCGATCATGGATCCCGAGCAGTATCTCATCGCCGACGAAGAGTGCGTTCTCGATGTCACCAAGGGCGAGCGCCAGCTCGGCTGGGTGCCGAAATATCGCGACGAGGACATGCTGATCGCCGCCTACAAGGAATATCGCGCCAAGATGGACGGCGTCGTCGCTCCGCAGCCCGCCCCGGCCGAATAGGGAAAGATGTCATGACGCTCAACACCACGCCGGATACAGCCCATTCCCATGCCGTGGCAGTGGCTCCGGCCATGCCGATAGCCGCGCTCGCCAAGCCGAAGCTGATGACGGTCGAGGACGCCAAGGCGCTCGACGTCGTCAAGATGACGGACCTGTTCAAGGCGCATCTGAACCCGGGCCAGTTGCATTTCATGAAGCTGCTCGGCTTCCACAAGATCAAGATCGAGCGTGCCGAAGGCATGCACTATGTCGACCAGAACGGCCGCAAGATCCTCGACTTCTTCGGCGGTTTCGGCTCGCTTGCGCTCGGTCACAACCATCCGCGCGTCATCGAGGCGCGCAAGCGCTTCCAGGACGAGAAGCGCCACGAGATCGGCATCGCCTTCATGTCGCAATATGCCTCGGCGCTGGCCTACAATCTGGCGCAGATTTCGCCGGGCGATCTCGACATGGTGTTTTTCGGCTCATCCGGTTCGGAGGCGATGGAGGCAGCGGTCAAGCTGGCCGAGCGCGCGGCCGGGCCGGCACGTCCGAAGATCGTCTATGCCGAGAATTCCTTCCACGGAAAGACCAAGGGCGTGCTGACGATCACGGACGGCGCACTCTATCGCGGCGAATTCAAGCTGACCGACAACACCGCGCGCGTGCCGTTCGGCGATATCGATGCGGTCGAGCGCCTGTTCCGCTCGGATCCGGCAATCGGCGCGATCGTGCTGGAGACCATCCAGGGCGGCGGCGGCATCAACCAGGCTCCATCAGAATATTGGCAGAAGCTTCGCGCGCTGTGCGACAAGTACAGCGTGATCTGGGTCGCCGACGAGGTGCAGTGCGGCGTCGGTCGTTCGGGGCGCTTCTATGCCTTCGAGCATTATGGTGTCGTGCCCGACATCACTGCGGTCGCCAAGTCGCTCGGCGGCGGCAAGGCGGCGATGGCGGCGATGATCGCCCGCCGGGACGTCTACATGAAGGCCTATGGCACGCCCAAGACGGCGATGATCCATGCCATGGCGACCTTCGGCGGAATCGGCGAAGGCTGCATCACGGCCATCGAAACCCTGAATGTGCTCTATGACGAGCATCTGATCGAGAATTCGGCGAGCACCGGCGACTACCTGCTGGCGCGCCTGCAGGAGCTTCAGGCGAAGTATCCCAAGATCATCAAGGACGTACGCGGCAAGGGCCTGATGGTCGGGCTCGAGTTCCACGACTTCTCGCAGACGCTGCCGATGGTTCTGCGTCCTGTCGTGAGCATGCTCGATGACAAGCTCAAGGGCTCGCTGTCGGGCTTTGTCGGTGCGCTTTTGCTGCGCGATTACGACGTGCTGGTGGCCTTCACCGAATACAATCGCAATGTCGTGCGCCTGCTGCCGCCACTGGTGTGCAGCCCCGCCGACGTCGACGTGCTGATTGCCGCGCTCGACGACCTGCTCGGCCGCGGCATCGTTTCGATCGTCAAGGATTTCGTGAAGAGCCAGGTCAAGTGACCCGAGCCAGATGACGACAGCCGAAAGCCGGGGCTCACACCCCGGCTTTCTTGTTTTCGGGGCCTTACTTGTCGAGAGCGCCGAGGAATTTGGGATTGACGAAGGCGTCGTAGCAATCGTCGAGCCGGATGCGGCGATGCTGGGTCAGCGCATCCTTGTAATGATCGTAAAGCATGGCGTTGGCCGTGGTCGGCGGGCAGGTCGGCAAGAGCACGAGGTCTGTCTCGGACACAGCCTTGGTTTCATCCAGCGTCAGATCAGGTACGGCGCGCATCGGGTCGGCGCCGATGGCGATCTGCAAGGGTGCCGAGCGGTTCATCAGCCATGGGAAGGGATTGACGAAGTTCAGCGACATCAGCGTTTCGAAATGGACGCCCTTGTCGCTTTCGAGCTCGCGGATCGCATCGATGGCGTCGTCGACCGAGATCAGATAGCCGATCTGGAAGTCGTAGTCGGAATAGAGCATCGGCGTCGCGAGTTCGTCGGCCGCCGTCAGGTCTTCGTAGAGCGAGCGGTGTGCCGGATAGAAGCGCTGCATGTGGTCGACGCGAACCGCGACCTCGCTGCGCATGTTGACAGCACCAAGCGGGCCGAGATTGCGCTGCTTCAATCGCTCGTTCTTGACCGCGCCGATGTAGGCCCGCGCGGCTCTTTCCGTGACGCCGAGCACGGCTGGCACAATGGTGGCCGCAGCCAGCACGACGATGCCAAGGCGGAGCGGCGAGCCTGCGCCTGGCCGGATGCGTGCCGCCAGTGCCGCGAGCACGGCAGGCCAGAGGAAGATGAAGGCCTGGCTGCCGGTATTCTGGGTCTCGAACAGGATGCCTGCAAACAGCACCGCCAGCAGCCAGAAGCCATGATGATCGAGCAGGTCCGATAGCGCGCTGATGGTCGAGGTCTCGCGCTGGGCCGCGAACTGGGCGGCGATTTCGCGACGATCCGACCACAGCAGCAGCAATGCCAGCGATGTGGTGGCAAGGACCGCGCCGAAGTTGATGGAGGCTGCCTGCAGGAAGCGGGGCAGCAGCGTACCGGCGTTCTTGTCCACCAGGCGCAGGATGTCGGCCAGATAGGTGCCAACGATGCCATTGTAGAGTTGCAGGGCGCCGATGACTGCAAGGAACGCCAAGGCCGAAGCAACCGCATGCCTGAACTGCACCCGTCCAGCCAGAAAGGCGTAGAGGGCAATGACGCCGCCGGCGGCAAAGCCGGTGATCTTGAGGAAGAACAGGGCCGTCATCGACAAGGTTATGAGGATGACGAGCAGCTGCCTGTTGCACACGAACACGAGTGCCGCGACCAGCACATACAGAACCTGGCAGACCTGCCTGTTGTAGATGCCGAAGGCGTCGGATCCCGGGAAGGGGTAAAACTCGCGCGTGTTGAACGGCAGCAGCGCAAAGACCAGGAATGGTACGAGCAGGGCAAAGCCCAGGCCGCGCGAGCGCTTGCCGACATCCCACAGCACCAGCGCCATCAAAGGTGCTGTGGCGGCAAGCAGCGACCAGTGCGCGATCAGCGTCGGCTGGGCGTTCGGAAAGAGCCACAGCCAACCGGCAAAGAGGTAGTAGCCAAGCGGCCCGACCGGCGTGAAGAAGTCGTTGGCAGGCACCTGGCCGTCGAAGATGCGGTTGGCCGCGTCGTAATAGATGAAGACATCCCAGTACATCGGGCCGATGGGGGCGGCCAGCGGCAGCGCCAGCAACACGCAGACAGCAACAAGCGCCAGCCCTAGCAGGAACAGCGGGCTTTTGATGGCCGCGGCGAAGCCGCCCTGCCTGGATGCCTCGGATGCGGAAAATGTCATGTTCATCTGCTGCCTGTGCCGCAGGAAGGCCAATTGCCTAGCAAATAGCAGGCAATTGGCGAGGAAAGCGTTAAGTGGCCGCTGTCCTAGATGGCCTCGGCGAGGGTGAAGGCGAGGGCGGCCGACATGCCGACGGCCAGGGGCAACCAGTTCTTCGAACGCTCGATGCCGTCGATGGTGAAGAAATTGAGCGGAAAGAGGTGGTGGTGCGCCGTGGTCTGGACCGACTGCCGCGGTGCCTCCATGAAGCACTCCTCGTCGAACCAGGCCCAATCGTCGGCCCAGGTCCAGCACTTGTGCTTGCGGTAGACGTTGGCGACCTGCTCGGCATAGGCCTTGTTGGTGGGCAACCTGATGTAGGGGCCGGGGGCCGCAGCGAAATGGCGCATCGCCAGCGGCAAGGCGCGCTCCGTGCAATAGTTCGACATCCACAGCTTGAAGCCGATCTTGTCGCGCAAAAGGCTCAACGCCCGGAACACCTGGATATGCTCTTCGTGACCATACTCGCCCCAGGGATTGTGGGTGAAGACGTTCATATCGGGCCTGAGGCGCGGTTCCAGGCGCTCGCACAGCAGCCTGAAGTTGGCCTCGTAGGCGGCCGCGACGCTGGCGGTGGCGACGCGCTGGAGCTTGACGGCCGGGAGCGCGCCGACCGACTTGCGCGCCAGCCGCGTCATCTCGCGGCGATTGGCTTCGAGGCTGAAGCCGATGCCGTAGTCGGTCAGGACGGGGGCGGCCCAGTTGGCGCAGCCATAGGCGCCCGACTCGTCGATGTCGAGGCAGGTGACGTTGGCGTGCGGGAACTCGGCGATTGCAGCACTGCGGGCGGTGCCGAGCCCGGGCTGGGCCCAGAACTCGCGGTAGACGATGACGACCTCGTCTACATCCTTGAGGATCGAGTTGAACCACAGCAACTCGTCGTCGGGATGCGCGCCGACAATCATCGAATTCTCAAGAAAATCCTGCTGCATAAGTCCCCCCAATACCCTGCTATTCTGAAGTATCCGGAGCGTCGCTGCGGTCGCGCCAGGCGCGGATGCGTTCGCGCAGGGCAAAACCCGACGCCGCCAGCCTGCCGCGCCAGGTGGCGTTCGCGGTCACCGTCCACATTTCGGTCGGGCGCGTGCCAAACTGCCTTTTGAACGGTTCATCGCCGATGGTGAAATCGTAGATTTTCCCGCCCCTTGCGATCCAGTCCTCGATCATCTGGTCATAGAGGATCAAACCAGGCGAATTCCGTCCCTGGCCGGCATAGTCGCAGCCGATGAGCAGGTAGTTGAAACGCCCCGCATGGGCGATGCCGAAGGCATAGCCGAAGCCGCCGTCGTCGGTCGCGATCTCATAGAGGCTGGCGTAGCGGTCGGCCAGCCCAGCGGCCGCGACCTCGGTGTAGAAGGCTTCGACTTCCGCCGTCTGGATCATGTCGCCGGCGAAGCGTCCGCTACGCAGGCGGGCAAGCTGGGTCATGGCGTTGCGGACGGCGTCCGGCTCGTCGAGGCGCCTCACCTTGGCGCCGGGCTGTTTCAGGAAGCGCCTCTTCTTGCGGTCGAGCATGCGGCGAAAGCTGTCGTCGAGCGCATTCTCCCGCCAGACGGTGAAACTCGGACCCAGTTCTGCGGCGTGCGCGGAAAAGCCGA
The DNA here is from genome assembly GCF_000372965.1 of Hoeflea sp. 108. NCBI lineage: Bacteria > Pseudomonadati > Pseudomonadota > Alphaproteobacteria > Hyphomicrobiales > Rhizobiaceae > Hoeflea > Hoeflea sp. 108. The sequence goes on along the minus strand of NZ_KB890024.1, from coordinate 2,882,910 downwards.
GTGGCTGCGCCTGCCCGCCAAGCAGGGACGTCCATTGTCCGACATGTTCCTGGCGGATCGGACGTATCCGCATCAGGTCGAAGGCGGGAAGTGCGGCTGCGATCGCCGGCTTCAGCGAAACGTAGGCCATCAATGCAGACGTCGCCACCGGTGCAGCGTAGTCGCTGACGCCAAGGTCGCAGCTTTCGAGCAGGACGACGCCCGAGTGACGCCTGCGGATCAGAGGCAGGACAAGGAGCAGCGCACCGGTCGCAGCCGAGCGTGCCGTGACCACGATCTTCTCGGCGCCGCGATACGGACAAAGCCTGCCGTAGAAGGCGTCCAGCCAGGTCGGGTGCTGGAACGCCGTCGTGCCGGACGACGCAAACAGGTTTGCATATTCGGCCGCGCCGAAGTCGAAACTGGGCTCCTGGCCGACGACAATTTCGCGCAGCCTGTCCTTTATCGGCCCAACATTGTGGGCTTCAGCCACGTTCTGCAATTCACACCCCGCCCCTTTGTGCGCGTTTGTTAGCAAATGCACTACAAACGTGCAGTTAACGGCGCGGACACGTTTTTCAGGAAGTTGCGCGTCGGCAATTTATTCGAGGTCGCGCGGCCTTGTGGCAATGTCGCAAACAGGCTGCACTCGCCCTGATGCGCACTATAGTGTGCGCGCAATATCATCTCGGAGTCGTGGGAAATGGCAGAGTTTCCGAACAAGGCGAAGGTCGTCATCATCGGGCTTGGCGGTATCGTGGGCGCTTCCATCGCTCATCATCTGATCGAGCGTGGCTGGGACGACATCGTCGGCATCGACAAGTCGGGCGTGCCCACCGATATCGGCTCGACGGCGCATGCGTCGGACTTCTGCTACACGACCAGCCACGATTATCTCAGCGTCTGGACGACCCAGTATTCCATCGATTTCTACGAGAAGATGGGTCACTACGCCCGCATCGGCGGCCTCGAGGTCGCGCGCACCGGCGACGATACCTGGATGGAGGAGATCAAGCGCAAGCTTTCTTCCGCCAAGGCGTTCGGTACGCGTGCGCATTATGTCTCGCCCTCCGAGATCAAGGAAATGTTCCCGCTGATCGAGGAAGATCAGGTCATGGGCGGTATGTTCGATCCCGACGCCGGCCTCGTCATCCCGCGCTCGCAGACGGTTGCGGGCAAGCTTGTCGATGCCGCCGAAAAGTCCGGCAAGCTCAAGGTCTTCGGCAACACGCCGGCGACGTCGCTCATCGTCGAGAAGGGGCGCATCAAGGGCGTCGTCACCCATCGCGGCACCATCATGGCGGACCATGTCATCGTCTGCGCCGGCATCTGGGGCCGCCTGATCGCCGAAATGGTCGGCGAGGACCTGCCGGTCATGCCTGTCGACCATCCGCTCACCTTCTTCGGCCCGTACAACGAGTTCGAAGGCACCGGCAAGGAGATCGGCTTCCCGCTGCTGCGCGACCAGGGCAATTCCGCCTATATGCGCGACACCGGCGACCCCAAGACGACGGAGGGTGGCCAGATCGAGTGGGGCTACTACGAGACCACCAATCCGCGCCTCTGCCACCCGCGCGACATCCTCGAAAAGCACGAGGCGCGCCTGTCGCCGTCGCAACGCGACCTCGACATGGAACAGATCATGGAGCCGCTCGAGCGCGCCATGGAGCTGACGCCGATCCTCGGCGAGATCGGCTACAACGAAAGCCACTCCTTCAACGGCCTGCTTCAGGTTTCTGCCGCCGGCGGTCCCTCCTGCGGCGAGAGCCAGAAGGTGCGCGGTCTCTGGTACTGCGTCGCCATCTGGGTCAAGGACGGCCCCGGCTACGGCAAGCTGATCGCCGACTGGATGACCGACGGCCGCACCGAGATCGACCACAACTCGATCGACTATGCGCGCTTCTACCCACATCAGCTGGAAGAGAAGTTCATCGAAGGCCGCACCTTCGAGGCGGCCCAGAAGATCTACTTCCCGGCCGTGCACACTCGCGAACCCTATGCCACCGGCCGCAACGTCAAGCGTTCGCCGTTCCATGAGCGCGAAAAGGAACTTGGCGGCTATTTCATGGAGCTCGGCGGCTGGGAGCGTGCGCATGGCTACAAGGCCAATGAGCACCTGCTGGAAAAGTACGGCAACCGCGTGCCGGTTCGTGAAAACGAGTGGGACTCCAGGCATTTCTGGCGCGTTTCCAACGCCGAGCATCTGGCGATGAGCGAGGATTGCGGCATCGTCAATCTCAGCCATTTCCACATGGTCGACATCGAAGGCCCTGACCATGTCGAGCTCTTGGAATGGCTCTGCGCCGCCAAGATCGGCGGCGACGGCAATGTCGGCAAGGGCGTATACACCCACTTCCTCGATGACGAGGGCATGGTGCGCGCCGACTTCACCGTCTTCCGCATGGCCGATCGCTGTCGCCTGGTGAATGGTGCCGACGCCGGCCCGCGCGACTTCCACTACATGAAGCGCGTTGCCGAGGATCGTGGCCTTGACGTCACCATTACCGACACCTCGGAAAAGTTCATCACCATCGGCATCTGGGGCCCGAATGCCCGCGAGACGCTGAAGAAGGTGGTTGCCGATCCTGCCGGTCTCGACCAGGAAAACTTCGCCTTCGCCGCGATCAAGCAGATCGAGATCGCCGGCAAGCCGGTCACTGCCTTCCGCATCTCCTATGTCGGCGAGCAGGGCTGGGAACTTCACATGAAGTACGAGGACGGCCTGGCCGTCTGGGACGCATTGCGCTCGACTGGCGTCATGGCCTTCGGCGTCGAGACCTACGCCAATTCGCGGCGCATGGAAAAGAGCCTGCGTTTGCAGAACGCCGACCTTCTCACCCAGTACAACCTGATCGAAGCCGACCTTGCCCGTCCAAAGGTCAAGGACGCCGATTTCCGCGGCAAGGCCAAGCACCTGGAGTATAAGACCAGGCCCCACCAGCCCGCCATGCTGTGCACGCTGGTCATGACCGAAAACACCGACAAATCAGGCATCAAGCGCTATCCTGTCGGCACGTTGCCGGTCATGGACCCGGAGACGGGTGCCGTGCTCATCGACGAACTCGGCCGTCGCTCCTACACGACCTCGATCGCTTTCGGCCCGACCATCGGCAAGAACATCGCGCTGGCCTACCTGCCGCACGCCTACGCCCAGGAGGGCCGCAAGCTCAATGTCGAGTATTTCGGCGAGACCTATCCGGTCGAGGTCGCAGGCGTCGGCTACAAGCCGCTCTACGACCCGGAGAACCTCAAGCCGCGCAGCTAATGGCGTGGCCAAGTAGAACGATCGAACTTCGCAAAAATGTGAATGAAGAGCCCGGCTTTTTTGCCGGGCTTTTCTTTTGGCACGGGCGATTCTCGCTTACGCTCCGGTAATGTCTGCTGCGGCCAAAGCTCTTCTTGCAGGCGGCGCCACCTTGGCGCTGATGCTTGGGCTGGTGCCTCAATCCCGCGTGGCAGATCAGGCCCGCGCGGCAGACCAGGTCGATGTCGAGCTCGTGCTTGCCGTCGACGTTTCGCTTTCCATGTCGCCCGACGAACTCGAGATCCAGCGCCATGGCTATGCTGCCGCGCTGACGCACAAGCATGTGCTGGACGCCATTGCCGAGGGCGCCTACGGCAAGATTGCGGTGACCTATGTCGAATGGGCGGGCACCACCTCGCAGGTGGTTGTCGTGCCGTGGACGATCATCGCCAATCGCGCCGATGCCGAACGGGTGGTGCAGCAACTCACTGCGAACCCGCCGAACAGCGCCCGTCGCACGTCTATTTCGGCGGCGCTCGAATTCGGCGGCGACCTGTTTGCCGAGAGCGGCTATCGCGGCATGAAGCGGGTGATCGACATCTCCGGCGACGGCCCCAACAACCAGGGCGCACCCGTCGAGTTGATCCGCGACGGCCTGGTGGCGCAGGGCATCGTCATCAACGGGCTGCCGCTGATGACCAACAGCAGCTTCGGCAGCGCCTACGATGTTGCCGAACTCGACCGCTATTATGCCGACTGCGTCATCGGCGGGCCGGGTGCGTTCATGATCCCGGTCAACGACTGGTCGCAATTCCCGGAGGCGATCCGTCGCAAGCTGGTGATGGAGCTGGCCGGACCTGCGTCGTCGTTGAGAGCCGCGGAAGAGGCTGCCCATCCACCTGTCGTGCTTGCCCAGGCAAAGCCCAAATTCGACTGCCTGGTGGGCGAGAAGCTGTGGCGAGACCGCTCGTGGATGTGGCAGGATCGCTGATCGATCCTGCCACTGGTAACGTCACTCAGGCAGCGATCAGCTGCTTGCGGTCGACACGTTCCTGCTGCGGCGAGCGGGCATAAAGCTCGCGATAGCACTTGGAGAAGTGCGACGCCGAGACGAAACCGCAGGCGACTGCCACCTCGACCACCGGCATCGACGACTGGATCAGCAGGTGCCGGGCGCGGTCGAGCCTGATCTCGAGATAATAGCGGGCAGGGGAGCGGCCCATCTCGGTGCGGAACAGGCGCTCGATCTGGCGCCGGGACAGGCCGACATGGTCGGCGATCTCGATCAGCGACAGCGGCTCGGAAAGGTTGGCCTCCATCAATTCGATGATGGTCAAAACCTTGGAGTTCTGCACGCCGAGACGTGCCCTGAGCGGCAGGCGCTGGCGGTCGGTGGGACTGCGGACCCGGTCGGTCAGCACCTGCTCGCAGATGCGGTTGACGAGGTTGTCGTCGAAATCGTCGCCGATGAGCTTGAGCATCATGTCGAGGGCGGCGGTGCCGCCGGCGCAGGTGTAGACGTTCTGGTCGACCTCGAAGAGATCGGCATAGACATTGGCCTTGGGGAAGGCTTCCGAGAAGCCCGGCAGGTTTTCCCAATGGATGGCGCAACGCTTGTTGGAGAGCAGGCCGGCATTGGCCAGCACATAGGCGCCGGTGCAGAGGCCGCCGACGGCGACGCCGCGATTGTATTCCTCCCGCAGCCAGGCAAAGACCGACTTGTTGGAATAGGTTTCGACGTTGATGCCGGTGCAGACGATGACCATGGACGGGCGCTCAGGCCCTGCCATCTTCTTGCGCTCGTCCTCGAGCGAGGTGTTGACGGCGCATTCGACGCCGTTGGAAGCAGGCACGGCCTTGCCGTCGAGGCTGGCCAGCCGCCACTTGTAGGCCTCGTAGCCGAGCATGCGATTGGCGATGCGCAGCGGGTCTAGGGCTGTCGCAAAGGCGACCATGGTAAAATCGGGAACAAGGAAGAACACAAGCGATCTTTTGATCGGATGTCTGATGGCGTTCAAGGAACCCTCACGCTAGCCAGGAAGCTACACGACCATGTCGCGAATAGCATAGCGTCAACAGCAAATTCCCTTGCTGTCAATGGGGTTGAAGCTGTCGCTAAAATTTTGTCTGCGACATGGCTGCCGTCAGGGCAGTCGGTGGGCGTGTCGCCACGGTGCCCGAAGTTGCGAGGGCACTGCGGTCGCGCCTTCACGTAGCGGAAGGCGCGGCCACCTCAGATCATGTCCTGTGCGCGTCGCCGGACGGCTACGCCCAGCGCGAACCGGCTCAGCCGACGAGCATGCCAAGCCGGTTGGCGGCGATGGCTGCGGTCTGGCCAGGCATGGTCCTGGCGAGGCGCTGGCGCTCCATGGCGGTCGACAGCGAGGCGTCGCGGCGGATGCGGAACAGGCGGGCGAAAAGCTTCATGACACGTCTCCATGCACCAGGGTTACACGGGTGCCTTCGCGCGCTGGAGTGGGGCATCTCGGTTTGGTGAGGCGGATATAGTGATTGTATCGCGCGCGGTATGGCGGGAAAGCGAAGCGGTGCGCCGTAAATGCGACACCGCTTGCGACATCTTCAAGGAACCTGATCTTTCGTTGGCCGGCAGATCAGGCGTACCTTGTTCAGATGGCTTCGCCGGCGTGGCCAACGCGGTAGCCGGTCTTCGATTCATAGGTTTCCGGCCAGCCGATGTCCTTCTGGAGTTCGAAGGGCAAGGAGCGAATCTGGCGTTCGGTGTGGTAGCGGGTGCGGGCCGCATTGAACTCGGTGGCGATGCGGCCGATCGTCGAAAGAATAGACATTGCGGTTTCCTTTCCTGCCGAGCCGGTTCAAGGCCGGCCTGAGGTGCTCGCCCGGTGGGCACCGCGTGGTTTCTGCCGTTTGCGCGGATCGCGCATTCTTTGCCGGGCATTGTCGTTGCGGACCGTTGGGTGGGCCAATGGCCGTCGCTTCGATGGTGTTGACTATCGCTGACGGATCATGTTCAATCAAACGAAATGAAATGATGTCTTCGATCAGAAATATTGAAGGACCATCTAATGAACGCGCCACTCAACCATCCGCTGCCGCTGCTCGATCTCGACGTGCTGCGCACCTTCGTGGCGATTGCCGAAACTGGCAGCTTCACCACCGCCGCGAACGCGGTGTACCGGACCCCGTCGGCCGTCTCTATGCAGATCAAGAAGCTCGAGGACATTCTCGGCCGCTCGGTCTTCCTGCGCGACGCGCGCTCGGTGGCGCTGACCACTGACGGTGAGATGCTGCTCGGTTATGCCCGGCGCATGCTGGCCATCAATCGCGAGGCAGTGTCGAAATTCATCATTCCCGACATCGTCGGCGTCGTCCGCCTGGGCTCGCCTGACGATTTCGGCGAGCGCGTGCTGCCGCATGTGCTGAAGCGCTTTGCCGAGACCCACCCGTCGATCGCTGTCGACGTGATCATCGACCAGAGCGTCAACCTGCGCCGCCGCATGGACGACCGGGCGCTCGACATCACGCTTCTCACCAATTCCTGCAAGGCGGTTGCAGCAGGCGCGGAAGTGCTGCTGACCGAGCCGATCGTCTGGGCCGGCGCCAAGGGTGGTTGTGCCCATATGCGCGAGCCGCTGCCGGTGTCGATCTGGGAAGAGGGCTGCGCCTGGCGGGCAGGGGCGCTCGAGGCGCTGGGGCGTGAGGGCCGCAACTATCGCGTTGCCTATATGAGCGCGCATACGGCCGGCCAGCGCGCGGCCATCCTCGCCGACCTTGCGGTCGCACCGCTGCCAAAGTCGTTCCTCGGGCACGAGATGGTGGAACTCGGATCCAAGGACGGCATGCCGGAGATCGGCAACTACAGCCTGGCGATGATCGTGGCGCCGGAGGCGAGCGCACCGGTCAAGGCTGCAGCCGAGCATATCCGTGCTGCATTCGAGACGTTCAATCTCACCGGCAAATTCTGAGGCCGCAAGCTTCTCGGCTCGGCACCTTGCCGGGCAAGGTGCGATATTTTCGCGCCGTCCTTCGTACCGCTCGCCGCCGCCGCAAGGTGCCCTATACCTATAGTTGAGAGGGCAGCGATGGTCGGTGGCGAGATGATCAGGCATTGCGTGTTCGTCAAATTCCAGCCGGCGGTGCCGCAGGCCGAACGGGATTCGATCTATGCGGCGTTGCGCGGCCTGCAGGTGAAGATCGACGGTCTCGAGAGCGCTGCGTTTGGTGCCAACGTCAATGCCGAACGCCTGGCCTGGGGGTTCGACGAAGGCTTCATTCTCGATTTTCGCGATGCCAAGGCCCAGGACGCCTACACCAGGCACCCCGAGCATCCGCCGATCATCGAGCGGTTGCTGGCCGCTGTCGATGGCGGGCTCGATGGCGTGTTCTGCTTCGACATGAAGATCGAGTGAGGCAGTTCAGCGGCGCATGGCCCCCGTCATCCAGTGAAACACCTTGGCCATCACCGATGGCGGTGGGTTCCAATCGAGGTCGCGTTGGATTTCCGGTGGCAGCGCATTCATGATGCGCACCGTGCGGCGTGCGCTTCGCGCCCGCCTGTAGCGAGCGCCAAGGCGGTTGAAGTCGTCGAAAAGAGGCATCGTGCCTTCCAGTTTGATGGCGCCGACGCTTTAGCGGGGGGATCAGCGTGACTGAGGTGAAGTCTTGAGCAGGCTGAGCAGTCGCCGGTCGGCCAGGGCAGACCGGCCGGCGCTGCTTCGACGGAAGTCAAGCATGCGGACCTTTGCGGCGAAGGTCATGCGCAGCGCAGTTTCCGCCGGTCGAAGGAAATGACGTTGTTCATCGAGGCGAGCGGACCCACGGGCCAGCCCAGCTCGATCTGGATGTCGAGCGGCAGCTTGTTCATCAACAGCGCCACGCGCCCGTATTTGTGCAGCTGTCCGGCCGTGCCCGTTCCGTGTGGATTGGGACCGTCGATCCAGCCGAGTTCGACCTGCAACTCATGCGGCAGGCCGTCCATCATCCTTTCGACATGGCTGTCGCGGCCGACGTTGCGAAGCACGGCTCCGAACTGATGGAACTCACCGATGATCGACATGAACGCCTCCTGGGAATGATGGGCCGGCAACGCTACGCGAGACTGGATACGCTGCCGGCCGATGCAATCTTACATTCGGTTTTGTTTCAGTTTGATATCGTCAAGGCGCGTTTCTGTTTCAAAATGGGTGTTTCTCTGAAACACGCGCCCGTTGGCCAAGGCTCTGTCAGTGCCCTGGGAAGATGCTCGAACGGAGCTTTCTCGACCTGATATCCTGTTCGACAGGCCAGCCGATGTCCTTCTGAATCTCTGGCGGGAGGCTGTTGAGATCGCGGACCGACCTGGCATCGCGTCGCGCCTTCCGGATGGCCGCACCATAGCGGCCGATCGAACTCATGATCGACATGGTGTCTTCCTTTCATCCTCATGCCGATGTGAAGACAGGCTCCGCATCAGGCGGTTCGACGCGTGGAAGCTATTTCGATCTTGTTTCGTATCGATTTCGTTCGGACGGCAACCGCAAGTCGAAAGGTTACCTTGCGGAAACACGCCCGAAACGCGTCATCCTAGCACAAAATGGCTGCCCAGGTGAGGCAGGGTGCCTCACCTGGCGATGCAAGGATGGGGTGGCATGTCAGTCTCGTGTGCGGCGGGCGGCGCGCTCCTCGCGCGAGCGGCGGCGCGGAGTGGCCGCGTCCGCATCGCCTTCGACGATCGCCTTGCGTGGCGGCAGCTTGACCTGCTCGGACAGCTTGGGGAACGGATCGACCTTGTTGGGCAGCGCCATGGCGTTGATGAAGAGCTGCTGAAAGTGCGGTTCCAGCGCGGTCTCGATCTTTTCGATGCGGCCGACTTCCTGCTCGATCTCGCGGCGATGGTTGCGGTTGAGCAGGGCCATCAGCGCGCCGGTGCCGGCGGCGTTGCCGACGGCCTTGACCTCCGACAGGTCGCAGTCGGGGATCAGGCCGAGCACCATGGCGTATTTCGGGTCGATGAAGGAGCCGAAGGCGCCGGCGAAGCGAATGGTGTCCACCGTCTCGACGCCCTGCTTCTCCATCAGGAGCTTCACGCCGGCATAAAGTGCTGCCTTGGCGAGCTGGATGGCGCGCACGTCGTTCTGGGTGACGGTGATGCGCGGCTCACCTTGGCGGCCTTCGCGCAGCAGGTAGGAGAAGGTGCGGCCGTTGGCGATGATGCGCGGGCTCTTGGCGGCGAGCGCGCCGTCGATGACGCCGTCTTCCGAAATGATCCCGGTGAGATACATTTCGGCCACGACCTCGATGATCGCCGAACCGCAGATACCTGTGACGCCGGTCTTCCAGGAGGCTTCGTCGAAACCTTCCTCGTCCGACCACTGCTCGGTGCCGATCACGTGGTAGCGCGGCTCCAGCGTTTCCGGGTCGATGCGGACGCGTTCGATGGCGCCGGGGGCAGCACGTTGGCCGGAGGAAATCTCCGCACCCTCGAAGGCAGGACCGGTCGGCGACGAGGCAGCAACGACGCGCTTGTTGTTGCCCAGTACGATCTCGGCATTGGTGCCGACATCGACGAGCAGCATCATCTTGTCCTGGCGATACGGGCCTTCCGACAAGGTGGCGCCGGCGGCGTCGGCGCCGACATGGCCGGCGATGCAGGGCAGCGTGTAGAGGCGCGCGCCCTGAGATACCTCGATGCCGATCTCATGCGCCCAGAACTGCAGGGCACCCGACACGGCGAGTGCGAAGGGCGCCTGGCCGAGTTCCGTCGGGTCGATGCCGAGGAACAAATGATGCATGATCGGGTTGGCGACGAAGACGCAGTCGAAAATGTCGTGACGATCGACATTGCCTTCCTCGCAGACCTTGCCGATCAGCGAGTTGACCGCCTCGCGAACGGCCTTGGTCATGGCCTCGCGTCCGTCCGGGTTCATCATCACGTAGGAGACACGGCTCATCAGGTCTTCGCCGAAGCGGATCTGCGGGTTCGACGTGCCCGAGGACGCAGCGATGCGCCCAGACAGCAGCGACACCAGATGCATGGCGATGGTGGTCGAGCCGATGTCGCAGGCGATGCCGTAGGCCTCGTTCTTGAGGCCGGGGTAGAGGCCGATGATGAAGGGCCGCGACGAATCCATGTCGCGGTGGACGACGGCGGTGACGCCCCATTTGCCGGGGCTGACTTCCGGCTGATCGGGCAGCTTGGTGCGCAGGATCTTCTGGACCTGGGGGATGAGATGGGGGGCAACCAGCAGGTCTTTCCAGCCCCAGTCCTTTTCCAGCGCGACCTTCAGCCGGTCGAGATCGCCGAGCGGCTTGTGCATGTCCGGCTCTTCCAGCTCGACATAGCAGAGCTGGACAGCGGCGTTGCGCTCGATGACGCGGTCGGTGGCAGCTTTGCGCACCACCTGGGCATTGATGACGGTGTCCTGGGGCACGTCGATGACGAGGTCGCCCATGATCATGGCCGAGCATGACAGACGGCGTCCTTCGGGCAGGCCGCGGACGCGTTCGTAGCGCTCCTCCTTGGGACCCTTGGGCGAGATATGGTCGTTGGACGAGACGATCTTATGCTTGGCGAAATTGCCTTCCTGCACCTCGATCTGGCAGCGCCCGCAGGTCGCACGTCCGCCGCAGACGCTCTCGACATAGACGCCAAGCTGGCGCGCCGCGTCGAGAACCGGCGTTCCCACCGGGAACCGTCCGCGCTTGCCCGAGGGCATGAAGAGAACCAGCGGATCGGTGATGTTGGCGGGCGAATTCATGGCAATGCTCCAGTCTGCACCGGCCATGCGATCGGGCTGTCCACGATCCGCAATCCGGCACCTTCTCCCCGGAACCGGGGAGAAGGAAAATTCCGAGACGCCGCGTCCTGTGGCTCCCCTGCAGCGGGAGCGCGACCAGGATTATGCGCGGCGTTCCTGTTCACGATAGGCTGGTTATCCCCTTGCCATGCGAGCTTCGCGGCCACCGCGGCGGCGACCGCCGGCGGCAGCGCCGTCAGCCGGCGAGGTGACGGCAACGGGGGCCGGCGCTGTGTGTTCGCCCGGCTTGTAGTCCTTGTAGGTCTTGATCCAGTTGGTGCAGTGCTCGTCGGTGCCGTTGAGCACGTTGGCACCGCGCACCGCTTCCATTTCCTGGGGGCGAACCGGGTTCATGATCGCCGAGGTCATGCCAGCGCCGATGACCATCGGGATGAAGGCGGCGTTGATGCCGTGGCGGTGCGGCAGGCCGAAGGAGATGTTGGACAGGCCGCAGGTGGTATTGACCTTGAGCTCCTCACGCAGGCGGCGCAGCAGGGCAAAAACCTGGCGACCGGCGTCGCCAAGCGCGCCGATCGGCATGACCAGCGGGTCGACGACGACGTCATGGGCGGGAATGCCGAAATCGGCGCAACGCTCGACGATCTTCTTGGCGACGGCGAAACGGACGTCAGGGTCCATCGAAATGCCGGTCTCGTCGTTGGAGATGGCAACCACGGGCACGTTGTACTTCTTGACCAGCGGCAGGATGGCCTCGAGCTTTTCTTCCTCGCCGGTGACGGAGTTGACCAACGGACGGCCCTTGGCGACCTTGAGCGCGGCTTCGATGGCGGCAGACACCGAGCTGTCGATCGCCAGTGGCAGGTCGACGAGATTCTGGACGATCTCCAGCGTCTGCACCAGCAGCGCCGGTTCAGTGGCGTTCGGGTCGACCGCCGTCACGCCGGCATTGATGTCGAGCATCGTTGCGCCGCAGGCGGCCTGTTCGAGCGCGTCCTTGATGACCGTCTCGAAATTGCCGGCGACCATTTCCGCGGCCAGCTTCTTGCGGCCGGTCGGGTTGATGCGTTCGCCGATGACGCAGAAGGGCTGGTCGAAACCGATGACGATTTCGCGGGTCGCCGAAGCAACGATAGTGCGGGTCATAAATCCTCCGTGGGATATAAAGATTTCTTTATATCGTTATCTGGTCTCGTTCAAGCGCCGGTCAGGCACCCTTGTTCAGTGTGCAGTCTTGACCATGTCGACCTGGGATTCGGTGACATCGTCATGCAGTATGTGTTCGAGCCTGTCGGCGACGAGCCGGTCGTCGGCGCGGGGCTCGCGGACCCATGGGCGGCGGCCCTTGAGCACGCCTGATTCATCGACGATCTCGGCGACATATTCCTCCTGGCGATAGGCCATCACATGGATGCCCGATACGCCCGAGATTTCCTTCACCTCGTTGATGATGTCGATGCAGATCTGCTTGCCTTCTTTCTTCTGGTCCTGAGCGCCTTCGAGCCGCGTGATGATGGAATCGGGAATGTGGATTCCCGGTACGTTGGAGCGGATCCACTTGGCCGTCTTGGCGGAAGCCAGGGGGCCGACGCCGCAGAGGATGAAGACCTTTTCGGTGTGGCCGAGGTCGCGTGCCCGCTCCATGAAGGTGCGGAACATCGGCACGTCGAAGCAATATTGTGTCTGCACGAACTGTGCGCCGGCGGCGATCTTCTTGCCCAAATGGATCGGGCGGAAATCGAAAGGCGGAGCGAAGGGATTGACGGCAGCGCCCAGGAAGACCTGTGGCGGCGTGGTGAGCTTGCGGCCGGAGAGGAACTTGCCGTTGTCGCGCATGATGCGAACGGTTTCGAGCAGCGACATCGAATCGAGGTCGAATACGGGCTTGGCGCCCGGCTGGTCGCCGGCCTGCACGCCGTCGCCGGTGAGGCACAGGATGTTGGCCACGCCCATGGCGGCGGCACCCAGCACGTCGCCCTGGATGGCGATGCGGTTCTTGTCGCGGCAGGCGATCTGCATGATCGGTGCGTAGCCCATGCGGGTCAGAAGAGCACAGATGCCGACCGACGACATGTGGCAGTTTGCACCAGAGGCATCGACAGCGTTGATGCCATCGACCCAGCCGTCGAAAATCCTGGCGCGGTTGTAGACGTCCTCGGGGTCGGCGCTGTCGGGCGGGTTGAGCTCGGTCGTCACCGCGAACTCGCCGCGGCGGAGCACGCGCTCCAGGCGTCCGCGCGAGGAATGGCCGGGCAGGGCGTCCAGCGGCAGGTCGATGCCATCGGGATGCTCGTCGATCTGGCGTGGGCGCGGCGGGGTCATGCGACTTCCTTGCTTGCGGTTTCGCGTGCGGCCGCTGCCTGCGCCGTCACTCTGAGCCAGGCCGAGGTTTCGCGCAGCGATTGGTCGACCGGCTTCTGGACGTTGAGGATGGCGTCGCCCTTGGCCATGTTGCGCGAGCCTTCCCAGGCCTTGACCCAGACGCAGGGCATGTCGGGCTCGACCTCGCAATTGCCGTTGGCGCGCACGCCGCCGCAAGGGCCGTTGCGCAGCTGCTTGGGGCAGTTCATCGGACACGACATGCCAGTCGAGGACAGCACGCACTGACCGCACATGCGGCAGTCGAACATGAAGCCTTTGACGTGCTTTTCGACGAACTTGACCGGCGCTTCGACGCGGCCGTAGCCGATCTTCTTCCACAGCGGGTGAAGCGTCAGGAATGCATCGGCGAAACGGCTGTAGAACCACTCCAGCATGCGCGAATGGCGGATCGACCATAGGCGCACTGCAAATGTGCGCTGTACGCGGCGCTGCGGCGACACGTCGGCCGGCTTGTAGTCGCTCTTGGGCGCGGCTTTCTTGACCAGCGTCGCCTGGGTGGCGCCGGAATGAGGTGTCGCGCTCGATGTCGGCTGGGTATCAACCATCTTCCTTGCCGCCTGCCTTGACGAGAGCGACCAGCCGCTCCCTGGTGAATTTTGCGTCGATGTCGGCCATTGCCCTGTCTGCCTCGGCTTCGAGGTCGTCGCCGACGGGAATCGGATCCGCCTTGCGCCATTCGGCCAGATAGGCGTCGGTGTCGCCGGCGCCTGTCCGCATCGCGCACATGTCGATTGCTTCGGTGAAGCGCAGCGGCAGTTCGCGCTTGGCGTTCTGCCGACCCTTCTTGACGATCACCTGTGCAGGGATGTCGCGCCAGTAGACGATGATCAGATCGGCCATTTCGGTCTCGCTTTCAGTGTGTCGAGCATTGCCGCAACCGGTGGGGTGCCGCTTGTTATGGGACGACGCGCGCGCCTTCAAAAGCGACGCGGCGAGGTGTCGCAAAGAGATATGCAGGGGACGTTGCTGCGGCGCTACCAGACACCGCGACGAATGCCGGTCCAAAGGTACTGCCAGATGGTCGGATGGTACCATTGCCGGGACGGCAATCCGGTCTCGACCGGGTTCAATCTGCCTGACAGCGCATCGTCGATGGCGCTGGCGCAAATGGCGCGCGAGAACGCCGCCTGGCGCAGGGGATAGGTTGAGATCGTGTCGCCTTTTTCAGGCTTTCCCCGAGCGTGATAGAGCACGCCGCCCGTGTCGACGCCCGCGTCGACAAGGTGGACGGTCGAGCCGAAATTTCCAGCGTCGCCCGAAGCAAGCGCCCAATAGCCGCCGTTCATGCCGCGATATTTGGGATTGATGCCGGCGTGGTAGTTGAGAACCGGGCAGGGGATGGCGGCCAGGGTCGTCTCCGACAGCAACCGGCATCCGGCGAGAAACACCACTGAGGGCTTCAGCCTGTCGACGATTTCAAGAACTTCCGGGCTGTTGGCCGAGGCGACGTCGATGATTTCCTGGCCGGGCCGCGGCTCTGGTTGTAGGCCCTCCGCCTCGACGATGTGCCGGATGCTGCCCCCAAACAGGCTCTTACCCAGGCGGACCAGCACCATGGTGCCCAATTGGCCAGCGACGTTCATCCAGCCGAGTTTCCTGGCCCGGCGCATGAGCAGGTCGCGTTTGGAGTAGGGTGTTTCCTGGATGACGGTGATGGGGCCGAAACGGTCGACGAGGCTGTTGGCGATCGCCCAAATATGTGGGCCGCCTTCGGTGACGAAGACGATCGGTCCGCGGCTCATTCAGGCTACCCCAGCCAGGCGAGAAATGCGTGGGTGGCAAAGCCGGCACCGCCGACGACCGCACCGACCACCACCAGCGAAGCGACGCCCACGACGCTGCCGACGGCAAAAAGGATGCCGTCGCGCTCTGAAAGTGCGAGCCCCAGAAGGGCGGTGGCAAAGGCCGGCAGCCAGTTGCCCAACGGTATGGGCAGCGTGATCGAGACCGACAGGATAAGGGCGATGATGCCGATGACGCGGTCGCCACGCCTGCGCCAGAACGGCCAGTAGCGCGGGCGCACCACCTCTTCGAGGCGGATCAGACGCGGAATGACCCAGTCGGTAACGTTGCGAAACTGTTCGGCCGACAGCGAGCGTTTGGTGATGAAGGCAGGCAGCCAGGCTTGATTGCTGCCGAAGGCCATCTGGGCGGCGACGATGAGCAAGGGCAGTCCGAGGATGGCCGAAGCGCCCGGCGGCAGGGGGAGAAGATTGAAAGCGGCAAACAGGACAAGAAGCGGCGCGAAGCTGCGTTTGCCGAGCGTATCCCTGATGTCGCCGATGGAGATGTCGCCTTTTGCGTTGTGGGCGAGTTCGGCGAAGATCGAGGACAGTCGGCGGCCACGACGGCGCCTTGGGGCGGTTTCGCCTCCTTGACCTTGCTCCCCGTTCAAGCCCTGCTCCATAAGTCCTTTTGCCTGTCTGCGACGTTGTTTGCCGGCACGTCGTCCCCGGTCGCAGTGTGCGACGGCGAGGTTAATCCTTGATGACGCCGGAAGGTTGCCTTGAACGCTGCAATGTGATGTCGGCTTGCGCCGATTGCAACGTCAGCGGCGGAATTCGAGAATATCCAGCTTGGATTCGTAATACGGGGCAGGGAGCTCCAGGCGCCATTCAGCCGGGCCGGTGCGGAAGGCGTAGCCGACCTGGTCGGTTTTCTGTCCGCGGCCATAGGCCTTGGGCTTTTCCCCCGACACATAACCCGAACCGAGATAGATCAGCCGCGTATCACTGTCGGTGTAGAAGCGCCCCCTGGTACGCTGCGAGCCCGAAATCTTCTCGAGCATCCAGCCCGATCCGTCGTCGGTGACCTTGCACTTGAACCAGTCGTAGACGACGAGCGGACCGATGCCCCCGGCCTTGATGGTGCGGCACTGCCAGTTTCCGGTCATGTCGAAATCGGAGAACGGCTGAGGTTTTTTGGCAACGATTGTGGCGAGAACATCCACCTCACGCTTGAGGCCACCCTTGGCCTCGTCGAGCGCCTCTTTGCGGGTGGCGTCGTATTTCTCGAGCTTGGCCTTGTCTGCCGGCGTAATCAGCTTCTGGACCACGCCGTCGGCGTGGGCAACGCCTGACGATACCAGCAGGAGTGCTGCAAGCGTCAATTTGCGAACGAGCATCGGACCTCTCCCGAACGTGCCTGTTCCTGTTGCGGAATCAGGCGTTCAGCGATTTGCCGCTGCAGACGTCGCGTTGGCAAGTGCCTGGGTGAGGTCGCCATAACCGGTGGCGCGACGCTCATAGACAAGGCCGAGCATTCTGGCGGCATCTTCCGCCACCTTGTCGAGGGCGGGGTCGTCGGTCTGGGCGAGGTAGATCAGCTTTTCATAATTGCCGAAATAATCGGTCACCAGCTCCGGGTGGCGGTCGAGACCGAGTGGCTTGATGAAGAAAGCCTGGAACTGGCGGCACAGGAAATCGGTCATGTAGAACGACATCATGTCGTCCTCGGCGACCTTGGCGTAGGCTTCGGCTCCCTGATAGAACGCAAAGCAGTGCGGCCCTTCGATGCGCTCGACGCCGTGCTTTTCGCAGACGCGGTCGAGCAGGCCGCCGGTGCCGCAATCGGCGTAGCCGACATAGATGTTCCGGTAGCCCTCCTGCCTGGCCTCGGCGATCGCCTTGTCCATGGCGGGCGCGATGCGGTCGGGATGGAAATGGAAGTCGGCCGGCAGGCAGGTGAGTTCGAGATGGTCGAGGCCGAGCCGCTGTTTGACCGCCAAAATCTCGCGCGCGATCATGCCGCAGCCTATGACCAGCACCTTGTCGGCGGATATCTGATGTTGTGTTCGCGGCGCGCTCATGCGACCAGTTTCGCAGGGTTTAGGGTCTCGGGGGCGAGTCTACAGAACGAGGGAGACATCGTCCATGAAGCTGTCACATCTGGCGCCGATCGCCGTCATCGCCTGCGCATTGGCGCTTTCATCCTGCGCCAACACCATCCGCGGCGTCGGCAAGGACGTCAAGGGCACCGCACACGCCATCCAGGACACGGTCCGCTAGGACGGCCCCCTGGGGCATAAACGAAAAGGCCGCGCTGCGAGGCGCGGCCTTTTCTGTTTTGGATTACGCCGAGGCGCGGACGTTGTGCCGGCGCTTCATGAAATCCTTGGCGGTTTCCACCGCAACGGCGGCGTCGCGGCAGTAGGCGTCGGCACCGACGGCCTTGCCGAATTCCTCGTTGAGCGGCGCGCCGCCGACCAGCACGACATAGTCGTTGCGGATGCCCTTTTCCTTCATCGTGTCGATGACGACCTTCATATAGGGCATGGTGGTGGTCAGCAGCGCCGACATGCCGATGATGTCGGGCTGATGCTCCTCGATGGCGTTGAGATAGTTCTCGACCGGGTTGTTGATGCCGAGGTCGATGACGTCGAAGCCGGCACCTTCCATCATCATGCCGACGAGGTTCTTGCCGATGTCGTGGATGTCGCCCTTGACGGTGCCGATCACCATCTTGCCCTGCTTCGGCGCGCCGGTGGCGGCGAGAAGCGGACGCAGGATGTGCATGCCGGCCTTCATGGCGTTAGCCGAGAGCAGCACTTCCGGCACGAACAGGATGCCGTCGCGGAAATCTTCGCCGACGATGCGCATGCCTTCGACGAGGGCCTCGGTCAGCACCTTGTAGGGCACCCAGCCGCGTTCGAGAAGGATGTTGGTGCCTTCCTCGATCTCTTCCTTGAGCCCGTCATACAGGTCGTCGTGCATCTGCTGCACGAGTTCGTCGTCGGAAAGCTCGGACAGGATGATTTCGTCGTCGGACATCTTGGAAGGCTCCCTGGTGCAGGCCGTATCGCGGCGTGCGGATACTTCGCTATTCCTAGCCTGCAAGCATTCCAAATCCATAGCTGATTTGCGACTTCCTGCAAGACGAAAGCGACTGACAATCTATCGTTTTTCTTGTCGAATTTGCGACAGCTCTTGGCGCTGACAAGCCGTTTCGATAAGGGTGCATGGCTACGATCCGGCAAGGAGCCGCGACAGGCGGCGCAAAACGGATTCAGGGAAGAAACGACGATGAGCGATAACCCGTCAGTCGATCAGGAACAGGCAGGCGGCAGGCGTGGGCGTGGCGCAAGCGGTGGTGCCGCGGCACGGCGCGCGGCGCGCAGCGGCGGCGGTCCGGGCACCCAGCTCACCTATATCAAGCGCAAGGTGAACGTGTACGAGGTGCTGAACGAGGAGGGTCTTGCCCTCATCGAGAGGAATGCCGACACGGTGCTGGAAGAGACCGGCATCGAATTCCGCGATGACGCCGAGGCATTGCAGCTGTGGAAAGAAGCCGGCTGCGACGTCAAGGGCGAGCGGGTCCACTTCCCCAAGGGCCTCTGCCGCGAGCTGCTGAAGACGGCACCGTCCATCTATACCCAGCATGCGCGCAACCCGGAGCGGTCGGTGCAGATCGGCGGCGACGCCACTGTTTTCGCGCCGGTCTATGGCCCGCCCTTCGTGCGCGATCTCGACGGCAACCGCCGCTACGCCACGATCGAGGATTTCCGCAATTTCGTGAAGCTCGCCTACATGGCGCCGTCGATTCACCATTCGGGTGGCACGGTGTGCGAGCCGGTCGATGTGCCTGTTAACAAGCGCCACCTCGACATGATCTACAGCCACATCAAATATTCGGACAAGCCGTTCATGGGCTCGGTGACCGCGCCCGAGCGCGCCGAGGACACGGTGGCGATGGCCAAGATCGTTTTCGGCGACGACTTCGTCGAAAACAACACGGTGCTGACCAGCCTGATCAATGCCAATTCGCCGATGGTCTTCGACGAGACCATGCTTGGGGCGCTGAAGGTCTATGCACGCCACAATCAGGCCTGCATCGTCACGCCTTTCATCCTCGCCGGCGCTATGAGCCCGGTGACGGTCGCGGGCACGCTGACCCAGGTTCTGGCCGAGGTTCTGGCCGGCGCCTCGTTCACCCAGCTGATCCGCAAGGGCGCACCTGTGCTGTTCGGCACCTTCGCCTCGTCGATCTCGATGCAGTCAGGAGCGCCGACCTTCGGCACGCCGGAGCCGTCGCTGGTGTCTTACGGTGCAGCGCAGCTGGCACGGCGGCTCGGCCTGCCGTTCCGCACCGGCGGTTCGCTCTGCGCCTCGAAGGTCCCGGACGCGCAGGCAGCCTATGAAAGCGCCAACACGCTCAACTCGACGCTGCTTGCCGGCACCAACTTCGTGCTGCATTCGGCTGGCTGGCTCGAAGGCGGTCTCGCCTCCTGCTACGAGAAGTTCATGATGGACATCGACCAGCTCGGCATGCAGCAGAAATTTGCCGAAGGCGTCGATCTCTCCGAGAACGGCCAGGCGATGGACGCCATCCGCCAGGTCGGCCCGGGCAGCCACTATCTTGGCTGCGACCATACCCAGGCGAACTTCCAGACGGCCTTCTACCGTTCGAACATTGCCGACAACAATTCCTACGAGCAGTGGCTGGCCGAAGGGCAGAAGACAGCACCCCAGCGCGCCAACGAACTGGCCCGCCGCTGGCTGGAGAGCTACGAGGCGCCATATCTCGATCCCAGCATTGACGATGGGCTCAAGGACTTCATCGCCGCGAAGAAGGCGTCGATGCCCGACGCCTTCACTTGAAGGGAGCCCGATACAGGCGGGGCTAAAGTCGCCAGCATCATCCACAAGGAAGTCTGGCGGAGCGCATTCTCCGACCCGGACCCGAAGGGGTAGCGCTTGCCGTCCCCCGACGTGGACATAATTTCCGCCGCGCTGGCCAGCCATGGCCTCATCCAGCGCGGCGGTTTCGTTTTCGGCAATGAGGAGACGGCACCGAATGGCCCGACAGGCAGGCCGGCGCAGTCGGTGCTGCTGATCGGGCAGGCGGGGGCGGCGCCGTGGCCGCATTTTCAGCGATGGCGCGCAACGCAGCCGGCCAAACTCGAAAACCCGCTCGACAGCTGGTCGCGTGAGGTGATCGGCGATGTCGCGAAAAAGTTCGGCGCGCGCGCCGTGTCGCCATCCGACAAGCCCTATCTGCCGTTCCAGCAATGGGCCATGCGGGCCGAAGGGCTCAAGCCGTCGCCGCTGGGCATCCTGATGCATCCCGAATATGGGCTCTGGCATGCTTATCGCGGGGCATTGCTGTTCGATGTCGGGCTGGAGTTTGCCGAGCTTCGCGAACAGAGTCACCTTTGCGATCTATGTGTCGGAAAGCCCTGCCTTAAATCCTGTCCTGTGGAAGCCTATTTGGTTGCGGGTTTTGCCTATGAACGATGCCTTGCGCATGTGCGCGGCCCTGACGGCGGGACCTGTCGCACGGCGGGGTGCGTTGATCGCAATGCATGCCCATATGGGACGGCCTATCGCTACCCGGCCGATGTTCAGGCCTTTCACATGAAGAGCTACGCCGGCCTCTGAGCTCGCTCGGCTGGCCCAATCGCTTTCCCGGCTCGCTTGTTGCCTTTGCCGGCCGACAGGCATATTCAAAGTCATCAGATGACTTGATGAATGTTGCCATGCAGCCAGCCACCCGAACCAATCTCACCGACAGCGCCGCCGACAGCCTGCGAGCCGAAATCGTCAGCGGCCGCTGGGCCGTGGGCGAGCGTATTCCCAATGAAATGGCATTGACCGACCTGTTGTCGGTAAGCCGCGGCACCGTGCGCGAAGCCGTGCGTGCCTTGGTCTCGCAAGGTCTGCTCGATACGCGGCAAGGCTCCGGCACCTATGTCCGCTCGGCAGTCGACCCTTCGGCGGTGCTGGACCGCGTCAAGCGCGCCGGCCTGCGCGACCAGTGGGAAACGCGCGCCGCCCTGGATGCGGAAGCGGCGCGGCTGGCAGCATTGCGCCACACACCAGCGGATCTGGTGAAAATGCGGCGGTTGCTCGAGGCGCGCGGCACCGTGGCCGATGGCGGGCACGAAGCCTTCATCCGCCGCGACATCGACTTCCACAAGTCGGTTGTCGAAGCTTCCGGCAACCGGGCGATGATCGAACTCTACGACTTCTTCACCGGAGCGATCACCGAGACCATCAAGGCGACGCTGTCGGGCGAACTGCCCGAGCCCGATGCGCCGGCCCATGAGGCCATCGTGGATGCCGTGGCCTCCGGCGATCCGGACCGGGCCGCAGCCGCGGTTCGCGCCTTCATGGCGCCCGTACTTTTCGAACTCGACAGGTTACTTGCCCAATGAACCAGACTTTTGTTCCCTCGGGCCGGGCCGCTGAGGCGGTGGCCATCGAAGGTCTCGACGACCAGCTGATCGATGCCGAGGTCGACAGCCGGCCGGCACCGCAGGCGCCGGTTCTGCGCAGCGGCATGGCGCGTTTCGTGCTCGGCGCCAGCCTGGTGCTGATCGCCTTCAATCTCCGCCCGATCTTTTCCAGCCTGTCGGTATTGTTGCCCGAGGTGATGCAGGCGACGGGCCTTTCGCCGGTCGGCGCCAGCATGCTGACGACACTGCCGGTGCTTTGTCTCGGCCTGTTTGCGCCGCTGGCGCCCAAACTCGCGCAGCGCTTCGGCGCCGAGCGTACGCTGCTCATCGCATTGTTGCTGCTCGCCTTCGGCACAGCCCTGCGGGGGCTTGGCACTGTGCCGCTGCTGTTTGCGGCAAGCTTCATGGCGGGTGCGGCAATTGCCATCGGCAATGTGCTGCTGCCCGGGCTGGTCAAGCGCGACTTTCCAGACAAGGCGGCGATGATGACCGGGCTTTATACCATGGCGCTGTGCGCGGGGGCCGCTTCGGCGTCCGGCCTCACATTGCCCATCGAACACCTTGTTACCGGGTCCTGGTCCGGGGCGTTGGCTGTCTGGGCGGTGCCGGCCTTCATCGTGCTGCTGATCTGGACCCCCCAGGCACTCGGCAGCCGCAGGCAGGTTAGCCACAGCGGCTTCCGCGTCGTTGGGCTGTGGCGCGACCGGCTGGCCTGGCAGGTGACGCTGTTCATGGGGCTGCAGTCGGCGCTCGCCTATTGCGTCTTCGGCTGGCTGGCGCCGATCCTGCGCGAACGCGGCTTCGACGCCACGACCGCCGGCGCCATCGTGTCGCTTTCGGTCATGGCGCAGGTGGTGACCTGCCTTGCCGTGCCATCCATCGCCGTCCGCCGCAAGGACCAGCGCGGCGTCAACGTGGCGCTTGCCGCGGCTGCGGTCATTGCACTGCTGGGCATCCTGTTTGCGCCGACCTCGACCATCCTGTTCTGGGCGGTGCTGCAGGGCATCGGTCAGGGCGGGCTGATTGCGGCGGCGATGACGCTGATCGTGCTGCGCTCGCCGGATTCGCATGTCGCGGCCCATCTCTCCGGCATGGCGCAGGGCGTGGGTTACACGCTGGCTGCCATCGGCCCGCTGCTGGTAGGGCTTATCCGCAACTGGACCGGCAGCTTCGCTGCCTCCTCGGTGCTGTTCGTGGCGCTTGGCCTCGGCGTCGCCGTGATGGGGCTGGGCGCGGGCAGGGCGCTACATGTCGGTGCCCGCGCGGAGCCGATCGACGCCGCCTGAGCTTGTCTGGCTGGCCGGAGTCCCTATGTTCGCGACGGGACATCAGAAGGAGCTTTGCCATGGCGACCAAGCGCGACATCGAAATTGTGACGGCGGATGGCGTCGCCAAGGCCGGACTGTTTGGACCTTCGAATGCGAAAGCCGGTGTGATCCTCTACATGGATGCCTTCGGGCCGCGAGCCGCGCTTGACGAGATGGCCGAGCGGCTGGGCAGCGACGGTTACGCGGTGCTAGTGCCCGACCTGTTCTATCGTGCCGGCGCCTATGGTCCCTTCGACGCCAAGACTGCCTTCTCCGAGGAAAAGACGCGGACGGAACTGCGGGCTCTGATCGGCGGCACCACGCAGGAGATGACGATGCGTGACACCGGCGCCTTCATCGAGGCGCTGGCGGATGCTGGCGTTGCTGGCCCGGTCGGCGCCGTCGGCTATTGCATGGGCGGCTCGCGCGCGCTCAATGCGGCCGCGACCCATCCCAACCGCATCGTTGCCGCGGCAAGCTTCCATGGCGGCAATCTTGCCGGTGATGCACCCGACAGCCCCTGGCGCAACGCCGCCAGGCTCAAGGCGCGCATCTATGTCGGCTCAGCCGGCGTCGACGGCAGCTTTCCGCCCGAACAGTCGGCGCTGCTCGCCGAGGCGCTGCGTTCGGCCGGGGTCGACCACATCCTCGAAAACTATGTGGGCATGGGCCATGGCTGGTGCGTGCCCGATCATGGCGTCTATGACGAGGCGGGCGCCGAGCGCCACTGGCGGCGCCTGCTGACGCTGTTTGCGGAGACGCTCAGCTAGCGCCCGGCTTTGCCAATTCCATCGATGTCGGCTATCAGGCCGGCACATGCGTCCGGCTTGCCGTCGGGCGCCGATTTTTTGCCAGCGGAAAATCCTGATGCAATCCTTTGATGTGGTCGTGATCGGCGCAGGCGCAGCCGGCATGATGTGCGCTGCCGAAGCGGGCAAGCGCGGCCGCTCGGTGCTGATCGTCGATCATGCCTCGGCACCCGGCGAAAAGATCCGCATCTCCGGTGGCGGACGCTGCAACTTCACCAACATCAACGCCAGCCCGAAGAATTTCCTGTCGCAGAACCCGCATTTCTGCATTTCGCCGCTCAGCCGCTACACCCAGCGCAACTTCATCAGTCTCGTCGAGCGTTACGGCATCGCCTATCACGAAAAGACACTAGGGCAGCTGTTCTGCGACGGCTCGGCGCGCCAGATCATCGATATGCTGGTGACCGAGATGCGCCACGGCGGCGTCGAGCTGCGGCTTGCGACGTCAGTCGAGAGCGTGACGCGCTCGATTGACGGCTTCGACCTGAAGCTGGACGGCAACAAGGTGCGCTGCAAGTCGCTGGTCGTTGCCTGCGGCGGAAAGTCTATCCCCAAGATGGGCGCCACAGGCTTCGGTTACGAGATCGCCGCTCAGTTCGGCCTGCCTGTCGTCGAGACGCGGCCGGCGCTGGTGCCGCTGACCTTCGACGCCAACACGCTCGAGCGGCTTGCGCCGCTGTCGGGTGTCGCCGTCGACGCCGAGGTTTCCTGCAACAAGACGCGTTTTTCCGAAGCGATGCTGTTCACCCATCGTGGCATCAGTGGCCCGTCCATCCTGCAGATCTCGTCCTATTGGCGCGAGGGCGACGAAATCGCCATCTCGATGCTGCCGGGAACTGACGTCGCCGCCATTCTGCGCGATGCCAAGCGGGGCAACGGTCGCCAGGCGGTGCAGACCGTGCTTGCGGCCCATCTGCCCAAGAAACTCGCGCAGACGATTGCCGAACGGCTCGGCTTCAACGGCAATCTCGCCGATTTGAACGATGCCCACCTGAGGTCGGTCGACGCGGCGGTCAACCAGTGGCGCATCAAACCGGCGGGTTCGGAAGGCTATCGCACGGCCGAGGTGACGCTGGGCGGGATCGACACGCGTGTGCTCGACCAGAAGACCCTTCAGGCGAAGACCGTGCCCGGCCTCTATTTCATCGGCGAGGTTGTCGACGTCACCGGTTGGCTCGGCGGCTACAATTTCCAGTGGGCCTGGTCGTCCGGCTGGGTCGCCGGGCAGGCCGTCTGATCTCTCCGGTCTCTGTCGCCGATCTGCATCCGGTGCGGAGGGCATCGCGACATCCTGCGGATACATAGGTTTCCGATACCGACCGACATCTTTCTCAATCAGAAGGTGTGGTGCGGATGTCGTCAACAATCAAGGCGTTTGCTGTTTCACTGGCGCTCGGAGGCACTCTGGCGATGCCAGCTTTGGCCAACCAGCAGCAATGCTCGTGCGGGAACCTGCAAAGCGTCCAGGAAGAGCTGAAGAACGCGGACTATCTGGCCAAGTTCTTCGCTGACATGGCAGCCCAGCTCAAGGCGGTCGAGGACCCGCTGATCGAGGCGCACAGGGACCCGACGCACCCCGATTCCGATGTCAGCATCCACGATCGCTCGTCGCGAAGGCGGGCCGAGATTATGTTGACGTTCAGGCTGCCCCATCGCCCCGCGCATGGTTACACGGGGCCGGCAACGGTGGATATGAGATATGGCAGCTGCGAGCAGAAGCCGGCCATGCTCGAAGCCTTGCGGGCAGGTTCCCAGTGCAAGGAACTTGCCGACTTTGCCTTGGAACACGAGGCCGCGCATCGCACGAAATGCACAAAAGACACCGTTGCCGCCTACTGGGACCGGTATCCGAGCCAGTTCGCTGCCGAAGAAGCCGAGCGCTACCGCGAGCAGGCCAAGGCCACGCGCGCGTTGCTCAAACGTATCATCGACGAGGGTACCGTTACCATCGAGGCGAAGCTCGAACCGCGCATTTCGGGGCCGCAGTTCGACGTGACCTATTCTTACGTCACGCAATCGGCGGAGATGGAAGGCAACAGCTCGCCGGGATCTGACACCTGGACGCTGAAGGGCAAGACGCGACGAGCGGGCAAGATCAAGAACATCAAGCTTGCCGGCATGTCGTGCACACCGAGCGGCCAGATAAACGACGATATCGACCTGGCGCTGAAGCTCGACGGCCTGACCATGGGGCTCGACAGCAAGTCCAAGGGCAAGCCGGGCGACGTCAAGATCCGCTGCAAGGGTGGTCACGGCATGTCGATGCGGCCGCAGGGCGAGGTCTCTGGCGGCAATATCTTTGCCGATGAAGCCTTCACCATTGGCACCGACGTGTCGCAGGACGTCCGCAGCTTGCCATTCGCGAGATACGTGCCCAGCGGCATGTCCGTCAGTGGAACGAACACGGTCAGCGTCAAGCTGGTCTGCCCGGGCAACTGAGGGAGGCGAAAAAAACTTCCCACCACCCCAAGGATCGCCCAAAAGCTTTCGTCCAAGTGGCGATGATGGCGATGATGCTGGAAGAGGGCGAGGCCTCCGACACTGATCTGGTCGGACGGGCCCGCGATGGGGACAGGCAGGCTTTCGGCGAACTCGTCGGGAGACATTACGACTTTATCCATCGCGTCGCCTGGCGCTGGTGCGGCAACGCATCTGATGCCGAAGACATCGCCCAGGACGTCTGCGTGCGCCTGGGGCGCGCCGTGAGGGACTATCGCGGCGGTGCGGCCTTCACCACCTGGCTCTACGCGATGACGCTGAACGCCGCGCGCGACGCCTTGCGCAAATCGTCAAGGGAAACCGCCAAGACCGCGGCCTATGGTGTTCACACGCTGGTCGCGGAAGGAGCGGCGCCGGTCGAAGACCCGGCGGAAGCCTTGTGGGCGGCGGTCAGGCTGCTGCCGGACAAGCAGCGCGACGCGGTGCTTCTGGTCTATGGCGAGGGCCTGTCGCATGCCGATGCGGCAGAAGCCATGGCAATCGCCGAAGCCACCGTCTCGTGGCACATCCATGAAGCGAAGAAACGGCTGAAGCTGCTCATGCGCTCGGCCGGGGAAGTATGATCATGGTCGACGACACCGAACTGGACATGCTCAGGGGCATGAAGCCGCCGGCGCCTGGTGCAGCCGCCAGGTCGCGCGCGATCGCTGCCGCCATGGCTGCTTTCGACGAAGAAAAAATCGCAGCTACGCCCCAAGGAACCGAACCGGGCAATCGTCTCACCGAGCGAGCAAGGAAGCTCTGGAGAGACATCATGCACAAGAAGCTGATCGCGGCGCCGGCACTGGCCGGACTCGTCGCCCTGCCGATCGCCGGCTACGCCACGTTTTACCTGATGGAGCAGTCGCCGTTCCAGTTTTCGGCGCCAGAGAAGGCGGAACTCGCACGCCAGCGCGCCGAAGCCCCTGTCACAACGGCCGAGCCCCTGCAGAAGCCAGATACCGAACTCGGCAACAGCGTCGCCAAACCGTTGGCGGCCTCGGGGGCGGCCAAGCAGAAGGCGGAAAGCGCAAGCGGCGAGGCTGCCGTCATGAGTGAGATTGCGCCTGCCAGCCCGGTTGCGCCTGCGCCGATGGCGGATGCCGCGGCACGGATGAGCGTGCAGAACATGCCGACGCTGATGGTGCAGCCGCAAGCCACCATCGCGCCTGGCGACATGCCGATGGCGCCGGTCGAAAACCGTGACCGCATCCAGGACTTCAAGACCAACCCGGTGCGCTCGGCGCTGGAGGACCCTGTCTCGACCTTCTCCATCGATGTCGATACCGCGTCCTATTCCTTCGTTCGACGCTCGCTGAAGGAGGGCGTTCTTCCCCAGCCAGACACCGTCAGGGTCGAGGAGATGGTCAACTACTTCCCTTATGACTGGAAGGGGCCGGACCAGGCGTCCGTGCCGTTCAACACGACAGTCAGCGTCATGCCTGCGCCGTGGAACGAGCACACCAAGCTGATGCATGTTGCGATCAAGGGTTATGACGTGCAGCCGACTGAGCGGCCCAAGGCCAATCTGGTGTTCCTGATCGACGTCTCGGGCTCGATGGACGAGCCAGACAAGCTACCGCTGTTGCGCTCGGCCTTCCGGCTTCTGGTCAACAAGCTGTCGCCGGACGATACAGTCTCGATCGTCACTTATGCCGGTGACGCAGGCACCGTGCTCGAACCGACCAAGGCGTCGGAGCGCGACAAGATCCTTGGCGCCATCGATACGCTTTCGCCTGGTGGCTCCACCGCAGGCGAGGCCGGCATCCGCGAAGCCTACCGGCTGGCGCAGAAGTCGTTCGTCAAGGATGGCGTGAACCGGGTGATGCTGGCAACCGACGGCGACTTCAATGTCGGCCAGACCGACGACGACGACCTCAAGCGGCTGATCGAGGACAAGCGCAAGTCGGGCGTGTTCCTGTCGGTGTTCGGCTTCGGCCGCGGCAACCTCAACGACCAGATGATGCAGACCATCGCCCAGAACGGCAATGGCACGGCCGCCTATATCGACACGCTGGCCGAAGCCGAGAAGGTGCTGGTGCAGGATGCATCGTCGACGCTGTTCCCGATCGCCAAGGATGTGAAGATCCAGGTCGAGTTCAATCCGGCCGTGGTCGCGGAATACCGGCTGATCGGCTACGAAACCCGCGCGCTAAACCGCGAGGACTTCAACAACGACCGCGTCGATGCCGGCGAAATCGGCTCGGGCCATTCGGTGACCGCGATCTACGAGATCACGCCCAAGGACAGTGCTTCGCTGGCGATGGATCCGCTGCGCTACGGCCAGGCCTCGACCGGCACAGGCGGTGTCGTCAACGCAGACGAATATGCCTTCGTGAAGATCCGCTACAAGGCACCGGACGGCGACACGAGCAAGCTGATCACCACGCCGGTGACCAAGGCCAACGAAGTCGCGAGTTTCGATGCGGCAGGCACCGACCAGCGTTTTTCGGTGGCCGTGGCAGCTTTCGGGCAGAAGCTGCGCGACGAAGATGCCACCGACAAGTTCGGCTTCGACAAGATTTCCGAGATCGCCTCGGCGGCGCGCGGAGCGGACCTCTACGGCTATCGCGCCGAGTTCCTGTCGCTGGTGCGGCTCGCATCGTCGCTTGAGGGCAGCAACAGACCCTAAAGGTACCGCTGGGGCAGGTGGGCCGGCCGGCGGAAAGGGGGCTTTCCGCCGGCCATTCTTCAATGATCTCCAGGCGGCGGAAAGGGGGCTTTCCGCCGGCCGTTCTTTTGTGATCTCTAGGCGGCCAGCCGAAAACGGGTGGCGCTTCGGAGAATGTTGATGGCTGACCGGCAGCTTGACGAATGGGATATCGCGCATGGCGGCCTGCGCTCGCTGTCGTCGCGTGAGATCAAGATTTTCTGGGACGGCTATCTCGCTCGCCGCAACGACCCCAGGATACGCCATGGCAGCCTCTATTCGCGCTGGCGGCATGTCGCCGACGATCTGGTGGTTTCACTCTACCTGACCAACCGAAGCGTCGGGCTGTTCGTCAGGGGCCAACGCGGCGAGGGTTTTACAACCACCTTGAACCGGCTGTCAGCCTTCGAGCCGGCGTTGGGCAAGGCGCTCGGCGTCAGCCTGCGTGGCGAGTATGCCCTCTGCTATCTGTCCAACCATCGGGTCGCAATGATCGATCCGGCCAACTGGCCACAGGCCTACGAGTGGCTGGAGAGACAGGAAAAGCACTTCAGTAATGTCCTGAGCGACATGGTTGTCGGCACCTAGACGTCTGGCGAAGCGAAATTTTCTATCGGCAGCCGAAGTGCTCGCCAGAACATATCTATTCACCTGTAACTATCTGAAAATCATCGGAAAACCGATCTGGCAACAGGCTGGAAAGGGAAGTCCTTGCCCGCCCTTTTCCGCACGCGGTCCAGCCGCGGGCGCAGAAATCGTTACGTTCTATCTTGCAAAAGATATATCTTTGAATAGATATAGCGGCATGAAGCAAACATCCTGGAGAGGTACTCACATGTTCAATCACCCCAATTTCAACGATCGTTGCCGCGGAGAATGGTCCATGTCGGGCCAGAACGAAGGCGGCAGGGGCGGCGGCCGCCACGGTCGCGGCGGTCCCTTCGGCCGCCATCGCGGCGGACCCTTCGGCGGCCGCGGCCCGCGCATGTTCGATCCCGGCGCGCTGCGCCTGGTCGTGCTCGGCCTGATCGCGGAGGAGCCGCGCCACGGCTACGACATCATCAAGGCTCTGGAGGCTAAATTCCAGGGCGCCTACAGCCCGAGCCCGGGTGCGATCTATCCGATGCTGCAGATGCTGGAGGAGGCCGACCTCGTCGTCTCCGTCGCCAACGGCAACAAGAAGCTCTATTCGATCACCGAAGCAGGCCAGGCCTATCTGGACGAAAACGCCGCCGAGCTGGCCAAGATCAATGGCCAGATCGAGGAAAACTCGACCCAGGTCAGTGGAGTCGCCCTCGGCGACGAGGTCAAGGCGCTGAACTTCGCCGTGTTCAGCCGGCTGCGCAGCGGCTCGCTGACGGCTGAGCAGGCCGAGAAGGCACGCGAGATCCTCAAGAAGGCGCGCCGCGACCTCGAAGACCTCTGATTCCCGAGACCCGCAAGACTGCTGGAGCTCCCGTCGCAAGGCGGGAGCTTTTTTGTGCAAAACTGAGCAAAAGGCCAGATTTGCGAGCCGTTACGAACAATTCAAGTTAAAGGCAGAGCTCTTCCAAAACCTGATCGCAACGATCCTTGGCTAATATAGCTGCGGGTGAACAAAGGGTGGCTTGAGAATGCAGGTTGGTGGCGTGATGTCGGGTGCGGTTTCGAATGTTCGCACCGCCGACCCCTTGGTGATGCCCGCGAGACCGGAGGCCGCAAACGACGCGGCGCAGGTCGAGCAGGCGGCCGCCAACAGCCATATCTATGTGCCCGCCAGGCCGATCCAGCAGGTTGAGCAGGGCTCAGTTCGAGGCCCGTCGCCATCGCGGATGAGCGCCATCGACGATGCCCACCGCACGGCCTGGTCGGCGCTCAACAACGAACGCTTCCGGCTAGCCATGGAAAAGCTGGCCGACGTCAGGACGTTGGATGCGGTGATGATGATGCGTCCGGTCGAAGGTGCCGGCACCGACGTCAGGTCGGCGCTTGCGCGCTACGAAGAAAACAGCTGACGCCAGCGCATCGCCCCCGAAAATCGGAATCGATTTTCGGAAAACAGAATGCACAGCCCCAGTGAATTGTCTCAGCTGCGGCGGCGACGCTCGCGGCGGCCTTCGCTCGTTTCCGGAGCGTTCGCTTCGGCAAGCTTGTTGCGCATCGGGCCGATGCGCTCGATGATCGCCTCGACGGTCGGGCGCGCGTCCTTCTTGTGGGCGTCGAGCGCCTTGCGCATGGCGGCCAGGTGCTCGAACGAGGTGCCGCAGCAGCCGCCGATGATCTTCGCACCGCCATCGACCGCGAGGCGGACATAGTCCGACATCAACTCGGGTGTGCCCGAATAGTGGATTTCGGTGCCGCGGAATTCCGGGATACCGCAATTGCCCTTGATGATGATGGTGGCGTCGGGCTTGGCTTCGCTCATGTCGAGCAGCGAGGCCAGGATGTCGGAGGCGCCGACGCCGCAATTGGCGCCCACGCCCAGCGGCGCCTCGGTTAGGCCATCGGACACCGCATGGATGTCCTTGGGCAACAGGCCCATCATGGTGCGGCCAGCGGTGTCGAACGAGCCCGTGTAGGTGTAGGGCAGGCCGACGCGGATGGCAGCCTCGGCCGCCGCACGGATTTCGTCCGGCGCGGACATCGTTTCGATCCATGCGACTTCGGCGCCACCGGCCTTCAGGCCTTCTATCTGCTCGGCGAATGCGTCCACTGCCTGGTCGTAGGTCAGCGCCCCGAGCGGCACCAGCAACTCGCCGGTCGGACCGACGGAACCGGCGACGATCACCTTGCGGCCGGCCTTGTCGGCGACGGAACGCGCGATTTCGGCGGCGCGCTTGTTGAGTTCGAAGACGCGGTCCTGGGCGTGGTGGAGCTTCAGGCGATGGCGCGTACCGCCGAAGGAATTGGTCAGGATGATGTCGGCGCCGGCGTCGACGAATTTCTGGTGCAGCGTCTCGATCTTCTCGGGCGCGCTCTCGTTCCACAACTCAGGCGCTTCGCCGGCCTCGAGGCCCATGCCGAAAAGATTGGTGCCGGTGGCACCGTCGGCAAGCAGAACGCCTTTTTCAGCAAGCAGGGCATCGATCGGATTGGCGGTCATCGAGACGGCTTTCATCTATCTGGAGGATGGATAAGGATATAAAGAAGTCTTTATGTCTCGTCAATGTCCGGTGTCGCCGCCGGCGAACACCTCGACCGCAATCTCGGTGCAGATGCCGCCGTTGGTCGGGTAGTGGTCGACCGAGCAGGCGGTGACCACGACCAGCAGGTCACATTCGGCGCGCAGGGTGACGTTGCCGCCGGGCGGATTGATCGAGGCAAATACGTCGATCGTGCCGTCGGGCTGGGGCAGTGAGTTCTGGAACAGGTCGACCGGATCCGGCGTGAAGGGCAAGACGAGGCCTTCCGAGGCGAGGGCGGCGTGCAGATTGTCCTGGCAATTGGGGTGCTGGTCGAATCCGGCACGAACGTAAAGAGCATGGTTGCAGGCCGGATACAGCATGTCGTGCGGGCCCGGCGATGCGTCCTCGATCAGCGTCAGCAGCTTGTTTCCCGTCGTGCCGTAGAAATGTTCGCCAACCTTGGGGAACAGCCGTTCGCCGATGTCGCGGGTGTTCGACGTGCTCAGCCAGTCCTTCATGTCCGATGTGAATGCCCAGAGGTCGGCCACCTGCTGGCCCTTCACATCGGTGATGCGGACAAGCTCGCCCTTGCTGACGCGCAGGGCGCGGCCGGATTGCGGCGGGATGACGATGCTGTGCACGGATTTTCCCTCTGGAGAGCGGCTTGCGGGATCGTTGCGCGAACTTCAACTATGCCTGAGGTAAGCGGTCAACTCGTGAAGAACGAGTTCGCCAGCTTGCGGGCAAAACCTGCCGTCTCATGCGGGTTGATGTCGGCGGCGCGGATCAGCTGCTCGAAATGGCGGGTCAGCGTGCGGATCGGCTCGGTCGCATAGAGCACCAGATACATGTCGCCGACATAGATGGCCGCACGCGCCTGACCGAAGATCGTATAAGGGACGGAATAGCGCAGGCGGCCGTCATAGAGAAACAGCCGGAATGTCGGATAAAGGTCGTCGAGCAGATCGGCCATATGGCGCAGCTGCGCCTTGCGATGGCGATCGGGGAAACCGGACCATACGCCGAGCCCACGGGCGAAGATCTCCAGCGTGTGGCGCGGCATGCAGACCTCCATGTCGGTCTCGGGGCGCCTGTTGTAGTCGATGCGGTACTGGGTCTCGCCGGCCTGCGTCTCGCGGCTCTTGTTAGAGATGTCGGCCTCGTAGTCGACCAGCGCCTCGGTGCGCAGCAGATCGGGAATGCCCGCCGGCACGTAGCGGATCTTGGTGCCGGCAGCTTCCGCGTGCCATTTGGCGATGAGCGTGCGCTCGAAGCCGCCCGACGCCTCCTCGATCTCCAGGCTTTCGCGGATTTCGCCGGTCATGCCTTCGTCCTGGCTGACGCCGAGCAGCCAGTCGAGCGACACCTTGTGGACCGAGACGATCGTCAGCAGCGTCTCGGCGCGCGGAAGGCGCGTGGTGGTGCCTGACAGAAGCTGCGACAGCGCCGAGCGGTCGATGCCGACAGATGCGGCAAAGGCCGACTGGTTCTGGCCCGAGCGCTGCACGAGGATGCGCAGGCGCTCCCTGAAGACATCAGATAGATCGCGTTTGTCCATGCCCTGGCACCTCCCGGATTCAAATTGCCCCGAGGGCAAGTTTGCCTGCGGAAAATAGATTCATCGTCCTGTGTGTTTACTAAGTGTAACATCTGCGGCCTAAGCAGCGCAATGTAAACATTATGTGCGCATTGTCGCGTTGAAGCAGCGCATGATTACTGACAACATTATGTCAGGAATCATTAGGTTCCAGCATTCGGGGACAGCAGGCATAAGCATGGCACAGCGAGGCAAAAGGCGCGGCACGGCCACGGCGGTCGAGTGGCCGACGGTATTTCTCATCGCCGCCTGTTACGGTGCGTGGCTGGTGGCGGGCTTCTTAATCTGGCCGAACTATCCCCTGGTGGCGCTGGCGCTGATGATTTTGACGGTTGGGCTGCAGTCGTCGCTGGTCCACGAGGTGCTGCACGGACACCCGACGCGCAACGCGCGCCTCAACGAGGCGCTGGTTTCGCTGCCGATCGGATTGCTGTGGCCCTACAGGCGCTTCAAGACCATCCACCTGCGCCACCATGCCGACGACAAGCTGACCGACCCGTTCGACGATCCGGAGAGCTACTACCGGGCGCTGTGGCAGCACGACGACCTGCCGGAGGCGATGAAGTTCGTGCTCAAGGTCAACAACACCATGGCCGGTCGCTTCGTGCTCGGGCCGCTGCTCTCCTGCATCGGCTTCTTCATTGACGACGCCAAGGCGATTGCCGCTGGCGACAAGGCCATCCGCAAGGCGTGGCTGCTGCACGCCGCAGGGCTCGCCATCGTGTTGCCGGTGATCCAGTTTGGCTTCGGCCTGCCGCTCTGGCTCTATGTGCTGGTGCCGGTATGGCTCGGACATTCGCTGATCTCGATCCGTACATTCGCCGAGCATCAGTGGTCGGAGCATCCGGAAGGGCGCACTGTCATCGTCGAGCGTTCGCCGCTGGCGATCCTGTTCCTCAACAACAACCTGCACTTCGTCCACCACAAGAGCCCGACGGTTGCCTGGTACAAGCTGCCGGCGCTGTTTCGCGAACGCCGCGAGCACTGGCTCAAGCTCAACAAGGGCTATGCTTATCCGAACTACCTGTCGCTGGTGCGCGCCTATGCGTTCCGCGCCAAGGAGCCGGTCTGCCATCCGGCACTGCGCCGCGCGCCCGAGCCGGGCAGGGCATTTGCGCCGCGTGTCAGGGCGCGCAACGTCAACGGCCTGGGCACTGCTCCCGTGCCAGCGGAACCACCGAAGGAATGATATCGGTTCTGCTTGCCCTGATCTGCATTCAAGCCTGAAATGACATCATGAGCGACTTCATCGCCGCATTGCCCATGTATGACTGGCCCGAGATGCGGGCCGAAGTCGACGCCCGATGGGCGCAACTGCGCGACCGGCTGCACGTCATGGGCGTCGATGCGCCCGTTTCCGTTGTCAGGCGCAATGGCGACATGCCAGCGGTTTCCGGCGGCATCCGCAACGCCGCAAGCGAACTGGTCGCGCCAGATCCTGCGACGCTGCCGCCCGACGAACTCCACCTGCCGACGCTCTGGAGGCATCCGCGGCTCTTGTTCGGCCAGACCTGCTGGGGGCCGATGGAAACAACCGGCCTCGCCGGCGATGTGCGCGTCATCGGCCAACCGAGCTATGACGGCGTCGAGGGCGGGCGCGGAGGTGACTATTCCAGCGCCATTGTCATGCGGCGTGGCGTGGTCGCCGGTGACGTGCCGGCGCCTCGGGGCGAGGCAGCATCCGTGCCGCTCGATCTGATGCGCGGCAAGCGTTTTGCCTTCAACAGCCATGATTCGATGTCCGGCTACGTCGGCATTTCGCGCGATCTGGCCGCGCTGGGCGAGAGTCTGGCGATCTTCCCTGATCTCCATGAAAGCGGCGGGCACCGGGCGTCGATCGTGGCAATCGCCCAAGGGCGGGCCGATGTCGCGACCGTCGATTGCCAGAGCTGGGCGCTGGCCCAGCGTTTCGAGCCTGCCGCCAAAGAGGTCGTGGTCGTCGG
This sequence comes from Hoeflea sp. 108, assembly GCF_000372965.1. Classification (NCBI taxonomy): domain Bacteria; kingdom Pseudomonadati; phylum Pseudomonadota; class Alphaproteobacteria; order Hyphomicrobiales; family Rhizobiaceae; genus Hoeflea; species Hoeflea sp. 108. The sequence continues at coordinate 2,847,532 of NZ_KB890024.1, read as the reverse complement.
CTGGACGGCCAAGCGCAAGGGATTGCCCTATATCACCTCCAGAACAACGCCGGAGGCTGTCGTCGGGGTGCTTGTAGAGGCGCTTCTGGCTTAGAGCTTTGTGCCTCCGAATGGACGCGCAGTGTTTCGATGAACGGAGCGCGCCTTCCGAAAGCCTGCTGCGGTTTGCTTCGCGGCCCTTTGGTCCTGGCCGCTAACCGAGCAGGCGCTTGTCCAGCGGGTAGCTCGACAGCTGCTCGTAGCCGGTTTCGGTAATCAGGATCTGTTCCTCGATCTTGACGCCTTCGTGCCCGCCGAGGCGGCCAATATAGCTTTCGACGCAGACCACCATGCCTGGTTCCAGCACACCGTCCGGCGTGTCGGCAGTCCAGTCGGAGGCATGGGGTAGGGTGGGATATTCGTCTGCGAGGCCGACGCCATGAAACAGCACGCCATAACGCGCTGGATAGCAGTCGGGCGGCGGCACGGCTGCACGCTCGACCAGTTCGCGGAAGCCGATGCCGGGTTTCAGCAGCGCGGTGTTGTAGGCGATCTGGTCGGCGGCGATCCTGTAGAGCTCGCGCTGTTCATCAGTGGGGTCGCCATCGCCGCACAGCCAGGTCCGCGACAGGTCGGCGCAAAAACCGTAGGGGCCGATGAGGTCGGTGTCGAAGGCGACGAGGTCGCCCGCCTCGACAACACGCGACGAGCATTCCTGGAACCACGGATTGGTGCGCGGGCCCGATGCCAGCAGCCGGGTCTCGATCCATTCGCCGCCGCGGGCGATGTTGCCGCGATGCAGTTCGGCCCAGAGCTCGTTTTCGGAAATGCCAGGGCGAAGTGCTGCCTCCATTTCGCCCATCGCCGCCTCGCAGGCTGTGATTGAGCGGCGCATGCACAGGATCTCGTCCGGCGATTTGATCAGGCGGGCGTTTTCCATCACCGCTTCGCCGTTGCCGACCGAAATGCCCAGCCTGGCAAGAGCGTCGACGCCCTCATGGTCGAGGTGGTCGACGGCGATGCGCCTGGCGCCGCCGCCATGTTCGCGGACGACGTCGGCAATGCCTTGCGCCCAGCGCTCGACCTTCATGTCGGTCAACTCGCCGCTGTAGAGATACATCCACGACACCGCCGGACGAACCTCGTCGACGATGCCGGAATGGTCGGACAAATGCTCGCAGGAAAAATAGTCGAACAGGACCACCGGGCCGTCGGTCGCGACGAAACAGTGGCGGGTCGGATTGTGCGCCACCCATAGCTGCATGTTGGTCGAGTCGGTGGCATAGCGGATGTTGACGGGATCGTAGAGCAGGGCGCCGGCATAGCCGCGCCGCCTGAGTTCGGCACGGATGCGCTGCAGCCGGTATTGGCGCATTGCCGGCATGTCGGGCGCCGCGATCCCGGCTGCTGCCCATTCGGCTTCGGCTTGCGCGCCGTAACCAAGGATGTGGCTGTTGAGCCCGGCAGCCTTGGTGCGGGCCTGCTCACGCAGGTCTTCCACCGAGCCCGGCTCGAACGGCATGATCTTGCGGTGGCGGCCGAATTTGCCTTTCGTTGAGGCGTCCATCAGCGAGGATCTCCCCCCTTGTGGGGGAGATGTCCGGCAGTACAGAAGGGGGCGACGTAGCGCATCTGTTCTCCTGAGGCCTTATCCCCGCATCTTCTCCCCGCTCGGGTCGAATGGCGGCTCGACATTGATGCGGGCAGGGCGGCGGTGGCCGAGTATCTCGATCTCGAACAGGCCTTCCGCCTCGTTTTCGGCGAGTGCGGCCGGCACGTAGCCCTGAGCCATCGATTTCTCGACATAGTGGGCGTAGCCACCCGAGGTGACCCAGCCGACCACACGCCATTCGCCGTCGACGATGCCGCGCACCGCCGATGCGCCACGGGCGGCGTCCGAGCCGCGCACTTCCTTGCCGGCCTCGTCAAAGCGGGGTGCGCCATAACCATGCGGCTTTTCGATCGTTCCGTAGTCCTTGGCTCCGATCCTGGCCCAGATAGGTTCGTCGCCCATCACGTCGGCATCTGCAGCGTCGACATAGAAGGAGACGCGGCGCAGCTTCGGACCGTCGGCGTGCTCCTTTGCGGCAGCCTCGCGGCCGATGAAGTCGTTCTTCTCGAGCTTGATGAAGCGGTCCATCGCGCCTTCGAACGGGCCGTAGATCGGACGGAGCTCGCGGAACCAGGTCGGGAAGTTCTTTTCGAGGCGCATGGACAGCAGCGCACGCATGCCGAAATCGACAATGCCGAACTCTTCGCCGGCATCCTTGATCGCCTTGTAGACCAGGCGCTGATAGGCCGGCGCCATCCAGATCTCGTAGCCGAGATCGCCGGTATAGGTGATGCGGTTGACCATGCAGGGCGCGCCGCCGACGGCCATCTCGCGGAAATCCATGAAGCGGAAGGCCTTGCTCGACACGTCGACATCGACGAGCTTCTGCAACAGCGCCTGCGACTTCGGGCCGGCGATGGACAGGCCGACAAGCGTCTGGTCGAAGCGGTGGATGCGCACCGAACCATCGCTGGGCAGGTGCTTCTCGAACCAGCGCATGTGGTACTTCTGCGCCGCCGACGAGCCCCAGATCATGAATTTGTCGTCGCCCGTCTTGGCGATGGTGAAGTCGCCGATCAGGCGGCCGAATTCGTTCAGCATCGGCGTCAGCACAATGCGGCCCTTTTTCGGCATGCGGTTGGTCATCAGCCGGTTGAGGAAATCCTCCGCTGCCGGGCCCGACACCTCATACTTGGCGAAGTTTGCGATCTCGGTCACGCCGACGCGGTCGCGCGTGGCACGCACTTCATTGCCGATGTGCTCGAAGTCGTTTGAACGGTGGAAGGAGACGATGTCCTTTGGCTCGGTTCCCTTGGGGGCAAACCATAGCGGCGTCTCCAGGCCCCAGCTGTCGCCCATGACGGCGTTGTTGGCGACCATGGTGTCGTAGAGCGGGGTGGTCTGGGCAGGGCGGGCTGCCGGCAGCTCCTCGTTGGGAAAGCGGATCGAGAAGCGGCGCGAATAGTTCTCACGGACCTTGGCGTTGGTGTAGCGCAGGCTGGCCCATTCACCCCAGCGCGCGACGTCCATGCCCCAGACGTCGAAGCCCGGGTCGCCGTTGACCATCCAGTTCGACAGCGCGAGACCGACGCCGCCGCCTTGGCTGAAGCCGGCCATGACGCCGCAGGCGACCCAATAATTGGTCAGGCCCTGGACCGGGCCGACCAGTGGGTTGCCGTCGGGCGCAAAGGTGAAAGGGCCGTTGATGACCTGCTTGATGCCGGCGTTGGCGATGCCTGGGAAGTGCTGGAAGCCGATTTCCAGCGACGGTGCGATACGGTCAAGGTCGGGCGCCAGCAGTTCATGGCCGAAATCCCAGGGTGTGTTGACAGGCGACCACGGCTTGCAGGCCTTCTCATAGGTGCCGAGCAGAATGCCGTTGCGCTCCTGGCGCGTGTAGATCTCGCCCTTGAAATCGAGCACGCCGATCATTTCGCGGCCGGTTTCCTTGTTGAAAGCCTCGACCTCCGGCATCGGCTCGGTCAGCAGATACATGTGCTCCATGGCGAGCACCGGAAGCTCGACGCCGACCATGCGGCCGACCTCGCGCGCCCACAGGCCGCCGCAATTGACGACGTGCTCTGCCCTGACGGTGCCCTGTTCGGTGACGACGTTCCAGGTGCCGTCGGGATCCTGGGTCAATTCCTTGACCGGGTTGCGCAGCACGATCTCGGCACCGAGCTTCTTCGCCGCCTTGGCGTAGGCATGGGTCGTGCCCGAAGGATCGAGATGGCCTTCGACCGGGTCCCACATGGCGCCGACGAAGTGCCTTTCGTCCATCAGCGGGAACATCTTTTTGGCTTCGGAGGGCGTGATCAGCTCGGTGTCCATGCCGAGATAGCGGCCCTTGGCGTGCGCGAGCCGCAGGAAGTCCATGCGCTCCGGGCTATCGGCCAACATCACGCCGCCGGTCAGGTGCAGCGAGCAGGACTGGCCGGAAATCTCCTCCAGCTCCTTGTAGAGCTGGACCGTATAAGCCTGCAGCTTGGCGACGTTGGGGTCGCCGTTGAGAGTGTGGAAGCCGCCTGCGGCGTGCCAGGACGAGCCGGAGGTGAGCTCCGAGCGCTCGATCAGCATGATGTCGGTCCAGCCAGCGCGGGCGAGGTGGTAGAGCACCGAGCAGCCCACAACGCCGCCGCCGATGACAACTGCTTTCACATGGGATTTCATAAGGTTATGTCCGGTTTTGCGTAAGATGAATCAGGAGTAAGGTCGCGCGTCAGGCGGTGGCGACGCCTTCGATTTCGAGCAGCCAGGCCTCGTCGAAGATGCCGGCTATGATCACGGTCATTGCGATTTTCCTCTCACCGAGAACCTGAGCGCGTATGCGCCTGTTATCGAGGGCATGGGCGCGGTCGGACAGGAAGACGGTGACCTTGACCAGATTGTCGAGGTTCATGCCTGCTGCGTGCAACTGGGCCTCGAGATTGCGCCAGGCGAGCCAGCATTGGCCTTCGAAGTCGTCGGGAATGGCGCCGTCCTTGGCAACGGGGATCTGCCCGGAGATGTAGAGCGTGCGGGCGTTGTTGGTTACTTCGATCGCCTGGGCGTAGCCACCGGCGGGAAGCGGAGCGTCGGGCGAGTTGATTTCGCGCTTGTGCATAGAGCCCTCCTAGAAATCCGTCGGCGCGCCGCCCTCGGCCTTGCGCTTGTCGACGAAGGCGTTGAGCTCTTCGCGGATGGCGGGGTCCATCCATGGCTCCTCATAGGAGGCGAGGCGCTCCTTCCAGACGCGATTTGCCTTTTCCACCGCGGTCGGGCTGCCCGCCTCGGCCCAGGTCTCGAAATTGCGCCAGTCGGAGATCACAGGCGAATAGAAGGCGTTCTTGTAGCGCGACTGGGTATGCGGCGTGCCGAAGAAGTGGCCGCCGGGGCCGACGTCGCGGATGGCATCGACGGCGAGCGCGTCCTCGGACAGGTCGAGCGGGGTCAGGAACTCGGCCACCATCTGCAGCATGTCGATGTCGAGGATCATCTTCTCGTAGGAGCAGCGCAGTCCGCCTTCGAGCCAGCCAGCGCCGTGCAGCATGAAGTTGGCGCCGCTCTGGACGGCGCCCCACAGCGAGAAGACGCTTTCATAGGCGGCCTGCGCGTCGACGGCGTTGGCGGCGCAGACGTTGGAGGTGCGGTAGGGAATATTGTAGCGGCGCGCGAGCTGGCCGCCGACGAGCTGGGCCTTCATGTATTCGGGGGTGCCGAAGGCGGGCGCGCCCGACTTCATGTCGACATTCGAGGTGAAGCCGCCATAGCCCACGGGCGCACCCTTCTTGACCATCTGGGTGAAGGCGAGACCGGACAGCGCTTCGGCGTTCTGCTGCACCAAAGCACCGGCAATGGTGACGGGCGCCATCGCGCCCGACAGGGTGAAGGGGGTGACGATCACCACCTGGCCCATCGACGACATCTGGATGATGCCTTCCATCATCGGCACGTCGAGCTTGAGCGGCGAGTTGGTGTTGATGATGGTGTAGACCGAGGGCTCTTCCATCATCTGCTCGCGGGAAATGCCGCGGGCGATGCGGGTGATCTCGATGCCGTCGACATTGCGTTCCTTGCCGAGCGAATAGATGTGGAACACCTTGTCGGTCAGCGTCGCGAGGTCCCTGATGCATTCGAGGTGGCGGACCGAGGGGTGGATATCCACCGGCTCGACCGGATAGCCGCCCGTCGTGTTCAGGATGTTGTGCATCTGGGCGAGCTTGAGGAAATTGCGGTAGTCGGCCTGGTTGCCCGGGCGACGGCCGCGATCGAGATCCGAGCAGTTGGGTGCCGACGCCATCTGCGAAATGACGAAATTGTTGCCGCCAAAGCGTACGTTGTGCGCCGGATTGCGGGCATGCAGGGTGAATTCGGCCGGCGCATGCGAGATCAGCTCGAGGATCATGTCGGAATCGAAGCGGACGCGCTCGGAGCCGTCGCGCACGTCGGCGCCATGCGCCTTCATGATGCGGCGTGCCTCGTCGTGCAGAACGTCGACACCGATTTCCTTGAGCACCCTGAGCGAAGCGAGATGGATCGATTCCAGCTCGTCGTCCGAGATCAGCTTGGTCGGTGTGAAGGGAATCTTGAGCTGGCGGAATGGCGGCTGCTCGAAGGCCTGAGAGCCGCCGGCGCGCTTGCCGGCACGGCCGCCACGGCGAGCGCGGTCGGAGGCGGGAGCCTGTTCGGCTGTTTGCAGGGCCACGGTCATGGAATCCTCACGGCAAGCTTCAGTATCGCGGGCATAATGGACTGGGGCAGCGAAGCTCATTGCGGTGGCGGCGACCAGTAGCGCGAGGGAAACGACATTGCCGGTGGGCTGTTGGGGACTGTGGCCAATGGGACTGGACCGACGTTCTCCGTCGTGGTGAAGCATCCGGCACATGGCCGTCCCTCTGTAGGATCGGCGCTGATCGATTCTCGTGGTGACAAACTTGTCTTCTCCCGCTTCCACTGCCGCCGAACCGCCGTTGAGGTGGGCTCCGCTTGTCGGCGTCACCGCAGCACTTGCGATGTTCGGCGCAGCCCAAGGGCTGAGCTATCCGCTGTTTTCTCTTTTGATGCAGAAGCAGGGCATGTCGCCGGCGATGATAGGCCTGTCGGCAGCGATGATGCCGATGGGGCTGATCGCGTCAGCGCCATTCGTTCCGGCGGCGGTGCGACTGTTCGGCGGGCGCAGGCTCGCAGTGTGCTGCTCGATTGCGGCTGCAGTCTGCTTCCTGCTGATCGGCTATCTGCAGGACTGGTTCGCCTGGTTCGTCGTGCGCTTCATGATCGGCGTCGTCATCAACCCGCTCTACATCCTTGGCGAAGTGTGGGCGCTGTCGATGGCGCCACCGTCGCGGCGTGGGCGCGTCATGGGGGTGTTCAACACGCTGATGGGCATAGGCTATGCCAGCGGGCCGCTGGTGCTGACCTTCGTCGGCACGGCCGGCTGGACGCCGTTCGTCATCGCAATCGTCGGCTTCCTCGCCTGCGCCGCCGTCCTGCGCATCATGTCGGTCCAGTCGGGCTTCGAGGAGGACGGCCAGTCCAAGGGCGGCGTGCTCGGCTTTGCGGCGCTCGCGCCGGCGCTGCTGTTTGCCGTTCTTGTCTCTGCTGCCAACCAGCAGAGCACCTATTCGCTGCTGCCCGTGTTCGGCGCGGCTCATGGACTGCCCGAAGCCATGCTTGCGGCCATGCTGACGGCACTGTCGATGGGCAACATCCTGCTGCAGATACCGCTTGGGCTGATGGCCGAGCGGGTCGGAGGGCGCACGATGATCCTGTTCTGTGCCGCAGCGACCGCAACCTGCGCCGTGCTGCTGCCGCTGCTGATCGATACACCGCTGATCTGGGTTGTGCTGGTGGTGATGGGAGCCGTCGGCTACGGCGTCTACACCATGGCACTGGTCGAGCTTGGCAACCGGTTCAATGGCAGTCTGCTCGTTGCCGGAAATGCTGCGTTCGCGCTCATGTGGGGCCTGGGTGGCATTGTCGGCCCGCCGAGCTCCGGGCTGGTGATGCAGAGCTTCGGACCGATCGGCCTGCCGGCGGTGCTGCTGAGCCTCAATCTGGCCTTGCTCGCCTTCGCCTTTTATCGGGCCGCGGCGCGCAAGCGCAGCGGAGGCTAGCGAAGCGGGGAAAGGGTAGGCAGGTCGACGCGGCGGCAATCCAAGACAGCGGTTTGCGCCGGGTCATTGAGCCTTGGCGACGTGCCACTTTCCACCCATGTCGTTGCCTTTCATTTCACCGGCTTTGGTGTCGAGCGCAAATGTGTAGAGCGGCCTGCTGTCGTAGGCCCACATATGGGAGCCGTCCGGTCGCTTGACGATCGTCCATTTGCCTTCGGCCTTGGCGTCAGCAGCTGCCTTGAAGGGCAGCCAGGTTTCGGTACAGGTTGCCTCGCAATTGGACTTGCCCTTGGCGTCTTCGTCGAATGTGTAGAGGGTCATGCCCTTGGCTGTGGCGTAGATCTTGCCGCTCGGACTGTCCATCACCTTGGCCGGGGTGGCGGCCAAGGAGACGGCCGAGCTTGCGAGCAAGACTGCAAATGCCGAGAGTATCGTTTTCATCGTGATCGCTCCCTTTTTTGCAGTGGCCGGGGAACATTCCGGCGCACCCCCGATAACGATTATTGCCGGGGCGGTGTTCCCGATCTACGAGGGATGAAGACGCCTGGCACCTGTCGGCGGGCGCGCAGGCACAGCGGGAGCCGAACGAGAGGTTAGGCGAACCTGCGCGGCAGCCGAAGGGCGCCGCGCAGGGAAAAAAATCAGTTGGCCTTGGCTACATGCCAGACGCCGCCCTTGCCGTCGCCGGCCATATCTCCGGCTTTCTTGTCGCCGACAAATGTATAGAGCGCCTTGCCGTCGTAGGCCCACATATGCGAGCCGTCCTTGCGCTTGATGAGGGTCCATTCGCCCTCGGCCTTGGCGTCCGCTGCAGCCTTCAGCGGCGGCCAGTTCTCGGCGCAGGTGGCTTCGCAGCTCGACTTGTCCTTTGCGTCCTTGTCGAAGGTGTAAAGCGTCATGCCCTTGGCATCGGTGTAGATCTTGCCGGCCTTGCTATCCATGACCTTGGCAGGTTCGGCCGCGTAGGAGGCGGCCACGCTGGCAAGCAGAATGGCAAGTGCAGAGACTAACGTTTTCATTGATGTGCTCCCTATCCAGAAGACCGGCCAGAAAAGGCCGGCCACACACAAGGACAACGAAGCTGGAGGCGCTGGTATTCCGGGGCATGCGCGAAAGGGTGTCGCCGGTGCTTGTCGTGTCGCGAAATGCCGGGTTAGACTGTGGTCATGTGCGCGCTCAACGCCCATACTCCGCTGCAGGAGGCCGCATCGAAGCCGTCGCCGCGCACGCGGCATACGGAGCTTCTGCGTCTTTGCGCGCGCATCGGCTATTCGCCGCCTTGCCGTCTTTGAATCCGCCCCGGCGCTTGCCGGATTGATTCAAGAGAAAGGCACAAGCCAATGACCTATCAGAACTATTCGCTGACACAGCTTCAGCAGATCGACGCTGCGCATCATCTCCATCCCTTCACCGACCACAAGGAACTGCGCGACATCGGCTCGCGCATGATCACCCGTGCCGAAGGCCCGTTCATCTACGATTCGGAAGGGACGGAACTGCTCGACGGCATGGCCGGCCTCTGGTGCGTCAATGTCGGCTACGGGCGCACCGAACTGGCGGAGGCTGCCTATCAGCAGATGAAGGAGCTGCCTTACTACAACTCCTTCTTCAAATGCTCGACGCCGACGCCGGTGCTGCTGTCCAAGAAGCTCGCGGAATTGGCGCCGAAGAACATCAACCAGGTATTCTATGGCTCGTCGGGTTCCGAATCCAACGACACTGCGCTGAGGCTCGTCCGTCACTACTGGGCGCTCGAGGGCAAGCCGCAGAAGAACCGCATCATCTCGCGCAAGATGGCCTATCATGGCTCGACTGTCGCCGGCACCTCGCTCGGCGGCATGGACGGCATGCACCACCAGCTTGGCGGCGCAGTGCCCAACATCGTCCATGTGATGATGCCTTATGCCTACGAACTGGCGCTGCCGGGCGAAAGCGACCATGATTTCGGCCTGCGTGCCGCAAAGTCGGTCGAGGATGCTATCCTGGAGGCAGGTGCGGAAAACGTTGCTGCCTTCATCGGCGAGCCGATCATGGGCGCCGGTGGCGTCAAGATTCCGCCGGCGAGCTATTGGCCTGAAATCCAGCGCATCTGCCGCAAGCACGACGTGCTGCTGATGCTCGACGAGGTCATCACCGGTTACGGCCGCACCGGCGAATGGTTTGCCGCCCAGACCTATGGCATCGAGGCCGACACCATCACCACCGCCAAGGCGCTGACCTCGGGTTATCAGCCGCTGTCGGCTCTGCTGGTCGGCGATCGCATTGCTTCTACGCTGGTCGACAAGGGTGGCGAGTTCTACCATGGCTACACCTATTCCGGTCATCCGGTCGCCTGTGCGGTCGCGCTCAAGAACCTCGAGATCATCGAGCGCGAAGGCCTGGTCGAGCGCGTCAAGAACGATACGGGCCCGTATTTCGCCCAGATGCTCAAGGATCGTATCGCCGGTCACGGCCTCGTTGGCGAGGTACGGTCGGTCGGCCTGATGGGCGCCATCGAGATCGTCAAGGACAAGGCGACCAAGGAGCGGTTTTCGCCCGGTGGCAGTGCTGCCGTCGTTGTCCGCGATCACGCCATTGCCAATGGCATGATGATGCGGGCGACCGGCGACTCGATGATCCTGTCGCCGCCGCTGATCTGGACCCGCGCCACCATCGACATGGCCGGCGATCGCATCGTGAAAGCGCTCGACCTTGCCGAGCGCGATCTGAGGAAGGCCTGATTACGGGGCCGGGCAGGGCAACCTGCCCGGCCTTTTCCAACCAGGGAGGAAATGATGAGCGGAAAACCGATCGTGCCATTGATCGAGTACGAGCAGGCAAACGAAGCCGTTCGCGCCGTCTATGACGACATCATGGCAACCAGGAAGGTCGATTGGGTCAACAATTTCTGGAAGGTGCTGGCGCATGACCCGGCATTGCTCAAGCGCACCTGGGACACGCTGCGGGAAGTGATGGCGCCGGGCGCGCTTGATCCGCTCGTCAAGGAAATGATCTACATCGCGGTTTCGGCGACCAATGGCTGCGAGTATTGCACATATTCGCACACCGCTTCGGCGCGCGCCAAGGGCCTGAGCGAGGCGCAGCTGATGGAGTTGCTCGCGGTCGTCGGCATGGCCAACGAGACGAACAGGCTCGCCAACGGCCTGCGTCCGCCCGTCGATGCCGCCTTCGAGCCCAAAGGCTGATTGCTTCCTGCTTGTTCATGACAGGCTTGTGGCATATATTGTGCACTGCACAATAATTCTCGACCGCCACTGGCGATCGAGGCGGGCCTGTTGCCCAGCAGGAGTGCCTTTCGCATGAAAAGACACCAGGCGATGAAGGCGCAGCGGCAGTCGACGGCCATTGCCGGCAGCTTGATGCTGGCGCCGATGGTGATGGCGATGCGGCTGCCGGTCATGGCGACCGAGGCCCACAGCGGCAGAGTGCTGAAAGGCGAGAGCCTTGCGGCAGTCACGGAAAAGACGGCGGCCATTGCCGAGGGCATGGTTGCTGCCCAGATGTCCTATTTCCAGTCGGCGATGCAGTTCTGGCCGGAGGTGCTTTCCGGCAAGACGCCGTCGGTGCTGAATGGCGTGGCGGCACAACGTTCGGTCACGGCGGCCCTTCGCCCGGCCAGTAAGAGGGTCAAGGCGAACTTCCGGCGCCTTTCGACAAAGGCAGGCGGGTAAGAAAGCTGAGATAGGGGCTGAACGCAAAAACCGCGCCCCTGACGGGAACGCGGCTTTGCCACTTTCAACGCATGGCCCTTCGCAACTGACCCGCGAAGGTTACAGCTCCGGTACGCGATACCTGATCCGGAGCGCCGGCGGCTGCGATGACCGCCTTGCAAACCGTTTTAGCGGAACATCGTTACCGCCCGGTTATCGAGAGCTTAATCAATTCTAAATCTTAGCTTTTTTTGACTTAATCGATGCGCAGGACAGGCGGCACTTGCCGCCGAACATAGCTGTCCTCGACGACAGGAGTATTTCTGCGCGTCATTCAGGCGCGCAGGAAGCTGTTCGATCCTGGAGGCGCGGTCAGCCGACGTCGCCGCGCAGGAACTTGATGATGCCGGAGAAGTCGGTGCCGCCATGGCCCTGGCCGGCGAAGAGCGAATAGAGCTGCGTTGCCTCTGCCCCGAGCGGGGTCGCGGCACCGGCCTGCTGGGCTGCCTCCTGCGACAGCTTCAGGTCCTTGAGCATCAGTGCCGCGGCGAAGCCCGGCTGGTAGTCGCGGTTGGCTGGCGAATTGGGCACCGGGCCGGGCACGGGGCAATAGGAGGTCAGCGACCAGCACTGGCCTGACGAGGTCGAGGCGACGTCGAACAGTGCCTGGTGCGACAGGCCGAGCTTCTCGGCCAGCACGAAGGCCTCGGCCACGCCGATCATCGATATGCCGAGGATCATGTTGTTGCAGATCTTGGCGGCCTGGCCGGCGCCGGCGTTGCCGCAATGGACGATGCGCCCGGCCATCGGCTTCAGCACCGGCTCGGCCGCATCGAAGGCTGCCTTGGCGCCGCCGGCCATGAAGGTCAGCGTTCCCGCGGTCGCGCCGCCGGTGCCTCCGGATACGGGAGCGTCGACCGAGAGCAGGCCGTGCTTGGCTGCAATGGCGTGAGCCTTGCGGGCGGAATCGACGTCGATGGTCGAGGAGTCGATGAGCAGCGCGCCTTCCTTCACCTTGGGCGCGATGTCTTCGTAGACTGACAGCACATGCTTGCCGGCCGGCAGCATGGTGATGACGACGTCGGCGTCTTTGACCGCCGCGACCGCATTGGCCATGACCACGACGCCGTTGCTCCTGGCCGTCTCCAGATGCTCGGGCATCAGGTCGAAACCGTGGACGGCATGGCCGGCCTTGACGAGATTGGCCGCCATGGGATTGCCCATGTTGCCCAGACCGATGAAGGCGACAGTTGTCATTGGGTGGTTCCTCCGGTGAGAAGGGAGTAGCGAACGGCGAATAGAAAGAGGGCTGGGAGGACAGCGACGGCTTACGTTCAGCTTGCTCTATTCCCTATTCGCCCTTCGCTATCTCCCGATCAGATGCCTGGCGATGATGACGCGCATGATCTCGTTGGTGCCTTCGAGAATCTGGTGGACGCGCAGGTCGCGGACCAGCTTCTCGATGCCGTAGTCGTGCAGGTAGCCGTAGCCGCCGAGCAGTTGCAGCGCGTTGTTGGCGACGTCGAAGCCAGTGTCGGTGACGAAGCGCTTGGCCATGGCCGACCATTTCGAGGCGTCGTGCGCCTTGCGGTCGAGCTTCGAGGCGGCCGCATAGAGGAACAGGCGGGCGGCCTGCAGTTCGGTCTCCATGTCGGCGAGGCGGAACTGCAGCGCCTGGAAGCGGTCGATGGTCTGGCCGAAGGCCTTGCGTTCGGCAGTGTAGGCGAGTGCCTTGTCCAGTGCCGACTGGGCGCCGCCGACCGAGCATGCGGCGATGTTGAGCCGGCCGCCGTCGAGGCCTGCCATGGCAATGCCGAAGCCCGCGCCCTCGTCGGACAGCCGGTTCTCGACCGGCACGCGGCAATCGGTGAACATCACCTGCCGCGTCGACTGCATGTGCCAGCCCATCTTGTGTTCATTGGCGCCGAAGAACAGGCCCGGCGCGTCCTTGGGCACGACGATGGTCGAGATGCCCTTGGGGCCATCGACGCCGGTGCGCACCATGACAACATAGATGTCGCTGTCGCCGGCGCCCGAGATGAATTGCTTGGCGCCGTTGATGACGTAGTGGTCGCCGTCACGCACGGCGCGAGTGCGCAGGGCGGCGGCGTCGGAGCCGGAACCGGGTTCGGTCAGGCAGTAGCTTGCCAGCCATTCCATCGAGATCAGCTTGGGCAGGAAGCGCTGGCGCTGCTCCTCGTTGCCGAAGCGGTCGATCATCGACGCGGCCATGTTGTGGATGGAAATGAACGACGAAAAACCGGGACAGGCCTGTGCCAGCTGCTCGAAGACGAGCACCGCGTCGAGCCGGGTCAATGCCGAGCCGCCGACATCGTCTCTGACATAGAGCCCGCCAAAGCCGAGCGGGCCGGTCTCACGGATCACATCTGCGGGGAAGGTCTTGGCCTTGTCCCATTCGAGGGCAAAAGGGGCCACCCGCTCGGCGGCAAAGCTGCCTGCGAGTTCGCGAATCGCCAGTTGGTCTTCGTTGAGTTCGAATTGACCGGCAGTCGCTTCGTTTGCGGCGTCCATGTCGGCCTCCCTGACGTTTTTGGCTATGCGCGAAGTTCAATCTAGACCAATGATGCGGCCGCGCAACCCGATGACTGACAGAGCGGCTGTGCGCAAATGCATATGCGGGAAGCGACGTGACGACAAATTTTGATGAGCTGCTGGCGGCGTTTCGAAGCTATTTGCAAGACTGCAGCGCCAACCCTGTTGTGACCAGCTTTCTGGCCGAAATCGACTGGTCGATGCCTGCCCGGACACTGGAGCCGAATGCCGTCGCATGTTCGGTCCTCCTCGATCGCGCCATCATTCTTGCATCGGATGCAACGCGGCCACTGACCGAGTTGCTGGCCAGGCATCGCGACGAACTGCGCTGGGGACAGACCTACACGGCAGCCGATTTCGGTCAGCATTTCATCGACAACTATGGCTGGGTCGAACTCTTTGGCACGCGTGGCCATTTCGCCAATGAGCAACTGGCGGCGGGTTTTCTGGTCCTTGGCCCCGATGTCGAATATCCCGACCATCACCACCTTGCCGAAGAGCTCTACATCCCGCTGTCAGGCGGCACCTGCTGGCGCATGGGCGGTGAGCCGTTCCGCCTGCGTTCGGCAGGCGAGATTGTTCACCACGCCTCCAATGTCAGCCATGCGATGCGTACGGGCAACGAGCCGCTTCTGGCGCTTTATCTCTGGCGCGGCGGCCCATTGGCGCAACGCTCGACAATCTCTGCGACGGGAGCCTGACATGGCGAAAGCGATCATGCTCCAGGGCACCGGCTCCGACGTCGGCAAGACAGTGCTGGTGGCAGGACTGTGCCGGGCCGCGCGCAACCGCGGCCTCAGCGTCCGGCCGTTCAAGCCGCAGAACATGTCTAACAATGCTGCCGTCGCCGATCTTCCAGGCGAGGTGGGCGGCGGCGAGATCGGGCGCGCGCAATGGCTGCAGGCCATAGCCTGCGGGGTCAAGCCGTCCATCCACATGAACCCGGTTTTGCTCAAGCCGCAGAGCGACATCGGCAGCCAGGTGGTGGTGCAGGGCAAGGTATTTGGCCATGCCAAGGCACGTGACTACCAGCAGCTCAAGCCGCAGCTGATGGGGGCGGTGCTCGATTCATGGGAGAAGTTGGGCGACGGCGCCGACCTGATCATCGTCGAGGGGGCGGGCTCGCCGGCCGAGATCAATCTCAGGCCACGCGACATCGCCAATATGGGCTTTGCCACCCGCGCCGACGTACCCGTCATCCTGGTCGGAGACATCGACCGCGGCGGGGTGATCGCGTCCGTGGCCGGCACACATCTCATCCTGCCCGACGATGACCGGCGCATGATCGTCGGCTACCTCATCAACAAGTTCCGCGGCGACGCCAGCCTGTTCGACGAGGGCATCGACGCCATTGGCCGCTTCACCGGCTGGCGCTGCTTCGGCGTGGTGCCGTGGCTGAAGGCGGCAGCACTGCTGCCGTCGGAGGATTCGGTGATCCTCGAACGCCTCGCCGGCGGCGAAAAGCGGGCGCTGAAGGTCGCGGTGCCGATGCTCGGCCGTATCTCCAATTTCGACGATCTCGACCCGTTGCGGGCCGAGCCACAGGTGGAGGTGGTGTTCGTGCCGCCCGGCCAGCCGCTGCCCGAGGATGCCGGGCTGGTGGTGATCCCCGGCTCCAAATCGACCATCGGCGACCTTCTGATGTTCCGCGACAATGGCTGGGATCGTGACCTGGAGGCCCATCGCCGTCGCGGCGGCCATATCGTCGGCATCTGCGGCGGCTACCAGATGCTTGGGCAGGTGGTGCGCGATCCCTTGGGCATCGAGGGCAGCGTCACCGAAACGCGCGGCCTCGGGTTGCTCGACGTCGAGACTGTCATGGAGCCGGAGAAGACAGTGCGCAATGTCGAGGCACGCTCGCTGCGCTTCGACGCACCGCTGACGGGCTATGAAATCCATCTCGGCCGTACGACCGGACCGGACTGTTCGCGTCCGGCTGCAATCGTCAACGGCGTCGAGGATGGCGCCACCTCGGCCGACTGCAAGGTGTTCGGCACCTATATGCACGGGTTGTTCGGCGCCGATGTGTTTCGCGGGCGTTTCCTCGAAAGCCTCGGCATCAAGGGTGGCGGTATCGACTACCGCGCCGAGGTCGAGCGCGCGCTGGACGAGATCGCCGCCGAGCTGGAGCGCCATCTCGATTGTGATGCGATCTTCGCCGCAGCGCGCTGACCGCGGCTATTCGGCTGGCGCTTCGACCTTCGGCCAATAGGTACCGAAGCACCAGACGTCGCCTTCCGGGTCGCGACAGATGAATTCGCGGCTGCCATAGTCGCGGTTGGCCAGTTCCTGAACAATGGTCGCATCCGCGGACCTTGCCCTGAGGTAGACCGCGTCGACATCCTCGACCGCGATATAGACCGACTTGCCGCCATTCTGGCCGGGTTCGCCAACGATGCTGCCATAGCCATCCGGACGCGACGAGCCGATCATGATCATCGAATGCCCGAAGGCGAGTTCGGCATGACCGACGTCGTCGCCATTCATGTACCTGGCATGGATCGTGAAGCCGAAGGCTTGGCCGAGCCAGTCGATCATGGCGGCGGCATCTTTGTAGCGCAGTGTCGGGAAAATGCGTGGAGCTTCGGGAGCGGGCATCTGTACCTCCTGCATGGTGGGTTGAGGAGGCCCCAATCTGCCGAAGCGCGGCTCTGCCGTATTGAACAAATGTTACCGGATCAGCCGAGGCCGAACAGGACCGTCGGCGGTGCGCCTGCCAGCTCGCGGAACTCGCGCACCAGATGCGCCTGGTCGGCATAACCGCAGTCTGCGGCAAGAGCGGCCCAGCCGATGCGGTCGACGTCATCGGACATCCGCGCGGCGCGATTGAACCTGACGATGCGCGAAATCGCCTTGGGGCCGATGCCGACCTGGTCGGCGAAGCGGGCGGCCAGATGTCTGCGGCTGCAGCCGATTTCGCTGGCGAGGGCCGCGACGCGGATGCGACCGCCGCTCGACGCGATCCTTGCCATGGCCCAGTCGACGTCGGCTGCGGCTGCCGGCGAGCTCGACATGCGCTCGACCAGGTAGCATTCAGTCAGGTCCAGGCGGCGGCTCCAGTCGGCTTCCTGCCCGAGCCTTTCACGCAGCGCGTTGCCATTCGGGCCGAGCACTTCGTCGAGCGTGACCATGCGATCGGCGAGTTCGTACATCGGGATGCCGAAGAAGCGACGCGCGCCCAATGGCGTGAAATTGACCTGGATGCAGCACGAACTGCCGAAGGAATCGATGATCACAGGTCCGGCATGGAGGCCGGAGGCAAAGCTGGCGAAACGGTCGTTGTTGCCGGGCGTCCGGCTCAGGCCGATGGCGAACGGTTCGCCGAAGCTGATGACGAGCGGCACGGTCAACGAAGCACCTTCCGTCTGCCTAGTGTAAGCAGGGGCAAGTTCACGGTAGCCGATGAGGTCTGTGACGATGCCCGCCAGCACCGGCGATGGCGCGCGCCGCATCATCTCGACCTGAGTTGCCGGATGATCGGCAGGTCTGATCGCTTGTGGCTCGCTGCTGGCCATTTGCCCGGTTCCGCTGGAGCTGCAAACGTAACTCAGCGACAGGAGCCGGTCAAAACGGCGTCAGAAGCCCACCATTACCCGCAATGGGTTGGTCGGGTCGATCAGGAGCTTGATGGCCAGCGCCACGCAGGTGCAGACCAAAAGCGGCTTGATCAGCTTGGCGCCGCTGCGCATGGCCATGTGGGCGCCAAGCCTAGCGCCGAGGAACTGTGCTGCGCCCATCAACAGTCCGATCTTCCAGTGGACCGCGCCGACGAACGCGAAGGCGACCAGCCCGCCGAGATTGGAGGCGAAATTCAGGAACTTGGTGTGGGCAGTGGCTTTGAGCACGCCGTAGCCGGCCAGCGCCACGAAGGCGAGCATGAAGAACGAGCCGGTGCCCGGGCCGAACACGCCATCGTAAAAGCCGATGGCGGGCACCACGGTCATGCCGAAGAGGAAGGGCGAGATGCGCTCGCTGCGATCCAGATCGTCCATGTTCGGCTTGAAGGCGAAGTAGAGGGCAATGGCGACGAGCAGGATCGGCATCACCACACGCAGGATGTCGCCGGGCAGCACGGTCGCCAGCAAGGCGCCGGCCACGGAGCCGACAAAGGCAACCGCAGCCCAGGGCAACTGCTTGCGGATGTCGACGTGACCCTTTGCGGCATAACTGATGGTGGCTGATCCCGAACCGAACAGCGATTGCAGCTTGTTGGTGCCGAGCGATTCCACCGGCGGCACGCCGGCGAGCAGCAAAGCGGGGATGGTGATCAAACCGCCGCCGCCGGCGATCGAATCGATGAAGCCGGCTATGAAGGCGGCCGCAGTGAGGACGAGGACGATATCGGTGGAGAGTTCAAACATCTGCGCCGGCTTGGGCTGGGAAGGATGGCGCCTTCGAACACAGCCGGGCGGCCGGTGCAATAGCGGCGGTGGCCGAGCCGTTGGGCCAAGTGTATTTCAAGCCACTTTGTTCTATATCGGAGACAGCAACCGCTGACGTGGAGAGGATTCGCATGGCGACAGGACTGCTGGCCCAGATTCGTTCGCTGTTTGAAGGTGACGCTGGCGTGCGCAGGGTGGCTGAAGACCCGGTGCTGTCGGCGGAACTGCTTTTGCTGTTCCGCATGATCCTCGCCGACGGTGTAGCGAGCGAAAGCGAGATGGCGGTTTTCCGTCGGATCTGCACCCAGTCCTTCGGCATCGCCGAGGGCAGCATCGACGCGGTGATCGAATATCTCAACGACTTTGGCTACGAGACCAACGGCTCGCAGGCAATCGCCATGTTCCAGGACCTGGATGTCGAGCGCCGCAAGCTTCTTGCCCGCCACATGGCCGACCTCGCCAAGGCCGACAAGCACCTTGCCGAGAACGAGGTGAAGCTGCTGCGTCGCACGATGGATCTGCTCGACATCAGCCCTGTCGATGTGGTGAAGCCGGCAGGTTAGGGCTTCCAGGCCGCCGGCCGGCCCCCATTTCCCGGCGTTTACCTGCTGCTACCCTTCAGGCGCGCCACCGGCACGCCCTTGCGAAGCGGCCGGTTACCCCTGTTCCTGAAGGCGGCGGGCGATGGCCCGGTGCAGGTCAGGCGCTGCCGAAACCAGCGCCTGGGCCGCCTCAGACTGCGGGTGGTCGAGCACCTCCGATGTCTTGCCGCGCTCGACGATGCGCCCTTCATGCATCACCAGCACGTCGTCGGTGATGGCCCGCGCCACGGTCAGGTCGTGGGTGATGAACAGGTAGCTGATGCCGAGGCGGTGGTTCAACTCGGCGAAAAGATCGAGAATCTGGGCGCGGATCGACACGTCGAGGGCCGAGACGGGCTCGTCGGCAACAATGAGCTTTGGCCTGGTGATGATGGCGCGGGCGATCGACAGGCGCTGGCGCTGGCCGCCTGAGAATTCGTGCGGGTATTTCTCCATGTCGGCACGGCCAAGACCGACTTCGTGCAGCGCCTTGGCGACCATTTCACGGCGTTCCTTGCGGTTGAGCCGCCGGTCGAGCAGGTACAGCGGCTCGGCCACCAGGCGCTCCACCGTGTGGCGCGGGTCGAAGGAGCCATAGGGATCCTGGAAGACGACCTGCATGTTGCGGCGCGGACGCCTCAACTCATCGTCGCTTGCCTTGGTGATGTCGAGGCCGCGGAACCTGATGGTGCCGGAGGTCGGCTTGTCGAGGGCGAGGATCATGCGAGCGAGCGTGGATTTGCCGCAGCCGGAGCGACCGACCAGCGCAATCGACGCGCCCGGCTTCATCGTCAGCGATACATTGTCCACTGCGCGCACAGGCTCCGGCCTGGAAAACAGCGACCGGCGTCGGCCGGGATAGTCGCGCGTCACATTGGTGAGCTCGAGCAGGTTCTCGCTGTCATCGACATAAGGCTTGGTCCGCAGCGGCATATGCATCGAAGCGAGCGCCAGCTGGCGCGTGTAGGGGTGGCTGGCTTCCGAAAGCGTACGCGCCGTGTCTCCGGTTTCGGTCACCTGGCCCTGTCTCAGGATGGTGATCCTGTCGGCCATCTCGGTGACCACGGCCAGGTCATGCGAGATGAACAGCAGGCTCATCTTGTTCTCGGCGACGAGTTCTCGCAGCAGGTCGAGGATTTGCGCCTGCAACACGACGTCGAGTGCGGTCGTCGGCTCGTCGGCGATCAAAAGCTTGGGCTTGAGCGCGCAGGCAATGGCAATCGCCACACGCTGGCGCTGGCCGCCCGATAGTTCGTGCGGATAGCGCGACAGCGGAAATTTCTGTTCTGGCATGCCGACGCGGTCAAGGATCTTCCGCGCAAGCGCTTCCGCCTCGGCGCGGCTGGCCCGGGTGTGCCATCTGATGCCCTCGGCGACCTGTGCGCCGATCGTCTTCACCGGGTTCAAGGCCGTCATCGGCTCCTGGAACACCATGCCGATATCGTCGCCGCGCAGCGCGCACATCTGCTGTTCGGTCGCATTGAGGATCTCGGTGCCGTCGAAGGTGATGCGCCCCTTGATGCGGGCGTTGGCCGGTGCGAGCTGCATGACGGCAAGCGCGGTCATCGACTTGCCCGAGCCTGACTCGCCCACGAGCCCCATCACCTCACCGGGCGCGATAGACATGTCCACGTCGTTCAGCACAAGCTGGTTGCCGATCTTCAGGCGCAGCTTTTCGATCGCAAGAAGGCTCATGCGCGACGCCTCGCGCGCGGATCGAAGATGTCGGAAATGCCGTCACCGAGCAGGTTGAGGCCAAGCACGGTGAGCAGGATGGCGCAGCCGGGGAACAAAGCGAGCCACGGCGCCACCATCATCACCGTCTGGGCATCGAACAGCATGCGGCCCCAGCTCGGCATCGGCGGTTGAGTGCCGAGCCCGACATAGGACAGGCCGGCCTCGGCCAGAATGCCGAGCGCGAACTGGATAGTGCCCTGGACCAGCAGCAGGTTGGCGATGTTGGGCAGGATATGCTCGACGGTGATGCGTGCGGGGCCCTTGCCGGCGGCGCGGGCCGCAAGGATGTATTCGCGCGGCCAGATCGACAGCGCGCCGGCACGCGCCACGCGGGCAAAGACAGGAATGTTGAAAATGCCGATGGCGATGATGGCGTTGATCGCACCGGGTCCGAAGACGGCTGTTATCATGACGGCCGAGAGCAGGGCGGGGAAAGCGAAGACAACGTCGTTGAAGCGCATCAGCACCTCGTCGACCCAGCCGCCGCGCGCGGCCGCCCAGCAGCCCAGCGGCACGCCGATGCCCATGCCAATGCCAACGGCGACCAGCGCCACGGCAATCGAATTGCGCGAGCCGATCATGATCATCGACGCCACGTCGCGGCCAAAATGGTCGGTGCCGAACCAGTGCTCGGAGGAGGGCGGCTGCATGCGGTCGGCGACGACAAGCTTGGCGACGTCGAACGGCGTCCAGAAAAACGAAATCACAGCCATCGCAACGACGATGAGCGTGATGAAAAGCCCGATGACGAAAGAACGGTTGGACAAGGCACGCCTGATGAAGCCGCTCCAGCTATGCTGTTGGTGGGTGACGGCGCCGGTCATTGCCGTGTCCTCAGGCGCGGGTCGACCAGCGCATAGGAGAGATCGACGAGCAGATTGACCACCACGACGGTCGCGACCAGCAGCATGACCACGCTTTCCACCACGATCAGGTCGCGCTGGGTGATGGCCTGGAACACCAGCCGGCCGAGCCCGGGCAGGTAGAAGACGTTTTCGATGATGATGGTGCCGGCGAGCAGGAAGGCGAATTGCAGGCCCATGATTGTCAGCACCGGGATCATGGCGTTGCGCAGGGCGTGGCGCCAGAGCACTGCCCGCATCGGCATGCCCTTGGCGCGGGCGGTGCGGATGTAGTCCTCGCCGAGCACCTCGACCAGGGCGGCGCGGGTAACGCGGCTGAGGATCGCGGCCTGGGGCAAGGCAAGTGCGACCGCCGGCAGGATGAGCGCCTTGAGCGCTGGCCACATGCCTGCGCTCCAGCCTGGGAAGCCGCCCGCCGGAACAAGCCGTAGCCAGACGGCGAAGATGTAGACGAGCAGCAGCGCGAACCAGAAATTGGGCATGGCGACCCCCACCTGTGCTGCGGCCATCGCGGCTGTGTCGGCAGGTTTGCCACGCCGGGCGGCGGCGAACAGCCCGACGGGGATTGCGATCAACGTCGAGAGTGTCAGCGAGATCAGCGCAAGCGGCAGCGAGACGACGAGCCTTTCCCTGATCAGGTCGATGACCGGCACCGAGTAGGTGTAGGACTTGCCGAAATCCAGCTGCAGCAGGCCGCGGATCCATTCGAGGTAGCGCAGGATGAGTGGCTGGTTGAGCCCCATCTGCTCGCGCAGCAGTTCGACCTGGGCATCGCTGGCGTTCATGCCGAGCATCAGCCGGGCAGGGTCGCCAGGCACCACCTCGAGCATCAGGAACACCACGACCGAGGCGACGACGAGGGTCGCAGCTCCGATCAACAGGCGTTTGAGCAGGTATGCGGTCATTGGCTCAAACTGCCCGAGAAAACACCGCTCCGAAAGCTCGCACAGGTTGCGCAGCGGTGTCTGTTCACAGGGTTCTTGTGATGCCCCCAGAAAGAGTGGCCGTGAGACTGGCCATTCGAACCTTCATGTTCGAATGGCGGGATGTCGCGTCCGCAGGCTGGAGTGTGGCCGCACCGCTGGAGGTGCGCCGCCTCGTCATCAATCCACCCACTTCACCTTGGTCAGGTCGTTGGCCTGGATCGGGGAGTTCTCCCACAGGCCTTCGACCTTGGCGTCCCAGATGCCGACCTTGGGCAGTTCGAACAGGAAACCGTTGACGGCATCGTCGGCGAGGATCTTCTGCGCCTGCTTGTAGAGCTCGGTGCGCTTGGCCTCGTCGGAGGTCAAGTTGAGCTCATCGATGACTTTGTTGAAGGCCGGGTTGTCGTAATTGAAGTAGTAGTCCTTGCGGGCATAGATATCGATGTCGTTGGGCTCGGTGTGCGAGACGATCGACAGGTCGTAGTCCTTGTCGGTGAACACCTGCTTCAGCCAGTCGGCCCATTCCACTGGGATGATCTTAAGGTCGATGCCGATTTCGCGCAGTTGCGAGGCGATGATTTCGCCGCCCTGGCGGGCATAGCCGACCGGCGGCAGTTTCAGCGTCGCCTTGAAGCCGTCGGGGAAACCCGCTTCCTTGAGCAGTTCCTTGGCCTTGGCGATGTCGTACGGATAGGTGCCGGTCAGGTCGACATAAGCAGGATTATGCGGGGCAAAATGCGACCCGATCGGGGTGCCCAAGCCGCCCGTTGCGCCGTCGATCAGCGCCTTGCGGTCAATGGCGTGGGCAATCGCCTGGCGCACCTTGAGGTTGTCGAAGGGCGGACGCTTGTTGTTGGTCGACAGGACCGTCTCGCCTTCGGTTGTGCCAATCACCACCTTGAACCTGGGGTCGGCGCGAACCTGGGCAAGTGCGTCGCCGAGCGCGAAATTGGGCAGCGCCTGGACGTCGCCCGACAGAAGTGCCGGCACGGCGGCGGCGGCATCGGGGATGATGCGGAACTCGGCCTTGTCGAGCGCGATCGGATCGCCCCAATAGCCGTCGGCCTTGACCAGCGTGATCGACGAGCCCTTGGCCCAGTTCTGGAACTTGAACGGCCCGGTGCCGACAGGCTTTTCCTTGTTGGTGTCAGCCGTCTCCGGCGCGACGATGACGGCGTCGCCCCAGCCGAGATTGTAGAGGAACGAACCGAGCGGGTTCTTCAGCGTCACCTTGACCGTCGCGGGGTCGACGACTTCGACGGTATCGATGGCGGCGAACAGTCCTTTCTGGGCGTTGACCGAGTTTTCGCCGCGGGCGCGGTCGAGCGAGAACTTGACATCAGAGGCGTCGAAGTCGCTGCCGTCATGGAATTTGACACCGGTGTGAAGCTTGAAGGTGTAGACCTTGCCGTCGTCGGAGATTGTCCAGCTCTCCGCCAGGTCGGGCAGCACTTCGCCGCGCGAGCCGATGCGCGTCAGTCCCTCGAAGACATTGGCATAGAGCACTTCGTCGATCGCTGCGGCAGCACCGGCGGTCGGGTCGAGATGCGGCGGCTCCAGCGGCATGCCAAGCACCAGGTCGGTGCGGGCGGCCATGGCGGCGGTGCTCGATGCCAGCGCCATCGCTGCGGCTGCGAGAATGGTCTTCCACTGTGTCATCTTGTCATTTCCCCCGCTTGGACTTGTCGAGCCGGATAGAAGCGTGAAATTCCGGCCGAGTAAATCATGTTTGTTGCAATCGCAGCGCCGGAACAGGAATGAAATTCCGGCGCCATGTTCCTGTTTTGCTTGGCTGATCAGCCCTTGGCCCGGCCACGCAGCAAGACGTCGAGGCCGACAGCCATCACCTTGGCCGACTGCACCATGTCGTCGATGCCCACCCATTCGTCGGGCCGGTGCGCGAGGTCGAGGATACCAGGACCGTAAGCGATGCAATCGTACAAATGGCCGATACGGGCGACATGCTTCTGGTCGTAGGTGCCGGGCGAGATGACATATTCGGGCTCTTTGTCGAAGATCGCCCTGATGCCCTCGGCGATAGCCGAGGCAACCGGGGCGTCGCGCTCTGTCATCAGCGGCTGGACCTCCATGATGTCACGGATCTCGTAGTCGAATTTTTTCCGCTCGCGTTTCAGCTGGTCGAGGATGCCGGTCACCTCGCGCTTCACGTCGTCGATCTTTTCTTCCAGCAGGAAGCGGCGGTCGATGGTCAGCCGGCAGGAGTCGGGAACGTTGGGCGAGGGCAGGCCGGGGCGGAAGTCGTCGGTCTGGCCGCCATGGATCGAGTTGATGTTCATGGTCGAGCGCCGGGCGCCTTCGGGCACCACCGGCATGCGCGTTGTCTTGAGGTCGAGCGCTGGAAAGAGGTCGCGTTCGAAGGCTTCGAG
This sequence comes from Hoeflea sp. 108, assembly GCF_000372965.1. Taxonomy (NCBI): domain Bacteria; kingdom Pseudomonadati; phylum Pseudomonadota; class Alphaproteobacteria; order Hyphomicrobiales; family Rhizobiaceae; genus Hoeflea; species Hoeflea sp. 108. The sequence goes on along the minus strand of NZ_KB890024.1, from coordinate 2,822,830 downwards.
CACCGCACCCATGTGGCGGACGGCGCAGTCGCCGAGGAAGGGCATCGAGCCATGGGCGATCTCGCCCTTGGTCTCGATCTCGGCCCACCACACACCCCGATGGCCGAGGCAGATACGGTCCTTGTTCAGCGGTTCAGGAATGATGACGTGGTCGACCTTAGGCCTGGAGAAATAGCCCTTGCCGGCGAGATAGGCGACGCCGCCGAACCCGCCCGATTCCTCGTCGACCGTGCCCGAAATCTCGATGGCGCCGGGAAAATCGGGATTGACGTCCATGAAGGCTTCGGCCGCGATGATGGAGGCTGCAAGCCCGCCCTTCATGTCGCACGCGCCGCGGCCATAGACGCGACCGTTCCTGATGACGCCGGCAAAGGGATCGACCGTCCAGCCTTCGCCTGCCTCGACCACGTCGATATGCGAGTTGAAATGGACGGTCTGTCCCTTCGACCTGCCGTCGAAGCGGGCGATGACATTGATGCGCGGATAGCGATCGGTGTCGCCGGGCGTACCCTCGGCGCGAACATATTCGACGCCGAAGCCGCGTTTCTCCAAGCGCCTGCCGAGATAATCGGCACAGGGGCCATAGGCGTCGCCGGGCGGATTGATGGTGGGGAAGCGGATCAGTTCTGCCGTCAGTTCCGCCAGTTCGTCACGACGATCGTCTATAGTCTTGAAAAGCTTGTCATACATGCTGCTGACGCGAACCTGTTTGCCTTGGTCGACCGCCAGTCTTGCGCATCCCGGCAAGCGTGTCGAGCACAGCCGGCCGCCCCGATATAGGGACAGCCGGGGACAAGATTTCCGTCAGGGGCGCACGGCCGTCACTTCGATCTCGACCAGCCAGCCGGGTGCGACGAGGCCCGCGACCTGCATCACCGAGCGCGCCGGCAGGTTCGGCTGCTCCTTGGTACCGAAGAACTGCGTGTAGCCTTCCATGAAGCCTGCAAAATCCATCTTGCCGCCCATAGCGGGGTCGCCGACGAGGAAGACCTGCATCTTCACCACGTCGCCCATCTTGAGCCCGAGATCGGCAAGCGTCTTGTCGATCGACTTCAGCACCGATTCGGTCTGGGTCTTGGTGTTGCCATAGGCGGCGAGGCTGCCTTTCTCCGCCTTTTCGTCGACGACCGAAGGGACGGCGCCGCTGACATAGACAGTGGTCTTGCCCGACGGCACTTCCACGGCGCGGGCGATCGGGAAATCCGAGTTCGGCGTCTTGTGGCGAATGACGTCCTCGGCCAGCGCGCTGCCTGACATGAAAACGCCAGCCAGCAGCGTGGCGGCGGCGATCCGCATCTTGGTCATTTCTGTCTCCTTTTTTGGAAGGGGAGCGGGCGGCCCTGCCTGGAAAGCCGCCCGGCCTTTCTTGTCAGCGGGCGCCGGCGACATCCTCTGCCGTCACCGGGTCCTTGTAGTCGTTGCCGAAATTGGTTCGGACATAGTTGACGACGGCGGCGACCTGATCGTCGGACATCATCTGGCCGACCGGCGGCATTCCCTTGAGGCCGTGCAGGATCACGAAGACGGGATAGCCGCCCGTTTCGAGATTCGTGTTCTTGGCGAGTGCGGGATATTTGCCGGCGCCGACTGCGCCCTGTCCCTTGTCCATGTGACAGGCCTGGCAGACATTGGCGTAAAGCTCCTGGCCGGTCTTTTCCGAGAACTTGTCGCCCGTGGAAAACGTCGCTCCGGCTGAATCTGCCAGGGCCGTGGTTGCCGAAAGCGCTGTTGCGAATGCCGTTGCGACGAGAAGGCCGAGTGGCCGTGCGTGTTGCTGGGTCATGGTGGCATGCCTTGCGAAAACGAGGGGTGAGGAATGACAGGCCATGGCCGTCATCCCGAAACGACGCGCTGATGCAGCCGGGTGATCGCATCCAGCGACGACAGGATCGCTCCTTCCATCCAGGCGGGAATGTAGGAGGCGTGTTCGCCTGCCAGCACGATGCGCCCGTCGATCTTGCAGAGGTTCTCGTAGTGCTCCTTGCGGGCTTCCTCGGTCCAGTCGCCGGCGCAGCCAAGGGTGAAGGGCGAGCGGTGCCAGGCCATCGAGATGCCGTTCTCGAACTCGTCCTTGTATTGCGGATGGATCATCGTGCCGTATTCGACGGCGCGCTTGACCCGCTCCTCCGGTGCCATGGCGGTGAACTCGTAGGAGTGCGGGCCGTTCCAGGTGTAGGCGCCGAGCAGCACGCCCTTGCCGTTGGTGTTGAAGCTGGTGCTCGGATAGGAGATCTGGGTGATCGGCAGGTCGGTGTAGCTGACGCCGCCGAAGATCAGTTCGTCCTGTTCCCAGAAGCGGCGCTTGAACTGCAGGCCGACCTTGACCGAAGAGGCGTAAGGCACGGCTTCGATTGCCGCCTGCATGGGGGCGCTGACGTTGAGCTCGATCTGGCTGAGAATGGTCAGCGGAATGGTGCAGATGCACCAGTCGGCCTTTTCCTCGACCATGGTGCCGGGCTTCTGCTGGTCTTCATAGGTGACCGTCACGCCCTTGTCGTCCTGGTGAATCTTGGTGACCTTGGCGTGGTAGGCGATGAGGTCGCCGACTTCCTTGGTGAAGGCCTTGCCGATCATGTCGATGCCGCCGACAGGCTGGAACATGGTCGTCTGGAATTCATAGAGGGCGAAGTTGGCGAGGCTGCCCCACAGGCCCGAGCTCAATATATCCTTGAGCGCGATCGGCTCGCTCGGCGTCGGCACCGCGGTCAGGCCGCCGCCGGGATCCTTTGCAAAGCCGCGGAATTCCGATGTCGCAAGGCTCTTCACATAGGCATAATCCTTGTCGAGCGCGCCCCAGGACTGGAGCGCTTCGAGCAGCATCTCCTGGTCTTCCTTGGTCACCGCGCCTTCGAGCTTGCCGGTGTGGGCAGCCTTGGCCAGCAGTTCCGAGACATGGCCCTGGAAGTCGATCTTGATGTCGCGGACACGCTGCGGTTTGCCGCCGAAGGCCTTGGACGAGTGCAGGAAGGCGTTGTGGTTGAGCTGCTGGAACGGTTCCAGCGTCACGCCGAGGCGGCGGCAATAGGCGAGCAGGCCATTGTGGTGGTAGGGAATACGCCACGGACCGGGGTTGATGTAGAGGCCCTCGTCGAACTCGCATTTCTGCGTCGCGCCACCGAGCTCGGTGTAGGTGTCGCCGCCACGCAATGTCCAGTTACGGCCGCCGGAGCGGCTGTTGTATTCGAGAATCTTAACCTTGTAGCCTACTGCCCGCAGTTCCAGCGCAGCTGTCATGCCGGCGAGGCCGGAACCCAGGATCAGGACGGTAGCGCCCTTGGGGTCGCCTTCAAGCTTCGGTGGTCCTCGGTATCCGGATTCAACGGCGAGGCCCAGGCTGGTCATTGCCTGGTACATGGCCGCCGAACCGGCGGTCAGGCCGATCAGGGACAGCAATTGGCGCCGGCTCATACCGGTAAAATACTGGGATTGTTGCATGATTTGACATCCTCCGGGCGACGGTGGGCGGGGGCCGCACGTTATCCGGCTGGAGCATCGTGGAACCAGGCTCCAGCTGCAGCACGCAGCCTATGCCCATGCTCGGGCGTGTCAACTGGGCCAGATCAGGGCGGCGATAGGGGCTGGCTGGACCAGTTTGGAGCCGGCAAAGGTCATTTTCAGGCGCCAGTATTCAGGGAAGCCGGCGGCTTTCCGCCATATGATCGGTTTACCAACCGTATAATCTTTCGTGGTCCCATTTCTCCTGGAAGGCAGAAAAGCAGTTGGTTCAGGGGATGGGCGAAAGATGTTCAAGACGCTCTTCATGGCCGCGGGCTTGGCGATGGCGGGATTTCCCTGTCAGGCCTTTGCGGATGTTCTTGTGGCCAGGGTCAGCATTGCCACACAGACAATGACCGTCAGCGTCGACGGGAGGGTCATCCATCAATGGCCGGTGTCGACGGCCCGCAAGGGTTATGTGACGCCACGCGGCAGCTGGCGGCCCAAGCGGCTGCATCGCATGTGGTATTCGAGCAAGTATGACAATTCGCCGATGCCCTATTCGGTCTTCTACAATGGCGGCTACGCCATCCACGGTACCGGCTCCGTACGGCAACTCGGCCGGCCGGCCTCGCATGGTTGCGTTCGCTTGCAGACCGGCAATGCCGCGTTGTTCTATTCGCTGGTCCGCGAGGTCGGAGCCGGCAATACGCGGATCATCGTCACGAATTAGGTGAGGTGAGAGCTATGACGTTGGCCACTTAGTTGCCGATTTACCTCACTGGCGCAGCGAATGTGCCTGACGAGGCGGGATTGGCGCGTTAGGCGCTTGGACTAATTTGGTCAGATGCTAATATAGACGCATTCAATATTCTGACGTCCTGACCAAGCTTGGTCGTGGATGTCGAAGCGCGGCGTGGGGATGCGCCGCGAAGACGGTACGGGGATGACGGGCCTACGAGAGGGCCGGGGAGTGGGGACTCCCCGGCCTTTTCATTTCCGGCTTCCGACGCGACTTTAGCTGTCCAACCTAAGTTCCCTCGAAGATATAGACAAATTTTGCCCGGGAGCGTCGTTCTGGGGCATTTCCTTTCGCGACCTCACTCGATAGGACTCATTGTCAGGGAGGTCGCCTGATGAAATCGGAACCGCGCGTAGCGCTTTCGGAGCCCGTCTCCGACGAGATACGCAAGACCACCTGCTATATGTGCGCCTGTCGCTGCGGCATCGACGTCCATCTCAAGGACGGTAAGGTCCGCTACATAGAGGGCAACCGCGACCATCCGGTCAATCGCGGGGTGCTGTGCGCCAAGGGTTCCGCCGGCATCATGCAGCACTACGCACCGGCGCGGCTGAGTGGGCCGATGCTGAGGACCGGGCCGCGCGGCTCCGGCGAATTCAAGCAGATCTCCTGGGATGAGGCGCTGTCGCTTGCGACGAGCTGGCTCGACGACGTCAGGCAGAACGATCCGAAAAAGCTCGCCTTCTTCACCGGCCGCGACCAGTCGCAGTCGCTGACGGGCTTCTGGGCCCAGCAGTTCGGCACGCCCAATTATGCCGCCCATGGCGGCTTCTGCTCGGTCAACATGGCCGCCGCCGGCATCATGACCATCGGCGGGGCGTTCTGGGAATTCGGCGCGCCCGACTGGGACCGGACCAAGCTGTTCGTCATGTTCGGCGTGGCCGAGGATCACGATTCCAACCCGATCAAGATCGGCATCTCAAAGCTCAAGAAGCGCGGTGCCCGCTTCGTCTCGGTCAATCCCGTGCGCACCGGCTATTCGGCCGTCGCCGACAACTGGATCGGCATCCGTCCCGGCACCGATGGCCTGCTGATCCTGTCGCTGGTGCACGAATTGCTCAAGGCGCGAAGAATCGATGTCGACTACGTCGTGCGCTATTCGAACGCGACATGGCTGGTGATCGACGCGCCTGGCACGCCCGAACACGGGCTGTTCCTGCGTGACAAGGATGGCAAGGTACAGATCCACGAGACTGTCACCGAACAGGTGGTGCCGCTGGGAACGTCAGGCGCGCGGGCAGGGCTCTACGGCCGCGTCGGGCTGCCGGATGGCCGCTTTGCAGTGCCGGCATTCCAGTTGCTGGCGGAAAAGTATCTCGATCCGCAATATGCGCCGGAGGCGGTCGAGAAGGAAACTGGCGTTTCGGCGGAGACGATCCGTGGGCTGGCCACCGAGATCGGCCGTGTCGCCTTCGAGGAGACGATCTCGATCGACCAGCCATGGACCGACGTCAACGGCCAGCGCCACGAGAGTTTTGTCGGCCGGCCGGTCTCGTTCCATGCCATGCGCGGGCTTTCCGCCCATTCCAACGGTTTCCAGACGGCGCGCGCGCTGCATATGCTGCAGGTGCTGATCGGGGCGGTCGACTGTCCCGGCGCCTTCCGTTTCGAGCCGCCCTATCCGAAGCCCATCAGCGCTCATCCGACGCCGCATGGCAAGGCCGAGCACTTCGGCTCCAACAAGCCGCTTTCGGGGCCACATCTCGGCTTTCCCAGGGGACCGGAGGACCTTCTGGTCGATCCGGAAGGACGGCCGATGCGCATCGACAAGGCCTTTTCCTGGGATGCGCCGATCTCTGCCCATGGGCTGATGCATATGGTGATCGCCAATGCCCATGCCGGCGATCCATATTCTGTCGATCTGATGTTCCTCTACATGGCCAACATGGCCTGGAACTCGTCGATGAACACGTCAGGCGTCATCAAGATGCTGGAAGACAAGGACCCTGATACAGGCGAGTACCGCATCCCAAAGATCATCTATTCGGATGCCTATTCCTCGGAGATGGTCGCTTACGCCGACCTCATCCTGCCCGATACGACCTATCTCGAACGGCACGACTGCATCTCGCTGCTCGACCGGCCGATTTCCGAGCCCGATGCCGTGCAGGACGCCATTCGCTGGCCGGTGGTCGAGCCAGACCGGGATGTGCGCGGCTTCCAGACGGTTCTGCTCGATCTCGGCGCGCGTCTGAGGCTACCGGGCTTCGCCGACAACCACGGAAAGCCGCTTTACAAGGATTACGCAGACTACATCGTGCGCCATGAGCGGCGGCCGGGCATCGGACCGCTGGCCGGCTTCCGCGGCAGTTCAGGCGATCGCGCCGGACGAGGGGCGTCCAATCCCGAACAGCTGGAACGCTACATCGAGAACGGTTCTTTCTTTTCGGCCCACATTCCGCTGGAGGCGCAGTTCTTCAAGCACGCCAACCAAGCCTATCAGGATTTTGCCGTGCGCATGGGCTTCTTCGACACGCCCCAGCCGGTGACCTTCCAGCTCTACCAGGAGACGCTGCAGAAATTCGTGCTCTCGGCGGAAGGTGTGCGCGAGCCGTTTGCACCAGAAACGCACCGGGAGCGCATCCTCGAAACCTTCGATCCGCTGCCTGTCTGGTATCGGCCGTTCGAGGAAGCGGCGGTGAGCGGCGAAGAATACCCCTATCACGCCATCACCCAGCGGCCGGCGGCGATGTACCATTCCTGGGGCTCGATGAATGCCTGGCTGCGCCAGATCCACACCAAAAACCCGCTTTATGTGCCCGGCGCGATCTGCGATCAGCACGGGCTTTCGACGGGCGACTGGGTCTGGGTCATCTCGCATCACGGCCGCATCAAGGTCGAGATCGCGCGCATGGAGGCGGTCAATTCCAGCACGTTGTGGACCTGGAACGCGATCGGCAAGCGGGAAGGGGCATGGGCCCTCGATCGCGATGCACCGGAAGCGCAAAAAGGCTTCCTGATGAACCATCTGATCCACGAGCTTCTGCCGCCCAAGGGCGACGGGATGCGCTGGTCGAACTCCGACCCGATCACCGGACAGGCCGCCTGGTACGACCTGCGCGTGCGCATCGAGAAGGCCGAGCCTGCAAAGGTCAGCGAACCGCATTTCTCGGCGGTGGCGCAGCGGCGGCGGCATGCGGAAGAGCTGCGCTACGGCCAGGAGTGGGCAAAATGAGGGGAATGTCGGGCAAGACCTTGCGGACAAGTCGCCTCTCCCCGTTCACGGGGAGAGGAAGCCGGCAGGCAGGTGAGGGGCAGAGTAATCGCCGCAGGTTCGCTCTGCCCCTCATCCGGTCCTTCGGACCATCTTCTCCCCGTGAACGGGGAGAAGGAAGTGAGGGCTCATGACCAGCCTGCCGTCACTGCCGACGCCGAAGAAACTAGGGCTGGTCATCGACCTCGATGTCTGCGTCGGTTGCCATGCCTGCGTCATCAGCTGCAAGGAATGGAACACCGGCGGCTACGGCGCGGCGCTGTCGGATCAGGAGCCTTACGGTGCCGATGTCTCGGGCACCTTCCTCAATCGCATCCACACATTCGAGGTCGTGCCCGAGGGCGGCAAGGTGATCGGCGAGGCGGGCGACGCCCGGATCGTGCATTTCCCAAAATCCTGCCTGCACTGCGAGGATGCGCCCTGCGTCACCGTCTGCCCGACCGGTGCTTCCTACAAGCGAGCCGAGGACGGCATCGTTCTCGTCGACGAGAGCAAGTGCATCGGCTGCGGTCTGTGCGCCTGGTCCTGCGCCTATGGTGCGCGCGAGATGGACCTCGCGGCCGGGGTGATGAAGAAGTGCACGCTCTGTGTCGACCGCGTCTACAATGAGACACTCAAGGAAGTCGATCGCATCCCATCCTGCGTGCGCACCTGCCCGGTAAACGCCAGGCATTTCGGCGATCTTGGAGATCCCGGCTCTGACGTTTCGCGCATGGTCGCCGAACGCGGCGGTTTCGACCTGATGCCGGAGCAGGGTACGCGCCCGACCAACAAATATCTGCCGCCACGCCCGCGCAAGTCGCTCGCCGCAAGTGCTGCCATGCTTGCTGAAAACACCGACGGGGCTAGGGGCTTCTTTGCCTGGCTCGATGGAATGCTGGACAGAATCTGAAACATGCATCCAGCACCTTCCATCATCATCTTCACCACGCTTTCGGGATTGGGCTACGGACTGGCCGCCATGCTCGGGCTCGGCCTGCTCGATCCCTCCGCCGTAGCCACCAAACTCGCCCATGTGCTGGCGCTGGCAATGATCTCGGGCGGGCTCCTGGCATCGACGCTGCATCTCGGCAATCCGCAGCGCGCCTGGCGGGCGCTATCGCAATGGCGTTCGAGCTGGCTGTCGCGCGAGGGTGTGATGGCGCTGGCGACCTTCGTGCCGCTGGCGCTTTCGGCCTGGTTTGCCGTCATCGACGGACGCTACGTGCCGGCAGTTGGCGTCGTCGGGGCCGTGATGTGCGCGGTAACCGTCTACTGCACCGGCATGATCTATGCCTCGCTGCGGTCCATTCAGGGCTGGAACACGCAAGCGACGCCGCTCTGCTACCTGCTTTTCGCAGCCGCCGGCGGGCTTGTGCTCGCGACGGCATTCGCCGCCGTCGCAGGCAGCAGCACAGTCGTGCCGGCGATAGTGGGCATCATAGCGGTCATGGCCGCCTGGTGCGCCAAGCATGTCTGGTGGATCCGGCTGCGCACGCTATCGCCTTTGTCGACGCCCGAGACCGCCACCGGTCTTAGCGGTATCGGACGCGTCAGGCTGTTCGAGCGGCCGCATATCAACGACAACTACCTCACCCGCGAAATGGGCTTCAAGGTCGCGCGCAAGCACGCGCTGAAGCTGTCGAAGCTTGCGATGATATCGGGCGGAGCCGTGCCGATCCTGTTGCTGGTGGTCGCGATGCTCTCAGGCGCGGGCGCCGTGGCGGTCACCGCATCGGTGCTGGCGGTGGCGTTTTATGCGCTCGGCGTCGTCACCGAGCGCTGGCTGTTCTTCGCCGAGGCCAAGCACGCGGTTATGAACTACTACTGACGATAATCAGGAGTCGGCAGCCAGCTTGCCGGCCTTGTTTGCCTTGCGCGGCTTGCCGTCCGAGAGCATCCAGCGCTTGTGGAACCACATCCACTGGCCGGGATCCTCGCGCACCCAGCGTTCGACCGTGTCGTTGAGCATCTGGGTAAGGGACTGGACATCGACTGCACCATCCTCGCGGCGCGGCAGCGCGAGCTTGTCCTCCACCGTCAGTCGGTAGCGATTGCCAGGCAGGCGGATGCAATGGGCCGGGTAGACGTCGCAGTCATAGTGGCGGGCGAGCATGGCGAGCACCGGGTTGGTCTCGCATTCGCGGCCGTAGAAGGTCGTCCTCAGTCCGCGATTGAACTTCTGGTCGACGAGCACGCCGACATTGCCGCCGCGGTCGAGGATGCCGGCGAGGGCGAATGAAGCGCCGCGCTGCGATGCCAGCAGGTCGCCCATGTTCGAGGTGCGCCTCGAAAGGATGTATTCGGCGAGGTAGGGATTGTTGGGCGGCCTGAACAGGGCGGTGATCTTCATGCCGAAAGTCGCGGCCGCGATCGGCAGTAGCTCGAAATTGCCGAGATGGGCGGTGAAGACGATGTGTGGTTTGTCTTCGCCTGCGATCTCCAGGAAATGGTCGATGCCCGACACCTCGATGCGACCGGGCGTCTTTGCCGCGGGGTCGAAATCGAAGATCTGGTCGAGGAAGATGTATTCCGCGCCCAGCCGGCCCATATTGCCCCACATGTCCAGGGCGATGGCCTCGATCTCGGCGTCGCTCTTTTCCGGATAGGCGTTGCGCAGATTGTCGACGGCGACGCCATGGCGGCCGACCCAGGGGCCGACCGTGCGGGCTGCCCGGTCGGCGAAGTTCAGCGCCCTGTCGACAGGCAGAAGTCGAAGCAGCTTCAGCACCACCAGTGCCACCTGGGCGACAAGCCAGTAGTTGAGCATGCGGAGCCGCCCCATGATGCGCATCATCGTGGGGTTGGGAATCTTGCTGGCCTTCCTGCGGGGCAATTCGGAACGATCCTCAGTCGATGCGGAGGATGATCTTGCCGAAGACGTCGCGGCCTTCCATGCGCTTCAGCGCCGTGTCGATGGAGCCGAAATCGACCTCAGTGTCGATGACAGGCTTGACCAGCCCGGCGGCCATCTTCTGCATGGCGTCGGCCATATTTTCCATGCGGCAACCGAAGGAGCCGAGCAGCTTCAGCTGCTGTTGGAACAGCATCATCAGGTTTACTTCGGTCGACACACCAGAAGTCGAGCCGCAGGTGACCAGACGGCCGCCGCGCCTCAGGCTGAACATCGAGCCGGCCCAGGTGTCCTTGCCGACATGCTCGAAGACGACGTCGACCCCCTTCTTCTTGGTCAGCTTGCGCACCACGCCTTCGAAGCGATCCTCGCGGTAGTTGATGACGTGGTCGGCACCGAGCGCCTTGGCCTTTTCGATCTTGTCGTTGGAGCCGACAGTGGTGATGACGGTGCAGCCCATCTTCTTGGCGAGCTGGATCGCTGCCGAGCCGATGCCAGAGCCGCCGGCATGGATGAGAATCGTCTCACCGGGTTCCAGCTTGGCGTTGTCGAACAGCATGTGCTCGACCGTGCCGAAGGTGACAGGTGCAACTGCAGCGCCAACGGCGTCGACGCCGGGAGGGGCCGGCACCAGCAGGCGCGCCGGCAGGTTGATCTTTTCCTGGGCGAAGCCGTCGAGATGAAAGCCGTGCACGCCCGAGACGTGTTCGCAGAGATTGTCGCGGCCTTCGCGGCAGGGGCGGCACAGGCCGCAGGTGCGGGCGCCGTAGATGGACACCAGCTGGCCGGGCGCAAGGCCGGTCACGCCGGGGCCGACCTGGTCGACTTCGCCAGAGGCTTCGGCGCCGATGACCAGCGGCAGCTTGCGCTTGGCGAACGCCATGCCGCGCCAGCCCCAGACGTCGATGTGGTTGAGGGCAACCGCCTTGATGCGGAGCGTGACTTCGCCGAGGCCTGGAGGCGGCGGCGGGGCAATGTCGACCTGCTCGAGCCGGCGGTCCTCAACGAGCTGCAATGCGCGCATGGTGTCGCTAATCCTTGTCGCTGCGGCGCCCGCGCATCGCATTCGATGCCCAAGCGGCGTCGCAGTGCCTAATTTCGTGTAGGCGGTCGCTTAGACCGGTTCCCGCGCCATGACAAGGCAGGTGTTCTGGCCGCCAAAGCCGAAAGAGTTGGAAAGCACGGTGCGAACCTCGGCCTTCCGCTTCACATTCGGCACCACGTCGAGCTCGATCGAGGGATCGGGATTGTCGTAGTTGATGGTCGGCGGAATGACGCCTTCGCGCATGGTCATGAGCGAGAAGGCGGCCTCGATGGCGCCAGCTGCCGACAGGGTGTGGCCGATCATCGACTTGTTCGACGACACCGGAATCTTGCGGATACGCTCGCCGAACACGGTCGAAAGCGACAGATGCTCCATCTTGTCGTTTTCGGGCGTCGAGGTGCCGTGGGCATTGACGTAGTCGATCTCGTCTTCGCTGAGGCCCGCATCGGCAAGCGCTGCCTTGACCGCACCGATGGCCGGCGAGCCGTCGGGCTTGGAGCGGGTGCGGTGGAAATCGTCGGCCTTTTCGCCGCAGCCCCTGAGGATGCCCAGCACTTCGGCACCGCGGGCAAGCGCGCTTTCGAGCGATTCCAGCACCAGCGCCGCAGAGCCTTCCGCCAGCACAAAGCCGTCGCGGTCCTTGGAGAAGGGCTTCGATGCCTTTTCGGGCACGTCATTGTTGGTCGAAAGGGCCGACAGCAGCGAGAAGCGGATCAACGCCTCGGCGGTTGCCGAGCCGTCGGCGCCGACCGACAGTGCGCGGTCGCATTCGCCGCGACGGATCGCCTCGACGCCGAGCTGGATGGCGGTGGCGCCCGAGGCGCAGGCCGTCGAGGTGGTGATCGGCAGGCCGCGCGTGCCGAAGCGGTCGGCGAGGCGATCGGCGATCGAGCCGAACTGCGACGTCTCGAACATATCGAGCGAGTTCTGGTTGCCCGCTACCTTGAGCAGGCGCTCCGAGGCCGAGCCTTCGTCGTCGCCGGCATAAAGCGCAAAGCGGTCGCGCCAGTCGAGCTCGACCGGCGGGGAGGCAAGGAACAGCGGGCCGTCGAAATCGCCGCCGGCAAAACCGGCTTCCTCGACGGCTTCGCGTGCTGCCGTCTCGGCCAGCTCGTAGGTCAGGGCGCTGGCGCCTTTGGTGCTCGACGGCAGGAAATCGACCATGCCGGAGATGCGGGTGTTGAGCAGCTCGGTGGGGAAGCGGGTGATCGGGTGGATGCCCGACTTGCCCGCGGTCAGCGCTGCCCAGTTGTCGGCCTTGCCGACACCAAGCGAGGTGACGACGCCGATACCGGTGACGGCGACCACTGGTCTGCCGAGATGATCCTTCAGATTGGCCATGTTCTGTCCTGACACCCTTCAGCGCGGCGCGGAGACGAGCGCCAAGCCTTCGAATTGGTGATAGCCGACGGCAGTTGCGAGAACATTGCGCGGCTTTCCGGCAAATTCCTTCTCGCCAGCCTCGAAAGCCGGGTAGCCCGCGCCGCGATCGACGGCGAGCGCGGCAAGGGCCACGGCAAAGGGAAACTGAGCTTCTTTCATGTGGCCGGTGAGCGACGAGAGCGCGCGTGCGGCAATGGGCTTGGCGCCGAGCACTGCTTTTTCGGTCGCGGTGGCGGCATGGGCGCCTGATGCACCCGAGATCGCCAGCAACTCACCGTCGGGCAGCTGCGCCCTGGTCAGCAGTTCGGCAAACCCGGCCTCCAGGCCACCGTCGCGGCGACGACGGGCGCGTCCCGAAACGACGGGACCGAGCTGCGCATAGATCTTCTGGCCGCGGGCTTCGGCATGCTCGCGCGATTCAAGCACCAGGAATGCGCCGCCGGAGCCGGAAACCACGCCGCCGCCTTCGGAGCCCTGGCGCTGCCACACGGGCTTCCATGGGCCACGATGAAGGTAGCCGGCCAGTTCGTAGCCGAGCAGCATGTCGGAGTGTTCGGTCTGGAAGGCACCACCAACCAGCACATGGGTCGACTGGCCGGAGCGGATGCGCGCTGCAGCCGTCTCGATGGCCGAGACGCCTGCGCCTTCCTCGCCCATGAAGGTGCGCGAGGAGCCGGTGACCTTGTGGACGATCGAGATGTTGCCGGCCAACAGGTTCGAAAGCTGGGCCAGGAACAGTGTGGGGCGCAGTTCGGTGGTCAGCTTCTCGTTCAGCAGGACGTCGCGGTCGCCGCGCGTCTCCGACGCGGCAAGCACGCCGGCGTCGACCGTTTCATCGCGTTCGCCGCCACCGGCAGCCACGACCATGTCCATGGTCGTGCTGAGCTCGTCATTGCCCTTGATGCCCGCGTCATCGAGCGCCATGCCGGCAGTGTAGGTGCCCAGCCGCTGCCAGGTCTCCATCTGCCGCTGGTCGCCGCGCTTGGCGATCTGCAGGCCCCAGTCGATTTCCGGGAGGGGATGGATCGAGTAGGGCGAGAAACGCTCCACGTCGATGACGGGCGCAGCGTCAGGGGCGCTGAGCTTCTGCCAGTGAGCCTCGCCGCCTTCGCCGAGCGAAGAGACGAGGCCGATGCCGGTGATGACGACGTCGCGATTGGCCATGGGCGGCTTCAGTGTTCTCAGGCGCTCTTGGCGGCGACGAGTGCGTCGATCTTGGCGCACAGGTTCTTCATGACGAAATATTCGTCGGTCGAAGCCTTGCCGTCATTGACTTCCTGCGTCCACTTCTCGAGCGGCACCTTGATGCCGAACTCCTTGTCGATCGCAAAGACGATGTCGAGGAAGTCGAGGCTATCGATGCCGAGGTCGTCGATGGTGTGGCTCTCGGGCGTGATGGTGTCGATGTCGATCTCACTCGTCTCGGCAATGATCTTGGCGACTTTCTCGAAGGTCGTGGACACGGCTTTTCCTTTGATGAGTGCGGTCATGAACCTGAAACAGATTCTGCGCGCATAGTGTTGAGGGGCTGTCTAATCGGTTTTTCCGGACAGGAAAAGGCCAAATTCTGCGCCTTGGTTGACGCATCCGGGCCCGTCCGCCGGGGAAGGTGCGGGGTTCGGAGCGTCAAAAGACGATGCGGCCAAGCACATGCAGCTTGTCTCCCTGAAGGCCGACGATCAGCGCCTCACCCTCGCGCGCGGCTGCGCCAGTCAGCGCCTGGATGTTCTCCAGATGAGTGACGAGCACGATGTTGTCGGAGCCCGAGAAGTTCTTGATGATGTCCATGACAGCAGCGACGTCGGCATGCTGGGTGGCGTCGGTGGGCTTGTCCAGTGCCGCCATCGGCTCGACGGACTGGTCATCGAAGGCGAGGCGGGCTGTCTCCAGCGTCCGGCAATAGCGGCTCGCCAGCACCTTTTCGACCGGTGCGGCGCGGGCGGCAAACAGCGCACCGATCTTGCGCGCCTGCTGGCGTCCACGGTCGGAAAGGTTGAGCTGGGTCGAGCATTTCTCGATGTCGAAGTTGGGAGGCTCGACGGTGCCCGTCGTCATGGCGTTGCGCAGGAGCACGACGTGGCCGCCATTGCGCAGCAGGGCCCAGCCGGCCTCGGTGGCTTGGGCAGGCACTGCAAAAGACAAAAGCAAAAGCGCAAAGGCAATTCTGAGCATGAAAGATCCTGGCCGGCGTTGCGGATATAGGGATGCCAAAGCCGATTGAAAGGCAAGGCGCGCAGAAAGTGCTTTCGCTATACTGGCTTAACCATCCAAGCTTGATCGGCGCGGCGACGGCGGCGATGCTCGTCCCGTTCGATTCCCGAGAAAAAGCGCAGATGTCCCCACTCGTTGAAACCGTGCTCTTCGTCTTCGGCCTGGTGGCACTGGGATATCTTGCCGGCGTCACCGGCTATCTCAGGGTTGAGGCCGGCGATGCGCTCTCGGAATTCGCCATCGGGGTGGCGCTGCCGCTGCTTCTGTTCCGCACCATGATCGGGGCGGATTTTCACGGTTCCGCGCCCTGGGCGCTGTGGGCCACTTATTTCGCTGCCGTCATCGTCACCTGGACGGCTGGCCATCTGGTGACGACGCGATTGTTCGGGCGCGACGGGCAGGCCGGGGTCGTCGGCGGCGTGTCGTCGGCGTTTTCCAATCTGGTCCTGCTCGGCATCCCCTTCATGCTCGGCGTTTTCGGCCAGCAGGGTTTCGAAGTGCTGTCGCTGATCATCTCGGTGCACCTGCCGACCATGATGATGGCCTCCATCATCCTGTTCCAGCTGTTCGGGCCGCGCCGCGACGAGCCGCTGCATCCCCTCGAAATCATCAGGGACTTCCTGCGCAAGGTGTTCACCAACCCGCTGATCCTCGGCATCCTGGCCGGACTGGCGTGGCGCGCGACCGGATTTCCGCTGCCGGGACTTGCCAGCAGATTCGTCGATGCACTGGCCAACATCGCCGGCCCGCTGGCCCTGTTTGCCATGGGGGTAGGGCTCAGGAAATTCGGCATCTCGGGCAACATCAAGCCGGCGCTGGCCCTGTCGGTGCTCAAGCTGATGCTGATGCCGGCAGTCGCATTGGGGTTTGCCTGGCTGTTCGGCCTGCCGCCCTTGCCGGCCAAAGTGGCCGTGGCCGCCGCCAGCCTGCCGTCGGGCGTCAATTCCTACCTGATCGCCATCCAGTTCGGCACCGGGCAGGCGCTGGCCTCGAACCAGATGACGATTGCAACCGGCTGCGCTGTGTTGACCACGGCTTTCTGGCTGACGGTCGCCACCATGGTGTTCGGCTGACGGCATTTGGTTGCGGCTGGACCAACGTATCTATGCCATAATCCGGTTGCTCGGCGGGCTCGCGGCACGCTACTAGTCTCTGACATGGCGTGCCGGACATCGACCGATCCGCGCGGACGCCGCTTCGACGAATTCCAAGATCAGTTCGCGTCCGTTAGACGCCACACAAGGAGGCCAATCCATGCTCCAGAAAGCCAGCCAGTTCATGAGGCAGGCCAATCTCATCAACGGCGAATGGGTGCAGGCTGATTCCGGCAAGACCGTCGACGTCATCAACCCCGCCACCGGCCTGAAGATCGGCACCGTACCGCGGTCCGGAGCCGCCGAGACCCGCCGCGCCATCGAAGCCGCGAGCGAAGCCTTCAAGACCTTCCGCAAGACCTCGGCGCTCGAACGCTCGAAGCTTCTGCGCAAGCTTCACGACGCCATCATGGACAATCAGGACTCGCTCGCCGAGCTTTTGACCATCGAGCAGGGCAAGTCGCTGACGGAAGCCAAGGGCGAGATCGGCTCGTCGGCAGCCTATGTGCTGTGGTTCGCCGAGGAAGCGCGCCGTACTTATGGCGACGTGGTTCCGTCGCCATGGGCCGATCGCCGTGTGCTTGTCACCAAGGAGCCGGTGGGCGTCATCGCGGCCATCACGCCGTGGAACTTTCCGTCTTCCATGCTGTCACGCAAGCTCGGACCGGCACTGGCGGCGGGTTGCACCGCCGTGGTCAAGCCTGCTTCGCAGACGCCTTATTCGGGCCTTGCCTGGGGCGCGCTGTGCGAGGAGGTCGGCTTCCCCAAGGGTGTGGTCAACGTCGTGACCGGTTCAGCCGGCGAAATCGGCGACGAGATCTGCGCCAACCCGCTGGTCAAGAAAATCACCTTCACCGGCTCTACCGAGGTCGGCAAGATGCTGATCGCCAAGTCGGCTTCGACCGTGAAGAAGGTGTCGATGGAACTCGGCGGCAATGCGCCGTTCCTGGTTTTCGACGACGCCGATATCGATCGCGCCGTTGAAGGCGCCATTACTGCGAAGTTCCGCAACTCCGGCCAGACCTGCGTCTGCACCAACCGCTTCTTCGCCCAGGCCGGCATCTACGACAAGTTCGTGGCCAAGCTGGCCGAGGCCTCGAACAAGCTCAAGGTCGGTTCCGGCCTGGATGCCGGGGTGCAGCAGGGCCCGCTGATCGACGAAAAGGCTGTCGAGAAGGTCGAGGAGTTCATCGCCGACGCAACCGCAAAGGGCGGCAAGGTGGTTGCCGGCGGCAAGCGCCACGCGCTTGGCGGTTCGTTCTTCGAGCCGACGGTCATTTCCGACGCCACGCCTGCCATGATGTTCATGAAGGAAGAGATCTTCGGCCCGGTCGCTCCGGTGTTCAAGTTCGAGACCGAAGAGGAGGCGATTGCGCTCGCCAACGACACGGAATTCGGCCTCGCGAGCTACTTCTACACCGGCAATCTCGGCCGCGCCTTCCGCGTGATGGAAGGACTGAAATACGGCATGGTCGGTGTCAACGAAGGCCTGATCACCACGCCTGAAGCGCCGTTCGGCGGCGTCAAGGAGTCGGGTCTTGGCCGCGAGGGCGGTCATCAGGGCATCGAGGACTATCTCGACACCAAATATGTCTGCATCGGCGGACTGGGGCTCTAGGGCGCGCCATCGCTGTGCCAAGGGCAGCGCGCGGTCCAAGCCGGACCGCGCGTTTTCTTTTGTCGTTGAATCCGAAAACTCGCGTAAGTTGCTGTAGTTGTTTGTTTTCGGCCGATCCAGTGAGGCGGCCTGGCTCATGGGCGTCGGTCACGTGTCACTGATCGAATAGCCAAGCTGGTGAGATCGGGCCATCTTGCGGATGCCGCGAATCCGATGCGGTCGGGAAGGCGTGCCGTCGGCAATACGTTGTCGGCAGGCGGGAGGAAGTGGAATGACTTCAGCGTGGCGCATGGTCGTCGGGGCGTTCGGGCTGGTTGCCCTCGCGGTTGGCTTTCTCGCTGTCGTCTACCTGACGGCGCCGGAGAAGCCGGGGCCTGACCTCGCGCGCGCCAAGAATTCGGCCAAGGGCCTATACGCCCTGTCTATTGCGCCCGAGGCCGGCGAGCCCAGGCAGGGCGACCTGCACAATTGGGTGCTGACGGTGAAAACACGGCAGGGCGCGCCGGTTGAAGGGGCAGCAATCACCATCGGCGGCGGCATGCCCGAGCATGCGCATGGTCTGCCGACCAGCCCCGAGGCGACGGCCTATCTGGGAGACGGGCGCTATCGCATCGAGGGCATGAAATTCTCGATGACTGGCTGGTGGCAGCTCAAGTTCGGTATCACGGCTCCGGCTGGCGCCGATGACGCCACCTTTAACCTGGTGTTATGAGGCCATGGCACGCGGCCCGCTTTCCAAACTGACAGCGGCCGCGGCGCTCGTGGCAATGCTGGCAGGCTGCAGCGATGCCGACTTCACAGATACCGAAAAACGCACGATCGCCTCGATGTCCTTGTCGGCGCTGGCACCGCTGCCGCCCGATCCGACCAACCGTTTCGCCGACGATCCGGGGGCTGCAGCGCTTGGAGCGACGCTGTTCTTCGACACCGGCATGAGCCGCGACGGCAATGTTGCCTGCGGCACCTGCCACAAGATCGACCGCCAGTTCCAGGACGATCTGCCGCGCGGCAAGGGCGTGGGCGAGACCAACAGGCGCACCATGCCGTTGGCGGGCGTGGCGCGCGATCCGTTCTTCTTCTGGGACGGCAGGCGCGACAGCCTGTGGTCGCAGGCGCTGACGCCGCTCGAGAATCCGCTCGAACATGCCGGCACACGCACGGCCTATGCGCACTACATCAAGCGCCGCTTCGGCGAGCGCTATGAGCGGATCTTCCGGCCGCTGCCCGACCTTTCAAACCTGCCGGCAAGTGCCGGACCGTTCGGGACGCCCGCCGAACAGGCGGCCTGGGCCGGGATGACCGACGCCCAGCGCGACGGCATCGATCGCCTCTATTCCGACATCGGCAAGGCAATCGCTGCCTTCGAACGTTCGCTCGTCCATGGCAAGACCCGTTTCGACCGCTTCGCCGATGCTTTGGCGCAAGGCCGGCAACCATCGGCCGGAGACGATCTGACTTCAGAGGAACGGCAGGGGCTCCGGCTGTTCATCGGCAAGGCCAATTGCTCGACCTGCCATACCGGCCCGCGCTTCACCGACAACCATTTTCATAACACCGGCGTTCCGCCGGTGTCCGGTCTGTTTGAGGACCGCGGCCGGGTCGCCGTTCTCGCGGAGGTGCAGGCCGATCCGTTCAACTGCCTCGGCAAATTCCGTGATGGCGGCGAGGAGGCCTGCGGAGAGTTGCGTTTCATGCAGAAGAGTTCACCGGAACTGGTGAGGGCCTACAAGACGCCGTCCTTGCGCGGGGTGGCCGAGCGCCCGCCTTACATGCATGCCGGCCAGTTCGTGTCGCTGGAGCAGGTCGTCAGCCACTATGCCACGGCCCCGAAGGCTATCGAGGGCGAAACGGAGATACATCCGGTGGCACTTTCCGATCGTGAAAAGGCGGCGCTGGTGGCCTTCCTCAAGACGCTCAGCGAGTAGTCAGCGGTCCTTTACCGTTTCCATCGCCACGAAAGTCGATGTCTGGGCGACGTGGGGCAGGGCGGAAATGCGTTCGCCCAGAACCCGACGGTAGGTGGCTATGTCCCTGGTGCGGACCTTCAGCAGGTAATCGAAGCTCGCCGCCATCATGTGGCATTGCTCGATCTCGCGCACCGCATGGACCGCACGGTTGAAATCGTCGAGGGCTGCCGAGCGGGTGTCGGAAAGCTTGACCTGGACAAAGGCGACGTGGCCTTCGCCCATGCGCTCGCTGTCGATGACCGCCTGATAGCCCCTGATGAAGCCCTCTTTCTCCAGTCGCTTGACCCGCGCCTGCACCGGGGTCTTGGAAAGTCCCACTTTTGTGGCAAGCTCAGCCATCGACAAGCGTCCGTCGCGCGAAAGGGCGAACATGATGTTGCGGTCGATACGGTCCAATTGATCTTCAGACATGGATATTGCGGCTCATTTGGAAGATAATTGCCTTCGATCCTAGGTCAGTTAGTCTGCAAAGTCGAATTATTTGGACCGGCCGGAATCCGGGCGACGTGCTAGTTTTCGTCAAAATGCTCGGGCGTGGGTTCGCGCCGGGCGTAGCCTCAACCGCTCCACAGGATCGCCATGTCAGCGCTCGACGCCATCCGCCAGGAAATTCGCGCCAACTACCTTCCAGACGAAGCCGCCGCCGTGAAGCGGCTGGCTGATCTGGCCAACCTTTCCGCCGACGACCGCAAGGCGATTTCCGCCCGTGCGGCCGATCTCGTGCGCGCCGTTCGCGGCTCGACCGATCCGCGGCTGATGGAAGTGTTCCTGTCCGCCTACGGCCTGTCGACCAAGGAAGGCGTGGCGCTAATGTGCCTGGCCGAGGCGCTGCTGCGCGTGCCCGACACCGAGACCATGGACGATCTCATCGCCGACAAGATCGCGCCACATGACTGGTCGTCGCATTCGGGCGGTTCGAGCTCGATCTTCGTCAATGCCTCGACCTGGGCGCTGATGCTGACCGGCCGCGTGCTGGACGAAGGCGAGGGCTCGATCGAACGCACGCTGCGTTCCATGGTGCGCCGTCTCGGCGAGCCGGTGATCCGCACCGCGGTTGCCGCTGCCATGCGCGAAATGGGCGAGCAGTTCGTGCTCGGCCGCACCATCACCGAAGCGGTCAAGCGTGGCCGCTCGATGATCCAGAAGGGCTATCTCTACTCCTTCGACATGCTGGGCGAGGCCGCCCGCACCGAAGCCGACGCACTGCGTTATCACCGCGCCTATGCCGAGGCGATCTCGTCGCTCGACAATGGCACCAACGGCCCTGACATCCGCTACAACCACGGCATTTCGGTGAAGCTGTCGGCGCTGCATCCGCGCTATGAAGTCTCCCACAAGGACGACATGCTGCCTGTCATGGCCGAGCGGCTGCTGTCGCTGTGCCTGGCCGCCAAGCGCGCCCGCATGGGCCTCAACATCGACGCCGAGGAGGCCGACCGCCTCGACCTGTCGCTCGACGTCATCGAGCGCGTGCTCGCTCATCCCGACCTCGCCGACTGGCACGGCTTCGGCGTCGTCGTACAGGCCTATGGCCCGCGCACGGCGTTTGCCATCGACTGGCTCTATGCTCTCGCCAACAAGCTCGACCGCAAGATCATGGTGCGCCTGGTCAAGGGTGCTTATTGGGACACCGAGATCAAGCGCGCCCAGACGCTGGGCCTGCCTGGCTATCCGGTGTTCACCCGCAAGGCCAATACCGACGTCTCCTACATGGCCTGCGCCCGCAAGCTCTTGTCGATGACGGATCGTATCTACCCGCAGTTCGCCACGCACAATGCGCACACGGTCGCCGCCATCCTGTCGATGGCCTCGGATCGCACCTCGTTCGAATTCCAGCGCCTGCATGGTATGGGCGAGGCCCTGCATGAGACGGTGCGCAAGGCCGAGGGCACGCGTTGCCGCATCTATGCGCCTGTCGGCGCGCATTCCGACCTGCTTGCCTATCTGGTTCGCCGCCTGCTCGAGAACGGCGCCAACTCGTCCTTCGTCCATCAACTGACCGACGAGGACGTGGCCCCGGAGGACATCGCCCGCGATCCGCTCGAAACGGTGGAGACGCAAGGGCCGGCCTCCAATCCGTCGATCCCGACCCCTTCGGCGATCTTCGGCGCTGGCCGTCCCAATGCCAAGGGCTGGGACATCACCGACATCACGACGCTGGCAGCGATCGATCATGCCAAGTCGGCATTCAAGGGCCCGGACCGCTGGACGGCCAAACCGATCACGCGTGCTGCTGGCTATGGCGCCTCGCGCAAGGTGATCAACCCAGCCAAGCCGTCCGACGTCGTCGGCACCGTGACAGAGGCTGCCGCCAAGCAGGTGGACACGGCCGTTCGCATCGCCGTCGAGGCGCAGCCGGCCTGGGCGAAGAAGCCTGTCGCCGAGCGTGCGGCCATCCTGCGCCGCACCGCCGACCTCTATGAGGCCAATGCGGTCGAGTTCTTCGCGCTTGCCACCCGCGAGGCCGGCAAGTCGCTGTCCGACGGCGTGGCCGAGGTGCGTGAGGCGGTCGACTTCCTGCGCTACTACGCCGCCGAAGCCGAGAAGGCTGAGGCCGGCACCGAGGCGCGCGGCGCCATCGTCTGCATCTCGCCATGGAACTTCCCGCTGGCCATCTTCACCGGCCAGATTGCAGCGGCACTTGTGACCGGCAACAC
This sequence comes from Hoeflea sp. 108, assembly GCF_000372965.1. Taxonomy (NCBI): domain Bacteria; kingdom Pseudomonadati; phylum Pseudomonadota; class Alphaproteobacteria; order Hyphomicrobiales; family Rhizobiaceae; genus Hoeflea; species Hoeflea sp. 108. The sequence goes on along the minus strand of NZ_KB890024.1, from coordinate 2,800,571 downwards.
CGTCATCGCCAAGCCGGCCGAGCAGACGCCGTTGATCGCGGCGCGTGCCGTCGAGATGATGCGCGAGGCCGGCGTGCCCGAGGACGTGATCCAGCTTTTGCCGGGTGATGGCCCCAATGTCGGCGGACCGCTGACGGCCGACCCGCGCATTGCCGGCGTCTGTTTCACCGGTTCGACCGAGGTCGCCAAGATCATCGAGCGGCAGCTTGCCGAGACCGCCCGGCCCGACGCCATGCTGATCGCCGAGACAGGCGGCCTCAACGCCATGATCGTCGATTCCACGGCACTTCCCGAGCAGGCGATCCGCGACGTGCTGGCCTCGTCGTTCCAGAGTGCCGGCCAGCGCTGTTCGGCGCTGCGCGTGCTCTACGTCCAGAAGGACGTCGAGAAGAAGATGGTCGAGATGCTGAAGGGCGCCATGGATGCGCTTACCGTCGGCGATCCTTGGCATCTGTCCACCGATGTCGGCCCCGTCATCGATGAGGAAGCGCAGAGCGGCATTCGCGATTACTGCGCCAAGATGGAAGCTGGCGGCAAGCTGATCGCCAAGCTCGACGCGCCTGCCGACGGCCGTTTCGTTGCCCCGCATGTCTTCAGGGTCAAGGGCATCGAGGACATGGAGCGCGAGGTCTTCGGCCCGGTGCTGCATGTCGCGACCTTCGATGCCGATCAGATCGACGAGGTGGTCGCGGCCATCAACCGCAAGGGCTACGGCCTGACCTTCGGCCTGCACACCCGCATCGAGGGACGCGTGCAGCACATCGTCGACAGCATTCATGCCGGCAATATCTACGTCAACCGCAACCAGATCGGCGCGGTGGTCGGCTCGCAGCCCTTCGGCGGCGAAGGCCTTTCCGGCACCGGTCCCAAGGCGGGCGGCCCGCACTATCTGCGCCGGTTCCGCAAGTCGGCCGAAAGCGGCCAGGTCACGGCTGACGGCCGCAAGGTGACGGCAACCGAGCTGGTCGACAATCTGGTCGATGCCGGCGAATGGGCGACGCGCGGCGACCGTATCGCCATCCTGCGCAAGCATTTGCGCGGTAAGGGTGCGCAGGCAATCGCCGCTGCTGCCGGAATCGATTTCGGCCAGGTCGACCTGCCCGGACCGACCGGCGAGGCCAACACGCTGTCGCTCAACCCGCGCGGACGCGTGCTCGTGCTCGGGCCCGATACCGAGACGCTGCTCGCCCAGGCGATCCAGGCGCTCGCCGCTGGGTGCTCGGTGCTGGCGGTTGCCCCCGGTGCCCCGGCGGCCCTGCAGGCGCTGCTTGGCAAGGGCCTGCCTGTGGCTGCTCTCGACGCTCGTGCCGACCCGGTCGAGGCGCGGGCGCTGGCAGTCGATGCGGTTGCCTATTCAGGCACGCAGGAAGGCATGAAGACCATTCGCAAGGTGCTGGCCGAGCGCAAGGGGCCGATCGTTCCGCTGATCAGTGAAACGATCTACCCGGCAGCCTATGCCCACGAGCGGGCGGTCTGCGTCGACACGACAGCCGCCGGCGGCAACGCCAGCCTGCTGGCATCTGTCTGATCAAAAACGAAAGGGGCAGGCTCAGGCCTGCCCCTCGATCTCTTCCGGCGCGCATCCGAACCGCAGCAGATTGCCGTGCGGATCGTGGATGTAGAATTCCTTCATGTTCCACGGTCGCACCGTAAAGGGGCTCAGCCGTTCCACCGCTCGCGCCGAGAATTCGGCGTGCAGGGCAGGGACCTCGCCGCCCCTGATGTAGCAGGACGTGACCTCGGGCAGCTTGCGGTCGTCCGTCTTCCAGAAATGGATCTCGACCTCGCCACGCCGGACGATCAGGTAGGCGTCCATGTCAGGCCCGATGACCTCGAAGCCTAGCCGGTCGCGGTAGAAGTCACGGCTCTCGCCAATGTCTGGCGAGGGCATGACGGGAATGCTGCGGGCCAGATCTGTCATTCTCAGGCGCCTTCGACGACCGAAAAGCCCTCGAACTGCGGATGGCCGACATAGGACGCCTTGGACGAACCGGCATTCTTGTGCGCGGCGCGGAAATTCTCCGACTTCGTCCAGGCGATAAAATCGTCCTGGCTCGCCCATACCGTGTGCGAGGCGTAGAGCGTGTAGCCCTCGGCCTCGTTCACCGGCCCACGCAGCAGGTGGAACTCGCGAAAGCCCTTCATTTCGCTGAGGGTCGAATCGCGGTTCTTCCAGACGTCCTCGAACGCCGTCTCTGAGCCGTTCTGAACCTTGAAGCGGTTCATGGCGATATACATGCTTTTTCCTCTCAGGTGTTCGTGCCGGCATCGGCTGGCCGGATCGGGTGGAATGTCACAATCTTTTCGTCGGCGAGGCGCGCCGCGTTTACCGGATTCGGGCCGGCCTGACGGATGCCTGCGTCGCGATAATGAGCGAGTTCGGTGACCTTGTCGCTCAAGGACGTCGCTGCCATCCGGTCGATCAATTCGCGCAGTTCTGGCCGCAGGCCGTCACCGCGCACAGCCGAAATGGCATCCAGAGTGTTCAACAAAGACATTGTCGTCATCCTCTTTCGAAGCTGATCATCGCGTTTCCAGAGGGATTTCGAAGTGCCAGGTCGAGCGTCCAGCTTCGGGTGGAATGGGAGGGAAAGGAGCCGCGCGGCGCACGGCGTCGAGGCCAGCCTTGTCGATCGCCGGCACGCCGGAACTGCTTGTCACACTGATTGAACTCACGCTGCCATTTGCCGTGACGACGAACGAAACGACCACCACGCCCTTGCCTCTCGACATTCTGAACGATCTTGACAGCTTTGAGCGGACCTTGCCGGAATAGTTGGAGACTGCGGCATTGCCTGCCGATGCGCTGCTGCCGTTCTTGCCTTTGGTGGTGGTGGTGCCGTTGTCCGCGCCGTCGGCCGCGCCCCTGCGCGCGTCGGCCTGGCCCTTGCCGCCGGATCCTGCCTTGACGGGGGCAGGCTGCCTGGCAGGGGCCTTTTCCAGCTTCTTCGGCTGCTCGGCCTTTTTCTCGGGCTTCTTGACCGGTCTCGGCTCGGCCTTCTTCACCGGTTCTGGCTTCACGGGCTCAGGCTTTGGTTCTGGCTTCACGACTTCCGGTACAGCCTCGGCGACGATCTCTTCAGCAACCGGCACCGTCTCGGTTTCGGTCTCGACCGGTTCGACCTTTGCCATTTCGACCGGCTTCTGGACGATGTTGTCGTCCTCGACGGGCTCGATCTTGTCGGTGGCAAGGATTTCCGGCAGCGGATCGGTGGTCGTCGGCTGCACCGGCTGGTCGGTGACCGGCTGGATGGTTTCAGCGACAGGCGTTTCCTGGGCCGCGGTTTCAACTGCCTCTGCAGGTGTGAATTCCGGCACGGCCTGGGCTTCGACCGTCTCGACGGGCTTGGCGTCCAGCATCGTGACCATCGTCACATTGGTGATGGTATTCGGATCGATCTCCGACTGATCGCCTGCAGCCGACTGGTCCTCGGAGGCATTGCCGAGCAAGGTGATGCCGGCATTGGCGCTGCCTTCGATCAGAACCTGATCTTCGTCGCCCCGCGTCATGAAGAACATGGCGACCGCGGCGTGGAAAACACAAGAAGCCAGGATCGCGGCCAGCCACTTGCGGCTGCGAAGCCTGACCGTGGATTGCCTCGGCGACAGCGGCTCGCTTGCCGGGACCTGAAGCAGCGGGCTGGCGTCGGCCAGAACGCTTCCGTGCGCGGTGTCGCGGGCGCAGATGCGCAGTGCGCCGCGCGGGATTGCGAATTCGGGGTCGTCGGGCTCGGCCGGCCAGGCACCGATGCCAGCCAGAGGCCAGGCGACTGTGCTTTTGGCGAAGGCCGGTTCCAATCCCACGTCTGCCCCCTCAGATGCCGAACGCGATGCCGGATTTGGATGCGGTGCGCAGCGACTTCACACAGGCGCCGGGCTCGATGCCCGGGCCGGTGCAATCGGTGGCATGGTTGATCAACACGCGGCTGACCTTGGTGCAGTCGGTTCCCGGCAGGTCGAAACGCGTCACCTTGGTCTTGCCCGCGGGCAGGTCCTTGAAGTCGAGCACGGTCAGCCGGTCGACCACGCCGGCGTCGTTGAACAGCGCGATCTCGAAGGCGGCCTTGGACAGCTCGGTGCCGAGATTGTTGCTGACCACAAAGGTGAAGCGGCAGCCCTTGTCTGAGGGCTGCGCTGCGTTGAGCTCGAGCACAAGCTCGGGAGAGGGGCTCTGGGCGACGGCGGTTGCCGCCGTCGCGAGAAGAGCCGCCGCCCCGACGAACGATGTCGCGAGGTGGCGCATCGTTACCAGCCGAACTGCTTGGACAGGGAAACCTTGAACGTACGGCCCTTGGCGTCGTCGTTCACGAGGAATTCCTTGTACTGCTTGTTGAACACGTTATCGATGCCGAAGTTTGCTTCCCAGCCGGACAGCTGACCGTCCTGCGGCTTCCACGTGAAGAAGATGTCGTGGACATCGAAGGCCTTGGAGTAGCGCGTCTCGTTGACCGGCGGTGTGCTGGTGTCGCGGCTCTTGTCTTGCGGTCCTGCAACAAAGCGGGCCTTCCAGCCAAACCTGATGTCGTAGTCCGGCACCTTGCCGCCAAGCGTGAGGGCAAGTTCATGCGGCGCGATCGTCGTCAGATAGGCATTGGTTTTCTTGTTCTTGCCGACGACGTACGAGTACCCCGCATTGGCGAAAACATAGTCAGAATCATATGCCGCCTCGACTTCGAAGCCATAGAGTTCGGCCTTGTCGATGTTTTCGAAGCCGGGCTTGTTGTTGAAACCGGCGGCGAAAGGCCTGTTCAGTGCGATCAGATTCGTCACATCGTTATAAAAACTTGTAACCTTCAACTGTCCCGCGTCGCCGTCCTGCACCAGATCGTTGCCGGAGAGCGCAAACCCAGCTTCGAAATTGTTTGACTGTTCCTTCTTCAGGCCAAGGCTTGGCAGGAATGTCGACGACGAACTCGCAGTCGAGAACACCTCGTCGATGGTCGGGAAGCGTTCAGTGTGTGCGATGGACCCAAAGACCGCGACAGCGTCGTTTATCTTGTAGTGGGCGGCAATCTTCGGCGAGAAGGCGGTGTCGTCGCTGTCGGCTGCGGTCGTACCTGTTCCAGGATTGATAACAGCGGAATCTGGTGACAAGCGGTGCCAGTCAAGCCGCATGCCGGAAATCAGCGTCAACCGCTCGTCCCAGACGAACTCGTTCTGAGCGAAGACGCCGTTTTTTACGTCGGTACCCTCTGGATGGAAGGTAACCGGAAACTGGGTGCCGTCGTTGCGGAATGCCTCGGCCTCGCGCGTCTGATAGCTGGACTGTGAACCTACGGTCAGATGGTTGACCCAGTTGTCGCCAGTCCAATCCATCGTGTTCTGGGCATTGAACTGCCAGGTCTGGTAGCCGTAGTTCGAATCGCAGACGACCGCGAACGACCCGGCGCTGCAGGATGACCGCAGGTCGGCATTGCGCTGTTCATTGGTCGTGTTGGAGTACGACGCCGACACCTTCACATCGAGCATGTCGTTGTCGGAGAACGGGTTCTCGTAGGAAACGACCGCGGTGCGATCGATGACGTGCCGGTCGATCAGGCCAAAGAACGCGGCTGCGCTGGTCTGCGACAACTGCTGGTCATCGAGATTGGAGTCCCACTGCTGGTAGGACATCCGCAGCTTGCCTTCGTCGCCAACGTTGAAGGTGCCCTTGGCGAGACCCGACCAGGCTTTGAAGTTCGAGCCGATGACCTCCTTGCCATTGCCGGACTCGTAAGGATCGGACGCGCGGTAGTTGCCGGTCAGCAGGAACTCGGCGTTCTCGCCCCAACGCTGGGCCAGCACTGACGAGAGCAGGTAGCCATTGCCATTGCTGTTCCAGGAGCTCTTGAGCCGCAGCGCGCCTGTCTGTCCCTCGGCGATGAAGTCGGAAGCGTCCTTGGTCTCGAAATTGATGACGCCGCCAAGCGCGCCCGAGCCATAAAGGGTGGACGAAGCCGGGCCGCGCAGCACTTCGACGCGCTTGTACAGTTCCGGATCGGAGAAGAACGAGCCGAGACGATACTGTTCGTAGAATTTCTGGGCGCCGTCGACATTGACGATGATGCGGCCGCCGTCGCCCGTGTTCTCAGGCGCCCCGATGCCACGGATGTTGAAGCTCTGGCCAAGCAACCTGTCCGAGCCGGTAACATTGACGCCGGGCGTGGCGCGAATGATTTCACCGATGGTCTCGGGCTGAAGCCGGTCAATGTCCTCCTGGTCGACGACGGTAACGGCCTGAGGTGTGTCGATCGCCACCTTTTCCTTGCCAGCGCCGATGACGAGGCGCTGCAGCAGCGTCACGCGGCCTTTCTTTTCCTGTTCATTCGTCTGCGCTTCCTGCGCTTGTGCGGCCTGCAATCCGACCAGCACCATCATCGCCGCTCCGCCCAGCAGAGCAGCCTTGTTCCGAGCAACCAGCCCCATGTCCCAACTCCAAATGTCCCATGCTGGCTCGCTCGGCGCTTGCTTGCATTTTTTTCGTCTGCCGGTCGCGTCTTAAATCTTGACTCGTTCACTCCGGTATTGCACTGACTAATAAACATGATTGTTCGAGTCAACTAATTGATTTGAACCTGATGGACCACGACCGGCTGGGCCGGCGGGGCGAACGGACAAAGGAGTGCAATGAGATGAATTCGCACGACCCGAACCACTTCCGTTCCGGCCAATATCGGCACGGATACCGCAGGCCCGAAGGGCAGGGTGGGCCTCGTCCGATGGCGGGAACGCTGGCCGTCAGGACGCTGACCAGCGAGTCGCTGTTCCTTGGCGATTTCGAGATCGGCATCGACCATGGCGGCGCACTCTACCGCCTCAAGATTACCCGTCAGGGCAAGCTCATTCTCAACAAGTAGGTATTCGAAAATGGACCAGCGCGTTAAGCCCAACCCACAGGAAATCAGGCGGGCCCGGGCCGAGAGCCCGAAAATGCGCGAGCGCGATCTCGCCAGCCAGCTAGCCATTTCCGAGGCCGATCTGGTCGCCGCCCATTGCGGCGACGGGGTCTTCCGCATCGAGCCGCGTGTCAACGACATGCTGGCCGGTCTGGAGGCAGTCGGCGAGGTCATGGCACTGACCCGCAACGAAAGTGCCGTGCACGAGAAGATCGGTATCTACGACAAGGTCGTACCGGGCAAGCATGCCGCCATGGTTCTTGGCGAGCAGATCGACCTCAGGATATTCCCGAGCGCCTGGGCGCATGGTTTTGCTGTCGAAAAGCGCGACGGCGACGATATCCGCCGCAGCCTGCAGTTCTTCGATGCCGCGGGCACTGCCGTGCACAAGGTGCATCTGCGGCCGGCGTCCAATCTCTATGCCTACCAGAAGCTGGTTGAGACGCTTGCATCGGACAATCAGGACCCGTCCGTCGCGACGGTTCAGGCGACTGTCGCCGAGCCCGCCGGCCAAGGCGCGGCAAGCATCGACGAATTGCGCGAGCGCTGGAGCAAGCTGACCGACACCCACGAGTTCTTCGGCATGTTGAAGTCGCTGAAGCTCGGCCGCCAGCAGGCGATGCGCATGGTTGGCCGCGATTATGCCTGGACGCTGGACAAGGACGCGCTTCCGGCCATGTTCGACCAGTCGGCCCAGAGCAGCCTGCCGATCATGTGCTTCGTCGGCAACCATGGCTGCATCCAGATCCACTCCGGGCCGGTGAAGAACATCAAACCGATGGGGCCGTGGATCAATGTGATGGATGAGACCTTCCATCTCCATCTGCGGGCCGACCATGTCCAGGAACTCTGGGCTGTGCGTAAGCCGACCAAGGATGGTCATGTGACCTCGGTGGAAGCTTATGACGCCAATGGCGACATGATCATCCAGTTCTTCGGCAAGCGGAAGGAAGGCCAGGACGAGCGTACCGAATGGCGCGGCCTTGTCGAGAACCTAGCTGTTTCCGCGCAGCAGAACGCGGCGTGAGGACTATGAACATGTCGATTTCCAAGGGGCTTCTGCGCTCGGCCGCGCTGGGGCTTGCCCTTCTTTCTGCCACCGCCGCCAGCCAGGCGGCAGAAGGGCTGAGCGTTCTGCCGGACCGCTCGCGCGTTGCATCCGTCGGCGGCTCGATCACCGAGATCGTTTATGCGCTGGGTGAGGAAAAGTCGCTTGTCGCCCGCGACTCGACCAGCGTCTATCCCGAGGCAGCTTTCAAGCTGCCCGACGTCGGCTATATGCGGGCGCTGTCGCCGGAAGGCGTGCTGTCGGTCAATCCATCGGGCATCCTGGCGCTCGAGGGCAGCGGCCCGAAGGAAGCGGTCGACGTTCTGAAGAAAGCGAGCATTCCCTTCATCAACGTGCCCGAAGGCTTTAGCCACAAGGGCATCATCGACAAGATCCGTGTCGTCGGAAAGGCGCTCGACGTCGAAGCCAAGGCGGAGGCCCTGGCCAAGGAGGTCGACGGGCAGCTGAGCGAGGCCGAGGCGCTGACCAAGGACATTCCCGCCGACCAGCGCAAGCGCGTGCTGTTCATCCTGAGCATGCAGGGCGGCAAGATCCTGGCCTCCGGCAGCAACACTGCGGCCGACGGCATCATCGCCATGGCCGGAGGCGTCAACGCGGTCGAGGGCTACTCCGGCTACAAGCAGCTTACCGACGAAGCGGCGATCACCGCAAAACCGGACATGATCCTGATGATGGATCGCGAGGGCCAACTCGCCATCGATGACAGCCAGATCTACGGCCATCCGGCAATCGCCTCGACCCCTGCAGGCCAGGCCAGGAAGGTGATCCGCATGGATGGTGCCTATCTTCTGGGCTTCGGGCCGCGCACTGCCGGTGCGGTCAAGGATCTTGCCGCAGCGCTCTATGGCGACGCGGTCAAGAAATAGGACCGGTAAAGTGACGGATGAAACTATTGCCGGCGTTGCCGCCACCGGCGCGGACGGACGCCATGCGAGTGGCGACCGTTCGGCCAGGGCAGTGATCGTCATTTGCCTGCTCGCCTTTGTGCTTGCCTTCACGGCGCTGACCAGCCTGACCTGGGGCGCCTCCGATGCCTCGGCACTCGGTCTGGTCAGCGAATGGCTGTTCGGCTCGACGCCGGGCAACGAGGCACTGTCGGCGCGAGACGCCATCATCGTCTACGACATTCGCCTGCCGCGCGTGATCCTGGGCATCCTGATTGGAGCGGCGCTCGCCGTATCGGGTGCCGTGATGCAGGGCCTGTTCCGCAATCCGCTGGCCGATCCTGGCCTTGTCGGCGTTTCCTCCGGTGCAGGCCTGGGCGCCGTCTTGATCATCGTGCTCGGAGCCAGCGTGTTGATGCCCGTCACGGCCCTGTTGGGCACCTATGCTCTGCCGCTGGCTGCCTTCTTTGGCGGACTGCTCACGACCATCATTCTCTACAACGTCGCAACCCGTCAGGGGCGAACCTCCATGGCCACCATGCTGCTCGCCGGCATCGCACTGGGGGCGATGGCAATGGCGCTGACCGGGGTGATGGTCTACATGGCCGATGACCGGCAGCTGCGCGACCTGACCTTCTGGCAGCTCGGCTCGCTGGCGGGCGCAACCTGGATCAAGATCGCCGCCGCCGGTCCGATCATCGTCCTGGCGCTGGCGGTGACTCCGTTCCTGGCAAAGGGGCTGAACGCCCTTTCGCTCGGCGAGGCGACCGCCGCCCATCTCGGCGTCCCCGTGCAGCGGCTGAAATATATCGCCATCGTCTCGGTCTCGGCGGCAATCGGCGCGTCGGTTGCCGTCAGCGGCGGCATCGGCTTCATCGGCATCGTCGTGCCGCATTTGCTGAGATTGGCCATCGGCCCCGACAACCGCTACCTGCTGCCGGCTTCGGCGCTGCTTGGCGCCAGCCTGCTGCTGCTCGCCGATGCCGTCAGCCGCACCATCGTTGCACCGGCGGAGCTTCCGATCGGCATCATCACAGCCGCGGTGGGCGGGCCGTTTTTCCTGTGGATCCTGCTGCGCAACCGCAGCGTGATCGATCTCTGAGCCTTGGGGACGTGAACATGCTCGAAGCACGCCAGGTTTCCGTCTCGATCGGCGCCAAGCGGATCGTCAACGACATCGACTTCACCGTCCGCCCAGGCGAGCTCGCCGCCATTGTCGGTCCCAATGGATCGGGCAAGACCACGTTCCTTAAGGCGCTGACCGGCGAGCTGTCCTATTCCGGCAGCATCTCGCTCAACGGCAAGGACATTTCGGCGCTGAAACCCTGGCAGGCCGCCTCCATGCGGGCGGTACTGCCACAGTCGACGGCGCTGTCGTTTCCATTCACCGTTCGCGAGATCGTCAAGCTCGGGGTGACCGGCGGCCGTTCGGGCGCGCTGGCGGGAGAGGATGATCGACTGCCCGACCGGGCGCTGGCGCGCGTCGATCTCGAGGGATTTGCCGGGCGCTTCTATCAGGAACTGTCGGGCGGCGAGCAGCAGCGGGTGCAGCTGGCGCGCGTGCTCTGCCAGGTGTGGGCGCCGGTGCTGGACGGCAAGCCGCGTTACCTGTTCCTCGACGAGCCGGTGTCGAGCCTCGACATCAAGCACCAGCTTATCATCATGAACATTGCCCGCGACTTTGCGCGGCGCGGCGGGGCGGTGGTCGCCATCCTGCACGACCTCAACCTGACGGCCATGTATGCCGACAGCATAGCCGTCATGCATCGTGGCTGCCTGGCCGCGATGGGCGCGCCCCAAAACGTTCTGAGCGACGAGCTGATCGAGAGGGTGTTCGGTTGCCGGCTACGTGTCGGCGCCTTGCCAGCGGCCAACGTGCCGTTCGTGTTGCCGCAATCGGCAGTCGCCTGATACCGGCTTGCCCGGTATCAGCTGGCTGCCGCCATCAGCTTGCCAGCGATTGCGGCTCGGGGAAGTTGATCCCCAGCGTTTCGCGCATGTTCGGGCGGGCAGCGACGAGATCGGCGATGGTGTAGCGTCCAAGCACTTCGAAGAAGGCGTTCAGCGCTTCGCGCAGCGCCGAGTTCAGGCCGCAGCTGTCCATCAACGGGCATTCGGCATCGGCCTCAAAGCACTCGGCCATGGCAAAGCTCTCTTCCGTCACGCGCACCACGTCGAACAGCGAAATCTTGTCGGCAGCCTTGCCGAGGCGCACACCGCCGTTGCGGCCGCGAACGGTCTCGACGAGGCCAGCCTCGACCAGTGGCTGAAGAATCTTGAACAGGAACAGCTCCGACACCGTGTAAGCGGTTGCGATTTCCGGAACGCGGCTCAGCCGGCCCTGATTGGCCGCGCAATACATGAGAATGCGCATGGCGTAGTTGGTCTGGCGGGTAAGACGCATTGGTGATTCCTCGCTGTGGCGCGGACAGGCCTCTTATATGGCCTACACCTTAGAACAATTCCAGACAAGCGATGTCAACAATTTGCGTCGCGATGCGCCTCCAGTGCAAGCCAGCCTTGCGTAACTGGCCGAGCTCGCGGGTTGAAGTTTTTGTTGCATTGCACAATATTGCGCATGTCGGGAGTCAGAGACTCTGGGGAGGAACCCATGAGGACTACGACATGGAACAGATCAAGTTTGCCCAACGCCCGCTGGTCGGCACGATCCGCCAGTTGCGGCCGTCCGATCTGCCCCGCTTTGCCGAACATCTCCTGAGACTGGATGGGCAGAGCCGGCGCGACCGGTTCAACGGGCTCATGGACGACGGCTTTCTCCAGGCCTATGCAGAGCGCTGCTTCCACCAGGGCGTGACCGTCATCGGCTATGTCGAGGGCGACAAGGTCCTGGGTGCGGCGGAGTTGCATGAGCGCCCCGAAGAGCAGGAGCCGACGGCCGAGATCGCCTTCAGCGTCGAGCGCCAGCTTCAGCACCGTGGCATCGGCGGACGCCTATTCAGGCGCCTTGTTGCCCAGGCGAGGGGGCTCGCCTACAGCCGCCTTCAGGTTTCGACCCATTCCAGCAACAATGCCATGAAGGCGCTGGCGCGCCGTTTCAACGCCAAACTCAGCTTCGAGAACGGCGAGACCAACGGCGTCATCGAACTGGACGCCATAACTGATGCCGACGTCGAATGGCAGGTTCCGGCCGACCTCGGCAGGCGCAGCACCGGCAAGGCAATTGCTGCCTGACGCATTTCGAATTGAAGCGCTGGCTGCGCGTGCCGATATTGTCCCTGTGACCAACAGGGAAGGCATCTGATGTCCTCATCGCAAAGCCAGGCTGTTCAGGCCGGCATCAATGCCTCGACCGGCGGCCCGGACACAGAGAAGCTTGCAGTTCTCAGGCGAACGAAGTTCCTGGCAACCGCTGCACTTGCCCTCTGTGTCATCGTCTTCGCGACGGCCAAGTCGCTGCAGGGGCGCTGGCCTTGGCTCGGCTTCGTTGCCGCGTTTGCCGAAGCAGCCACCATTGGCGGGCTGGCCGATTGGTACGCCGTTGTCGCTCTGTTCAAGCGGCCGCTCGGGCTGCCCATTCCGCACACAGCGATCATCCCCTCCAACCAGGAGCGCATCGCCGACAATCTGGGCCGGTTCATCGAAGCCAACTTCCTGGCGCCCGAACCTGTGCGGCGCAAGCTCGGCGAGGTGGATTTCGCGGCGCTGGTGGCCGACTGGCTGTCGGATCGCGGCAAGGCCGAGGGACTGGCCCGTTTTGTCGCCCGGCTGGTGCCGAAGATGCTCCAGGCCATCGAGGACACCGGCCTGCGCGACTTCGCCACAAGGCGCATGCTCGAACGCATCGGCAAGGTGGAGGTGGCTCCGCTGGCGGCAGAGCTGTTGTCGGCCTTCACCGACGACCGCAGGCACCAGCGCCTGCTCGACGAATTCACCGTGATCATCGGCAATTTCCTCAAAGACGAGCAGGCGCTGGCCGTGCTGCGCGAGAAAATCCGCGAGGAGTTGCCGTCCGTCTTCAACCTGTTCCGGGCCGATGCCTATCTGCTCAAGCGCATCGTCGCCTCGGCCGCAACGCTTCTCGAAGAGGTGCGCGCCGATCCCGGTCATCCGCTTCGCGGCGAATTCGACAGCTTCGTCCATGGTTTCGTCGAAAAGCTGCGACATTCCCCCGAATATGCCCGGCGAGCCGAGCAGGTGAAGCGCAATTTCCTCGCCCGGCCCGAACTCAGGGGGCTGGCCAACGACATGTGGCGCAGCATGCGCCGCTTCATCGAGCAGGATGCGGCGGCGGACCAGTCGATGACGCGCAGGCACCTCGCCAGCCTGTTTGTCGAGATCGGCCAAAATCTCGCCCGCGACCCGCAGATACGTTCCGACATGAACGAAGGCTTCGTGGTCGCACTCGCTTCCTTCGTGGAAAGCCAGAAAAGCGGCGTTTCCGGCTTCATCGCCGAGCAGGTGAAGAGCTGGGACCTTGGCCAGATGACCCGTATCATCGAGCTCAATGTCGGCCGCGACCTGCAATATATCCGCTTTAACGGCATGCTGATCGGCGGGTTGGCTGGCCTCGCGCTTTATTCGGCCGAGTTGCTGCTGCTTGCGAATTGACCGGGAGCGTTGCTGGTCTATTCTCACCTTGCGACCTCCGGGGGACGCCCGGAGCCAAACGGGAGCGAGCCATGGCGAAGAAGCCGGAACCGGAATCCTTCATGGATATGTTTTCGAAATTCGGGCGTGACCTGAAGATGCCCGGCGTCGATGTCGATGCGATCATCGGCCATCACCGCAAGAATCTCGAGGCGCTGGAAAAATCGGTCAAGGCTACGGCGTCAGGCGCTGCTTCGCTGATGTCAAAGCAACGCGAAGTGCTGCAGGACGCGCTGCGTGAGATCACCGAAAATGCCCAGGAACTCCGCGCGCACGGCAACCCGCAGGAGCTGATCTCCAGGCAGGCCGATTTTGCCAAGCGCTCTTTCGAGGCAGCGGTCAAGAATGCCGGCGAGGTGGCAGAGATCGTACGCAAGTCGGGCACGGAATCTGTCGACATCCTGCGCAGCCGCATCCATGAGTCGATCGAGGAAATCCGCGAGAGCTTCGACAAGAAAAAGCCGTAGCCGCCTGTTCGCCAGATCCTGGACCTTTGTCGCTCTCCTGTGGGTTTCGCCAGACGGACCGAGCATTGGCGGCCGGCGGGTGCTAAGAAACGCCTCTCACATTTGCAGCGCTGCCGTCTTTAAGGCTGGCAAAAGACGCTGCAGCACTTAGAACCTGTGCGTGAAAATCCGGCAGCCGATTCCCGCCGCCGGAGACAGGCGCTGACATGCACCGAGGAAGAGGATGAAAGTAGGTATCGAGATGGGAGCGGCGTCCGGAGGGACGAAGGCTCAGCTTGATCTCGAGGAGCTTCTGGCGACCCGCCTGCTCGTGCAGGGCAATTCGGGTTCCGGCAAGTCGCACCTGCTTCGCCGCCTGTTGGAGCAGAGTGCGCCCTGGGTCCAGCAATGCATCATCGACCCAGAGGGTGATTTCGTCACGCTGGCCGATCGCTTCGGCCATGTCGTGGTCGATGCCCAGCGCACCGAGGCCGAACTGACCCGCATCGCCGGCCGCATCCGCCAGCACCGCGTTTCGGTCGTTCTCAATCTCGAAGGCCTCGATGTCGAGCAGCAGATGCGCGGTGCGGCCGCCTTCCTCAATGGCATGTTCGATGCCGAGCGCGACTTCTGGTATCCGGTGCTGGTGGTCGTTGACGAGGCGCAGCTGTTTGCCCCTGCGGTGGCCGGCGAAGTGTCCGACGAGGCACGCAAGATTTCGCTCGGGGCCATGACCAATCTGATGTGCCGTGGCCGCAAGCGCGGCCTGGCCGGTGTGATCGCTACCCAACGCCTTGCCAAGCTTGCCAAGAACGTGGCTGCGGAAGCATCGAACTTCCTGATGGGCCGCACCTTCCTCGACATCGACATGGCGCGCGCTGCCGACCTGCTCGGCATGGAACGTCGTCAGGCGGAAATGTTCCGCGACCTGGCGCGCGGCAATTTTGTCGCGCTCGGGCCGGCGATGTCGCGCCGGCCGCTGCCGATCGCCATCGGCCCGGTCGAAACGTCGGCGCGTTCGGTCAGCCCCAAGCTGATGCCGCTGCCGGACGCCAACGACGACACCCGCGATCTGATCTTCGCGCCGGCGCCGCTCGAAGCGCGCCAGCCCGTGCGGCGGCCGCCGCCGCCAACCCCGACACCGACCGCCGACATCATCGCTCAGCTCACGCAGGCACGCGCCGAAGCCTCGGCACCGGTGGCCGAGCCGATCTTCCCGCTGTTCGACGAGGCGGAGCGCGAGGCGCTGATCGACACGATCGTGCGCGAGATGGTCGAGGATCCCGACGCCGCGTTCCGCACGGACGCCGTGCTGTTCCAGGATTTTCTCGTGCGTTGCCGCATCAAGCGCATGCAGGGCGAGCCGCCGACGCTGGCAATGTTCCGCCGCCGCTACGCCGTGGCGCGCTCGGGCATCGACGAGGAGACCGCATCGAGCGACACCTGGCAGCAGGCGCTCGGCATGTCGGCTGCCCTGCCGGAGGACCTGCAGGCGGTGTTCCTGATCGTCGCCCAGGCGGCGGTAAAGGGCGCGCCGTGCCCGTCCGACGCGGCAATCGCCCATGCCTATGGCAGCCACTCGGCACGGCGGGCGCGGCGCTTGCTCACCTATTTCGAGGAGCAAGGGCTGGTCGTGGTGCGCACCGATTTCCACGGCAAGCGCTCGGTGGCATTCCCCGATCTCGGTTGCGAGACCGCACCCGGTGACCCCGAGCGGACGGACGACCTGGTTGAACGGCAGGCGGCGGAATAGGTTTCTGACCGCTTCCGAGGTTGACAGCAGGCAAGGCTTCATGGTCCGCAGTTTGCGCCAAGCTTTCGGAGGTGGGACATGAGCCTGGAAAAACCGATCGGGACCTTTGAGGAACTGCGCGCCAAGGTCGGCGAGGAACTCGGCGTGTCCGATTGGGTCGAGGTCGATCAATCGCGCATCGATGGCTTTGCCGATTGCACCGGAGACCGCCAGTGGATCCATGTCGACCCTGAAAGGGCGCGGCGCCAGAGCCCGTTCCGCACCACAATTGCCCATGGCTTCCTGACGCTTTCGCTGATCGGCGCCTTGATCCAGGAAATTGGCGTCATCCCCGAGAACACACAGGCTGCCTTCAACTACGGCCTCGACAAGGTGCGCTTCATTGCACCCGTCAAGGTCGGGGCGCGCGTGCGCATGCGCACGGTGCTGGTGTCGATGGAGGACAAGGGCCCTGGGCAGTATCTGCTCAAGTCCGAAAACACCATCGAGATCGAGGGGGCAACCAAGCCTGCGCTGGTCGCCGAAACGCTCGTCATGCTCTACGAGCGCCGAAAGAAGGCGACGGCGTAGAGTTCCTTTCCCTCAGGGCGCTAGCGGCGCGCCCCGATGGTGATCTCGATCTCGCCAATACCTTCGACGCCACCGGTGACCTTGTCGCCGGCATTGACCGCGCCGACGCCTGCCGGCGTGCCGGTGTAGATCAGGTCGCCCGCCTTCAATTCCATCGCCTGGCTGCAAATGGAAATGACTTCTGGGATCGTCCAGATCAGTTCATTGAGATTGCCTTCCTGCATGACCGTACCATTGACCGCCAGCCAGACACGGCCATGCGATGGGTGACCGCTCCGTGCGACGGGCACGATCGGGCCGCATGGCGCCGACTGGTCGAATCCCTTCGACCAGTCCCAGGGGCGCCCCATCTTCTTGGCCGTGTCCTGCAGGTCGCGGCGGGTGAAGTCGATGCCGACACCATAACCCCATACGTGCTCGAGCGCCTTGGCTTCGGGGATGTTGGAGCCGCCGCGGCCGATGGCGACGACGAGCTCGATCTCGTGGTGGAGGTCCTCGGTCAGCGTCGGGTAAGGGATGGTGATGCCGCTGTCGACGACGGCATCAGCCGGCTTGCCGAAAAAGAACGGCGGCTCGCGGTCGGGATCCTTGCCCATCTCGCGGGCGTGGGCGGCATAGTTGCGGCCGACACAGAAGATGCGCCGCACGGGAAAGCGCTCCGAAGAGCCTGATACGGCGACCGATGCAGGTGTGGGAGGGGCGAAGACGAATTCCGACAAGGCTGGTCACTCCGTGAGAGCACTGGCCAAGAAAGCGTTGGCCAAGAAAGCGCTGGCGACTTCTCGCACGATCCGCCGTCTGCTGTCACGCCAGCCCCGTCTGCTTCCAACTTTTCGGCCTTCAGGCGAAAGAATTTGCGCTGGACTGCACGCAATGCGTGTCTGGTCTCCAAATTGTGGCTTGCAGCCGCAATTTGCAGGGATAGGATTTGATCACCTGACGGGTGCGGGGTCTGCCTGGCCGGTCGCGGCAACAGTGGGAGGTTTCATGTCAGAGGTTACTTTGGTCGTGAATGGCCGAAAGGTCAGCGCTGCGGTGGAGGACCGCACGCTTCTTGTACATTTCCTGCGCGAGAATCTGGGTCTTACCGGCACGCATGTCGGCTGCGACACGTCGCAGTGCGGCGCCTGCGTCGTCCATGTCGACGGCAAGGCCGTGAAGTCCTGCTCCATGCTCGCGGCCCAGGCTTCGGGCTCGACCGTGACCACTATCGAAGGCCTCGCCAACGGCGCCGACCTTCACCCTGTACAGGCGGCATTCAAGGAACATCATGGCCTGCAGTGCGGCTTCTGCACGCCGGGCATGATCATGACGGCGACCGACATGATCCGGCGCCATCCCGACGGCCTCGACGAGGCAACCGTGCGCGCGGAGCTGGAAGGCAACATCTGCCGCTGCACCGGCTACCACAACATCGTCAAGTCGATCCTCGCGGCATCGAAGACCATGGCCAAGGCATCGAGGAGCAAGGCGAAGAAGGCAGCGTAGGAGCAAACAGGGAGTGGCCGGTCGCGAGTAGGGAAATCTCCCGAAAGCCGGCATGGACTCCCTTTATCGCCACTCACTATTCGCTATTCGCTATTCGCTCTTTGGGTTCGGGAGGAACTGAAATGGGAATGGAAGGCATCGGCGCGCGCGTGACGCGCAAGGAAGACAAGAGGTTCATCACCGGCGGCGGCCGTTATGTTGACGACATGGTCGTGCCCGGCATGAAACACGCGGCATTCGTACGCAGCCCGCATGCGCATGCCGACATCAAGAAGATCGACATAAAGGCGGCCGAAGGCATGCCAGGCGTCATTGCGGTGCTGACAGGCAAGCAGCTCAAGGCCGACGGCATCGGCAACCTTATCTGCGGCTGGATGATCCATTCCAAGGACGGCTCGCCAATGAAGATGGGCGCCTGGTCGCCTTTGGCGGTCGACCGGGTCCGTTATGTCGGCGACGCTGTCGTCATCGTTGTCGCCGAGACCAAGGGACAGGCGCGTGACGCGGCCGAGGCAGTCGACATCACCTACAAGGAGCGCAAGGCAGTCATAGACGCTGGCGAGGCACTGAAGAAGGGCGCACCGCAGCTGCATCCCGAAGCCGAGGGCAATCTGATCTTCGATTGGGAGATCGGCGACGGCAAGGCGACCGACGCCGCGCTCAAGGCGGCAGCTCACGTGACCAGAGTAACCATCCACAACAACCGGCTGGTGCCCAACGCGATGGAGCCGCGCGCGGCACTCGGCCATTATGACAAGGCCGAAGACCACTATACCTGCTGGACCACCTCGCAGAACCCGCATGTCGCACGCCTTGTCATGAGCGCCTTCTACAATGTGGCGCCCGAAAACAAGCTGCGCGTCATCGCACCCGATGTCGGCGGTGGCTTCGGCTCGAAGATCTACATCTACCCGGAAGAGATCGTCTGCCTGTGGGCCTCCAAGCGCGCCGGTGTGCCGGTAAAATGGGTGGCCGACCGAACCGAAAGCTTCCTCACCGACGCGCATGGCCGCGACCATGTCTCAGAGGTCGAGATGGCCTTCGACAAGAACAACCGGATCATCGGGCTTAAGGTCGACACCATCGCCAATCTCGGCGCCTACATGTCGCTGTTCTCGTCCTGCGTGCCGACCTATCTCTACGCTACGCTGCTGTCGGGCCAGTACGACATCCCGGCGATCCACGCCAATGTCCGGACGGTCTACACAAACACCGCTCCCGTCGACGCCTATCGCGGGGCAGGGCGTCCGGAGGCGACCTATCTGCTCGAGCGGACGATGGAAATCGCCGCGCGTGAACTTGGTGTTTCGCCTGCTGACCTCAGGCGGACCAACTTCATCACCCAGTTCCCGCACCAGACGCCTGTGATCATGAACTATGACGCTGGCGACTACGCCGCCTCTCTCGATGCGGCAATGAAGCAGGCCGACTATGCCGGCTTCGCCAAGCGCAAGGCTGCAGCCGCCAAGAAGGGCAAGCTGCGCGGCATCGGCATGAGCTGCTACATCGAGGCCTGCGGCATCGCGCCGTCGGCGGCGGTGGGTTCGCTCGGCGCCGGTGTCGGCCTGTGGGAATCCGCCGAGGTCCGGGTCAACGCCGTCGGCACCATCGAAGTGCTGACCGGCTCGCACAGCCACGGCCAGGGCCACGAGACGACCTTCGCCCAGTTGGTCAACTCACGCTTCGGCGTGCCGCTCGACAGCGTCTCCATCGTCCATGGCGATACCGACAAGGTGCAGATGGGCATGGGCACCTACGGCTCGCGGTCGGGTGCGGTCGGCATGTCGGCCGTCGTCAAGGCGCTCGACAAGGTAGAAGCCAAGGCCAAGAAGATCGCGGCTCATCTGCTCGAGGCCGACGAGGGCGACATCGTCATCGAGAACGGCGCGCTGAAGGTGGCCGGCACCGACAAGAGCGTGCCGTGGTTCCAGATGGCGCTTGCCGCCTACACGGCGCACAATCTGCCGTCGGGCATGGAACCGGGGCTGAAGGAGACGGCGTTCTACGACCCGTCGAATTTCACCTTCCCGGCCGGCTGCTACATCTGCGAGGTCGAGGTCGATCCGGAAACGGGCATGACCGATATCGTGCAGTTCGTCGCCGCCGACGATTTCGGCAACATCATCAACCCGATGATCGTCGAAGGCCAGGTGCATGGCGGCATCGCCCAGGGGGTCGGCCAGGCGCTGCTGGAAGGCGCGGTCTACGACGCCGGCGGACAGCTTTTGACGGCAAGCTACATGGATTACACCATGCCGCGCGCCGACGATCTGCCGTCGTTCCAGGTGTCGACCACCAACACGCCATGCCCGGGCAATCCGCTCGGCATCAAGGGCTGCGGTGAGGCAGGTGCGATCGGCTCGCCGCCTGCCGTCATGAACGCCATCACCGACGCGCTCGGCCACGACAACCTGAACATGCCGGCAACGCCGGGCAGGGTGTGGGCAGCACTTCGCGCCGGCACGAAGCACTGAGAGAAGCGAACAGGGAATAGGGAGCAGCGAAATGGTGGAAGAGGTGAAGGCGGGCGCAGAGACGAAATCTCCACTCGCTATCAGCTACTCCCCATTCGCTCTTTCCCCGAAGGGAGAAAGATAAATGTATTCCGTCAATTACCATCGCGCTGCCTCGGTCGCGGACGCCGTCAAAAAGGTCAAATCCGGCGACGGCAAGTTCCTGTCCGGCGGTATGACGCTGATCCCGGCGATGAAGACGCGGCTTGCAGCACCCTCAGATGTCGTCGACCTTACCCACATTGCCGATCTCAAGGGCATCAAGGTCTCGGGCAAGAACGTGACCATCGGTGCTGCGGTGACGCATTTCGACGTCGCCAATGATGAGAAGCTCATGAAGGTCTGCCCGGCTTTGTGCGGACTGGCCAGCCACATCGGCGATCCCGCAGTCAGGCATCGCGGCACGATCGGCGGTTCGGTCGCCAACAACGATCCGGCGGCCGACTATCCGTCAGCGCTGCTGGCGCTGGGCGCAACAATCGTCACCAACAAGCGCGAGATCGCGGCCGATAAGTTCTTCAAGGGGCTGTTCGAAACGGCGCTCAAGGACGACGAGGTGGTCACCGCGATCAGCTTCGTTGCACCCGCCAAGGCCGGCTATGCCAAGTTTCCCAACCCCGCGTCGCGTTACGCCATGACCGGTGTCTTCGTGACCAAGGGCAAGGACGGCGTGCGTGCGGCCGTGACCGGGGCCGGCGACGACGGCGTGTTCCGCTCCAAGGAGATCGAGGCGGCCCTCACCAAGAAGTTCGAAGCTGCCGCACTCGAGGGTGTGACGGTGCCATCAGGCAGTCTGATGACCGACATCCACGCGTCGGCCGAATACCGCGCCAATCTCGTGGTGGTGATGGCCAAGCGCGCCGTGGCCGCCGCGAACGCCTGACCTTCGGACCACATGGAATACACAAAGGGGCCTTCGGGCCCCTTTTCGTCTCGGAAAAGACAGGGGACCCAAAATGGCCGTTCGCCGTATCGTCGCCAATCTGTATGCAGCCGATCCGGCGGCCGCCCGCGCTTTCTATGGCGAGTTTCTGGGTCTCGACGTCGTCATGGATCATGGCTGGATACTGACCTTTGCGTCCGGTGGGACGATGACGCCGCAGCTCGGTGTCGCGAGCGAAGGCGGCTCCGGCACCCCGGTGCCGGTGCTGTCGATCGAGGTCGACGATGTCGACGAGATCTATCGACGCGCCAGGGCGGCGGGCTATGAGATCGTCTACGACCTTTCGGACGAACCCTGGGGTGTCAGGCGTTTCTTCCTGCGCGATCCCTTCGGCAACGTGGTCAACATTCTCCGGCACTGAGCAGAACCAAAGTCTGGTGTTCCCCGGCAAACATCTTGCCGGGTGGCCCTTGGCATCGATCGCCAAGGCGGCTTACATGCCGCGCACGGTTTCATCGCAGTCCCAAGACGTGGAGCATAACGGAATGGCGCGTCCGATAACCTCGATCGCCGACCTTCGCGCAATCGCCAAGCGCCGCGTGCCGCGCATGTTCTACGACTATTGCGATTCCGGCTCCTGGACCGAAAGCACCTATCGCGAAAACGAGAGCGATTTCGTACCGATCAAGCTGCGCCAGCGCGTGGCCGTCGACATGCGCAACCGCACGCTCGAAACGACGATGGTCGGCGAAAAGGTGTCGATGCCGGTAGCGATCGCGCCGACGGGCCTGACCGGAATGCAGCATGCCGACGGCGAAATCCATGCCGCGCGCGCAGCCGAGAAGGCGGGCATTCCCTTCACGCTGTCGACCATGAGCATCTGCTCGATCGAGGACATCGCAGAGAACACCTCGAAGCCGTTCTGGTTCCAGCTCTATGTGATGCGGGACCGCGAATTCGTCATGAATCTCATCCGGCGCGCCAAGGCTGCCAACTGTTCGGCCCTGGTGCTGACGCTCGACCTCCAGATCCTCGGACAGCGCCACAAGGACGTCGTCAACGGTCTGTCGACGCCACCGCGCATGACCATCCCCAACATCATCAATCTCGCCACCAAGCCGCGCTGGTGTTTCAACATGTTGCGCACCAACAGGCGCACCTTCCGCAACATCGCCGGCCACGCCAAGGGCGTCACCGATTTGCGCTCGCTGTCGTCGTGGACGGCCGAGCAGTTCGATCCCGCGCTGAGCTGGGACGACGTGAAGTGGATCAAGGACCAGTGGGGCGGAAAGCTGATCTTGAAGGGCATCCTCGATCCGGAGGATGCCGAGAAGGCGGCGGCGAGCGGTGCCGACGCCTTGATCGTTTCCAACCATGGCGGCCGCCAACTCGACGGCGCGGTGTCGTCGATCTCGGCGCTGCCAGAGATCGTCGCGCGCGTCGGCGACCGCATCGAGGTCTTCATGGACGGCGGCATCCGCTCGGGCCAGGACGTCATCAAGGCCATCGCCTACGGCGCCAAAGGCGTGTTCATCGGCCGCGCCTTCCTCTACGGCCTTGGCGCTGGCGGTGAGGCCGGCGTGACCGCCTGCCTCGACATCATCCGCAAGGAACTCGACGTCACCATGGCCTTCTGCGGCCTGCGCGACATCAAGGACGTCGACATCAGCATCATCGCCCGGCGCTGACCGGGCGGCTGGGCCGAAAAGACCATGAAACGGTTCGTGCGAGGTGCCGGCGCGGTGACGTCGAATGCGAAGCGCGGGGTCTATTTCGCGCTCGGCCTGCTGATGCTTCTGCTTGGCATCATCGGCGCTTTCCTGCCGGTCATGCCAACAACGATCTTCGTCATCCTGGCTGCCTGGTGCTTCGGCCGTTCGTCGCCGCGTTTCGAGGCATGGCTGCTCGGCCATCCCACCTTTGGTCCGCCCTTGCGTGCCTGGCGCGAGGAAGGCGCCATTCCGCGCCGCGGCAAGCTGATGGCCTGGACCGGCATGGCCATCGGCTACGGCCTGTTCTGGCTCAGCCAGCCGGGCGCGATCGTGGCGTTTGTCGTGACGTTGTTCTTTGCCGCCGGTGCCCTCTATGTGGGAACCCGGCCCGATCCCGGGTCTCCTGACGCGGATGGCTGATAGCAAGCGTATCGATCAGCCTCGACAGGGTTGAAGGACTGATTTGGTCTCCAGCGCCTTGTTGTGCTACGGAGCGGCCTTATCTGAAGGCGGTTGCCGCCCCACGCACATTCGAGAAACCATGACCAAGCTTTATGCCGACGGCGCCAAGATCGTCGCTGTCGCACCCATGATGGACTGGACCGATCGCTGCTGCCGCAACTTTCACCGGCAGATATCAAGCGATGCGCTGCTCTACACGGAGATGGTGGTGGCAGATGCGGTGATCCATGGCCCGCGCGAGCGCCTGTTGGGTTTCGATGCCGTCGAACACCCGATCGCGCTCCAGCTCGGTGGTTCGGATCCGGCCAAGCTTGCCGAGGCCGCGCGCATCGGCGAGGGCTTTGGCTATGACGAGATCAACCTCAATGTCGGCTGTCCTTCCGACCGGGTGCAGTCGGGTACGTTCGGCGCTTGTCTGATGAAGACGCCGGAGCTGGTCGCCGAATGCGTTTCGGCGATGAAGGATGTGGTGAGCGTGCCTGTGACGGTGAAGTGCCGCATCGGCGTCGACCACCAGGACCCCGAGCCGGCGCTCGACGCGCTGGCCGACATGGTCTTTGCCGCCGGCACCGACGCGCTGTGGGTGCATGCCCGCAAGGCCTGGCTCGAGGGGCTGAGCCCCAAGGAAAACCGCGAGATCCCGCCGCTGGACTATGATCGGGTCTATCGCCTCAAGGCGCGATACCAGGACAAGTTCATCGGCATAAACGGCGGCATCCAGACACTGGACGAGAGCCGGGCGCATCTCCACAAGGTCGATGGCGTCATGCTCGGGCGTGCCGCTTATCACACGCCGAGCGTGCTCGGCGGCGTCGATGCATTGTTGAATGGCGATGTGGCCGAGGACATCGACTACGCCGCGCTGATCGACGCCATGGCCGACTATGCCGAGCGGCATATCGCTTCAGGCGGTCGCCTCGGTCATGTCACACGCCATATGGTCGGGCTGTTCCATGGTCTTTCGGGCGCGCGGCGCTATCGCCAGATCCTGTCGACCGATGCGACGAAGCCGGGCGCAGGCGCCGATGTGCTGAGGCGGGCGTTCGAAGCGGTCGACCTGACCCGCGCCAGCGAAGCTGCTTAATCCCTCAGGATCATCCGGTCGCCGCGGACATCGAAGCCCGACAGCGAGCCGATGAAGTTCATACCGAGCAGGCTCTGGAAGAGCCCTTCGTCGGCGACCAGCATGGGCAGGTTCTTGCGCTCGATGGCACCGAGCTGGACGGTTCCTGCCGTCACGCGCGCCGCATGCGCCACGCCGTTGGCTGTCGAAACGGGGATGGTGAAGCTCAACTGGCCAGGGTCGAAGCCGGCCTTGATGGCGTCAGCCTTGGTCAGCACCGTGGTGGTGGCGCCGGTGTCTACCATGGCGTCGATGGTCGCACCATTGATGGACAGCCGGGCGCCGAAATGGCCGTTGGACAGCTTGTCGAGCGTCACCGTGGCACGGCCGTCGCCGTCGAAAGCGGACATCGGGCTGCCGGGAATGAGGCCGGCCGTCACGCGGCTGCTGATGTCCTGCAGCTCGTAGCGGTACTGGTAACCGGCGACGAACACGAGCACGATCAGCAGCCACATGGCGATGTTGCGCAGGCCGTCGCTCCACCGCACGCGGCGGCCGACCATGCCTGCGCCTATGACCAGAATCAGCGCTCCGAGATAGACCAGGCGGCCAAAGCTGTCATTGTCGAGGCCGAAAGTCTGGCCCGCCTTGTCGTTGAACATGAGCAGCAGCAGTCCGCCGCCGAGTATCGCGATGACGATCCAGTAGAGGCGGCTCATGTCAGGTGATGATCCTCAGGCAATGCCGCGTTCGCGGGCCATACGGGTGCGCCGTGTCTCGCGACGAGGGCGGCGTTCGACCGTTTCCAGGCGTGCGGGAAGAGTGGCCATGACCTCGCGGCGCTCTTCGGGCGTCATTTTAGTCCAGGCCCACACCTCGTCGCGGGTCCGTCCGCAGCCGTAGCAATAGCCGGTCTTGTCGTCGATCTGGCAGACCAGAATGCAAGGCGTTTCAATCGCGGTCATGAAGTCTTCCGGAGGCGGGTCATGCCAACATGCATACAATGTCAGCCAAAGAGATGATGTAGCCTTTGCGTCATTGCAAGCGCTTTCCGGCGGTTGCCTCGTCTGAAATGCCATGCGAGGGCATGATGCCGCGATTGTCTTCGGACAGCTGGAGAGCTATGCCGCAGGCATTGATTTGTGAACGGCAGGCCCCGATCCCATGAGCAGCGCTTCTCCCTTCGACGATTTTCGCAACCTCTTTGCCC
This sequence comes from Hoeflea sp. 108, assembly GCF_000372965.1. NCBI lineage: Bacteria > Pseudomonadati > Pseudomonadota > Alphaproteobacteria > Hyphomicrobiales > Rhizobiaceae > Hoeflea > Hoeflea sp. 108. The sequence goes on along the minus strand of NZ_KB890024.1, from coordinate 2,775,035 downwards.
ATTTGCCCGAAGGCGACGTGGCGCAGGCGGGAAAGGTGTGGTCGCTGTTTGCCAAGGCCGACAAGCCCAGGGGCTCGCTCGGACGCATCGAGGATATTGCTGCCTGGCTGGCGCGCTGGACCGGGCGGGCGCCGCCGTCGGTGCTGAAGCCGACGGTTGCGATCTTCGCCGGCAATCACGGCGTCGCGGTCCATGGCGTTTCGCCACGGCCGATGGAAGCCACTGCCCAGCGCGTCGAACTCTGCGCGGCGGGTGGGGCTGCGATCAACCAGATCTGTGTCGCCAACGACCTCGGCCTCAAGGTCTTCGACCTCGCGCTGCATCTGCCCACCGCTGACATGACGGTCGAGCCGGCGCTCGACGAGCGTGGTTGTGCTGCGACCATGGCCTTCGGCATGGAGGCCACCGCCGGCGGCTTCGACCTGTTCTGTATCGGCGATCTCGGTGTCGCCAATACGACCGTTGCGGCAGCGCTTTCGGCCGCCCTGTTTGGCGGCAAGGGGGCCGATTGGATCGGTCCGGGTTCTGGTGCCGACGTGGCCATGCAGGCGCGCAAGGCCGCAATCGTCGACCGGGCGCTGGCACTCCATGGCGAACATCTGAGAGATCCGTTCGAGGCGCTGCGCCGTGTCGGCGGCCGTGAGTTCGCGGCAATCGCCGGTGCGATCCTTGCTGCCCGCATGGAAAAGATCCCGGTGCTCATTGACGGCTTTGCGACGACAGCCGCTGCTGCCGTGCTCTATGCCCAGCATCCGAACGCGCTCGACCATTGCATGTTCTCGCATGTCTCGACCGAGCCGGGGCACGCACGACTGCTGGCCAAGCTCGGCGTACGTCCTCTGCTCGGCCTCGGCATCGATCATGGCGAAGGTGTCGGCGCAGGCCTTGCTGCCGGCCTGGTCAAGACCTCGGCGCAGATCAGCTCGGGCATGGCAGCCGCGGTCGCCTAGCGTCCGCCGGCTGCGCTGCGCGGCTGGATCGCCGGCAATCGGTCGATCACCCGCACGGCCGGGAATATGGCAATTGCCTCGGTGCCCTCGCGCAGCTTCGAATGAAGCTCGAACTCGCCGCCGTGCAGGGCAAGCAGGCCCTGCACGATCGGCAGGCCGAGGCCGGTGCCCTGTTCGGCGCTCTTGATGGCGATGGCGCCCTGGCCGAAGGCGGAGAGCACGATGGGGATTTCTTCCGGCGGAATGCCGGGGCCGTTGTCCTTGACCGAAATGTACTGGCCACCGCCGGCGGTCCAGCCGACGCGGACGCGGATTTCGCCGCCGGTCGGCGAGAACTTGATGGCGTTCGACAGGAGATTGAGCGTGATCTGGCGAATGGCGCGCTCGTCGCCCAGAAGGCGCGGCAAGGCCGGTTCGAAGTCCTGGATGATGCGCAGGTCCTTGTTGCGGGCCTTCAGCTCCATCATGTGGCAGCAGTCCTCGACGATCGAAAGCACCATCTGCGGCTCTTCGTTGAGCTGGTAGCGGCCGGCTTCGATGCGGGACAGGTCGAGAATCTCGTTGATGAGGTCGAGCAGGTGCTGGCCCGAGTCGTGGATATCGCGGGCATATTCGCGGTAGGTCGGACTGTTAATCGGGCCCAGCACTTCGCCGGCCATGACCTCGGAAAAGCCGAGGATAGCGTTGAGCGGCGTGCGCAGCTCATGGCTCATTGTGGCGAGGAAGCGCGATTTGGCGAGATTGGCGTCCTCGGCGCGGCGGCGCGCCTCGTCCGACATCGACTTGGCGGTCTCGAGTTCGGCAATCAGCGCGTCCATCTCTGAGCGGAACGACATCAGCATCAGCGCTGAGCGGTTCATGACCTTCGCCACATAGGAGAAGAAGGGTAGGGCCGTGATCAGCAGCGCCACCATGATGATGCCGATCGGCTCTGTGAGCCTGACTGCGAAGGCCGCATAGGCTGCCACGGGAGCGGCGAATGTGAGCAGCAGCGCGCCGCGCAACGACGACGCCACGATTGCTGTCGCAGCCATGGCACCGAGCAGGAAGGCGCCCTTGACGATCGCCAGCTGTTCGGGATCGCATGCCTCGCACGACATTGCTGCGAGATAGGCCCAGGCGAGGCCGGTGACGAAATGGCCGACGAGGAAATTGCGTCGTGCAGATGCCGGTGCCAACTCGGTGGAGGCGTCGATGCGCCGGGCCAGGATCGCCAGCCCCACATAGGCCATGACCCCGACCAGCGCCCACATCAGCATGTCGCCATCGGCGCCGAGCGCGAGGCCGGCGGCGGCAAAGGCCACGACCATCAGCGGCATGGTGGCCGAATTGGCGACGATGGATTGGGCGTGGAGCTTCAGCAGTTCGCGGTCGAAGGCAAAGCCGCCCGGCTGCTGCGACAGACGATCGCGCGTCTTGCGCACCGCACGCGCGACATCGCTGTTGCGATGGCGTTTCCTGCGGTCCACAATGATCTTGTCCGCCGTGTTCGAGCGTTGCAACGGCATTTGAAGTTTCGATATTCGCGCGCGCTTTCTTTGCTTCCATAAGCTACCCCGGAATGATTAAGGGATTGTTTGCCATATGAGCCGTTCGTGGTCCGGCAGGCCGCGGCAGCGCCGTTTCCAGCGTCCGCACAGCCGATGGCGCAAGCTTGCCGATTACGCGTTGACGGCTGCGATCCTTGGCCTTCTGGTGCTGGTGTCGGCACGCCTCGACCGCTTGGGCACACGCACCGCCGAGGGCGTTGCCGTGATCAACGACGGCGATTCGATCACGCTGCAGGGCGAACGCATCCGCCTGCGCGGCATCGATGCGCCTGAGTACGCGCAGATCTGCCGCAAGGACGGCGAGGACTATCCCTGTGGTCGGCGTTCGCGCGAGGCGTTGTCGAAGATGGTGGCTGGCAAGACTGTCAGCTGCACCGGCTGGGAGCGCGACAAATACGGCCGGCTGCTCGGCGAATGCACCGCCGGTGGCGTCAATCTCAACCGCGCGCAAATTGTTGCGGGTTGGGCAGTCGCATACGGCGACTACGATGCCGAGGAGGACATTGCGCGCCGTGGCCGCCTGGGCGTCTGGGCCGGCGATTTCGAGCGTCCGCGCGACTGGCGCCGCATGCACGACGACATGGTCGAGATCGAGCACGGACCCTATGGTCGGATATGGAACTGGCTGCGGGAAATTTTTCGATTCTCGTAGCTTGCGGCCTATAGTTGGCATGGAGAGCAAGGAGGCATCATGAAGCTGTTCGATGGAGGCAAGGCGCCTAATCCGAGGCGCGTGCGCGTGTTCCTGGCCGAAAAGGGCATCGAGGTGCCTGTCGTGCGTGTCGACATGGGGGCGTTCGAACACAAGCAGCAGGATGTCACCAGCCGCAACCCGCTGCAGCGGCTGCCGGTTCTGGAACTCGACGACGGCACCGTGCTTACCGAATCCGTCGCCATCTGCCGCTATTTCGAGGAGCTTCATCCGGAGCCGGCACTGTTCGGGCGCGGTGCGCTGGGCAAGGCACTGGTGGAGATGTGGCAGCGCCGCATCGAGCTTAACCTGTTCTTGCCCGTCGGGTTCGCTTTCCGCCACATCCATCCCGCCATGAAGACGTGGGAGGTGCCCCAGGTGCCGGAGTGGGGCGAGGTCAACAAGCCCAAGGCTGTCGACTTCCTTGGCCTGCTCGACAAGGAGCTGGCGGGCCGCGAGTTCGCTGCCGGAGATGCGCTCTCGATTGCCGATATCACCGGACTGATTGCCATCGACTTCATGAAGCCCGCGCGCATTGCAGTGCCCGAGGAACTTTCGAACGTGCGGCGCTGGCATGCCGCGCTGTCCGCACGGCCGAGTGCCGCCGCGTGACGATCTCGATGGAACTCGGCGAACTTGTCGCTGAGATCAAGGCCTGCCGCATCTGCGTGGAACAGCCTGTCGGCAAGCCATTGCCGCACGAGCCGCGACCGGTGGTGGTGCCCTCGGCCTCGGCTCGCATCCTGATCGCCGGACAGGCGCCGGGCACCAAGGTGCATCTCAGCGGCGCGCCGTTCACCGATGCGTCGGGTGACCGGCTGCGCGATTGGCTGGGAGTCAGTTCTGATGAGTTCTACGACCCAGACAAGTTCGCGATCGTGCCGATGGGCTTCTGCTTTCCCGGGCAGGACGAAAAGGGTGGCGACCTGCCGCCACGGCGCGAATGTGCCCCTGCCTGGCGCGCGCGGCTGATGGCGGGCATGAAGCAGGTCGATGTCGTGCTGGCGATCGGGCAGTATGCGCAACGCTGGCACATGGAGGCGGCGAGGGCGCGGTCTCTGACCGATACCGTGGCCGACTGGCGGGCTGCCTGGGCGCGCTCGTCTTCGCCGCACGTCCTGCCTTTGCCTCATCCTTCCTGGCGCAACACAGGTTGGATCAAACGGAATCCGTGGTTCGAAATGGAATTGCTGCCTTTCCTTAGGACAGAAATCCGGCGTCGTCTGCATGCCGGCGCGCGCAAATAATAACCGCGAATGCGGGGTGCGTGGAGAATTCCTTTCTTGTATGATGGTCTGATTATCACGATTATGGCGAACCTTTTCTAACGGAGCCAAAAATGGACCGCCTCGACAGAAAAATTCTCCGCCTCCTCCAGGAGGACGCTACGCTGGCCGTGGCCGACGTTGCCAAGAAAGTCGGACTGTCCACCACGCCTTGCTGGCGCCGCATCCAAAAGCTGGAGGAAGAGGGCGTCATCAAGCGTCGCGTAGCGCTGCTCGATCCCGAGAAGATCAATGCGCGCGTCACCGTCTTCGTGGCGATCCGTACCAATTCTCACAGCCATGAGTGGCTTCGTCGGTTCTCCGAAGTGATTCAGGAGTTTCCCGAGGTCATCGAGTTCTACCGCATGAGCGGTGACGTTGATTATTTGCTGCGTGTGGTCGTGCCCGATATCGGCGCTTACGACGCCTTTTACAAGCGGCTGATCGCCAAGATCGAGATCCGCGACGTGTCGTCGTCCTTCGCCATGGAGCAGATCAAGTACACGACCGAAATGCCGCTCGACTACATGCTGCTCGACAAGGAAAGCGGCGCAAGCGCCGCCTGATCAGCGCTTTGCGTCGATGCGCGCAAGCGTCTTCGGATCGGTGAGTTCGCGTACGGCGTCCTTGCCGATCCAGCGCGCCGCCTTGTTGTCCAGGGCGGCCAGCTTCTCCGACAGCCGAAGTGCCGGAGCGTGAAGGGCAAGCGAGCGCTTGCCGACCTGTCTCAGCGCCCAGTTCACTGCCTTCTTGACGAAGTTCCTGTCATCGCCTGCGCGAGCCTCAATGAGGTCGAGCCAGGCGACGAACGTGTCGTCTGGTTCCTTCTTCAGATGAACGGCCGCAGTTGCGATGGTCGAGAAGGCCGTGCGGCACACGAACTCGCGTTCGTCCGCCGCGTAGGCCGGGATGATCTCGTGTGCGAGCTTTGCCTCGCAGATGAGATAAGCCGCGTGGTCGACGATTTCCCAGCTGCCGAACCCGGCGGCCATTGCATCGACTTGCGCTCGCGTGACCTTCGATGGCTCGTCGGTCAGGATCGCCAGAAGGCGCGCCTCGCGGACGTCGCTAGTCCATAGGACTCGGGCGCGGACGTGATCGCGCTTCAGTTGACGCGCGATCGGGTTGAGCACGGCGTTGGAGATGCCGAGGGCAAAGTCGGTGACGATGCCGAGGCGGGCCATGCTCGCACGGCTTTCGTTCGAGGCGAGCGTGTGCAGATGCGCCACGATCTCGTCTGCGGTCGATGCCGGCGACAGCGCCATGTGGCGGCTCTATTTCTCGAGTCGGGCGAGCAGGGACGAGGTGTCCCAGCGGCCGCCGCCCATCGCCTGCACGTCCTTGTAGAACTGGTCGACCAGCGCGGTCACCGGCAGCTTGGCGCCGTTGCGGTCGGCTTCGGCCAGGCAGATGCCGAGATCCTTGCGCATCCAGTCGATGGCAAAGCCGAAATCATACTTGCCGGCATTCATGGTCTTGTGACGGTTCTCCATCTGCCAGGAACCGGCCGCGCCCTTGGAAATGACGTCGACCACCTTTTCGATATCGAGCCCGGCCTGCTTGCCGAAATGGATGCCTTCGGCCAGGCCCTGGACGAGGCCGGCGATACAGATCTGGTTGATCATCTTGGTCAATTGGCCGGAGCCCACCGGGCCCATCAGGCCGACCATGCGGGCAAAGGCGTCGATCACTGGTCTGGCGCGATCGAAGCTTGCCTGGTCGCCGCCGACCATGACCGTCAGCACGCCGTTTTCGGCGCCGGCCTGGCCGCCAGAGACGGGGGCGTCGAGGAAGTGGAAGCCACGCGCTTCGGCCTCCGCGGCGAGCTCACGCGCGACCTCGGCCGATGCGGTGGTGTTGTCGATGAACACCGAGCCCTTCTTCATCGCGTCGAACGCGCCGTTCGCGCCGATCGTTACCGAGCGCAGGTCGTCGTCGTTGCCGACGCAGGCGAAGACGAAATCTTTGTCCCGGGCCGCTTCAGCTGGGGTCGGGGCATGGCGGCCGCCGTGCTGGGCTGCCCATTTTTCGGCTTTGGCCGCGGTGCGGTTGTAGACGGTGACGTCGTGCCCGCCTTTGTTCTTGAGATGACCGGCCATGGGATAGCCCATGACCCCGAGACCCAGGAACGCGACCGATGCCATGCCAGACCCTTTCAAAACGCTGTTCGTTGCCCCGTGGTCTAGCGCATCGGCACGAAAATCGGAATCGATTTTCGGAAGGCACGATGCGTCGTTTCAAACACATAGAGCGACTTGGGCAGATTCGTCAGGACTATGACGCCAGAGCCGGCTAGCGATGCAGATGGCGAGTAATCCGGCGCTCGATCCAGTCCACTCCGTGACGCAACGCCTCAACCATCGACAGGTAGAGCAGGGCGGCCCACAGATAGGTCTGAAAATCGAAGGTGCGCGAGAATGCGCGCCTGGTCTCGCCCATCAGGTCATAGACCGTGATGATGGCGACGATGGCCGAGCCCTTGACCATGAGGATGATCTCGTTGCCGTAGGGACGCAGAGCCACGACCAGCGCCTGCGGTAGGATCACCTTGTACATCGTCTGCAGCTTGGACAGGCCGAGCGCGGAGGCTGCTTCCCACTGCCCCTTGCCGACGCTCTCGATGGCGCCGCGCAGGATTTCCGCCTGGTAGGCAGCCGTGTTCAGCGCAAATGCAAGCACCGCGCAATACCAGGCTTCGCGGAAAAATCCCCAAAGGCCGATGGCCTCGAGCTGCGGGCGGAAGGAGCCAAAGCCGTAATAGATCAGGAATGTCTGGGCGAGCAGCGGCGTGCCGCGGAAGAAATAGACGTAGCCGTAGGAGATCGCATTCAGCACGCGGTTGCTGGACATGCGCGCATAGCAGATCGGCAGCGACAGGATCGAGCCGAGCACGATGGAGATCGCAACCAGCGTCAACGTCACGCGGACGCCGGACAGGTAGCTCGGCGCATATTTGTTGAAGAGCTCGGGGTTCCAGGCGCTGATCAGATAGGCGACCAGGGCGATACCAAGGGCGATCCAGAGACTGACGAAGACCCAGCCGAGAATGCGCTCCCGTGGCCATCCGCGCGGCGGTGCGGGCGGACGCTGAACTTTCTCCACCGTTTCGGTCGAAGCGTTCATCGTGCGGCCTCCCGCTTGCCGACTTTGCGCTCGATGGCGCGGATGCCGAAAGACGAGATGATGGCGAGGGCCAGGTAGATGAGGCAAGCGACGCTGTAGAACAGGAAGGCCTCCTTGGTGACCCGCGAGGCGATGCTCGCCTGGCGCAGGATGTCGGTCAGGCCGATGGCCGACACCAGCGCGGTGTCCTTGAGCAGGATCAGCCAGAGATTCGTCAGGCCGGGCAGGGCGATGCGCACGAGCTGCGGCAGGACCACCAGACGCATCGTCTGCCGTGGCGAAAGCCCGACCGAATAGCCGCCCTCATATTGCCCGCGCGGAATGGCGCGGAAGGCGGACAGGAACACTTCGCTGGCGTAGGACGAGAAGACGACGCCGAGCGCGACCATGCCGGCGATGAAGCTGTTGATTTCCACCGTGGTGTCCGGGCTGATGAGCCGGACAACCTGCTGAATGCCGATCTGCGCGCCGTAAAATACAAGGAACAGCGTCAGCAGTTCGGGCAGGCCACGGAAAATGGTGGTGTAGATGTTGCCGGCCAGCCGCATGGACGGTTCGCTCGACTGCTTGGCGAGCGCGACCAGGAAACCGATCAACAGGCCCAGCGGCAATGTGACGAGAGCGAGCGAGACGGTGGTGAAGACACCGTAGGCAAGGGCGCTGCCCCAGCCTTCTGGCCCGAAACTTAGAAGCGCCCAGATGCTCTGCATCGGTCGACTGTCCCCTTTTGCCTCACCTTGCGGGAGGCGGTCCGCCTTTGGCGGCGGCTTGTTGTTATGTCCATGTTAGCCGAACGGCGGGAGCTTGTCCCGCCGCCCGTCAATCCTTCAGGCCGCTATGGGCTTAGTCGCCATAGACGTCGAACTTGAAGTACTTGTCGTTGATTTCCTTGTACTTGCCGTTGGCGCGGATCGCGGCGATGGCCGCCGTGAACTGATCGGCCAGGGCGGTGTCGCCCTTGCGGACGCCGACGCCGGCGCCTTCGCCGTGGATCTCAGGCATGTTCGGAATGGTGCCGACGATCTTGCAGCAAGCGCCATCCGCGGTTTCAAGCCACTGCGAGATCGAGACGAGATCGTCGCTGACGGCGTCGAGACGGCCATTGGCCATGTCGAGCTTGTATTCTTCCGCGCTCGGATAGGACTTGATGGTGCTGTCGGTGAACACCTTCTCGGCGTAGTTGTAGTGGATGGTCGAGCCCTGCACGCCGATCGTCTTGCCGGCCAGGTCTTCCTTGGTCACACCCTTGATGTCGCTGTCCTTGGCGGCGGCGATCACGGCGGGCGTGTTGATGTACTTCTTCGAGAAGTCGATCTTTTCCTTGCGCTCGGGCGTGATCGACATCTGGGCGATGATGGCATCGAACTTGCCGGCCTGAAGCGCCGGGATCATGCCGTCCCATTCCTGGGCGACGATCTCGCACTTGACCTTCATCTCGTCGCAAAGCGCGTTGGCGATGTCGACGTCGAAGCCGACCAGCTTGCCGTCGGAGGTCAGGTTGTTGAAGGGAGGGTAGGCGCCCTCGGTGGCGATCGTGATCTTCTTGTCTTGCGCCTGCGCAGCTCCAAGGGTGAGCGCGAGTGCCGCAGTGGCGGCCAAGGCGATACGCGTGGAAATCCTCATAATGCTCCTCTCTGTACGCTTCCGGTCGTTACCTGTCCCAATCGCCGGATGCCGGAAGCGTTCCTTCCGTTGATGGCGGGGATACTCCCACTGTTTTCAGTTAGAAATCAATCGTGAATCGGGCTTTTGTTACACTGGTTGCAAGCATTCGGGCTGACGTAGCGTCAGTGTTTTGCAAGGCCCAGGCGTTGCTCGATGAAGTCGGCGATGGCCCTGATATCGTCGATGCCGAAGACGGGAACATTCTCTCCTTCGACCTGATGATCGGCTGCAACCGCCACGATGGACGGATCGTTCGGCGCCAGCGGCGCGCGGTCCTTGGCCTCGATCCGGCGGGCCTCGATCTTGAGGTGGCCCTCGCGCTTGTAGCCTTCCACCAGCACCATGTCGCATGGAGCGATGCGGCCGAGCACTTCGTCCAGTGTCGGCTCGTCTTCGCCGCGCAGTTCATGCATCAGCGCCCAGCGGCGTCCCGAGACGATGGCGACTTCGCTTGCGCCGGCCTCGCGGTGGCGGAAGCTGTCGGTGCCCGGCTTGTCGATGTCGAAGTCGTGGTGGGCGTGCTTTATGGTTGAGACCTTCCAGCCACGCCCGGTCAATTCGGTGACCAGGCGCTCGGTCAGGGTCGTCTTGCCCGAGTTTTTCCACCCGGTGATGCCGAAGACACGATGGGTCATCATTCAACTCCGGCGAGCAGGCGTTCCGCCTCGGCGAGATCGTCGGGCGTGTTGATGTTGAAGAACGGATCGACCCTGGCATTGCCGAAACGCATCTCGGGGAAGTCGACTGCGGCCATGCCCGCCTGTTCCATGAAGGTCATGACGCGACGGCTGTCGGCGCCTTGGAGAAAGCCGGCAAGGGCGACGCGCAGCGACACCGGCCACAGTGCAAAGGTCGGGTGCACGCGGCCATTGGAAGCCGCTACAGCGATGCGGTCCTCGACTGCATGATGGGCGAGCTTCTGGGCCAGGTCGGCTGGGAAAAACGGCGTGTCGCCGGCGACGCTCAGCACATGGGTAACGCCGGCGAGCTCCTTTGCCCATTCGAGCCCGGTCAGAACCCCGGCCAGCGGTCCCTGGTAACCTGCAATCGTATCGGCAATCACCTCGGCGCCGAAATGCGCGAAATGCGCCGGATCGCCATTGGTGTTGATAACGACAGGCGACGCTTGCGGCGCGAGCCGGTCGAGCACATGGCGGATCATCGGTCGCCCGCCGAGCGCAAGCAGGGTCTTGTCGGTGCCGCCCATGCGGCTGGAGCGTCCGCCCGCAAGGATGAGGCCTGCGATAGCAGTCATCACACGCCGTCCGGAGCCATTGTCGGGCTCGTGCTTTCGGCCGCGGGACGACCTTTGCCCACGAGGCGCTCGCGATAGAGCGAATAGAGGCCCGACGCGACGATCATTGCGGCACCCGTGATCATGGCGGTATCGGGAATGTCGCCGAAGACGAAGATGCTGAGCGAGATCGCCCAGATGAGCGCCGTGTAGCGGAAGGGCGCGATGAACGAGACCTCGCCTTCACGCATCGCCATGATGACGAACTGGTAGCCGAACAGCACCAGCACTGCCGCGCCGCCGAGGTACATCACGAGTTCCAGCGGCATCGGCGTCCAGCCGCCGAAGGGCACGATGGTGAATGCGCCGGTCAGCGTGATGACGATGGTGGTGACGGTCGAAACGAACAGCGAGGGCACATGCCCGGGAATCTGGCGGGTCGCCAGGTCGCGCACGGCGCAGAAAGCAACCGAAAGCAGCGCCAGCAGCGAAAAGGCGTTGAAGCCGTCAAAGCCGGGCCGGACGATGATCAGCACGCCGCCGAAGCCGACCACGATGGCCAGCCATCGGCGCCAGCCGACGCCTTCGCCGAGGAACAGCGCCGCCCCCATGGTAACTGCAAGCGGCAGGGCCTGAAGCACGGACGAAATGTTGGCGAGCGGCAGATGGGGCAGGGCCGCGAGGAAGCAGACAGTGCCGCCGACCTCGCCGATCAGGCGCAGCAGCACCATGGGGTGCCAGTAGTCGCGGGCGCCCTTGAGCGCTCCCCGGTGCCAGGCCAACAGGCTGATGAGAACAGTGGCAAAGACGCCGCGCACCAGCATCAGCTGGCCGGGATTGATCGTCTGGGCAGCAAGCTTGCTCAGCGTATCGTTGAAGGTGAAGGCGGCCATCGCGACAACCATGAAGCTGGCGCCGCGAACATTCGAGGAAAGTGGCAATTGAGCCTTCCATTGCTGCTGTTGCCTACGGCTTAAGCAGAGCCGCGCCAAACAGCAATGCCAAACACATGGACCAGCCCGGCAATTGCGTCACGGACCGTTGAGACTGTCGGCGATACGACCGATGAGCGGGTCGTATTTCGCCTTGGCCGTGGCAGGATATTTGAGCAGGAAAGCGTGAATGACACCGCTGCGACCGAATTCGAGGCGCTGGTAGAAAATGGAATTGCCGTCATGCCCTGACAGCACGACCCAGTCCTTGCCCACCTTGCGATAGGTGACATTCATGCCTTCGGAACTGAAATCGGCGAGTTGGGCCGGTGTCTGCTCGAGCGCATTGTAGGAGCCATAGACTGCGAGACTTGCCCCATCCGCGGCAGTGAATGTCATGCCGTCGCCATTGGCGGGCGGTGGCAACCGATCGATGAAGATGTCGCGCGGAAACGTCACCGAGGTCCAAAGCGGGCGTTGGTGTAGATGAAGGGCTTTGCCACAGCAGGTGCTGCAACCGCCAATGACAAGGAAATTGCGGGCAGCATCGTTGCCAGCCGGTAAGCCATACCACCCACTCCTTCTATGGAAGTCCAATGCTTGCGCGGTTAGTGGCGCCGTGCCGTCAGCCGCCGGTGACGCTCATGTGGCGCGATACGGACGGGCGGTTGGTGTGGCGGTCTATGATGAAATCATGCCCCTTGGGCTTGCGGCCGATCGCTTCATCGATTGCCCGTGAAACCAGCTCGTTGCCCTCTGAAGCGCGCAGCGGTGCGCGCAGATCGGCGTCGTCTTCCTGGCCGAGGCACATATAGAGCGTGCCGGTGCAGGTCAGGCGGACACGGTTGCAACTTTCGCAGAAATTATGCGTCATCGGCGTGATGAAGCCGAGCTTGCCGCCGGTCTCGGCGACCTCGACATAGCGGGCGGGACCACCGGTCTTGAACGGGATGTCCTTCAGCGTGAACTGGCGTTCGAGGCTTGCCCTGAGCAGCGACAGCGGCAGGTACTGGTCGGTGCGGTCGGCGTCGATCTCGCCCATCGGCATGGTTTCGATGACCGTCAGGTCCATACCGCGGCCATGGGCCCAGCGCATCATCTCAGGGATTTCCAGGTCGTTGAAGCCCTTAAGGGCAACGGCGTTCAGCTTGACATGGATTCCGGCGGCAAGTGCCGCATCGATGCCTTCCATTACCTTGGCAAGGTGACCCCAGCGCGTGATGGCGTGGAACTTAGTGGGGTCGAGCGTGTCGAGCGACACGTTGATGCGGCGCACGCCGCGATCGGCTAGTTCGCTGGCGAAACGCGACAGCTGCGAGCCGTTGGTCGTCAGAGTCAGCTCTTCAAGCGCGCCGCTTTCGAGATGGCGCGACAGCTGGCGCACCAGATGCATGATGTTCTTGCGCACGAGCGGCTCTCCGCCGGTGAGACGCAGCTTCTTCACGCCTTTTTCGATGAAGACGGTGCAGAGCCGATCGAGTTCTTCCAGTGACAGCAGGTCCTTCTTGGGCAGGAAGGCCATGTCCTCGGCCATGCAATAGGTGCAACGGAAATCGCAGCGGTCGGTCACCGACACGCGCAGATAGGAAATCGCACGCCCGAACGGGTCGATCATGCTGGTGTCGTGCATTCCCATGTCGCCTCTGCTCACTCCCTGCAAGCGGTTTCCCAGACCGCTCTCTTTCATGTCGTTCAAAAAACATTACCCTTCAAGTGCCAAGGGCCCTGTTCAGGTAACATTTAGCTGGCTGGCAGGGCAATCTTTGCCGGCCACGCCGCCATTATTGCATTTTTCGAAGCCGGATCGCCTATCAATTTGCTGATGGAACCGGGCAGCTCGTGTCGCCTTCATCGCATTTGAGGTAGTTCCGGAAGTCCTTGATCCGTTGTTCGGTCATGCCGTCCCTGCATTGCAGCACCGTCATTGGGTAGATGGAGCCCTGGGCAACACCCGAGCTGGAGAATTCGCATTCGGCGTCTCGGAAGGCGACCCAGGACCTCTGGGCACTGACCAGCAGCTTGGACGCCGCCCGGTCGTCCTTCAGCCGGCCCTGTATCTGCTTGTAGAGCGCATTCAACTCGGCGTCCGACGCGATCAGCGCCTTGTCGGCACACTCGGTCATGGCCGCCTGGTTGCTGGCGCTCGAGCAGTCGTCGACCGCATATGCGGCTGGCGCTGCCGCAAGGGCGAGGAGGCCGGCGACCACAGGCATTTTGAAGGCCAGGTTCCGCATTTCAAACTCCTTCCAGCCAGTCTCGCTGCCAGGTTTCCAGCAACACGCTAGCAAGGGCAGGGCATGCTTGCCAATCGGTGCGGTTTGGGCGTAACCGGAAGTGTCATTCAGGGAGCAGAAATGTCAGCGCCAAAGGAACTCAGGGTCTCCAAGGACCGCAAGCTGTTGACGGTGACTTTCCCAGATCACCATCCCTTCGAGCTGCCGGCAGAGCTGTTGCGCGTGCTTTCGCCTTCGGCCGAGGTCCAGGGCCATTCGCCGGAGCAGCGCGTGACCGTGCCGGGCAAACGCGATGTTGCGATCCTGAAGATCGAGCCGGTGGGCAACTACGCCGTGCGCATCACCTTCGACGATTTCCACGACACCGGCATCTTCACCTGGAACTACTTGCACACGCTCGGCCACGAGAAGCAGACGCGCTGGCAGGCCTATCTCGACGAGCTGGCCGAGAAGGGGCTTTCCCGCGACAGATAGGGCTGTCGTCGCCAGTTCACACTTGTCGGCTAAGGACCACGCGCACAGCGAAAGGCAGGACGATGTCGGTGATCTCGACGGTTGAAGAACTCGAAGCGCTCTACGGCCTTCCCGGTGAAACCTCGCTGGTGAAGGAACTCGACCATGTCATCCCTGAGTATGCGGCCTTCATCGAGGCCTCGCCCTTCGTTTCGCTGGCAACCACCGGGCCCGAGGGACTGGACTGCTCGCCGCGCGGCGATCTTCCGGGCTTTGTCCGCATCCATGATCCGCGCACGCTGATGATGCCCGACAGGCGCGGCAACAACCGTGCCGATTCGCTGAAGAACATCATCAGGGATCCCAAAGTGGCGCTGCTGTTTCTTGTGCCGGGCTCTGGCACGACGCTGCGCGTCAACGGCCGCGCTCACGTTACCATCGACGCCGAGCTGTGTGCGTCGTTCACCGTCGAGGGCAAGCCAGCGCGCTCGGTTACGGTCGTCCAGGTCGATTCGGTCTATTTCCAGTGCGCCCGCGCCATCGTGCGTTCTGAATTGTGGAATCCGGAGCGCCATGTCGATCCGAAGTCGCTTCCGACGCCCGGGCAGATTCTTGCCGTGACGAGCCGGGCAAACATCGACGGCGAGGCCTATGATCGCGAATGGCCGGAGCGGGCCAAGAAGTCGATGTGGTGACGACGGTCACCGGCGATTCAAGACAAAGTGATCCGGCGACTGTAACTTCGGCGGAGCCTAGGACGTATACCGGCCATCAAGCTGGGAGATGTTCCGTATGAAGCCCTGGACCGACCGTGCCGGCAAATTGTCGCCGGTGAAGGCAATCGTATTCGCCGGCACGTTCGTGCCGGCCGCACTGCTTGCCTACTACGCGACGGCAGGTTTCCCTCAAGGGGGCTCGACCAGCAGCTTGCTCGGCCCGCGTCCCTATGCGGCGGCCATCCATTTCACCGGCGACTGGGCGATCCGCTTCCTGATGATTTCGCTCGCCATCACGCCGCTCCGGCGCATCGGGCAGTGGCCCAAGCTCATCATGGTGCGCAGGATGCTCGGCATAGCAGCGCTCTGCTATGCGCTCGGCCACCTCGTGCTCTATTTCTTCGACATGAACTGGGACGTGCTCAGAGTTGCCAGCGAGATCGCGCTGCGTATCTACCTGACGATCGGTTTCGTCGCCTTGCTTGGGCTGGCGGCATTGGGTGCGACGTCCACGGACGCCGCCATCAAGCGTCTCGGAGGCAACTGGAACCGGCTGCACAAGATCGTCTACGGCATAGGCATCCTGGCTGCGCTGCACTACTTCATGCAGTCCAAGGCCGACGTCTATCAGCCGACCCTGCTGGCGGGCTTCTTCATGCTGCTGACGCTGTATCGGCTGGCACATTGGCGCGGCTTGAGCCTGAACTCGGCATGGGTGCTCCTGGGCATCGCGGTGACGGCTGCGCTTGCGACCGTCGTCGTCGAAGCCGCCTGGTACGGGCTGGCGACTGGCGTTCCGGTCAACCGCGTGCTCGCTGCCAACCTGCAGTTTTCCTACACCATCCGCCCGGCATGGTGGGTGTTGGCTGTAGGCATGGCCGTGACCGCGCTTGGCGTCGTCAGGTCATTCGGCAAGGCGCCGGCATCGCGAGGGCGGCGGATGGCAAAGGCGGCTGCCTAGGGGTAATCTCAGGACCTCTGCGGCATCTCCGACATTTTCTGGATCACCCGCCCGAATAGGAATGCATAGGTATCCTCGATGTTCGCGACCGCGTGACGATGCAACTCTTCGTCTGCGGGGCATTGCGAGATGATCGCAGCATCATGGCGCAAGCCTGTCACGACCTGGGTGGCCATGGTCGACCAGACCAACCACAAGAGATCGTCATCAGGCCGACTGCGCGTTTATGAGTCTCGTCCTGGTCTGCGAACGGCCCGCTAGTCCCTCAGCGCTTCGGCAACGCGCAGCATATGCGCGCCGATCATGTCGCATTGCTCGGGCGTCGAAGCGCTCATCGCCTTTTCGATCAGGGCGCCATAGGCCTTCAGTGCCTGCAGGAGCAGCGCCTCGCCATCGGGCGTGAGCCTGAGGCGCATGATTCGCCTGTCCTTGGCGTCGGCCTCGCGGTGGACGAGGGCGCGCTTTTCCAGCTGCGGCAGAAGCATGGTGATGTTGGAGCGGCCGACCAGGAGCTTGCGGGCGAGGTCGTGCTGCGACATGTCGGGATGACGGTAGAGGTTCATCAGAACGTCGAGCTGGGCCGGCTTGAGGTCGTGCGGCTGCAACGCGTTGGCCAGCGCACGCTCCATGGAATGGCAGGCCTTGGCCACCGCGACCCAGTTGCGGAAACGCGGATTGTCCCAGGGCAGGTCTTGTCTATTGTTCATAGTTGAACTAATAATATGTTCATGATTGAACTGATGGATGGGCGTTCAATATGGCATCAATCGGGCTGAAGGTCATCCGCCAGCTGATGGGCGTCGGCGAGGTCGTGGCACCTGCGTGGACAGGCCGCGCGGCGTTCGAGCTTTTTCGGCGCGTGCCCAGCGTGCGGAAGATGAGCGATGGCGAAAGACGCGCCGTCGCGCGGGCACAGGACTTCATGTCCGAGGCGCGTCATCACCGAATCAAGACGAGCGGCGACTGCGTTGCCGCCCACGAGTTCCGTCCGCTACAGAGACGGTCCCTGGGCACCGTTCTGGTCATCCATGGCTGGCGATCGCGCACCGAATACATGCGCTCGCTGATCGAAGGGTATCGCGACGCCGGCTACAAGGTCGTGTCGCTCGATCTGCCGGGCCATGGCGGCTCGCTTGGCCGTGCACTCGACATGGCCAAGGCAGTCGAGGCCGCGAGTCTCGCCGCCCAGTGGTTCGGCCCGTTCGCCGCCGTCGTCGGCCATTCCTTCGGTGGAGCGGTTGCCGTCAATGCCGCGGCCGGGACCGTCAGGGGCTTTGCCCCGCTTGCGACGGAGCGGCTGGTGCTGATCTCCGCGCCGAACTCGATGCCGCGACTGTTCCAGGAATTCGCCGGCTACCTCAAGCTGGGACAGCGTTCTCATCGCGCCCTGGAGACACAGGTCGAGCGCGTGACGGGTACGCCGCTGGAGCGCTTCGTCGGTTCGGCGTTGCTGGCCCGACTGCCGGTGCCGACACTGGTGATGCATGCGCCGGACGACCGGGAGGTGTCCGCTGCCGATGCCCGTGCCATGGCCAGCGCTGGCGACCATGTCCGGCTGTTCTGGGCCGAGGGGCAGGGCCACCGCCGTATTCTGTCGAACCGCGAGGTTGTTCGCGAGGCCGTTGGCTTCGTTGCCGACCAGCCGCAGCCGGCCCTGGTTCACTGAACCCTTTTCAGCCTTTCTTGTCGCCAGGTTCGACCGGCAGTCCGGCTGCGCGCCAGGCGGTGAAGCCGCCGAGGATGTGGCGGACCGGTTCCAGTCCCATGTCCTTGGCGGTCTTGGCAGCCAGCGCCGAACGCCAGCCGCCGGCGCAGAAGAACACGAAGCTCTTGCCGCTCGAAAAGAACGCCTTGTGATAGGGGCTATCTGGGTCGATCCAGAATTCGAGCATGCCGCGCGGGCAATGCTGGGCGCCGGGAAGCTTGCCGTCACGCTGCAATTCGCGCGGATCGCGCAGGTCGACGAAGATGGTGCCTGGGTCGTCGAGCAGGGTCGCGGCCTCTTCCGGCGACACCACCTCGACCACGGCATTGGCCTCGTCGAGCAGTTCCTTGTAGCCCTTCTTCACTTTCGACCTCGTCCTGAAATCCATCGGCCTGCAATTTGATCGCATGGCGGGGCGGCATCTGTCATCCCGGCCGGATTGTGCCAGGGGCGGCGGCGGTCACGATGATGTGAAACTGTTCGGCAACAGCTACCCGGAAATTTATGGAAGCTTAACGTTATCGGTATGAATCGATACGTCTGCGCCTTACATCCGCCATTAGGCGACAGGAATGCCCCGAGCGGCGCATGGGGGTTCCAATGAAATTCCCGGGCGGGGGTGGGTGTCCTATGAAGATTGCTTTCCTGAAGAAGCCGATTTCCCTTCCGCTGGTGGCGCTGGCTGCCAGCGTCGCCATGGGGGCACCGCACGCGGGCGCGCAGACATTGCTTGATGTGCTGTTCGGCGGCGGCGGCCGGAGCCCGCGCCAGCAGCACGGCGAGTTTCCGCCGCCGCCCGAGCCGGTGAAGAAGAAGCCGGTGCAGGCAGCCAAGATCAGCGCGCCGACCTATTACAATTACAAGGCCGATGCGATGGTGTCGGTCGACTTCGCCAAGCTGAGCGCCGGCACGCAGTCGGTGTCGCTGGAGCCGTCGCTGGCCGGCACCAGCTTCCGCGAAGCGATCGCCGGCCTCGATGGCTACGATCTCAGCGCTGAAAAGGAAATCGCCAAGGCGCTGCTTGACTACTATTCGGCCAACCCCGAATTCATCTGGGTGACCGGCTATACAGCCAACAGCCGCGCCGAAGATGCCATTCGTGTTCTGGGCGACGCGGCCGGCCATGGGCTCAACCCGGTCGACTATTCCGTTTCCGCGCCGCCGGCCGCCTATGCCCTCGACGACACCAGCGGCAGGCTGAAGACGCTTATCCGCTTCGAGATGGCGCTGTCGGCGCGCGCGTTGCGCTATGTCCACGACGCACTCGGCGGCAGGATCGATCCGAACCGGATCTCCGGCTACTATGATTTCGCAGCCAAACCGCTCGACATGGTCGACGTGCTGAAGAAGCTCAGCCAGGCGCAGGATATCAGGGGCTTGATGGAGTCGTTCCATCCGCAAAACCCGGAATACAAGGCGCTGCGCGTCGAGCTCGAAATGCTTCGCGCCAGCGAGGAAAACACCATCGTTGTCGACCCCAAGCTTTTGCTGAAGCCAGGCGAAACGAGCCCCGAGCTGCCCAAGCTGCTGCACCTGATCAGCCGAAATCTCGATGACGAGATGGGCGGCGAGTTCGGCGAGCTGCTGGCGCGTGCGGTCAACAGCGAGATCTACACGCCGGACCTGGTTCCCGTATTCGAGGCGGTGCAGAAGCGGGCAGGGCTCAAGGCCGACGGCGTCGTCGGTCCGCGTACCGTCGCAACCCTTGCCGGGACGTCGAAGGCCGATCGTCTCGACAAGGTGCTGGTGGCGCTCGAGCAGATGCGCTGGCTACCATCAGACCTCGGCAGTCCCCGCGTGTTCATCAACCAGCCGGCTTTCACCGCGAGCTACATCGACGGTGGCACAGAGAAGCTGAAGATGAAGACGGTGATCGGCAAGACCACCAACCAGACCAGCTTCTTCCAGGACGAGATCGAGCAGGTCGACTACAACCCCTATTGGGGCGTGCCGCAGTCGATCATCGTCAACGAGATGCTGCCGCGCCTGCGCAGCGATCCGAGCTATCTCGACCGCGCCGGCTATGAGGTCACCGATTCGCGTGGCCAGCGTGTTCCTTCGTCGGCGATCGACTGGAGCCAGTACGGCGCCAAGGTGCCTTACAGCGTGCGCCAGGCGCCGAGCGAAGCCAATGCGCTTGGCGAGCTCAAGATCCTGTTCCCCAACAAGCACGCCATCTACATGCACGACACGCCGCAGAAGGCGCTGTTCAATCGCGACAACCGGGCCTTCAGCCATGGCTGCATCCGCTTGTCCGACCCGCGCGGCATGGCTGCGGCCGTGCTTGGCACCGATGTCGATCACGTCGCCGCCAAGCTCAAGCAGGGCCATTCCTTCGAGAAGGTGAACCGCAAGATCCCTGTTTATGTCGCCTATTTCACGGCCTGGCCGGATCTCAACGGCAAGGTCGCATATTTCGGCGACGTCTACGATCGTGATGCCAGGCTGATGGAAGCGGTAGCCAAGACCGAAACGGTACGCGCGCCGAGCATGTAAGGCCCAGTCCGGCTGCATTTCCTGAACAAGAATGGCTTCTGTCAGGTGATGCGGCCGCTCGTTATGACAGCCTCGATGTGCGGACCATGTCGTCCTGCGCCCGATCGATCAGCGCCACGAGCCGCTGGACATCGACATGATAGCCGTCTTCCGCCTTGTCGGCGACGATGGTCGCCATCCGCTGGTCGAGCGCCGGCACCATGTCGGCGATCAACGCATTGAACGTGTCGCAAGGATTGATGACGACGATCAGCGCTCCAAGTGCTGCGCCAAAATGAGCATGCACCCACTGGCTGCCTTCGACGGTGACGACCACTGGCACCTGCGCCAGCGTCGCCAGCAGTTCGGGAAGAGGGGATGTCACATCGCAGATAGCGTAACCTCGGGCAGCCAGAACCTCGGCCACGGCATTCTCATTGATCAGGTCGCGTTTTGCACCGGTCGTCCCCCGGCGCAGGAAGGCGCCCGAGTGTCTTGATGGTTCCAAACCCGAATGCAGCTTCGCATGCAGGGCCCGTGTGCGGGCGTGGCGATGGGTGTTCATTCCACGATCGTCGGTCAACCACATCTCTCGCGCATGAATCATCGGTGCGGGCGAGGGCGACAGGCCGAACAGTTCGCAGTAGGCGCGGCCATGATGCCATGACGGGTTGTAGGGCAGGCAGAGGGTCTCACCCGGTTGAATCAGAAGCGATGCCGGCAAGGAGTCGTTTATCAGGTGGCCAAAGTAGGCCATCGCCACTGGTGTCATCGGGAAAAAGGCTCTGTCTGTGCGCTGGATGGGGTTTGCCAGGGCAGGCTGCAGTGGCGCAGGACCATGGCGCTGCAGGCTGCGGGAAAAGCTGAAAACGCCGCGCGGCGTCGCCAATGCATCGCCGAGCCGGTAGCGAATGGTTCCCCCATGTTGTCGCAACCCGCCCGCAATCCGCATTCGTTCATTGTCGAGATTCGTCGACGGCTGCACGCCAATGACACGATCCCAGTCAGATGGCTCCATGTAGGCCGGCGCCTGCACCAAGCTCTCCGCTTTGGCAATTTGCTCGGATTGAACATCTTCGAGCGCGCCCCGCGACTTTCGCAGTCGTTCGAAGAGCGAGCCTAAAAGAGGATAGAGCCTTGAAGCAACGGACATGCCCCTCATTCCCCCACAGAACTTCGGTATTATAGACTGTTGCTTTATCTATTTCTATTGCTGTTAACCGAGGGGCATTTCCATCGATATTGAGGGAAATAAGTTCGCGAATGCCGCGTTTGGTGCAGTAGATGAACCGGCTGGTGACGTGCAGAAGGCGGATCTGCACCCGCTGGTCGAGCCTGTCGCGGTCGAGCGGACTTTTATGTCCGCCGCATCGGCTTTTCAAACCCGCTCGCCCGGCACGATCTTCGAGTTTGATCTCGCAGCCGCCCTTCCCACGGGGCGTGCACTCCGTTGTCATCGCGCTCTTATTGGCTGCTGAAGGTCACGGTGGGGGAGGTGTCGTGTCGAGGGCAATCAGGCGAATACACGGAGCAACCTGAGCAGTAGTCCACGGATGTTCCGCGGATTAAGCTGCCATTGTCTGCCTGTGCTCGCCGGTCTGTGCTGAATAGCACTTATGGCCCGTTTCCGGCCCAAGCAAAAAGTTCATCAATAACAAGAGGATATAAGATAGAAGAATGGTGGGCGATATAGGGATTGAACCTATGACCCCACCCGTGTGAAATGTCGGCCCACAAGCAAAGCCGCGCAATACAGCCATTCTTAAAACCAAAGTAGCTTCGTTGTGCTCACTATGTTCTCTCTGCGTTCTGGTGTGAACCAGTTTTGAACCAGAGGGAACACCCTCACCAGCCGAGTTCACCCGGTTTTCACCTGACCGAATTCGAGATCGAGCACGTCGGCGGCGTCCTGCATGTGGCTCGGCGCATAGCGCCCATAGACCCGCTGAGTGATCCGGTCATCGGAATGCCCGAGGTACTGAGCGATCTTCGCCATGGGGATGCCAGCCTCTGCTTGCCAACGTGCGGCCGAGTGGCGGAACACATGGGCAGTAACCTCGGACAGGCGCGCCTTTTCTGCGGTCTTTGCCAGTGAGCGCTTGACCGATTTGACCGGGTTCCCGGCCCACTCGATGACATAGTCTGTTTCAGCGGCCTTGCGGGCCTCTTGGAGCGCCGCGCGAATTGTCTTGTTCATCGGCACCGAAGCGCGCCCCTTGCGCTTGTGGGGCGCCTGCTGGTCGTCCAGATGGATGATGCCGCGGGCGAAGTCGACCTGGTCCCACTTTAGCGTCAGGAGAGCTTCCTTGCGGCCGCCAGTGGCAATCGCCAGCACGATGAAGAGCCGGATGTGGTCTGCGGTCGCGTTGTCCTTCAATCGGGCTACTTCATCTCGTGTAAGCCAGCGATCCATTGGCGCTGGCTTCGGCGGCATCGAAATGTATGGCGCTCGAGCTATCCGGCCGCGCTTCACCGCCCAACCCATCACGATCCGCAGGTGGTTGAGCTCGGTCCAGATTGTCCCGTCGGATCTGCCATTAGGGTAAGCAGGCCTGTTGCCAATTTTCTCGGTGGGCTGCCGGCGCATGCGGATATAGTCTTGGCACGTCTCGTCGCCGATCGCCTCGGCCTCGCGGGCCGCAAAAGTGCCCTTCAGCGCCTTCCACGTCGTAAGCATGCTGGCAGCGATCCGGCGCCCGCGCTTCTCTTCGCGATATGCGTTCCAAAGGGTTTCGACCGTCTGGCCAGGCGCGCGCTCTGCTTCGGCATTCAGCTTATCGATGGCCGTCTGAGCGGCTACCTTGTTATCTGTGCCAAGCGTATTGCGGTGACGTTTTCCGGCATCGTCGTAGTAGACCGCGACGAATTCACCCCGGAGTCGTCCGAGACGGTATTTTGACATTGGTAGTCCTCCACGGCCTTGGGTTCGATGCGCAGTAGCTTCCCAATTCGGAAGGCACGCAACTGGCCGTTGTTGATGAGATTGCGCACATGCTGCTCGGAGCAGCCCCAGGACATAGCCAGGGAGCGCGGTGAGTAAACGTTCGGGTGCGCTGTCATTCCGCCTGTTCCTTATGTGCAGGGAGGGGTGCGTTGGCGAGTTCGAGCAGCACGTCAGCATGGCAGGGCTGATCGAGCCTGCACCAGCAGGCAAGGTTCTTGCCGCGAAGTTCCGGCAGGCGCGCGCGCAGTTCGAAAGCACGCTGCCCCGGCTCGGCTGGGGCTTCCAGCATTTCGCGATATGCCGCGACCGCATCTTCTACAGTGGGCATGCAAATGTACGAAGCGCCTGACCCGCCGCCGGCTTTGACAAGCGGGTTCACAATGAAGGGATTGCCCCACAATCCCGGCCGCGACACCTTCACGGTGTTCTCGGGCATCTTCCAGCCCTTCTTACGCGAAAGCTGGACCCGGACGGGCTCACCCATTTCTATCTTCCTTATCTATACGGGAGGGAGGAGCGGGGAGAGGCTGCCACATGGTGAGGCGCAAAACTTCGTCCTCGGCGGTCAGATCCTCGGCGTCGTGGATACGGCCATCGGGCAGATACTCGTCGCCGAACTCGTCCATGAAACCGCCATCAGGCATCCGGCAGCAAGTGAACGCTCGCGCGTCGGCGCGGCGAGTGACGACACAACCCTCCTTGTAGGTGTGCCATCTCTCGATGGAGCCAGCGTTGACCGCCAGAAAGGTGCTCCCATCCTTCGGCGCGCTCTCGATAGACTGCCAGCCGCTCTCCGCTATTCGCTTATGAGCGTCGTCGAGGGCGTCGAGGAGGGTGCGCAGATCGGCGTGGCCAACCGTGTTGAGCCTAAGACCTGCATCGTGGTCGATTGTGGCCCGCAGTTCCTTCGCGACGTCAGCCACGGCCCGCCTCCTGAGAGAGAAGGGCGCGACCGGCTTCGGTGATGTGACTGCCTGTATAAGCCGTCCATACGACCGGGACGGTCACCAGCCCCTTTCGGTACAGCGACATGGCCGTTCGGACCTCGTGTCCATCGTGAGGTTGGGCGCCGATGCCGCTGCCATCACTGTATGAATGGCGGAGAGCACGCGTCAGGAATTCGCGCTGCTTCGGTGTCAGCTTCATTTGCTTGGCTCCTGAGAAAGGGCGCGGAGGGTCATACCCATAGGGCACCCTTTTTGATGCGCTGAATCGTCGTGCGGTGAACGCCAAGCTGTTTGGCGAGCGCCCTTGGCCCATCGTTGCTCTCGCGGATAAGGGCAACCGCCTCTTTCGAGAGCTTGGCCTTCGGATTACGCGCGCCCCGCGTCCATGTGTTCTGCCGCCCGTTTGCCGCCCCGATAGCGCGCGCACGTAGGGGCTCGACCTGCGTCCAGTGCCGCTTGCGATCGAACATGTCGGCGACGTTTGTCTTGCCATCCCCGACATAAAGATGATCCGGGTTTGCGCATCGCGGGTTGTCGCAGTGATGGCAAAGCATGGCGCCCGTGGGGATTGGCCCGAATAAGGCCTCCCACACAGCGCGATGGTGAAGTTTGAGCTTACCGTCACGCCAAACGCGACCGCGACCTCTTTCGTCGGTTTTGCCGGTCCAAAGCCAACAATCACCAGATCGGTCCAGCCGCTCGATAAGCCCGCGCAGCCGCTCCACAAGGTCTGGGGTGGTCATGCTGCGGACCTCGCTTCGAGAATAGCGCGGCCGATCAGCTCGGGGATGAATGGGACAACGCTGTCGCCTGTCGCCCTTATTCGAGCGATGTCCAGCCTGGATGGTATCCCATCAACCACGCGTGCCACATCGGGCTCGGTACGCCACCAAGCCATCGGTCCAAAGTCACGCTCTTGTTGGTCGAGAAGTTGAGCGCTTCGATTGAAGTGCAGGTACGGCGGATATGGTCCGAAGCTGTCGGCGTCGGCACGGAATGCGTCTTCTTGCCGGTAAGCGAGTATCCAGATGCGGTCACGACGGTGAGGCGCGCCAACATGGGCTGCGGGTATACAATGCCATTCCGCATCATACCCGATCTCAGAGAGGCCCCCGAGCAGGACGTCCAGTCCGCGAGAGCGAAGCTTGGGGGAGTTTTCGATAAGGGCATAGGTCGGGCGGATTTCTCCGATAATCCGGAGGAATTCGAACCATAGTCTGGACTTGGCGCCGGCAAGCCCGCGGCCTTTCCCCGCAATGCTGATGTCCTGGCAGGGGAAGCCCCCACAGATGACGTCGATGACAATTCCATCTCGGGCCAAAGCATCGGCTGTGAGGTTTCGGACATCTTCATACTGCCTCACGTCAGGCCAATGCTTCGAAAGAATCGAGCGGCGGTACGGGTCAATCTCGCAGAAGGCTACTGTCTCGAAACCGCCTGTGCGTTCCAGGCCGAGATCAAAACCGCCGATTCCCGCGAAAAGGGAAAGGACGCGCAGCCGCTCCACAAGGTCTGGGGTGGTCATCTAGTCCTCCTTCTCGTTGCTTGTGCTAACCGGATCGGAGGGGACTGCGCGCGCGTCCAGATCGCTCAGCTCTTTACAACGACGCTTTGTTTCGTCGGCTTCGCTGTTGTCGCCATAATCGCAATCGCCGCAGATCTCGCACTGAAGGACAGGCACTGAGCACCCGCAATATGGTCCACAGCCAGCATTGCAGCCGCCAATCGAAACCCATTGATGGCGTCCCAACTCGTGACAGGTAGCGCTCGCGGCTTGCCGCTCCAGGCGAGCGACCTCCGCGCGCGCTTCGTCCAGCTTTTCGGCCAAGGTGCTCACTCGCCGCCCTCCTTCGCCGTCTGGCCTACTGGAGAAGAAGAGCGGAGGGCGGAGAGCGTCTTTCGAGCGAAGGCGCAATTTTCTTTCGAAGGGAAGGCGCGGCCACGATCTTCATCTTCCAATCCGGCCAGGATTTCTGCGCACCTGATCAGGTCCGTCAGATCCGCCCCGCCCTTCGCCTGGCTTGTGGCGGGGCCAAGCGCAGAGCGGATGCGCTCATAGGCGCTGTTCATTTCCGGATCGTAGCTGGTCCACGCGACCGTTACAGGGCCACCACCTTCGCAGGCTTTCCAACCGGATACGAACGCATGCTTGAGCGCATTGGACAGATCGAGCGGCCTGACTGTGGCCTTGATCCCCGGCTCTCCTGCATCTGCTGGGGATGGGGAGGAAGCGCGCTGAACGATGGCTATGGCGTGGTGTGTCTTGGCGGTGCAGACGAGGTTGTTGTGCTCGTCGTAGACCCACGCGTAGTTCGCTTCACCATCTGGCCCGTACTGGATATCATAGCGCCACGTGACCGGCACCGCCTCCGCTTGTTGGCTTGAGAGGGCCAAAACAGCGCGGACTGTGTTTTCGATGCTGTCGGCGCGGATGAAAGTCCCCTCATTGTCGCCGTCTATTTCAAGATTTTCGCTGGCGATCTCTACTGCTGCCTCGACCATCTCCTCGCTCACCTTGCCTGCATGGGGAAGGGCGGAGAGATAGGCGGTGATGCCTGCGACAACTGCATCATTCACGGCATTTTCGTCTGACGCCATGTAGGCGTCATCTGCCGCTCGCTGTGCCGCTTCCAAAGCCTTTGCATCCAGATCTGCCTTTACCGTCTTGTTGGTCATGACCAACCCCCGACGAGAAAGGCATAGGCACGGGCACCGAAGCCGCTGCCAGATCCAGTTCCGCCGACACCACCAGGACCTGACCCAAATCCGGATCCGCTGCCCGTGCCGACTAGATAGAAGCCGCGCATCAGACGATCTCCCGCGGCTTGACCCCGGCAATGCCGGCAATCAATTCGAGGGTGTCTCCCGCATCCTGCTTGCCTTCGCAGACGGCCTGGCATGCCCGTAGGATCGACATGCCTTTTGCTCGAGCAGCCTCGCTGATAGTTGCCGGAGTGAAGTCGTTGCGGACACCGGTGAACTGGTTCTTCAGCGTCTCGCCTTCGCCCGGGCCAGTGGCGGCCCACAGCGTCCTGGCGACAAGTTTCAGCCAGTCCCGGTCTTCCTGAGTGAGGTCGGAGGAAGGCGCTACCTGCTCACCATGAGTGGCTTCTGTTGCGCCTTCCTCCGCTTCGCCGTTTCCGGCGGTCTGATCGGCAGCGGGGGCGGGGTTTTCTTGGGGGAGCTCCCCGCTGCCGAAGCCCGATGCAGGGACATCGGACTGTTCGTGATGGATCGAGGTTTTGCGTCCGAGCGTGTCGGTCACATGCCCGAGGCTGAAACCCTCTTGGCTGTCGGAAGCACTGTCACCGTTCGCTGCCTTGGCCTGCGCCAGCCGGTCAGCAGGATCACCGCCGCCGGCGTCGTTGATATCGGCCTTCAACTGATCCGATGCGCGAGCAATGGACTTGAACGTCTCCTTCATGCCCTCCAGCGACGATTGCCGGGTGCCTAGACCTTTCCACCAGTCGAGCAGTGCCGCCATTCCGTTGTTCGCCGCGAACAGGCCCTCGCGCTTGGCAGCCTCCAGCGCCTCGTCCAGCGCCACACCCTGATCGCTCCATTGGCGCACGCTGCCGCCGGCATCGGTCGTGATGCGTCGGCCTTCGGGGAAGGCGAACAACAGGTCTCCGGGGCACTTCTGGATCAGCGGGACGTGAGTACCTTCGCCGAGCATCATCGAGACGGTCATCTCGTAGATGAACGACTTCTCCTGGACGACGACGAAGCCCTCGTTGACGATCTCGGTCTTGCCGTTCGCACCCTTGACCTGCGCGACCTTCTCCTTGACCCGGCAACAGAAGATCAGGTGCGCCCTGGTCTGCAGAAGCTCGTTCATCAGCTTCTTGTGGCCGGCCTTGGGCTTCTGCCAGCAGTGCAGGCCTGCACGTTTGGTCGACTGCTCGATAGCTTCCGCCTGCTCCAGCACGCCGCCGGTGCCTTCCCACTCATGGGAAATGCTGTCGACGATGATCGCGGTGTAACCGGCGTCCTCGAATGCCCGGATCGCTTCGACATAGCGCTGAGAGCTGAACGGCGGGTCGCCGCGTCGATCGTGTTGATGGGGAGTAGGGCGTTCATCTCGGTTCCCTCTGCGCCACCAGATCAGCCCGGAGAGGCGTCTTGCGTAGTGGCTTGATGGAGATATGAAAGCATATCTTTCACATCTGCGCAACAGAAAAGAAAGCATTGCTTTCACTTGTGGTCGAGCGTACAAACCCGATCAGCGGCGACCGGGTGCAATTCCCGTGCAGGTGAAGCCGCAGGCGCGGGTGTCGAAAGTCCTACCGTGCTGCCTGAAAGTGAGGACCGCCTATCCGAGAGGACGGCGTTGCATGTGTCCCATCCCGGCTCCGGCCTTCAGGACATGGCAATGGGCGCCCCGTCCTCTTTGGCTCAGGCCATAGGGGAGGGGGTGTCTGTTGCCGGAACCCTCCCTCACCAACCTTCAAAACCAAAGATTTCTGGAGATGTTCAACAGTCAGAGGATATAGCGAATGCCTATCTCAGCAGAGAAGATGAAGCTCTACCCAGGCGGATCGATCAAATCGCCTGAATGGCAAGAGATCCGCGAACGCATCCGCGGCCGGGCAGGAAATCGCTGCGAGAAATGCGGCGTTGAAAATTACGCGCTGGGTGGCCGGCTGCGAAGCACAGGCAAGTTCTTGCCGGCCCAGCCGAAAGGCGACAACGGCCTGAGGATCATCTGGCCGAAGCCAGGCGAGGAATGGTGGTGCGGGGAGGGCGAACCGATCTGGCTACGCATCATCAAGATCGTCTGCACGGTCGCGCACGTCGACAACCATCTCACCGACCACTCGGACGAAAACCTGCAGTTCTGGTGCCAGCAGTGCCACCTACGGCATGATGCCCGGCAGCATGCGGCGAGCGCCAGGCTCACGCGCCGGCGGAAGGCGCCGCAGATGGATATCGAGGATTGGTTGGGGCACTGACAGTGCTTGTCAGTAGTGCTGCATTTTTGGGGATTCCGCGACTCAACTGATGTGCTAATCTGCGAGTGGCAGCAGACGCTGGAGCACCCTCAGTCTTCCGATTAAGTTACGGAAGGCAGGTGAAAGGATGGTCGCCATATGTAGGCGGCCTAACACCTTCACTGAAACGATGGCCAGGGGCTGCCACCTTTTCTCACAAGACATGCCCATAGTATCGGAAAATGTCCTTGAAGATGGCGTCGATCTCGACCTCATAAGCCGGAGGTTGAAGGACAAGCCCAAAATCATCCACGCGCCTGTTTTCAGTAGCCATTATCGGTCGTAGTCGGCGCGCTGGCTCTATTGCCGCATCGGTGGATGGGCGGCGAAGGGCTGAAAAGAATGCGCTGGCGACCACATCTGCTAACTGAGCTCCAGCCGAACGGTTGGCCTGAATTCGGTCTATCAGTCGCCAATCTATAGCCTCGGGAACAATTACTCGTCGCTTCAGGATGCTAGTTCCGTGCTTCGCCTGTTGGCGAAGATGATCAAGATACACAGCCATTTGGCCATACGCATGGCCCCCGCGCTCGGCCAGGACAATTCGTATCGGACGAACTGGGTGGCCATTGCGCTCGCATGAGGCTTGTACTGCGGCTGTTACTCGTTCGAGCATTAGTCTGAGGCACCAATTGTAGAACCAGTCCGGCGCCGACATTCGGGAGGCAGCTCTGGCGTTGTAGTAACTTTTCATATTGAGCTTGTGGGATGCCACGGCGAATGCCTTCACGGGCAGGCCTGAGACCAAGTCACAGGCCCGAAGGCGCTTTGTTGCGGACAGGCTTCGAAAGTGAAGACTGTCACCTTGGATAGCATTGATGTCTTTTCGAATTGCTTTGACCCAAGACACTGTGTCGGGTTCGTATTTTGCTCGCAGTAGTACTGCGCCAAGCACGAACCATTCGCTCGCACCCTTTGCGTCGTGCGGGGCGATAGCCTTTAGGCCGGGGTCGCCGGCCTCATCAACGTAGAGAACGAAATCAGCATCTGGTGCAATCAATCGCGGCACCATTCCTTTGTGGTGAGCTTGGTCATTGCAGGTGCTGAGCGCACTCGTAAGAGGTTGCGCAAGCACAGTCCCCATTCCATCTTCACCGATGGGAGTATTTGCGCAAGAGCCTGACGACCTCTTCGGCATCGCAGGCGCGATCAACTGCGTTGGCTTGATCCCTAGGGCCATGGCTAGTGCAGCGACCGTCACAATCGTAGGTGCTTGCTCTCTTCGCTCGAGAGCACCGACGTAGTGCTGGCTCAACCCCGCTAGCCAGGCGAGGGCGTCTTGAGAAAGTCCGCGCCCGCGCCGAAAAGGCGCGCAGGTTGTTTGCGAATATCTCTATGTCGAGGTCACCGCAGTTCGGCCTCGATGATCTCCCGCGCGGCCTCGTACACCGTCTTCAACTCCGGCTCATTGCTCTGGTGCTGCTCAAGCAAGTAGAGGGCTTGTTCGTAGACTTCTCGAACCTCCTCATCGGACAAGATACCCTTTGCCCCCAGCATGCCGATCAGAGAGGCGAGTAGGGACGAGGATACCAATTCGCTGGCGGCGAGGGCGTCTATCCGCGGGTCTCGGCCAGTCATCACCGCTTGGCGCCCTTGCGGTCGTTCGAAATCCTTGTCAACTCTATCCGCTTGGCCTCGATCCTGTCGGCGGCAGCCAGGAGGATTTCGACCACCTCGGCTTTGGTCCGCGATGCAGGGTTTGCAGCGATTGCGCGCAGATCCTCAACGATTGTCGGCATGTGGTGTCTCCATTTGTTCGTTCTAAGCCCCAAAATGTCGAGGCGTTCTTGCGTCATCACTCGCCACGATTCACCAACACCGGCGCCAACAGCTGCGTTGCCTTCACATCCAGGGCCGCGGCGAGCTCGGCCATCGTGTTGATGGTCGGGTCGACTTCGCCGCGTTCGATGATCTGGAGGTATCGCTCACTGTAGCCGACCCGCCGCGCCAACTCGGTGAGCGTAAGCCCTTTCGCCTGGCGCAAGGCCCGCAGGTTGGTCACGAAGATCCCAATGATGTCAGGCTCTGCCGTCATTCGAGGTTGACCTCCGCTTCTCCTCGATCTGCGCTTTGCAAGCTTTCATGACTTCCACGGCCTCAAGCAGCATCGCCGAGACTTTCTCAGCGGGGAAGAGGTCGATCGCGCTGGCCATGGCGTTCAATTCGAAGACGATGTCGTCTTGGGTGAGGTCATGTGCAGGGCCACCGGAGAAGGCGATTTGCTCGCGGTAATCTCGTATGGTGTTCGCGGCCCGCTGCAGCATCCGGGCCATTTCAGGACGAGTCAATTTCGATATCTCATTCGCGGTGCGTATCAGCTCCGAGATGAAATAGCTCGTTACCATTTTGAGCGCCCGATCCCACTATTCGGCTTTGCCTGTTTGCGGCGGGGCACCTGGGATGTCGCGCTCCAATAGGAGCATAAGGACATCACTGACCTCGACCAGGAGTTTTCTGATTTCCTCGCGGCTCAGGCTATCGATGTGATCCTTAGCGTCCATGACCTCGAGCAGAAGGTCGACGCCACGTTGATGCAGTACCGGCAATGTGAACTCCTCTTTCTTGCCTGCCGATCTAAGCGCGCACCTGTCTGTTGATCAATCGAGGAATTTGTTCCTCTTTCGTTCTTGACTCTGTCGATAGGACAGCGTTCCTATTGGGCATCCAACAAGAACGCCATGGGAGGCGAGAGTATGAGTGCAATGTACGTAGTCCAGAGCTATCAGCCGGGTAAGCGCGGCGCCGTCGTCGCGGATACCCCAGTCGAGGCCCGCGACTTGGTTCATGCCAAGCAATTGGCCGAACGGCTGGCCGGCCGGAAACCCCTGGTCATCGCCTTTGTGCGCGAGGGTGACGCCATCACCGGAGATTTCGAAGATCCGAAGCTGATCGTCGCGTATGGCGAGCTGCCCGAAGAGCTCAATGAAATGCAGCGCATGTAGCGGCCGGCGGGGGCACGAATTGGCGATACAGCATCAGATCAAGCCGCGCTTTGCATCGCGGAACGAGGAAATCGTCGCCGGCCTTATCGAAGCGGCCGGCGCAGTCGCACCGCTGGATCCGGTCATCGTCATCAAACGAAAGGCAGCGGAGATATCCGTTATGATGGCGCTTTTGCATGGTGGGGACTGGCGGGTTCAGATCGACCACGAAGCGTATTTTGTTTCGATTCGTCAGCGTTAGCCGCGAGCATATCGCTGATCTCGCTGAGCAGTTGATGGACGTTCTTCTGTTTAAGACCGACAACTCGATTGAGGGTGGATTCAATCGCGCGGATACCGACAATCGGTTCGTCGACATCGCTGGCGCGAAGCGGTTCGTCCCTTGCCGGCTTTTGTTCAGCTGGGCTCTCAATCACGACGGGCAGCGGGCTTGGGTGCTGCATGGCGCCCAGAACCGGCTCGCCGCGGTTCGTGGCTAACCAATCGAAACTCACGCCGTAGACGAGTGCGATCCTTTCCAGTCGCTTCCGGTCAGCGCCATGCCCACGTTCCCAGTTGACCACAGCTTGCCTTGTCACATCCAACGGCCGCGCGAACTCTGCAGGCTTAAGCCGTTGTTGCTCGCGCACCCATTTGATGCGCTGACCTAGCGCGATGTCTTCCGGTTTGGGTTCTTTTCTCATGACCCGACAATGTCAGACGAAAGCCGCGCTTTCACTGAAAGAGATGCTTGCTATTATGTGAAAGATATGCTTTCACTTTCGGCATGGCTGACGCAATCGAAACAGCAGTTGAAGTGGCAGGCGGTCCTGCGGCCTTGGCCCGTTCCATCGGGGGCTTAACGCCCCAGGCCGTCTCACAATGGCGGAAGTGCCCGCCTGAACGGGTTCTCGATGTTGAGCGCATCACAGGTGTCTCTCGCCACCTGCTCCGGCCTGACATCTTTGGTCCTGCTTCGGAGACTGCAGCATGAGCCTGGCGCACCAGATCATGCCGACTGGCGAGCATCCCGTGCCGTCGCTCATCCGCTACGATGCCGCCTGCAAGGCGCTGGCCGAAGCGAAGTCCGTCGACGACGTGAAGGACATCCGCGACCGCTCCGAAGCCATGCGGGCCTACGCCAAGCAGGCGAAGAACAAACAGCTCGAGGTGGACGCCGCCGAGATCAGGATCCGGGCCGAGCGTCGCCTTGGCGAGATGATCGCTGGGCAGCGGGCGACGGTCGGACTTAGCGAAGGCGGTCGTCCCAAGAAAACCCCTTCCGTCGAGGAAGTGGTTTTCAGCAGGCCAGTCTTGGCTGAGGCCGGCATCGACCACAAGCTTTCTGCTCGCGCGCAGAAGATGGCCGCCGTCCCGGAAGCCGAGTTCGAATCCATGGTCGGCGAATGGCGCGACAGGGTCGAGGCTGAACACGAGCGCGTTACCACCAATCTGCTCAAGGCAGGCGAAAAGCGTCTTGCCCGAGACGAGAAGGAGGCCGCGCTTGCTGCGAAGATGCGCGCCGCTGCCGCGAGCCTTGGGCAGGGCAGCTTTGGTGTCGTCTACGCCGACCCGCCTTGGCGCTTCGAACCTTACAGCCGCGACACCGGCATGGATCGCGCGGCAGACAATCACTATCCGACCATGCTGCTCGACGACATCGCAGCGCTGGAAGTGCCCGCAGCCGACGACTGCGTCCTGTTTCTCTGGGCCACCGCTCCGATGCTCCCCGAAGCTTTGCGCGTCATGGCGGCGTGGGGCTTCACCTACAAGTCGCACATCATCTGGGCCAAGGATCGTATCGGCACGGGTTATTGGACCCGCAACAAGCACGAGTTGCTGCTGATCGGTACCAAGGGTTCGATTCCTGCGCCCGAGATGGGCACCCAGCCAGAGAGCCTGATCCTGGCAGCCGTCGGCGCTCATAGCGCCAAGCCCGAACTGTTCGCGGAACTGATCGAGCGCCAGTTTCCGAATCTTCCCAAGATCGAGATGTTCGCGCGCACGGCCCGGCCTGGATGGCACGGCTGGGGTGCGGAAGCAGGACAGCCGGTATCGGCTGACGACGCAGGCCGGTTCGACTCCGGCTCGCTGACCGAGATCGTGGTGAATACGCAGGTTCAAGTCCTGCCCGGCATGCCTATCCAGGGTGCTAAGGGAGGCCCCACCGGTATGGGGCGGTCTGACAGCGTGGAAAGACATGCACCCAATTCCCAATCGGATGGCGACGCATTCGCTGCAGTGAAGGGCAAGGCCCGACTGGCGAACGTCAATGACGTTGAACCGTCGCTGTCCGGTACTGATCCGCAGAAGCCGAACTCCTCCCCGGCTGCGGATAAGGCCGAGGCCCCGTCCTCCTCCCCGGAAGCCTCGGCCACCCAATTCACCAACACACGCTGCCAGAAACCGGACTCGTGCAAATGGGCTCATAGCCAAGCCTCGTGCGCCTCCTGCAGCGCCGCATGGATGAAGGCGAGGGCCGCAGCATGACGCTGTTTCTGCTTTGGTGGTTTTCGCTGTCTGTCGCCGCGACGTTCGGCTGGGTCGCCCACGCATTGATGTCGAGGGCGTCATGACCTGGCTGGCCTCAGCCCTTTATGCGCTCGGCGTTATTGGCGCTGCCTCGGCTGTATCCCGCGATGCCCCTTTGGGGCTCCGCGAAAACGTCGTCATCATTGTCTGGCCGATAGCGGTTGCAGCCGCGATCGGCCTTGGACTTTTCACCTTCGTTCGCAGGGCTTGCAGGCCATGAGAACGAAAACTGCAGCTGCACACTCTGACGGGCTCGGCGGTTCTGATGAGTGCGCATGGTTCGATCCTTTCATGGATCTGACGTTGGACTACTCCGACGGGACACCCCGCCTAGTGGGCTACCCGGCGGAAATAGCCGGCAACCCACGGTTCAAACGTAACCGTGGAGACCTGGAATGTGCGGCAAACGTTTTTCCGAGCACGGAAAAAGTTCTTCCGAGGGCGGCATGAGTACCGTTGCACTGAACGAAGCAAAGACCTGGGCCGATGCTCTGCATGACGCTGAGTATCGGGGCAGGAAAGATACTGACGGGGCGGCAAGGTTCCGGCTTTCGAAGCGGATCGGGGTTCGCGAGAGCTACCTCTATCGGCTCCAGTACAGGGTCGGAGAAATGTCAGACGTGGCCGGTGAGGCGTATCGCCGGCTGAAGCTCGCATACGACCAGATGTGCGAGCGAACCGAGGCCGCCGCCGACCGCAAAGACGCGGAGCGGCACGAACTGAAAGCGACCCGAGATGCGGATTACCAAAAGCCTACGCAGGTGGGCACGAGCGACTTTGATGCTCGAAATTGAGCGGGTGAGGCACCGGCCGGCGCGAGGGGTTGCTTATGCAGCCTGCGCGGCTGCGGCGGTCCTTGTGACCATCTGGGCCATCGACGCCAACAGCATGGCCATCACCCAACGACCGACAACCCAACGCGCCACGGTGTGGTGAGGAGAGCAACATGAGCATAGCAGGACACAACAGCGAGTTGAGCGTCGGCGAACAGCGCGCCCTTATGTTCCACCACTTCAATCTGATCGAGGCGCAGAAGGGCATCGTCAGGTCGGCGCAGGACGCGCTGAAGAAGCTGAAGAAGACTGCGAAGGCCGACGGTCTGGTCATGGCCGATCTGGATTACATGGCACGGTGCGCAGCGCTCGAAGACCCCGACATTGTGCCGGCGGAAATTCTTCGTCGTGCCGAGATTGCATCGTGGTTCGCGCTGCCGGTCAACTTCCAGCCTGACATGTTCGTCGATCGCACACCGCTTGAAGACAGGGCATTCGAGGAGGGCAAGGCGGCTGGTCTGCTCGGCAAGGGTCCAGAAGCTCCGTATGACGCAGCATCTGCTGCAGGTCAGGCATGGTTGCAGGGCTGGCACGAAGGCCAGCGCATCATGCGCGAAGACCTGCAGTCAGCGATGGAGAAGCGGAACGCGGCCAAGGGCGGCGACGAGCTGATCCAGGGTGGCGAGGAAGTCGGTGACCCGTTCGCCGAAGCGGCGGAGTAAGTGATGCTGAAGCCGCTACATGAGAACGGCCGGGTCGACACGCATGCCGGCGGCTCTGATTGCTGCGACAAACGTGGACGTCGCGCTTTCCACGGAAACCGTGCCTGCGGCGGCAAGAGCGCACTGGTTCATGGCGTCAAGCCACCGAATACTGTCGTTTCCCGTCCAATGAATGAAGAGGAAGTCCGCGGCGTCGTCGATGGTGGAGACAAGGTAAAATTTGGTCGGGTGACCGGCGCAGAGTACGAGCGTCGCCGGGAGCTTGTGCTTGCTGTTCATTCCGCAGCCTACGCCTCATGGGCGGACAACGCGAGCGGCAAATGCGGGGAGGCTGCGTAATGGACGGTCCCATCACGCCATTGCGTCGCCGGCTGGCTGCAATCTGCCTGTGGGGCTGCGCCACGTCTGCTGCCTATGCCTTCGTGCTGTTTATGACGGTGGTGCGCCCCTGATGCTTATCCTCGGCCTCGACATCGCAACGGTAACCGGCTTCGCCTGGTACGAGCCCGGCTCGCCTCTCGCATCAATCAAGACAGGCCTCATCAAGGCTGAAGGTGACAACGCCGAGGAAAAGGCGGCGTCGCTCGCT
Source organism: Hoeflea sp. 108 (assembly GCF_000372965.1). Lineage (NCBI taxonomy): Bacteria > Pseudomonadati > Pseudomonadota > Alphaproteobacteria > Hyphomicrobiales > Rhizobiaceae > Hoeflea > Hoeflea sp. 108. Next base: position 2,738,662 of record NZ_KB890024.1, on the reverse strand, counting down.
CAGAAGCTCGTGGTGATGTTCAAGGCTGGCCGGCCCGACTTCGTCTCGATCGAGCAACCCATGCGAAACGTGAAGACCTTCACGAAGAAGCGGCAGGACCTCGGCGGCCTAGTCGAAGAGCAAACCATCAATCCGAACGCACTGCAGCTCGAAGGGCTGGTGTGTGCCGCTGTGGCGATCATCGCCGCCTATCGCATCCCTTGGGAGACGATCCCGTCGGCGACATGGCGAAAGCACTTCCTCGGCATGGGGCGCTCGCCTGGGTTTGATCGGGCGGCATGGAAGCGTGCCGCAGTCGACCGGTGCCGGGCATTCAAGATCGATGTCAAGAACGCGGACGCGGCAGAGGCTGTGGGTGTCGCCGTGGCCGGCCAAGCGACGCAGACATACCGAATGATAGTCGAGAGGGCGGCTTAGAATGGCACAGGAAAGGCCAAGTATTTTAGCCGCTAGTCATCGTGGCCCACACCCCGATCCGTCGGTTGTGTTCGTCAGCCAAGAGCATAGAAGCTCCGATTTTGGTGTTGCCGTCCTGATCCAATGGGTCGCCGTCTTTCGCGACGGTAAAGAAAACTCGCGCGTGATGTGGAGGTTTCGACCTGTCCTCCCATCCTGGGATTATCAGTGGCCAACAGTGCGGGCCTTCAGCATCTTCCGCTTCTCCGTCAATCTCCCAGCGATATGCTTGAAGGAGGTTGAGATTGTGGTTCGCTATCTCAAAGTTGCCACTCCAAATGAGGGTCCTTCTGTTCCAGTTGACTATCCGCAATACCGCGACCTTCGCTCGCCGAACTCTAACGAAGTCCATCGTTGGCATTGCATCGCCCACTGTAAAGTTGGTTTGCTTTCGCTGCTCCGCGAGCTGGTCATAGAGCGCTGCGAGTTGGCTGTAGAGCGCAAACAAAGTTACCACCGCAGCGATCGCGGCCGCCCAACCACTAAGCGCTCCGACCCATTCTCGAATGCAGGCGCCGTAGTTCTCATCAGGACCACAAAACCCCAATTGCGCAGTTGCATTCAACCAAACGAATGCGGCCAGAGCCCCCATGAAGCCGAGTGCCAGACCCAGCGCCAAATGGCCGTCCTTGTTCCAACGCATGAACGTGTCCCCTTCTCGCCCAACGAAAACATAAGAATGTCTCCAGTGCGCACAAGAGCTTGGGGCTGCAACCGGCTGTCTTCGGTCCCAATGGAGGTTGCATGAACGCGCACCCTGGTTCTTTCCGTGAAGCGCTCCCCGACGCCCTGGAAGCGGAACAGGCGCTCCTTGGCGCTATTCTCACCTCGAATGATGCCTATTGGCGCGTCGCCGGCTTCCTGAGGCCGCAGCACTTCGCCGAGGCCATCCACGGCCAGCTATACGAGATCATTGGCACCATGATCGCCGAGGGCAGGGGCGCCAATCCGATCACGATCAAGCCGTACATTCCGGCTATGGCGATGGTGGGCGAACTGACCCTGTTCACCTATGTCGTTCAACTGGCGGCTGGCGCGGTCACGGTCATCAACGCCTACGACTACGGTCGGGCAATCATCGAAATGTGGTCACGGCACCAATTGATCGACGCCGCGCGGAATCTGGAAGCGCTCGCCCAGAACATGCCGATCGATATGACGCCCGAGAAGATCATCGGCGAGACAGCCAGCAGGTTGACCAGGATCGCCAGCGAAGGCAACGAACGAGCTGCGTCCGCCCAGTATGGCGTCATCTTGCCGAATGCCGTCGACAAGGCTGCCAAGTCCAGCGGCGACGCATCCTCCCGCATTCCGTGGTTCTTGCCCGAGATCACGTCGGCCCTCGGCGACATTCGCCGAGGCAACCTGATCGGCCTCATGTCGGACAGCGGTGGCGGCAAGACGTCGTTCAGCCTGCAGCAGTGCCGGTTCGCGGCCTCGCGTGGGTTCAAGTCGGCATTCTTCTCGATCGAGGTTACGGACGAGGAGGCGGCTCTTCAGGCAGCAGCGCAGCAGAGCCACATCACCCTCGGCCGAATTGACGCCTACACCTTGACTTCGAAGGAAACCGGTGACCTCGAGCGCGAGATGATCGCCTCGACCGATCTGCCCTTCTACATCGTCGGGTTCGGGGAGTGCACACTGTCTGACATCCGCATCAAGGCGGAGGCGATGGTGAAGAGCCAGGGGCTCGACCTGATCGTCATCGACCATGCCAAGATGATCGCGCTGCCGAACCCCAAGGACATGTTCGCTGAGCGCATCAACGCGCTGTATCGGGGCCTCAAGGCGCTGGCCAAGACGCTCAACGTCGCCGTCGTCATCCTGATCCAGCGTAATGACGACTGGAAGCGTCGGTGGCAGTCCAGCGGGGCTTACACAGCCTTCCGGCCAGTCATGGGTGACGCCTACGGTGGCGGCTCCATCAAGCAGTCCCTCGACGTCTGGTTCAGCCTGTACCGGCCCGAGCCGCTGTTCCGCGAAATGCTGCCGACCATGCCGCCGGAGCGCGTGAAAGAGGGCGAGCTGACCAAAAAGCAGATCATGATCCAGAAGATGGAAGAGGCACGGGGGCAGGCGGCAATCATCAATCACAAGCGCCGGCGCGGTGAACCTGGTCGAGCCCCGCTGATCGGCTTCGACGCCGAGTTCACCATGTTCAAGTCGCTGGCTCAGGAAGAGCCCGAGACGTTGTTCGGGGAGGGCTTCTGATGAGCAACCGCAACGGACTGAAATGCCCGGTCTGCAAGTCGCACCTGCTGAAGGTGATCGACAGCCGGCCCAAGTTCGACACGGCCCTTCGCCGGCGCAAATGCCACAAGTGCGCGCTGCTGTTCACCACCATTGAGGTCATCAGCGACAGCAAGGGCCAGCCGATCAAGGAGATGGCATGAGCGGCGAATTCCTCCCCGACTATTCCCACATGCCCTGGAACGGGCGCTATCGGCCGCTGTTCAAGCTCTTCGCCACTGAGCGTTGGCGTTATGTCCGCAAGGATGGAGCCCCGGTCGAGTGCGATACGGCTGGCCAGGCCATCGAGGCGGCAAAGGAATGCGTTCGGCGCATCCTGAATCCAACCATCTATTCCGAGCGCACGGCCGTAGTTGAGGATGTGCTCGGCGTAGCTGCATGGCATGAACAGCGCGCAGCTAGAGCCGCCAACGATCAAGAGGCGGTGTTGGGCGCTATCGTCGTGAAGGGCCGACAGGTGAAGATCGAGAGGAGGCGCAGGGCGTGAGTGAGAGCGACAACATGGAACGTCATCATGCCGCCGTCTGGGCTGCAATCGAGATGGTCGCCGCGACGATGGGCATTTCCGTGTCTCGGTTGGCAATCTTGGCCGAGCATGACGCAACAGCGATGAACAAGTCCAAGCGGATTACCCGCGGCGGGATACTGCGCTGGCCGTCGACGCTGCTCGTAGCGCGCATCATCAAGGTTGCTGGCATGTCGTTCGGCGAGTTCGGCGCCATTGTCGATCAGAAGGTGAAGGATCAGGCTTGAAGCAGCACCCCTGCGACATCTGGAAGGTAGCCCGCGAATGCGGGGTCATCCTGCGGGAAGGGCACGAGCATAGCCCTACCAGCCGGAAGCCGCGGGAGTGTTTTTGCAAGCCGACGCTGAGGGAGATCGGCCAGGATCATGGCGAGGATCACTTGCGGCTGGTGCTGATGCTGATGACGGGGACCAAGGCCAATTCAGCCGAGCTCTACGCAGACATGATCAAGGCGGTGTCGTCGGTGCTCCTCAGGAAGCCGGAGCTGATGCGCCGGCCGTCTCTGGTTGACGACTTCAATGCGATCGAGCTCGGTGAGTTGAGGCACAAGGCCAAGGCCATGAATGCACCGGTGGCGACAACCGATGTCCTGCGGGTGCTCCTGACCCTGAGGTTCTTCGAACCGCTGCAGGGCGATCTGATCGAATGGATGAGGAGAGCGGCTTGAACTACGAGGCATGGACCGCGAAAGCAGTTGAGGAGCGTGTGCTCGAGGCGGCAGAGACGCTGATGCTCATGCCCAATGCGCCGGGACCGAGGGAGTTCGGTAACTCGATGCCGCCAGTGGTCGAGGATGGCCGATCCGAACCGTCGCGGTACAAGGCTCGGCCCAGCCGCGCTGCCATCGATCGGATGCCCCAGACCTGGGAGTGGATCAACGCCCTTCCCAAGCAAGCCGACCGTGTGCTTCTCTACGCGTGGGCATGGGTGAAGACCCGCCGCGGACGCTCGATCAACGATTTCGCCAGCGGCGAGGGCATGAATGTCAGAACGTTGCGCCGGGCTGTAACCCGTATCTGTCAACTGATTGCGAACGACTTGAACCGAATGCAGCTTGTTCGGTTGAACAGTGCCGTTGACCTCGTGTCCGAAAATCAGGCAGAACTACACCCAGAACAGATATCTTCGGTGAGCTACGCCAATCACTGGCGCGCCGCCGATGCCAAGCCCCGGCACCTCCCTGAACTTCTGGATCAAAGGGCACCCGTTAAACGGGCGGGGTGACTGCGCCATACTGAGCATACACTTGCAAGGCGAATGCCAAGGCTGCGATCAGAGCGGCGATGGCTGTCGCCCACGCGGCGAGAGCAGCAAGGAAGAACTCGCGCTTCCCGAGCTCGTGCTTCGTGATAACCGGAACACCATCCCAATGGAGTGCCTTAGTCTCGCGATGGAAGCCCAGCATCTCGAACCCATCGAGAGGCAACGGCTCAACTCCAGGGGGCCATGGCTTCCCGTTTTGGCTCAAGCGCTGCTGTCCCATTCGCCCCTCCCGTTGAGGCGGGCATCCTCCCATCACTCTCGACACCTGTCGAGATGAGTTCCCGGCCGGGCGGGTGATCCCGGCAATCAACCCCGAAAGGAACCCAGATGGTTCGAACGTTCCGAAGTCTCTTCTTCGGTGGCCTCGCCATGCTCGCGGCTGCCATCCTGTTCAGTATGCCGGCATCGGCGGTGGACCGTGATGTCGGTCTATACAGCGTCTCGCCTGACACCTACGTCTATGTGCTGCCCGAGGTGGTGTCGGTCGATGCGATCCTCGTCGCCGAGCGACAGCATGACATGCGAAGTCGTGACGCCCACGCTGTGACCTACGCCGTTGCCAACCAGCCGCTGACCGCCTGGCGTTTCAACATCGACGCCTACTCGCGCATCGACCCGCACATCCGTCTGGGCTGATCCTTGGAGGGCCGGTTGCCTACTGCGGTGCCGGCCCGCTCTGTATCTGTGGCTTGCCGGGGGGCGGTGTCTAGTTTTCTTAGCTTTGTCCCTCCAATGGAGGCCGACGTGCAGCGACCATGGCCGGCATGGTAATCAGGTAGCGCAAGAAAGCGTCCGCGAAGTCTCGCGCGGCCAACACGTCATCTCGTGAAACGCCATCGTCGTGCGCGCCGTCATTTCTAACCACGCGTACTTCCGTCGCCCAGTCCGCCATAGCTTGAGGCAACACTCGATCAGCCGCCAAGCGGGCTATTCGCTGTGCCAGCGTCCCAGTTACGTTGGGGTGAGCGTACTTCAACCCCAGCTCGATAGCTCTGCCGTAAAACACGGCCGCAGGTTCTTCACAACCGGGCCGTTCAAAGTTCGCATGAGCTTGCTGTAAGGCGCGTCCAACTTTCTCTGGGAGGTGCTCCAAAGACGGGGCATCTGCCTCTACGGTAACAAGCCTCCAAGTCAGATCGAAATGCTGCACGTCAGCTGGGTGTGCAAGGGCCTCCTGAAGGAGGCTGTTGCTGTCTGGTATGTTCCGGTCCTTGCCGGGGCCAACTCTCACTCCAAAGGGCGTCAGGCACTTGCCACAGTAGACCCCCGCAAAACCAAACCAATTCTTGTACTCATTGTTGAATAGGTTCGGAGTGGCATGCATAGCGCCAAACAAGGGCATTCCAACATGCTCTGCTCCGCAGTGTGGACAATCCGTTGTTAGGTAGCCCATCCGCCGCTGTTCCTTTGAAAAACAATCAAACCCCAGTGCAGGAAATCAAACATGTCTCGCGGCGGCAATAGGCCTGGGGCAGGGCGCAAGCGTGGTGCACCGAATAAAGCGTCAGTAGAGCGGCAGAAGAAGGTGGCGGCCACTGGCGACACACCTCTCGACTACATGCTGAAGGTCATGCGCAACAGCAAGGCAGATGCCGCTAGGCGCGATGATATGGCCAAGGCTGCCGCGCCCTATGTGCACCCGAAGCTCGCCGCCCACCAGCACTCAGGCCCCCGTGGCGGCCCAATCCAGACAGTCGACCTGACGAAACTGAGTGGTGATGAACTCGATCAGCTCGAACGCATCTTCGGCCCGCTTGCCGGACCCGGCGACGATGATGCGCCAGATCCGAGCGGAGAGGGCGCGTAGGGCGGCTGAAGCCGAGCGGGAGCGGGTAGCTCGGGATGCGGAACGCATCAGGGCGCGGTGCCAGACGCTCTCTGGGTTCATTCGTGAGGCCTGGCACGTCGTCGAGCCCAACTCGACCTTCGTGCATGGATGGCACCTTGACGCGATATCCGACCACCTCGAGGCAGTAACCGCCGGGCAGATCAATCGCCTGCTGATCAATGTGCCGCCTGGCACGATGAAATCACTGCTGACGTCGGTGCTATGGCCGGCCTGGGAATGGGGGCCGGTTGGGAGGCCGTCGCTGCGATATCTGACGACCTCCTATGCGGAGAAGTACGTCAAGCGCGATAGCCGGCGCATGCGCGACCTGGTGCAGTCGGAGTGGTACCGGGCGTTATGGCCTGAGGTCGAGCTTGTCAGGGCTGGCGAAGCTTCTTTCGCCAACACCAAGACCGGCAATCGTGAAGGCGTGCCGTTCGCCAGCCTCACCGGTGGCCGCGGCGACCGGGTGATCATCGACGACCCGCATTCGACCGAAACTGCCGAGAGTGAGGCAGAGCGGATCAACACGAGCCGCATCTTCCGAGAGTCCGTGCCAACGCGCCTGAATGACCCCATCCGGTCGGCGATCATCGTCATCATGCAACGACTGCACGAGGATGACGTCTCCGGCCAGATCAACAAGCTCGGGCTCGGGTACACGGCACGTACAGGCCGTCCGCTGACCATCCGGGCGGTCTTCGGTCTGGAAACGGCCGGCGCCGGCGGCACTCAGCGTATGGTGGCCTACCGTCGCACGCCCGATGTCGTGAAGATGCACGTACCGATGCCGCTGCGTTGGCTCCAGGCCGAACAGCGTCTCCTGAAGTTCGAGGTTCCGGGCATCTTCCGCACCGGTGGCGTTGAAGTGCGCCGCCCGGGCGCGATGCGCTACCTCGATGGCATCTGAGGTGTCGTCATGACGAAGCAAGTTACTCTGGAAAACACCCGTCCGGGGGGCTTCGGCCTCCCGACCGGGCAGGTCGTGCCCGGCCACGGTTCAATCGTCGTGGAGCCCGATATCTGGGAGGCAGCCAAGGGCCATCCAGTCGTCAAGGCCATGGTCGACGGCGGTCACCTCGTCGTTGATGGCAAGGGCAGGAAGAAGGCCTCGGGCGGCGATGAGCGTGACGAGAATGGCGATACGGCTGAAATGGCAGAGATGCGCAAGCGTTTCGATGCCTCGTTCGCGGCCGTGACGACCGAACTGCAGGCCGAAAAGTCGAAGGTTGCCGATCTTGAAGCGCAGTTGGCCAAGTTGAGCCAGGGCAACGGTGAGGCCAAGTCGCCCGCTGACGTTCTCGCCATGGCCGACGGCAACTTCATGGCGTTCAAGTCGGCAGCTTCCAAACTGCTCGGCGACAAGACCCCGGACAAAAAGGCCGAGATCGTCGCCGCGCTCGAGGAACTGGCAACTCAGCCCTGACGTCAACCGGCGCGGCAGCGAACCGCCGCGCCGGCCCATGCTTTCAATCGAAGATCGTTTCGATCTCCGTTTCGAACCCCTGCTCGTATTGATCGTGGTCGAGTGAAATCGGCGGGTACCTGTTATCGTGCCGGCCTTCACGCGCCGCCTGCTGCCCCTTTTCAAACGCTCGCTGCCGAGCAGTTGCCTGGTTCTTCGTCATCGCCACTTTCTCCTTTGAAGGTCGATGAGTGAGTTATATCGGCCGAGCCATCGCGGTGACGCAGGATCTTGGAGAAATTCTTCTTATGCCTGGCTACGGAACCAACGAGGGCTTCACGACCTATGCCACCGCCGCCGGCTATACTGTGCCCGCTGGTGATATTGGCGCGGCTCGTCAGCGGGGCAGTGCCTATATCGACGGCGCCTATGGAGCGCGCTTCACCGGCATCCCAACGGGTGGCATTGACCAGGAGCGAGCATGGCCGCGCACTGGCGCCTCAGCGTTCGGATCGGCACTAGCATCCGACATAGTGCCGTTGCGCGTCGTCAACGCCAGCTACGAGGCCGCCTATATCGAACTGAAGCAGCCCGGCTCTCTGTCGGTGGTGACTGACCCTGCGAAGCGCGTGAAGCGTCAGAAGGTGGACACGATCGAACGTGAGTTCTTCGAGCCGGGTGGCGGCAGCGTATTCGCGCCTGATACACCGGTATCTTCGGTCATTGAGGGCATTCTCGCCCCATTGATCGGCCCGCCCTTCGATCTGCCCGCAATTGCAGTGGTGTGATCAGGCTTTGAGGCCCACTCATTGAGGTGCCCCTATCGAGGTTCAGTGCGCCGTCGGCGCCGGCGGAGTTGCCAGCCAGCAGCCGATTTCACGTGTGATTGACGGGATACTCGCTGCCCCTGATCGGTCTGGCCCAGCCCTACACAGCAACTGCGGTGCGCGGCTGATAATATTGTCCGACCCAAAGATGCCTACTTTCGAGCGCTGCAAGTGACGCGAGAAACCCGGTCGCATTCGCGCTTATCGCACAGCACCTTACCGCCGATGACCATCGTCGGAGGACTGTCCATAATTACCTTCGCGTCCGTGGCGTCGCCAAGATCGATGCCGTGGCACCAGAGATCGGCGGCAGGAAGACCGTTTACCCCGTTGGCGTTACAACTCGATGCCCATCCGGCACACATGTCGAGCGCATAGGATTTGCCTGAGCCATCTGAAACGACGGGCGAGTAGAAGGTGAATTCCGTCGGCGCCGGCGCTGGTGGCACGTAGGCGGGGATAGAGATCGTCTTCGTACTTACTTCGGTATTTACCGCTGCTGCTGTGATCTCAACGGAGGTATTTTGATCGCGGCTGCATGAGAGATCTACGCCACCACTACGGATATCAAACGAGAAAGTTTCCCCGTCCGTGGTCGATTTATCGAGGATCGGTGACTTGCAGGTGGCACCTTCGACAATGGCCCTGACTGTGTCGGAGTTGGTTGCTCCGAAGCTTTTGAACGAAAAGCGGATGTTGAAACGCTTCGGATCCGAGTTGGTGTGAACGACATAAGTTACGCCTGGTTCACTTTTGCCGAGGCATTCATTGAAGCCGTTGATTATGTCACGGTTGATAGTGCGGGCTACCGAATTGAAGAAATACGACTCATGTTCCTTTCTCGAACTGCTTGAGCACATGTTGTCTTCGAAACTGGCGCTCCCTTCTACCGGCACACCTTTGATCGGAATGGTGAACCCCCCAGAATCTTTGGATGAGCTGCAGTAAGCTTCCTTGGTTGCGAGGAACTTCTCTTTGCTCTCCACAACATCGTATTGGTCATAGATTCCGAATTTCAGCAGCGCCGAACATTCTTGAGGTGTGAACGCACTGGCTGCTTCCGCCGAAAGCAAAAGCAGAGCGCAAGACAGTAGATATCGCATGTAATCCCCCCCGGATTGATTTGGTATTTCAACCACAGTGTGCGCCAAAATGCGATGGCTTTTGGATGACGCCTGACCACATTTCCTACCAACCTTTCGAGGGCGTTGATGTCCTTCTACGATGAGATGCGCGACGTCGCTGACGAATTGCTTGGCGAATTCAAGCAGGGCTCGGTCCAACTCAAGCGCGTCACCACTGCGCCAGGCCCGAACGAATGGACGCCGGCGCCTGAAACGGTCGAGACGTGGCCACTGTCGGCCACCATCACGCGTCTGCACCAGCGCTACGAGAATGGCGTCCTGATCGTCCAGACGGGCGACATGGTGACGTTTGCCGTGCCAGCGGTCGAACCGCAGATCACCGACAAACTCATCATCGACGGTGCCGAGCGGGTCATCACCAACCTGACGCCGATACCGTCGGCAGGGACTGTTGTGGCGTGGAAGGCGTGGTGCTCGGCCTAGTTGGGCGCTGCTGGCATCAAACTTGCCGCCAGACCAGCGAACGTGATTCCCACGCCAAGAAGCCAGACCACAGACGCGAACAAGAGGCCCCATGTGCCGAGCCAGGCGAAAAGAAAGCCTGAATTTCCAGGCTGTTTTCCGAGGTCGCTAGACGCCTTCAAAAGTGGCCAAAAAAGACCGTAAGCCGCGAAGGCCGACGTAAGGCACGCCAACGCCATTACTGGATACCGCAAGACAGTAAACGCAGCGATATGGTCATATTCGGTTGTGGACCAAATAAGCGTAACCAAGAAAGCGGACAGTCCGACCCAAGCTGTGGCGGTTGTGGCAACGCCGACGATCTCGTTGATCGGCCGTACTGCGGCCAACCGCCTCTCAAGAACCTCATTGATCTCGTCGGACATTTGGCTGCCTCCCCATGCTCAAACGCCTATCACCTCGCGAGCGACTGGAACAGCTTGTCGCTGACCTTGCACCTATGCTCCGCGCTGCCTTCATGGATGCCATCGACGACATCCGCTCGAACATCGTCTTGCGCCGGATCATCGAGCGCCTGGAGCGCGGTGACGTTTCTGGGGCGATCGACGCCATGCACCTCGATCAGGCCGCGTTCCGGCCTCTGGAAGAGGCAATCCGGCAGGCATTCAACGGCGGCGGTGTGGCGGCTGTCGAGCAGATACCGACCCTACGTGATCCGAACGGCCATCAGATAGTCATCCGGTGGGACGCGAGGAACCTGGCCGCCGAGGAATGGCTGCGCGAGCACAGCACGACACTGGTCAGCAACATCATCGCCGACCAGCAGTCGGCCATCCGCACGGCGCTGTCTGAGGGGCTTGCTCGAGGTGACAACCCGACGAGGACGGCCCTTGGCATCGTGGGGCGGGTCAACAGGGTCACAGGGAAGCGCGACGGAGGCATTCTCGGGCTCACGGCTCAGCAGGCCGCCTATGTCGACCGAGCGCGCCAGGAACTGCTCTCCGGCGATCCTACGGCCATCAGGAACTTTCTGGAGCGCACCCGGCGGGACAAGCGTTTCGACCGGACGGTACTCAAGGCGCTGAAGGACGGCAAACCACTGCCGGCCGAGGCAGTCGACCGCATCACGTCCAAGTACGCCGACGGCCTGCTGAAGCTTCGAGCCGACACGATCGCGCTGCACGAGACTTTCCAGTCCATGGCGGCTGCGAAGGATATTGCTTTCCGCCAGCAGATCGAGAAAGGCACCCTACAAGCACAGCATGTCACCAAGACTTGGAGGCACACGCCACAGAAGCACCCGCGTGAGGATCATGTCGAGATGCAAGGGCAGGTGGTGCGGTTCGATCAGCCGTTCGTGGCGCCGGATGGTACGCGCATCATGTACCCGCATGCTGAAGGGACGCCAGCGAGGCACACGCTCGGATGCAAGTGCTTGGCCGAATACAAGATCGATTTCGTCGCTCGCCTGGTGACGTGATGGCCCAGTCGTTTGCAGCTCAGGTCGGGCAATGGGTCGAAAAAGTCGACGGTGCGCTCACTGCGGTGTTTCGAGAGAGCGCGCAGGAGTTGGTCAGCCAATTGGATCAGCTCCTTGCGGACACTGTTTATGAGCGGCCGCAGACGCCCGGATACAATAGGACGGGCTTTCTTCGCGCGTCGCTCATAGCTTCGACGGACGCGATGCCAACGCTCTCGCGGACCAATCCCGGCGTCCCAGTTCCGGCAGACTTGGGCGACGTGATCCTGGTCATCAATGGTGCCGATGTCGGGGACACGATCTATCTCGGCTACACGGCGAACTATGCCGCTTTCGTGCATTTCGGGGCACAGGGCCGGTCGCCAAGGCCTTGGGTGACGATGGTTGCTCAGCGGTGGGAAATGATCGTCGCCGAGAAGGCTGGCGAAGTGAAGCGCCGGCTGGGGCTCTAATGAAGCCTGATGCCCGGCTTAGTGAGAAGCGACACGGCTAGTTCCGTCAACACCAGACGTGCCGTTTCGAGCGCATGGTTTGCCCTGTCGCTCTCTGCTGGTTCGCTGCCGAGCGCTGTACGAGCAGCTTTGAGCAATTCGTGGGCCTGAGCGTCGCTTAGTGGCTTCATGATTTGAGGGATAGCATGGCCACACCGTCGGTCGAAACCAGTATTTGGCTCGCTCTCAAGTTGAGAGCGCAGGCACTTGTTCTCTCGCCAGTTCTGCCTGTAGCCTGGCCGAACGAGAGCTTCAACAAGCCCGCGGGCGGATACCTCAGGGTGACGCACATCCCGAATGTGAACCGACGCCTGTTCCTGGGCTCTACCGATCCTCACCAGCGCCTTGGGCTCCTGCAGATCGATGTCTTCGGCCGGAAGAATGAGAACGCCGCAGTTGCGGTCGAGATCGCTGGCAAGGTGGCTGAACACTTCGTCTGCGGGACCGAGATGTGGCGCGATGGGCTTCGTGTGAGTGTCATCAAGGCGCCAGACGTCGGGCAACCCATCGATGGCGACACGCATGTCCAGGTGCCGGTCACAATCGCCTACGAGTGCTTCGCATAACCATTCCCGGCCATCCGGGTTCATGAGGCGGCTTTCGGGCCGCCTTTTTCATGCCAGCCATTGAAAAGGAGAAACCACGATGGCGCGGACCAACAAGGACCGTAAGGTCTACATCTGCACGACGCCCCAGCCCGGCGATCTCAACCAGGCCGCATATGAAGCCCTGACCTGGGTCGAGGTGGGCAACGTCGGCGCCGTCGGCGAGGCCGGCACGAACACCAACATCGTCAGCTACGACGAGCTCTCGACCGACGTCACCCAGAAGGGCAAGGGCATCTCAAATGCTGGTGATCCGACCATCGAGTGCGCCCGCAATCCGACCGATCTCGGCCAGCAGGCTTTGCGCGCCGCGGCGAAGACCAATTTTACCTATGCGTTCAAGTTCGAGGACAAGGACGCGCCTACGGCCAATCACACCAACTCGGTCTACTACAACCGCGGCCTGGTGACCGGCCCGACCCGCCCGAACGGCCGCAACGAGGACTTCATTCTTGAGGTGTTCACGCTTGCGTTGAACCAGCGCGAGATCGTCGTCGATCCGGTATCGCTGGTCGCCCCGACGAACACGCTGCTGCCGTCGATCGCCGGGGTGCTCACTCAGGGCTCGGTTCTCACTGCCCTTTCGGGCACGTGGACCGGCAATCCGACCTTCACTCACCAGTGGAAGCGGGATGGCACCAACATCGCCGGCGCCACCGGTGCGACCTACACACTGGTGGCCGGTGACGCGACCAGGAGTATCTCGGTCACCGTGACTGGCACCAACCCGGCAGGCAACGCTTCGGCCACGTCCGCCGCCACCGCCGCTGTCGTCTAAGGAGTTCGCATGGACATTCTGGCAATCCAACCGTCGACGATCTCAGTCGATATCAAGCACCCGGCCACTGGCGCAGCGATCGGTCTCAAGGTCGAGTGCGTCAGCCTGGAGGATGATCGGGTCAAGCAGGTCGAGCGGGCGATCAAGAACCGGGCGCTCCGTGGCGGCCGCAACACTGTCACCGCGGAGAAGATCGAGGACAACACGGTCGAGATCTTGTCGGCGGCCGTCGTCGGGTGGGAGTGGGCAGACGACCTCACTCTCGGCGACCTCAAGGCCCCACAGTTGACCAAAATCAACGTCGGCAAGCTCCTGGCCGTCGGCTGGATTGCCAAGCAGATCGACATGGCTCTCGGAGACGAAGCCGCTTTTTTCTCGAACTCGGGCCTGTCCTCGCCGAGCACGTAGCCCAGCACGTTCGGCTCAACACCCCGGACGAGAACGGCGAGACACGTCGGCAGAGAAACGAACGCTTCGGTCTGCCGGCGACTGAGCTAGATCCGGTTCATCCGGACTTCGAGTATCTGCTCGAATGGTTCTGGGACATCAGTGCCGGTCGCTCCCACGGCTTCAACGGGCCTAACCCGCTTTCCATGACCGAGATTGCCAACTGGTCCGCGCTTACCGGCGCCGTCATCAGGCGCGAGGAGATTGCCATCCTTCGCGCTATGGATGAGGCGTTCGTGGCGGCGGTTGCCAAGGAACAGTCCGAGGCAACGGATCGGTCTAAATCGCGCTCGTAGCGCATTGGGTTCAAGCGCTCATCGTTCACGAGGTGAAATCCCATGGCTGACGTGGCCACCCTTGGTTTGGAGGTTCGCTCCGATCAGGTCGAGAAGGGTTCACGTGCCCTTGACCAGCTCACCAATTCGGCAAAGCGGGCCCAGGCCGCGGCCAGCGGCGTGTCGACAGCAACAAAGAATGCCGGCGGGGTCGCAGCCAATGCCAATTTCCAGTGGGAGACGTACGAGGAAACTGTCGCAAGGCTGGGTGTGCAGCAGAAGAAGGTTGGCGCCGCCACAGTGGCCGCGACCGCAGCAGTCAAAGCAGAGACAGCAGCGGTTCAAGTCGCCGGCCAGCGTGCGCAGGTCGCTTCGGTCGGCTTCGCTGCGTTTGCATCGGCAGTGAGATTGGTCAGCACCGCAATTGGTGGGTTCTTGATGAACGCTTTGTCGGTCGGGTTTGGCGTCTTGCTCGCTGATTTGGCCAAATTGGTCGATTGGGGGAAGCTAGCCGCAAACGCTATCATCTGGGTAGCCGACGCATTGGTAGCGGTCGCGCCGTATGCGGTGGGGGCTGCTGCTGCGTTGGCGCTTCTATACGCGCCAGCACTTGTTGGTGGCCTTTTCACCCTTATCGGATTGCTTGGCCAACTTTCCGTCGCAGCGCTTGGGGTTGCTGCGTCCTTTGCTGCTGCCAACCCAGCGGCTGCCTTCGTTCTCGGGATCACGGCCGCGGTTGCTGCTGCCAACATCTTCCGAGACGAACTGACACAGATTTTCGGCATCGACATCGTCGGAGCGGCGAAGACTGGCGCCAACTATGTCATCGGCTCGTTTGTCGCAGCCTTTGAAGATTTGAAATTCGTCTGGAACCAGTTCCCGAACATCGTCGGCGCGGCTGCAGTCGGAGCCGCGAACGCCGCGCTCTCCGCGATGGAGAGCATGATCAACACCGCCTCCGGCATGCTCAATGGGCTGATTTCGAGCCTCAACAACGCGCTGGCGAGCCTGCCTGGCGGTTTCCAGATTGGTGAGATTGGACAGGTCGACTTTGGCGAGTTCAACAATCCTTTCGCCAAGGCTCTCTCGGGTGCCGTCGCAGATCGCAACGCTGCTGTTCAGGGGGCATTGAGCAGAGACTACCTCGGCGAGTTCGGGTCGGCCATCTCCAGCAGCGCATCCGCAGCATCAGCCAAACTGAAGGAACTGGCCGGTAGCTTCACCAACGTCGAGGATGCAGCCGGCAAGGCGGGAAGGGCGGCAAAGGGAGCTGCGGGCGGCGCAAAAGACCCGTGGGACGGCCTCCGCAATGCGGTTGACCGGACCAAAGATGCCATGAGCTTTGCTCGCGATCTGGCTGGTGGGTTCCTGTCCGATCTTCGTAGCGGGCTGAAGCAAGGTGAAGGGTTCTGGGCAAGCTTCAAGAATGCCGCCCTGAATGCCTTGGATAAGATCGTCGACAAGCTCCTGAACAATGTTCTCGACGCACTGTTCCAGGTGAATTCAGCAGGCTCAGGTATAGGTGGCGGCGGAGGTGGTATCGGCGGCCTGCTTGGGGGCATCTTCTCGATCTTCGGCTTTGCAAGAGGCGGATTTACCGGTCGGGGAGGCGCGTCCGAAGTAGCTGGTGTGGTCCACGGCGGCGAGTATGTATTCTCCAAGCGAGCAACAGACAGGATCGGCGTTGGGGCGCTCGAGCAGCTTCATCGGACAGCCAAGGGGTATGCCAACGGCGGCCATGTCACCCCGGCCATGCCTCGCGTTCAGGCCCCCGCCAACGGCAATGGTGAGCCCCGAGAGGTGATCGTGCGGGTGGTAGGTGAGGCCGGTCCCATGTTCATCCCCACCATCCAGGCCGAGAGCAAGGATGTCGCCGTTCAAGTCACGCAGGCCGGCATCGGGCAGTACGATAAGCAATTGAACCGGACGCTGGGCGGTAAGATCGCCAACGCACAATCGAGGCAGCTGTGATGGCGATCATCTGGCCATGCTCGCGGCTGGTTCCACGAAACATCTCGGTCGATCCGGCATCACGCACCATGGCTGGGCCGGCCTCGGTCAGCGGATTTACACAGGTCGTCGCTTCGGACGCTGGCCTCTGGAAGGCGACCTACGAGGAAATCCCCGTGCGGGACGCGCAAGGCATCGGTCTTGTTCAGCTATGGCGAGCCATTGCCGTTCAGGCAGAGGGCCGGCTCAACCCCATCTTGATCTGTGTGCATGACATCGAGCGAAAGCCTTTCCCCATTGGTCTGTCTGATGCGGACCTAAAGGGGGAGGTCCCCCATTCCGATGACGCTCTTTTCGACGATGGCGCCGGCTATGTATCGTCAGTGATAGACGTCTCGCTGTTGTCGGATGCGACAATCCGATCCACCATGTTGAACGTAATCAAGGCCTTGTCAGGCGATCTTGAGCCAGGACATCGCTTCTCCATCGGCGAGCGGCTCTATCAGGTTAGAAGCGTGGTTGCCCAGGATGCTGTGACCGCCACCATCAAGATATGGCCGCCATTGCGTGAGGCATGGCACGCCGGCTCTCGCCTGGAGTTCGACCGCCCGGTACTTCGCGTGCGCCTTGCGAGTGACAAGGAAATGGACCTACCGCTCGAACTGGGACGCTGGTCCTTTCCGACCGTCAATTTCATCGAGGATCTGTGATGGACTTCTTCACGCCTGATCAGATTGCCTTGCTGTCGGCCTCGACGGTGCGGTGCGATTTCCTCGTGAAGTTCGAGTTCGCGTCTTCGACCATGTTCGCCTGGAACGGTAACACCAAGCTCGACGCCGGTGGCGAAACGTGGCTGCCCATGTTCGGTTTCGGCCAGATCGACGGGCTGGGGATGTCGGGCGGCGGCACTGTGTCCGAGGCTGTAACCCTGTCGCTGAACGGCCTTCCGGGGCAGGCGCTGGACATGCTGTCGGTAGCGTTGGCTGACACGCCGGAAGTCGACCAGCAACTGCTGACTGTCTTCCTGCAGCTGTTCACTGATGACTGGCAGCCGGCCGGAGTGCCTATCCCGATCTTTAGAGGCTTCATGCAGCCGCCGACGGTGTCGCGCTCGGCGATGCAGGGAACCGAAGGTGCAACCCAGTCCATCTCTGTCAGCGCCGAGAACATCTTCTACAGCCGGTCACGGCCAGCCTATGGCCGCTGCACCGACCGTGACCAGCAGTCGCGTTCGCCCGGAGACCGCTTCTTCGGCTTCGTTTCGTCGCTGATCCAGAAGACGATCCGCTACCCCGACTATTGAGGCGTCATGCACGACTGGAAAGCTGAGGTCTCGGCGTTCATCGCGTCAGAGAGCGAGAAGCCGTTTGCCTGGGGGCTGACGGACTGCGCCACGACGGCTGATCGCTGGGTTTGTGGCGTACTCGGTGCGTCGCCGCTGCGCATCTTTGGGCGCATGCATAGTGACGAGGCAGAAGCGCATGAATGGCTCGAGCAGCCTGGCGGCATCGCCGTAGCAGTCAACCGTGTCTGCCGATCAGCTGGATTGCGAAAGGCAGTATCGCCGGAGGCCGGCGATGTCGGGCTGATCATCCATGGACAGAAGCTGTGCGTGGCCATCCATGCGGGCGAGTTCTGGTTTTCCCGCGACGCTGACGGCCTGATCGGCGCGTCGCTGGCCTCCTTGTTCAAAGCCTGGAAGGTGGTTTGATGCCCGGCGTTATCGAAAGCTTCGTGCTGTTCGTGCTGACTGCCGCCGGCGTATCGGGTACGGCACTCGCCGTCGGCGTCTCGCTGATCACCGGAGCCATTGGCATCGGCCTCAGCGTCGGACTTTCCTATCTGGCTTCGTCGCTGTTTCGCCCTGAACCGCCCAAACCAGAAGACATTCAGGTGACGCTCAAGAGCCCGGTTGCTCCACGTCAGCGCCATTACGGACGGGTCAAGACCTCGGGTGTGCTGACCTTCGCCGAAAGCAAGAACGGCGCCTTGTTCAAGGTGCTTGCTCTGGGCACGGGCCTTCTGGATGCAATCGAGGAGCTCTGGGTCGACGACAACCGGGTGGTGAACAGTGGCGCCAACGGCCTCGTGCCAACTGCGCCGTACGGCAATCGGCTGCTGATCCAGACCAGGCTCGGGCTCGCCACCGAAACGCATTACGCGCACCTGTCCGGCTTTTTCACCGAGTGGACGTCGGCGCATCGCGGCGACGGCATGTCGTCGCTCTACGCGGTCCAGTATGCGGTGAAGCAGGATCAGATCTCGTCGATCTTTCCCAATCTGTCGAACACGCTCTATCGGGCTGTGGTCCGTGGGGCCAAGGTGCTGAACCCGGTGACCGGCCTCGTGGACTGGAGTGACAACGCGGCGGCGGTAGTTCGCGATTACATCGTCCATGCGGATGGCATGCGGCTTCCCGTCTCGCTGGTCTCGACGTCTCAAGCTGCAGCAGGCTGGCTTGCTGCATACAACAGGGCTGCTGAAGCCGTTCCTCGCAAGGGTGGTGGCACGGAGCCGCGCTATCGCCTTTGGGGGACCTATCGTTTCGACGAGCGGCCGGCCGATGTTCTTGGTCGGATGCAGGAGTGTTGCGACGCCCGCATCGTGCCGACACCTGACGGTGGGGTGACGCTGGATATCGGCGCATGGGAAGAGCCGACAGTCATTCTGGACGAGGATGCAATCGTAGGTTTCTCCGAGGTGTCGCGTGGTCGCGATATCCTGACCACGGCGAACACGATCCGCGCCACCTACCTGTCGTCGGTCCATGATTACCAGTCGACCGATGCCGATCAGTGGATCGACGATGCCGACGCTGCCTTGCGCGGCGAGATCGTCACAGAGCGCCAGTTCATTCTTGCGCCCAGCCACAGCCAAGCGCGCCGGCTGATGAAGCTTGCGGCCTATCGCGCCAATCCTTCCTGGATCGGGAATTTTCAGTTCAACCTGAAGGCGCTGGCTGCCTTCGGCAAACGCTTCGTCCGGATCCGCTATCCGTTGTTCGGCATCAACGAAGTTTTCGAGGTGCAGGATTTTCGCTTCAATATTGGCGAAGGCGGAATCCTGACAGGCGTATCGATGCAGCTGATATCGATGCCTTCGACTGCTTATGCTTGGAACGCTGCGACGGAAGAGGGGACGGCGCCGGTCAGTGAGAATGTCGTGGTCGATCGGACAATCCCGCTGCCTACGGGTTTCTCGTTTGGCGTAAATCGCATCACTGTCGGCGGCCAGATGGTGCCGGTTGGCGTGATCCAGTTCAACCTCGCGCCCGCCGGCCTCATGATCGAAGGACGCTACAAGCGCACCGCCGACAGTGCATGGCAGGTAATCCCCGTCGGCGACCAGGCGACCGAAGCCCAGACGGGTGCTCTGTCCGACGGCGACCAGTACGAAGCGCAGGTGCGCCATATCACTGTGACGGGCCGGCAGGGCGCTTGGACCGCCAGCCAGACTTTAACTGTCGTGGCCGACACAACCGCGCCAGGTGTGGTGAGCGGCGTCACCAAGACCGGTGGGGCAGGAACAGTAAACCTTGGCTGGACCAGCCCCAACAGCGCGAACTATTCGGCGGCCAATATCCGCCGCAACACGGTCAACACCGAAGGAACAGCGTCGCTGGTGCGCACCGAGTATGGCGCGCCCTCGGCTGCCGATGGATGGCAGGACACCGGCCTTGCTGCCGGGACGTATTACTACTGGATCAAGGCGCGCAATGCCTCTGGCGTGGAAAGCGCCAGTGTGGCGACCGGCGCCGTAACCGTCACCTAACCCCCTCCTGAAACACACCAACTTCGAGCATTGGAGCGCCTTGGCATGGTCAAGCGTGGCAACGAAATTTTTCGCGACTTCGAAACCGATGGCGTTCCGTCGTCCGGTACTCACAAGCCGCACAAAGCCGACATCAGGCCGTGGGCGACGTGGCTAGAGGCACGTCAAACGGGCACCGGTATGCTCTATGGCTTTGCCTCGGCTACCGGGGACGCAGATCCTGGCCCTGGCCTGTTTCGGGCGAACAATGCTGCCGCAGCTTCGGTGACTGCGCTCTTCATCGACGACAACGACGCGAGCGGCGCGAATGCCGGCGACGTCATCGCGGCATGGGATGACAGCAGCAATCCCGTTCGCGGGACCCTAACGCTTCGTGGCGTTGACGGCGACGCGCTGTCCCGCACCTACAATGTGACAGGAACGGTTGTCGATGGCGCAGGCTATCGAAAGGTGACGGTCTCGCATGTCGGCGGCAGCGGAGAGTTTGTGGCCGGCGCGCAATACGTCATTACCTTCTCTCGGGCCGGTAACGCGCTGCCCGCGCCAACCACGCGTGCCGAACTAAAGCTCTTGCCAGCGGAGGGTGCTGCACTTTTGCAGGAAACTGGCCGCGCGGGGCTTTTTGTCTGGCGTAGCGGTAATTACTCCGGCCAGGTTGCGGCGGACCCTCAAGAGGGCGTCTACATCAAGGCAACTGCGGTTGCCGCAACGGTCGGGGCGTGGGTGCGTGACGGCATCGGCGACGGGCTGGAAGTGGGGTGGTTCGGTGCAAGCCCGGGTGCGGCGATGGCCGCGAACACGCTCGGCATACAATGCGCCATGAACCTGGCGCTGTTCCTTGGTGGCGGCCGGGTGCTTCTCGACATCGGCGTCTACCTGCTCGGCTACACTTCCACGGAGAGCTACACGACAGCAGCCATGCCGGTGCCTGACCAGTTGCATTACGGTGTGCTGGTGCCTTCGGGTGTGACGCTGGAGGGGCGCGGCAAGAACTCGATCCTGAAACGCGGCACAGCGACCTCCATGGCCGTCGTTGTGGTGGCCAACGGCAACGGTTCTCAGG
This sequence comes from Hoeflea sp. 108, assembly GCF_000372965.1. Lineage (NCBI taxonomy): Bacteria > Pseudomonadati > Pseudomonadota > Alphaproteobacteria > Hyphomicrobiales > Rhizobiaceae > Hoeflea > Hoeflea sp. 108. The sequence goes on along the minus strand of NZ_KB890024.1, from coordinate 2,717,700 downwards.
TTCGCAATCTGCGGATCAATGGCGACAACACGACCAATCCCATTACCGGCGCTACGTATGGCTCCGGCTCGGGTCTGATCGTCGAGAGCACCAGTGTCACCGAAGACAAAGAAACGATCATCGACACAGTTTGGATCGAGGACACGCCCGGCTATGGCATTGGCTGCGAGTGGGGCAACCACCGTGGGCTGACGATTGAAAATATCTGGATCGACGGCACAGGGTCAGATGGCATCGACATCAAGCGGATGAATTCTGGCGGTTTCGATGCCAGAGACATCGTGCTCGACAACATCCATGTCACCAACTTCGGCCGTACGGCGACGGACCCTGGCGGCCAGGCAGGTATCGATCTGCGTGGCTTCTTCACGGCAAGCAATCTGCATGTCTACGGAGCCTGGGGCGCGCAGGCTGGCTCTGGAATTCGCATGCAGGGCGGCGTAGCCGCTGACACAGTCATCGGCTCCCATTATTCGTCGGTGACTAACGCATATGTGAGTCGAGCGTCAGGCGGTCTGGCGACCACCTATGGCATACGAATTGGTGGTGACTCCTCATCTCTCGTGAATGCGGTGGCGATCGGCTGCCATGTCAATTTCTGGGTATTCGAGACCGGAAACTCTGGTGTCCTTAAGGAGCCGTCTTTGTCCGCCTGCCGTTCGCTCAATGCGATTGGCTATGGCTTCGACGTGGCCGCATCGGCGCAGGGTGCCCGGCTGGCCAGTTGCTCGGATGAGGGCTCTCCCATCGGCTTCTATCTCGAAGGCGATGACACGGTGCTCATGGGGCCAGTTTGCGACAACAACGCCACGACTCACATCGAAGTCGTCACTGGCGCTCTGCGGAACCAGATCCTTGCTCCGGTTTTCCGGAATACTGGCACGAACAAGATCGTCAATGCGGAGGCTGGGACGATCATCGAGCCGCGCGAGGTCATTTCATCAAGGCTGACTTCTACATTTGTTGGCACGGATGTCGCTTCCGCTCAGCCGTGGTTTGGTTCGGCCCAGGATACTCTGACGGTTCCCGCTGACCGCAGCTACCAAATCGACGCTGTCCTGTTCATCTCGCGTGCAGCCGGCACAACCTCACACACCACGAGCCTTCTCTTCGGTGGTACGGCGACAGTCTCGCGTATCGCCTACCTCGCCGAGGTCATCAACCCGACCGGAAATGTCCTCTCTGCAATGTCTGCAATCCGCTCGGATGTGGCGACTGCTGTCGCAATCACGGCGGCGAACGCGAGCGCCACGGAGAACATTGCTGTGCGCATTACCGGCATGGTTGACTTCTCGGCCGCCGGCACCTTCATCCCTCAATTCCAATTCAGTGCAGCCCCCGGTGGCGCCCCGAGCGTTCTTCGCCAGACTTTCTTCAAATTGATCGAGGTCGGCACCGCCAACCAGTCGCGCCGCGGGAATGTTGACTAGCGGGGCGTGACGAGCGCGTCGCTATCGCTTTTGTGTTATGTCTCCCGCGGATATTGTTGTTTGAGGGATTTATGAGACGGGTTGGTATCCTAGGCACGTTTGATGTGGCCAATTTTGGGGACCTTTTGTTCCCGCTGATTGCTCAAAAGAGACTCGGTGCGTTAACCCCGTGTGAAGTGGTGGCTCTTTCTCCTGCTGGCGGCGATCCAATTTGGGGGGATTGCCTCCCGTCACGCCGGCTTGCGGCTGCGAACGAATGCGATGCCTTGTTGGTGGGTGGCGGAAACGTCATCAGAATGTCAGCGGCAACCCTTGATGAATACCAAATCGACGCTGCGGCCATGGCCGGATATTCGATGCTATGGGCTGGCGTTGCTGACGTGGCCGCGTCGGGAATTCCTTTGTGTTGGAATGCCCCCGGCGTGCCTGAGGCTTTCCCTCAGTTCCAGCACTCGCTCGTGAGAGTTGCGCTTGACGCCGCGACGTATTTGTCGGTTAGGGATGACGACAGTCGCAGCTTGTTGCTTGACGTGCACCCCGACGCAAACATCGACGTGATCCCTGACACGGCTTGGGATATCCCCATCCTCTGGTCAAACGTTGAATTGGATGACGCCTATCGGCAGGTGGTTCAAGGGCGAACAGAACGCACAATCGCTATCCATCTGAATGAACGCTACCTGGGGTTGCCCGAAGCGGAGGTGGCCTCCTGCCTTGACGAGATCGGCTTCGCGACGGACAGCACGCCATTGTTGCTAGCATTAGGGCCATGTCACGGAGATGATCGTCTTGCGATGCGCGTGGCCAAGAAAATGACATCCAACCCGCTGGTCGTCGACCACCCGTCGTCGCTTCGGGAAGTCGTGGCGTGTTTGTCTCGGTCGAAAGCTTATCTGGGATCATCGATGCATGGTTTCATCACGGCCATGGCTTTCGGCGTACCAGCGTTGAATATTGCTTCGCAAAAGGTGGTGAAGTTTGCGGGGCTGCAGCGGTTGCTAGGCCCTCGCACCATCTGCGTTCAAACGTGGTCAGAGGCAAAAGACTGGGCCAGCTCTCTGGACGGGGCGGCTAGCCTTCCTGCTGAGATCAGCACCCGACTTGACGCGCATTGGAGCCGAATAGCGGACAGCGTCAAGTTCCCTCAACAGCGCCAGATTATTCCTGCGGTGGAAGGTTTGAACGAGGCGATACTCGCGGCTACCTTTCAGGACTTGGTCGGAAGATTCCGGAAGCAGCAAATGCGCCTGAAAAACTTGATGAAGTCGTAGATGGGGACGTGTTTTTCTCTGAATACAGACATTCCCTGCCGTTGAGAAATCCCTTCAAACCCGGTACTCCCTAGTAGCGTGCCGATTGCCAACGGGGGGATGTGAGCATTCTACAGAAGCTAATACGCCGTCTTTCATCGCTTTCCGATCAAGTCAGTGCACTACCCTCTGGCGACGACGCACGGCGGCTTGCACAAGAATTGGACAGAAGGCAGTGGGGCAAAAGAGTCGCCGAGGCCGAAGCAAGCTTCGATAAACGCAACTGGCCGGAAGCAATCGATCGGTGGCGCCAATTAGCCGAAGTCTACGGGGATTTCCACGGGACAGCCTCAAAGGCTCGCCTGGCAATTAGTGTGTCCGAACGGCTTTTGGCACTCGAGTATCCGAAGTGGCTAGGGCGCCGTCGCCGGGAGGTCAGCGGCAATCCAAGGGTCGTAGTCTATACGGCCATTGTTGGCAATTATGACGCGCTGCGCATCCATGAATGCATCAACGAGAATATTAGGTATGTCGTCTTTTCAGACAACGACATCCCAGATCTCGGTCTGTTCGATGTCCGTCCAATCCCGTTCCACGAGGATGATCCGACCAGGGCGGCACGGTACATAAAGACGCATCCGCACCACCTTCTCGGTGATTGTGATATCGCGATCTGGATCGACTCCAACATAATGATCGTCGAACCGATCGAGCAATTGATAGAGCAGTTCCTGGCGACTGGACGAGCTGTAGCGGCTATTCCCCACCCACAAAGAGAGACATTGCAGCAAGAAGTTGCCGCATGTGCGGAGCGCAGTAAAGACGACCTTGAAACGATGGTGTTTCAGCTCGACACTTATTCAGATGGTGGATTTAGGACCAAAGACCTTATTGAATCCAATTTTCTAATGATCGACCTGCGGCAGCAGAAGTCGCGAGTATTTCTCGATGCATGGTGGCGAGAGATATCGAAATTCAGTCGGCGCGACCAGTTGAGTATCAACTTTGCGCTTAGTGAGGCCGGTATCAGTCCTCATTGGATAACGCAGAAGCCGCACAGTGTACGGGATCATCCATCGTTTGCTTTCTCACCTCATGATCTGGGCGAGGGGCCGGCGCAAGTCCTGTTCAATCAACTAAAGCAAGTGGTTCCGTCTCGGGCAACGGATGTTGCATCTTACGCAGACGTAAAGGCGAGCCGACTTGCGACGGTGGCTGACAAAGAAATTGATATCGTCGTTTGCGTTCACAACGCGCTGGAGGATGTACGCGCATGTCTTGCGTCGGTGGAGCGGAAGCGTGCCGATTTGCATCGACTAATCATAGTCGATGATGGATCGGGTAAAGAAACGCGGGAATTTCTTTCGTCGTTCAAGAGTGGCCGTGATTGGGTAACCCTACACCGCAATGCCACTCCGCTAGGCTATACCAAGGCAGCGAACATCGGCATCGATCTTTCGTCTGCCTCGTTCGTCATACTTCTCAACAGCGATACGGTTGTTACTGACCAGTGGGCTGAAAAGATGGCTGACGCAGTTTTCTCGACGCCAGGCGCAGGTATCGTCGGGCCAATGTCGAACGCCGCTAGTCACCAGTCTCTGCCAGAGCACATTGGATCTTCAGGGCAAACCGCGATCAACGCATTGCCGCCCGGCGTTTCAGCAGACGACATGAACTCGCTTTGCGAACAATGGGCCAAACCGTCGTTCTTGCCGCGAGTGCCATTGGTTCATGGCTTCTGCTTCGGCGTGACACGTGAGGCACTTATTAAACTTGGGCCATTTGACGAAGAGCTTTTTCCGAACGGGTACGGTGAAGAGAACGACTACTGTATGCGTGCGACCAATGCAGGCGTCGGTCTGGTTCTGGCCACTCACACCTACGTGTACCATGTAAAGTCGAAGAGCTATTCTTCTGAAAAGCGCGTGGCGTTGATGAAGGCTGGTTCCGAGGCGTTCAACCGACGACACGGCCCATCGCGCATCCGCCGGTGCGTTCTCGCAATGCAGACCAACCCAGAACTGGTGAGGCTTCGCGAACTTGCCAGGAAGCTGTTTTAAGCGCCGGAGGCAAAGACAACCGTGTCCCAGGGTACCTTTCCCTCGACCTCTTCCAAGGTTGTCGAACTGCCCTTCAGGATCGCAATGCACATGATCTGCTTAAAGACCGGGCGGTCAAAAGGTACCGCAGGCTTGGGATCATGGGTTCCAGCTTTCCATTCATGTTGATCGATCGGGGAACCAATCGGATGCACTGCAGGGTGGTCGCTGTCTAGAATGGGGTCGCGCCCATAAATCCGGAAGTCTTCGATGTTGGGGATTCTCGACAGCACGTTGTGAAACTCTAAGCTGGTCATCGCGTTGGGATGCCCCCTCCAATCAGACCAGTAGAGCTTCAGTCCTAGCGACATGAGATATCCGTCCGAGTCGAACCATGGCTGGCGGATAAAAATGAAATCTTTCGCTACTTCGGAGGCTGAGAGGATGCAGGTTCGGGCATCACTGATGCCGGGTAAGTGCTCGAGAAAGTCCAGCATCGTTACGAACGAAACGGCTTTCGGATAAGCAGACAATGTTCGGGCATCCGCCAACATCGCCTCGAAGCCTGCTTGGCGCGTCGCCTCGACTTTCTCAGGACTTATGTCAATTCCGATTCCCCGTGGCACTCCGAAGGCCTTCGCCGCGTAGGCAATAGAACCGCCCTTGCTACAGCCAAAATCAATGAAGTCGTAGTCATTCAAACCTGTAAGCATGAGAATGCTTTAGCTCTTGATTGACCCTTCTTCAATATCACCTGGAGCACCACATGGACCTTCCGCGCGTAAGATCTCTTGTTCGCATTGCCAACGACACGTAGTGGCAGCTTTGTCAGATCCGAGCCGATGATGCAGCGGGATTGAAGGTGCTGGGTTCTCAGCGGGGCAGATCGACTAATTTTCTCGAAGCTTCGCGTTGTGAGCAGTGCACCGCTCGCCGCCAGACGTCGTTCGTGATGTTCGATATTGTTTCGGCGGCGAACCCGTCTGGCACAGCGTTCGAAATTGAGGCGTTCGGCCGTGTTGACCAATATGCCTTCAGCGAAATCGGGTCGGTAATAGTTACGCCTAGAAATTGAGGCAATGACACCAACAGGTTGGCCCAATCCTGGTGAAGGACGACCGGGCAGGACGTCTCTTCAGCAAATTTGACCAGGTATTCGTTGACGGTGCGCCAGTGGAGGGCGATGCGCATGGCTAGCGCGAATTCCTCGTTTCCAGGTGGAAGCAGACGGTATTGATCCCAATAGTTGCCTTTGCTGAGAACTCGCTTCGAGTGCGCTGAAAGTACATATTCCAGCGGCTTGCGAACTACGATCAGAAATCTTGTCTGCGCAGCAACCTCTCGAATGTCATGCAAGAGATTCGGCGCGCGGAACGATTCACCATAGCGACCAGACGTGGCAAAGCCCTTCATTCGCTCATGAAATGCGTCGGTCTTGTAGTTTTGTCCGCGGTCTTTCAGCCACGCTTCTTCCAGCAGAGTTGGCGTCGGCTCGTGCCTCACGACGTGATCTGAGTAGCGGCTAAGCCCCTCGCAAATAGCTTCGGTTCCGCACCGGCCGCTGCTGGCAATAATGAACATGTGGCGATTTCTAGCGGCCGGGGGCGCTTGCCGCAATGCGGCGCAAGTATCTCATCCACCCATAATCTGAGGAAATCCCATGGACCGTAGCAAGTTCTACGCGGCCTTGCGCGCGCGCTCGTCTGGCGTGTTCGGAACGTCGCTTACCGGGAGCCAGGTCGCCAATCTCGAGGCGATCCTTGACGAGATCCAGGCGGCCGGCCTTCCGCTCCGGCATGCGGCTTATGTGCTGGCCACGCCTTATCATGAGGTTGGGCCGGGCATGGCACCGAAGGTTGAGAACCTGACCTATTCGTCGGCCGAGCGCATTCGCGCGGTCTGGCCGAAGCGGTTCCCTCAGATCGGTGATGCGCTGCCCTATGTCCGCAACCCGCAGGAACTCGCCAACAAGGTCTATGGCGGGCGAATGGGCAACACCACCTCTAACGACGGCTGGACCTACCGGGGCCGCGGCTACCCGCAGACGACCGGGCGGGAAAACTACGAGCGCTTTGGCCGGCTGCTCGGGCTCGATCTGCTCGGCAATCCCGACCTTGCGCTTCGCCCCGACATCTCTGCCCGCATCCTCATTACTGGCATGAAGGATGGTCTGTTCACCGGCAAGAGGCTTGCCGAGTTCATCAGTGGCGACAAGGCCGACTATCGCAGCGCCAGGGCGATCATCAACCCCGATGTCGAGGCCAATGGCGACAGGGTCGCCGGTTACGCCCGCGCCTTCGAAGCTGCTCTTCGTGCGGGCGGCTATCTCGGCGTAGCGCCCCAGCCCCGGCCGACCGTCTCCGAACCGATGGTTGTCATTCGTCCCGATCCAGTGCCCGCGCCTGAGCCTGCGCGCGGCTGGCTGTCCCGCGTCCTCGCCTGGCTCTTCTCGTAGAAGGAAACGAACATGTCTCAGCCACAGAACTTCCTTGGCCCGCTGATCGCTGGAAAGGTGCTCGACACGGTGATCGGTCGGGTGCTCGACAAGGTCGCGAGCAATCCGAAAATCTCGCTGGAGCCGACCGACGTGCCGGCCGTCCGCGACATCGTCACTGAAACCGTCCGCCACGAGCTGGAGGTGCGCGAACAGCACGCCACCAACAGCGAGCCGGCCTATCAGTCGCGTGTGGCGCAGGGCTCCTTGGCCTCGATCCTCGGCGCAAGCGCGCTGCTCGTCGACCTGTGGACCAACGGCGTGCCTGATGCCCCGACGCTCTACGTCGCGCCGCTCACGATCCTGGTCGGCGCCGGTTGGGCACTCTACGGGCGCTTCATCGCCAAGAAGCCGGTGGGGGCGTAAGGCATGCAGGATTTTCTTGACCTTCTCGGCATCAAGGCTTCGGTCTTGATTGCAGGCTTGTTCGGCGGCGTCCTGCGCGCGCTGTCGCATCGACACTACAAACTACGCGAGCTGTTCGCCTCGCCCGTCTGCGGGGCGCTGGCGGCGGCCTATCTGACCATGCCGTCGGTCTACTATCTGCGGTCGCTCAACTGGCCGTTGCCCGATGACCCGGCAGCCACGCACGCCACAGCCTTCCTGATCGGTGTGTGTGCGATGTGGATCTCGGATATTGCCTTCGACGTCATCATTCGAAGGTTGAAAGGCAGTCCGCCGCCAACTACATTTTGATCGGCATTTCAGATCCTCGCCCCGCTGCCGAAAGGTGGTGGGGCGTTCTTCGTTTGCGGCCGGCGGGACAACTCCGGGGGAGGCACATCCCCCAGCCGCAAGATGGATATGGAGTGGAATAAGCCCGTTAGTCCCGCCATAAAGCCAGCGCCCTAAGGCTTCGGAGTGGGTGGAGAGAGACTCCCATCCTTCTCTTCTGCGAGCAGTCGTAAGAGCAACTCGCGATTTACGGGATCTGTTTCCGTTTCGAGCTTCTTCTCGAAGTTTTTGATGTTCTGAAGGTGCACGAACTCGTAGTGTCTGCTCGGCATAGCGCGCTCCTTTCGGGGAGGGCTTTTCTGGCGAGCCGGCACCATATGCCTTCAACAGCAGCGTGTCCAATCAATGAAAAATCTTTAGCTGAGACACTGCCGCAGAGGCGCTGGGCTTGACTATCGTTCCCCACAATGAGGGCTTGCTGAGTGTCCCGGCGTTTCTGCCAATCGTAGACCGTGCCGCCCGGGCGTGCGAAGCGGCGGGAAATCTCTTTCGTTCCCCCGTGCATGGCCTGCTGGCGCTTGGCTGCTCGGCAAGGCGCTGTGGTGGCTCGGTTGTGCAGTCCTGGCCGCAGCCTCGTCAGCCGCAGCGATGGGGTGTCAGCTGACGGGCGGTCCGCCGCCGTAGCGGCCCATGGATTAGCGCCATGGCGAAGCATGCTTTCAAGCGTGGTAGCGCTCTGCCAAGATAGCGTCCAGCTTGCTGCGCGACGACCCATAGCGTTTGATCAGCGCGGCGGCTTCTCCACGGCTTAGGTCATATTTATGGGAAAGCTCGCCGATTTCATATTGCCGGTTTGTCTCGGCGATTTTGCGTTCCTCACGCTTCTGCATCGGTTGGATGTGCATACTCGCTGCCTCCCGTTTCAGCATCTGACCGAAACGCGAAACTGGCCAATCCGATCCAATAGACGGCGATCACATTATTTGCATCTCGGCATGTTGCCATGCGCCGCTCCCCCGCTAGGTCCGCCTGGCGGGGCTTTTTTCGTTTATGAACGTTACATGGCAGAGGGGGCGAGGAATCAAAGAAATGGCTGCGCTGCGATAATCTTGTCGAGTTTGAGCCGCCCCGGGCCGTGGATTTTGATGAGGGCACGGGCTTGGCCGTCGGACAGTCCGTATTCTTCCGCCAGGGTGTATGCGTCGTAGATTGCTTCCTTGGCGATCTGCCGGAAGAGTTCGAGTTGTTCGTTAGCGTTTGGGTCGTCGATCATAGCGACTTCCTCCCGCCACTAAACGCGGAAGCCATCACAAACGATCCCACCTTTTCCGGGCGAGTTGCCCGGTCCCATTGCCTGGGCGTAGCTTTCGGGGCAGTCTTCCCGCCATGTGCGGCCGTGTCTTCGTCAAGTCGACCCTTGCTGAATTGGTGCGTGGCTTCAGCTTCGCCGATCCTGCCGGCGTGGATGGGCTGGGTAATGCCTTCCCGCGGTACAACGGCGCGCCGACGCTGATCTATCCGATCATCGTGCAGGATGAAGCCCAGAAGGGCAGCGCGATGTTCGTCTCGGCCAAATGGGGCCTGATTCCGTCTTGGCAGAAGGAAGCGAGCTCGGGCCGCCCGCCGCCGATCAATGCCCGCTCGGAGAGCATCGCCACCAACGGCATGTTCAAGCGCGCCTATGCCTCCAAGCGCTGCCTAGTGCCTATCGACGGCTATTTCGAATGGCGCGACATCCATGGCACCGGCAAGGACAAGCAGCCCTATGCCATTGCCATGAAGGATGGTTCGCCGTTCGCGCTGGCCGGCATCTATGACGTTTGGCGCAATCCCGAGAGCGGAGAAATGCTGCGCACGTTCTCCCTGGTCACCTGTCCGCCGAACGAACTGATGGCGACGATCCATGACCGGATGCCGGTCATCATTGCGCCGGCAGACTATCAAAGGTGGATCGGTCCAGAAACGGACCCCCGCGACCTGATGAAGCCGTTCCCGTCAGAATTGATGACGATGTGGAAAATCGGGCGCAAGGTCGGCTCGCCCAGGAACGACACGCCCGATATTCTCGACCCTTTAGAGGAGTAGGGCGCGCAGACGCTAAGATTTCTTCGATCGCGACCACTCTGGCGGGTGTTACTGCTGGCTGGTTATCGCTTGATCATACACGACGAAGGCAAATCCCTCTTCGGAAGCCTCTTCAGCCGCGCCTCGGAGAACTTCGTCTTCGATCTCAGCAACTGGTGTTTGCAATTCACCGTATCGCTCAAACTGAACCTCGTGCCATTGGCATTCTGTCAGCTGTTCGGCAGCCGGCACCCAGATCTGATCTTCGTCATCCGCTCTGATGTAAAGCAGTATCGGATACCGCATGCCATCAAGGTAGCGTGCATGGCCTTCTGGGACCGCCGATAGCCTCACTACAAACAATGTCGACACCACGGTCTCCTCTGATCGCCATGAGCCTGCCGTGCGCTGCGGTCGGCGTCAATCAAGCGCGGTGATGTGAATTGACACTGCAAGGCATTTGTTCCTATTTCGTTCCGATGAGCAACCTGCCGGACGTACAGTGGCGACACACCTGGGACGATGATCTCGATCGCGAGGATTACAGCGCCTTCGACGGGAGGCGTCGGGTAGGCCGCATCTATTCAGATAGCATTCGCGGCGAGAGGTATTGGCGGTGGTTTCCGGCCTGGGGAGGTGCCCGTGGTGCGGATCGCTGCGAAAGCAGAGCGGCGGCGATGATGGCTCTGGAATCCGCCTATCTCGAGGTGCTTGAGCGTCACCCGAACCCGGCGAAGTTATTTCACGACCGTTGAGGCGTGATCACCCGCACCAGGGCCGCTTCACCTTCGGGCGCCAGATAATGGCGTGTCCCTCGGCAAGCAGGATGTTCTCTGCCAATCGCCCGTCAGATAGACGGATGCGCACCAACGGCCGGCGCTGGCTAGTCTTGTCGCGGTAACCGGTGTCCTCGATCCGCAAGCCGGGGTCTTCCAGCAACTCGGCCAGGCGCTTCTTTGCCGCCTTGGCCAGAATCCTTTCCCGCTCACATTTGGCCCGTCCACCCGTCTCGGGTGTGTCGATCCCCGTCTTGAACGGGACGGCATCGCCTATCAGGCGCATGTTCTGGCCGTTGCAACGAATCGTGTCGCCGTCGACGGCAGTTAGGGTGGAACAGGAGAGGATGGTGGCCGCAAGCAGGGTGATCATAGGCCGACGATATCGTGGGAACGGAAAAAGAACAAAGCAAGAAATGCCTGCCACACTGGTTCAAGTGAACCATTACGGTGTCGCAACGAAAATTGGCTAAGTCTTTGAAAGTAAATGGTGGGCGATATAGGGATTGAACCTATGACCCCACCCGTGTGAAGGGTGTGCTCTCCCGCTGAGCTAATCGCCCGTCCGAGGCCCTTAGGCCGAACGTGACGGCGATATAGGGGAGGGGCGGGAGCTGTGTCAAGGCGGCTTTAGCGACTTCCCGCAGCTATCAGCTTTTCAGCCAGGCCAAGCGTCAGTTCGTCATAGTGCGAGATGATTGCCGAGGGCTCGAATTCACTGACGTGGCGATCCGTGTAACCGAAGTCGACGGCGACAACGGGGATGCCGGCGGCCTTGGCCGTGTCGATGTCGGTGACCGAATCGCCGACCATGACAGCACGCGAGGCATCGCCGCCGGCCATGGCGATGGTCTTGGTCAGGTGCCTCGGGTCGGGTTTGCGGATGCCGAATGTTTCTGGGCCGGTGATGGCGGCGAAGCGGTCGGCAAGGCCGAGCCCGCCGATCAGGTTGCGGGCAAGCGTCTCGTATTTGTTGGTGCAGACGGCAAGCAAGTAACCGGCATCGGCGAAGCGCTCCATGGCAGCCACCACACCCGGATAGGGCTGCGAACGGCCGGGGATGTTGAGCGTGTAGTGATCGAGGAAAATGTCGTGCATGCGCTCGTGCTCTTCGCCCGCAAGCGCCTTGCGCTGCGCGGCATAAGCCCGTTCGATCATGATCTTGCCGCCCATGCCGACGAACCGGCGGAAGGCATTGTCGTCCACCTGGGCGAGGCCGCCGGCCACCAGCGTGTGGTTCAGGCTGTCGAGCAGGTCGGGAGCAGTGTCGACAAGGGTTCCGTCGAGGTCGAATACGATGATCGGTCTGGACATGGCTTGCTTTCACGGGTTCATATTTCGCCAAAGGCGATAGCCTTCGCGCCCAGGCGGCGCAACCCGCGGTCCATAAAGCCTTTGACCCAATCGGCAAAAATGCTAGGAGCCAAGCCTGTAATCTGGGAATTTGCGAACAAGTCATGGATGCCAAGGCTTTGAAGATCGAGGCGGCACGGGCCGCACTCGGTTATGTCGAGAGCGGTATGCGCCTGGGCATCGGTACAGGTTCCACCGCCGAGGAATTCGTCCGCCTGCTGGCCGAAAAGGTTGCGGCCGGCATGCAGGTCATCGGCGTGCCGACGTCTGAACGGACCGCCACGCTTTGCCGCGAGCTGGCGGTTCCGCTGTCGACGCTGGAAGAGACACCCGAGCTCGACCTTACCATCGACGGTGCCGACGAGATCGATCCAGCACTTACGCTGGTCAAGGGCGGCGGCGGTGCGTTGCTGCGCGAGAAGATCGTCGCGGCGGCCTCGGCGCGCATGATCGTGATCGCCGACCAGTCCAAGCTGGTCGAGACGCTCGGCCGCTTCCCACTGCCGATCGAGGTCAATCCGTTTGGTCTCAGAGCCACCGAAATCGCCATCGCAAAGGCAGCGGAAAAGCTCGGCCTTTCCGGTTCGCTGGTGCTGCGCAAGACCGGCGGCGAGACCTTCGTAACCGACGGTGGACATTTCATTATCGATGCATCTTTTGGCCGCATTCCCGATACAAGAGCGCTTTCGGATGCCCTTCACGCCATTCCTGGCGTCGTCGAGCATGGTCTCTTTCTCGGCTTGGCCACCGTTGCCGTCATTGCCGGCTCCGACGGTGTCAGAACCGTTCATCCGGCTCTCTAAACAGGAGTTCTATTCATCATGATTTCGACAAACCGGCTTCGCGGCTTCTCCGTCATGGTGGCGGCTTCGGCTTTTGCAGCCATTGCGTTCTCGGCCCAGGCCCAGGAGATCGGTGAAGCCCATCTCAAGGCGGCCCATGCGGCCATCGCTGCGATTCACGCAACCGATTCGTTCGACGGCATCCTGCCGCAGGCGGCATTTGCGCTGAAGCAGCAGCTGATCCAGCAGAACCCCGACATGCAGGAAATCATCACCCAGACGGTCGATGAGAAGACGCTTGCCATGGCCGCCCGTCGCGCCGATCTCGAGAAGGAAGCGGCGATTGCCTACGCCAAGTCCTTCAACGAGAAGGAACTGACCGAGATCGCGGCCTTCTACAATTCGGAAGCCGGCAAGAAGCTGATCGAGAACGGCCCGATCGCCTCGCGCGAACTGGTGAAAGCTGCAGACATCTGGCAGAACGGCATTGCCCGCGACCTTGCCCAGCAGGTCGGCGAGAAGCTGACGGCGGTCGCCGGCGCCAAGGCTCCGGCCGTCACCGAGGGTGCTGCGCCCGTGACCCCTGAGGCGCCGAAGAAGTAATCGGCCGCGACCAACAGTCACGATGAGACGGGCCCGGCTTATGCCGGGCTTTTCTTTTTGTGCTTGCACCACTACCTGTGGCGCACCGCGGCACGCCAAGTATCGGCGTTGCAGCATCCTTGAATTCACATGCGTCCGGGCAATGCTCCCTATGGCCTGAGGCGCGCACCGATTGCCTGCAGGAAGGAACACCATGGCCCAGTACGACTACGACCTCTTTGTCATCGGCGGTGGCTCGGGCGGGGTTCGTGCGGCGCGTGTGGCGGCAGCCATGGGCAAGCGCGTGGCGCTGGCCGAGGAGTTCCGCTTCGGCGGCACCTGCGTCATCCGCGGTTGCGTGCCCAAGAAGCTCTATGTCTATGCCTCGCAGTTCCCCGAGCATTTCGAGGATGCCGCCGGCTATGGCTGGACGGTCGGTGAAAGCACGTTCGACTGGAAGACGCTTGTCGCCAACAAGGAGCGCGAGATTTCGCGGCTTGAAGGCATCTACAAGCGCAATGTCGAGAATTCCGGCGGCGAGACCATCCATTCGCGCGCCACGCTTGTCGACAGGCACACGATCCGCCTCGAAGCGGATGGACGTACTGTCACGGCAGACCAGATCCTGATCGCGACCGGCGGCCGGCCGAGCACGCATCCGGCGCTTCCTGGCCACGAGCACTGCATCTACTCCAACGAGGTCTTCGATCTGCCGGAACTGCCCAAGGCGATCATGATCGAGGGTGGCGGCTATATCGCCGTCGAGTTTGCCAACATTTTCCACGGCCTAGGCGTCGACACCACGCTGGTCTATCGCGGGAAGGAGATCCTCAGCCGCTTCGACATGGACCTGAGGCGTACCCTGCATGAGACGATGGAGCAGAAGGGCATCAAGATCCTGCTGCACTCGGTCTCGCAGGAAGTCGCCAAGCGCGGCGACGGCCGCCTTGATGTCAGGCTGAACACCGGCCAGCAGCTGACCGTCGACCAGGTGCTTCTCGCCATCGGGCGCACGCCGAACACCGAAGGCCTCGGGCTTTCGGACGCGGGCGTCGAGCTCGACAAGTCGGGCGCTGTGGTCGTCGACAGCTATTCTCGGACCAGCGCCGACAACATCTGGGCGGTGGGCGACGTCACCAATCGCGTGCAGCTGACGCCGGTGGCGATCCACGAGGCCATGTGCTTCATCGAGACCGCCTTCAAGGGCAACCCGACCACGCCCGACCATGACACCATTCCAACGGCTGTGTTCTCGCAGCCGGAGATCGGCACCGTCGGGCTTTCTGAGGACGATGCGGCCAAGCGCTACAAGAACCTCGAGGTCTATCGCGCCAGCTTCCGGCCGATGCGCCACACGCTGTCGGGACGCCAGGAAAAAATGCTGATGAAGCTGGTGGTCGACGCCGATACGCGCATCGTCGTCGGCGCCCATGTGCTTGGGCCGGATGCCGGCGAGATGGCGCAGCTGCTCGGCATCGCGCTCAAGGCGCGTCTTACCAAGGACGCCTTCGATCAGACCATGGCGGTGCATCCGACCGCGGCCGAAGAGCTGGTGACGATGTATAAGCCGACCTATCTGGTAAGGGATGGCTCGCGCGTCGAAAACTGACGTTGCGGCGGCTTCCGGACCTTCCGCAGTGAAACCTTGGTCCCTAGGGGATTCCGGGGTGGAATAGAGGCTCGTCATCGTGTAAACAGCCGCGTTCCCGTAATGGCGGGTCACAGCGCGGGTGAGGTGCCCGCTGACAAAACTTTTGGGTGCTAACATGACGAAATGGTCACCGAATTCCTGGAGAAGCATGCCGATTCAGCAGGTTCCGGCTTATCCGGACGCTGCGGCTCTCGCAGAAACGGAAGCCCGTCTCGCCACGTTTCCCCCCTTGGTTTTTGCAGGTGAAGCGAGAAAGCTGAAGAAGCAACTGGCAGCCGTCGCCAATGGCGAGGCCTTCCTGCTCCAGGGCGGCGACTGCGCCGAAAGCTTCGCCGAGCACGGCGCCGACAATATCCGCGACTTCTTCCGCGTCTTCCTGCAGATGTCGGTCGTGCTGACTTTCGCCGGCGCGCAGCCGGTGGTGAAGGTCGGCCGCATTGCCGGCCAGTTCGCCAAGCCGCGTTCGGCCGACAACGAGACCAAGGGCGACGTCACGCTGCCGAGCTATCGCGGCGACATCATCAATGGCCCGGCCTTCGACGAGAAGTCTCGCGTGCCCGATCCGGCACGCCAGGAAATGGCGTACCGCCAGTCGGCTGCGACGCTGAACCTTTTGCGCGCCTTCGCCCAGGGTGGCTATGCCAGCCTCGAGAACGTGCACAAGTGGATGCTCGGCTTCGTTTCCAACAGCCCGCAGGGCGAGCGCTATGAGGCACTGGCCAACCGCATCACCGAGACGATGGACTTCATGAAGGCCGTCGGCATCACCTCGGAGACGAACTACGCGCTGCGCGAGACCGACTTCTACACCAGCCACGAGGCGCTGCTGCTCGGCTACGAGCAGGCGCTGACCCGCGTCGACTCGACCTCGGGCGACTGGTACGCGACCTCGGGCCACATGATCTGGATCGGCGACCGTACGCGCCAGGTCGATCACGCGCATGTCGAGTACTGCCGTGGCGTGAAGAACCCGCTTGGTCTCAAGTGTGGTCCCTCGCTGACGCCCGACAGCTTGTTGAAGCTGATCGACCTGCTCAACCCGGAGAACGAGGCAGGCCGTCTGACCCTGATCGCGCGCTTCGGCCACGACAAGGTCGGTGAGCATCTGCCGAAGCTGATCCGCGCCGTCGAGAAGGAGGGCCGCAAGGTCGTCTGGTCGTGCGATCCGATGCACGGCAACACGATCACGGCTGCCGGCTACAAGACGCGCCCGTTCGACCGCATCCTGAGCGAAGTGCAGAGCTTCTTCGACATCCATCGTTCGGAAGGTACGCACCCGGGCGGCATCCATGTCGAGATGACCGGCAACAATGTCACCGAATGCACGGGTGGCGCGCGCGCCATCACCGCCGAGGAGCTGCAGGACCGCTATCACACGCATTGCGACCCGCGCCTCAACGCCGATCAGGCGATCGAACTGGCCTTCCTGGTTTCGGAACTGCTGCGCAAGGGGGCTGTGACCGAGCAGAAGAAGGCCGTCAACGCCTGATCCGCAGGTCGGATATTCAATCGAAGGCGCCGGTTTCGACTGGCGCCTTTTTCATTTGCGGGTCCAGCGCATATCCTTGAGGCGAGGATCGCCGGCAAAGCTCTGGCGGTCGAAGCCGATGCGCTTTTCGGGGAATTCGCAGATTGCCTGCACGCCTGTCGGCCCTAGCCGGATGCGCCAGGTCTGGCGCTCGACAGGTGCTGCCTTGGCGAAGATCGTGCAGGTCAAAAGCGCCAGGTTGGCGCCACCCTGGGGATCGCGCACCGAGCGATAGCGTATCGCCTGCATGGCTGCTTCGCGTGCGTCGTCAGTCAGTTGCTGGCAGGCAGTGTAGTCCGTCGGGTGCGTCCAGGTTTCGGCGTCTTCCGACAATGGCGGCAATGTCAGGTCGACCGCGCGCGCAACTTTGAACGATGCTGCGAAGGCCGTGTATTCGGCCGCGTCGCTCGGCCATGGCGTGTCGGGCGATTCCGAGAAGAACAGCAGGCGATAGAAAGCCATTTCGGCGACCGCCGTCTGCACCTTCTCGGCGGCGTAGTAGATACCAAGCGATTTTCCGGCGCGACGGAAGCGCGAGCCGGTGGGATAGTTGGAGCCGTAGCGGAACGGCGTCGCCAGCAGGTAATGCAGCTTGCGGCACTCGATGGGAACAACGGGCTTGGTCGCCTCGATCAGTTCCTCGAGCACTGCCTGTTCGTCGAGATCGTCGACGAGCTTCAAAGTCGAGACGCGGTGCTGCGCCTCCACCAGTCGCCAGCACCGGCCTTCGAGGGCGCGGGCCTCAGACGAGAGCGCGGCGGGCGTCCAGGTAGGCGATGACATCGACGAGCCCGGTGATGGTGGCGATCTTTTCAAGGGGGGCAGCGCCTAGTGCTGCGTTGTCGTTTTTCAGCCAGGCGCGGGCGACAGGCTCTTCGCCGCCGACGATGGCGTCGAGCGAGCGGAACAGCCGCACGAACAGGACCGCGAGTTCGAACGGCTTGCTGCCGGTTTCGAGCGCAAATTCCTGCCGGCGCATACGGGAAATCGTCGCCTCGGAGACGCCGATGATCGCAGACAATGCCTTGGCGGTGACGCCGAGCATGTCGGCGGCGCGCAAGGTTGCCTTGGTGATGACTGCGCCGGGAGCAGCGGAAGGTCCCGGACTTGTCTGGCTACGCATGGGATGCTCCATTTCTCTGGAAAATATAGGTCAGAAAAATGCCCATGGAAAGGGTCAGGTCGAAGCAGGGGGCAAAATGCCCCGTCAGTCCTTCTTGTACAGCATCCAGCTCTTGCCCTGGCGCTCGGCGATCGTCGAATAGCGGGTGACGCGATTGCGGCCGACCAGCTTCGAGCGATAAAGCGCCCGATCGGCCTTGGCATAGAGGTCGTCGGGGCTTTCGGCCTCTGACGCCATGCAGATGCCCATCGAAACCGTGACCTGGCCGCAGTTGAGGCCCGGCTCGATGTCCTTCAGCTGGGTCTGGGCGACAAGCAGGCGGATACGGTCGGCGATCTCGTAGGTGGCGTCTTCGGTCGTGCCTTCGATGATCAGGGCGAACTCCTCGCCGCCGGTGCGCGCCACGAACATGTCCTGGTGGACGCTGGACTGGAAGATGTCGGCGATGATGCGCAGGATCTTGTCGCCGACAGGGTGGCCGTGGCGGTCGTTGATGTCCTTGAAACGGTCGATGTCGGCCAGGATCAGGGCGCTGAACAGGATGCCCTTGTTGTTGTTGTAGATACTTGCGATGCGCTTGTCGAAGGCGCGGCGGTTCCACACATGGGTGAGGGGGTCCGTGTCGGCCAGGCGCTTGTATTCCTCGAGCTTCGACTTGACGGTCTCGAGCTCTGCCGACTTGTCGCCCAGCTGCGTCGCGAACTGTTTGCCGTGGTCGATCGTGGATGCTGTCGCCACCGACATCACGCTGACGATCTTCTGCAGCAGGTCCTGCGACATGGCGGTGCGGCTGTTGAGTCCGCTCGACGTCTCGTCCAGAACCTTGCCGTAGCGTTCGATGTGGCTGCGCTCGTTGCGCAGCAGGCCGGCCACGCCTTCGAGCTCGCGCGCCAGCACTTCACGCGCGTGCTCGACGATGCCCTGGCCATGGCTCTGGGCGAAGAATTTCTGGCCGATCTGGTCGAGCTGCTCCTGGGTCGGGCGGTTGCCGAGTGCGATCACCTCGAGGCTCAACGCCGTATTGGAACCGGTTAGGGCTTCGTAGAAGATTTCGTAGTTGCGCGGCAGGCCGACGACACCCATCTGGCTCATCGTCGCCACGACGGTGCTCGCAAGGTCGTTGCCTCGATCGGTCGGGGCTGCGGCAGGTTGCATTTAGTTCCCATTTCAGTTGGCCGGCCAACAGCCAAAACGCCTGCGATGCACGGGCGAGTGGCCGGTCGGGGGCGTGAACGGCATGAAAGAGAGTGCTGGCAACGACGCAGGTCCCCTCTGCTTTCGTCGCTTGTATGAGCCTTAATTCGGGCGGGCTAAAGTTTCCTTAATTTGCATGGTCACTTCGCCTGTTTTTCTACCACAGGGTGTATATTCCAATGTGCCAGAAGCGATCTCTGTGCTGGCCGCAACATCCGATGTCGCGAATCCCTGTGCATATTACCTTTAGGGAAGCTAACCTGCGACCTACAGCCAGCAGAAGAGGACGGCAATGGAGAATCTACACAAGGGGTCATGTTTGTGTGGAGCAGTGCGCTACACAGCAGAGGGCGCGCTTCGCGACGTCATTTATTGCCATTGCACCATGTGCCGCAAGCAGAGCGGTCATTATTACGCCGCGACCAATGTCGGCGACGACATGATCGACATCGAGGGCAGCGAGAATGTCACCTGGTATGCGGCATCCGACTTTGCCCGCCGCGGGTTCTGCAGCCGCTGTGGGTCGGTGATGTTCTGGAAGCCCAACGACGACAACTACGTCTCGATCATGGCCGGCTCGTTTGATGAGCCGTCGTCGCTGTCGGGCGGCTATCACATCTTCGTAGCCGACAAGGGCTCCTATTACGAACTCGACGACGATCTGCCGAAATACGATCGCTCTTCGCCATCGCTCAAGGTTCTGGAGGATTGATCGGCGAGACGACGACCGTTCTCATTTGTTGAACGCTTCGTCGTGTTTCGACGCTCTGCCGGAAACAGTGGCAAGGACGTATATCTCTGGCAAGGAGAAAGAATATGACCTCGTTGCCTACCCTTTTCATCTCGCATGGCGGCCCCGACATCGTGCTGGCCGACACGTCGGCGCGCCATTATCTCGAAGGTGTTTCCGGCCTGATTTCGAAGCCGAAGGCCATCGTCATCGTTTCCGCGCATTTCGAGACCGACGGCGTTGCTGTCGTAACCGATCCCAAACCGGGCATGATCTACGACTTTGGCGGTTTCGCGCCTGAACTCTACAGGATGGTCTATCCGGCCGCCGGGGAGCCGGCCCTGGCCGAGAAGGTGTATGGCATGCTCGAGGCTGCCGGCCTTGAGCCGCATACTTTCGAGAAGCGCGGCTACGACCATGGCACGTGGACGCCGCTCATGCTGGCCTTCCCCGATGCGGACATTCCGGTCGTGCAGGTGTCGATCGATCCGCGCCGCGATGCGGCTTGGCACCATGCCATCGGCAAGGCGCTGGCACCGTTGCGCGAGGAGGGCATCCTTTTGATCGGGTCCGGGCATATCACCCATAATCTGCGCGCCTATTTCACCACGCTCAGGCATGGCGCCGAGCCAGATCCGGCGCTGGCCGGCAAGGTCACCGCGTTCACCGAATGGTTCGCCGACAAGCTTGGCTCCGGTGACACCGATGCGCTGCTGCAGTGGAAGGAGCGTGCCCCGTATCCGTCGGAAAACCACCCGACGGACGAGCATTTGATGCCGATCTTCTTTGCCTATGGCGCTGCCGGCAGCGGGGCAAAAGGTCGCCGTGTCCACGATTCGGTCGATCACGGCTTCTTTGCCAACGATTCCTATCTGTTCGAGTGACCGCCAAGCCGCTACATGATGCCCTTTCGACAGACTTGAAAGGGCATTTCATGGAGCGGCTGGTAAAGGCTTTCCAGAACTCGGTGCGTGCGTTCTCGCGGCTCATTCGCACCGAGGCGGCGTTCCAGCAGGAAGTGATGCTGCTGATCGTGGCACTTCCCATCGGCTGGTTCGTTGCCGGCACCTGGAGCGGCTACGCGTTGCTGATCGGCGCCATCCTGTTCCTGATCACGGTGGAAGTGCTCAACACCGGCATCGAGGCCGCGTGCGATGCCGTCAGCCGCGAGTTCAACATCGACATCCAGCTTGCCAAGGATTGCGGTTCGCTCGCCGTGCTGATCTCGATCTTCATCGTTCTGGGCATCTGGGGCTTCGCCATCGCCGAGCGTCTGTTCGGCCTTCCGATCTGAAGGACGCGTACCTACATGTCGGTTACCAAAGGAGACCGACATGGCTGACCAAGCCGATATCCATCATCTCGAATCCAGGGCGGGGTTGCCCGAGGACCTGCGCTGGCTCGTCGCCAAGTATCCGCGCGAGAACTGGCTAGACCATGACAACGTCCATGGCATGGCGTCGATGTGGCTGCAGCGACACGACATGTTTCGCGAATTGGGAGGCATGCTGACTGCTGGCATCGGCGACTATCGCGAGGGCCGGATGGACGCCGCGCAGTTTGCCCGCTGGTTCGCACCACGCCTCAACCATTTCCTCGGCAACCTCGACGGTCACCACAATGTCGAGGACCATCACTACTTCCCTGTTTTCGCCAAGGCGGAGAGCAGGCTGAAGCGCGGCTTCGATATTCTCGACGCCGACCACCACCTCATCCACGAGGCACTGGAGCGCAACGCACATTCCGCCAACGGGTTCATCCGCGCGCTCCAGGAAAGCCAGGACAAACAGCGTTTCGCTGCGGACGCCTACGCCGACGAGAATGCACGGCTGGTGGCGATGCTGACCCGGCACCTCGATGACGAGGAAGACCTGATCATTCCGCTGATCCTCGATCGCGGCGACCGCGAGCTCCTTGGGTCGGACTAGTCCTTGGGCTGCTTGCGGGCGATGTGGTGGGCCAGGAACCATGTTGCAAGTGCAACCGCGACACCGATGCCAAGCCCCAGGAACAGGCGATGATGGGCCTTCAGCGTGTCGCCGAGGATGTGCTCGGCGCCGAGGCCGAAGACATAACCCAGGCTGACGAAGATGCCGGCCCAGGCCAACGCCGACAGGCCATTCAACAGTAGGAACAGCGGCACCGGGATACGTGACAAGCCGGCGGCGATGCCACCGGCGAGCCGCATGCCGTAGACATAGCGGTTGCCGAGCACGAACAGGTAGGGATGCGCCTGTAACGTCCGGAAGGCATGGCTGAAGCCGGGCCTGCGGCGTAAGAGCCTGACCCATTTGTGGTTGGAGAAGCGGCGGCCAAGCACGAAAAAGAGCGTGTCGCCGAGGAAGGCACCGACGGCTGCCACCGCGAATGCATTCCATGGCTCGAAGAACCCCTGGTGGGCGAAGAAGCCACCCAGGATGGCGAAGCTTTCGCCCTCGGCCATGCAGCCTATGAAGACAGCCAGCAGGCCGTAATGGGCGACGAGATGGTGGAGCGTTCCGATCATCGAGCAGGCGACTGGACTGCGGAGGCGTCGGCGATGCGCTTGATCTGGGCGGTGAGGTCGCTCACCTGCTCGCGCAGCAGGATGATTTCCTGGAAGCGAATCTCGTCGAGCTTCTCGTGCAGCGCCATGATCTCGATCTCGGCCTTGAGATTGACCGCATAATCGTGGGCAGCGTCGACGCGATCGCGTTGGGCCTGGCGGTTTTGCGACATCATGATGATCGGGGCCTGGATGGCAGCCAGCATCGACAGCACCAGGTTGAGGAAGATGAACGGGTAGGGGTCGAAGGCGTCGCGGCCCAAGAGCCAGGCATTGAGCAGCGTCCAGAGCACCAGGAAGGCAAGGAAGGCGAGGATGAAACTCCAAGAGCCGCCAACGCGCGCAAGGCCGTCGGCCAGCCGGTCACCCCTGCTTTCGCAATGGGAAATGCTTTCGTTGACGTCGCGAGAAACCGGCTTGCGCTCGATTGCGCTCTGCAGAACCTTGTGCTCAAGCTCGCTCAAATGCTCCGGCGTCCGCCTCAGCCAGCGCCCTGCCAGCTCCGCCACGGTCTTGTTCATCGTCGTCTCCGAGTGAAGGCGCCAGCTTGGCAGCCGCGTATCCTTATACGAAGATAATGGCACGCGGCGCCACAATGCGGTTGGCAAGCGCTGTTGCCCAATGTGGATGAAGGAAACGTCATGCCGGACTTTGCCAGGATCAGGGCTCGGGCCGCCGAGCGCAAAGGCGGTGAGGCGGTACTCAAGTCGCTGCTCGGGCCGGTGCCCGACAATGTGGCGCTCGCCAAGATCTCCGACGACCGGATCCTTTCCACTATGGCGGAGCGCGTTTTCGCTGCCGGCTTCGTCTGGCGTGTCATCGAGCAGAAATGGCCCGGCTTCGAGGAAGCCTTCCTGGGGTTCGAGCCGAAGCGCCTTTTGTTCCAGCCCGACGACTTCTGGCACGAGCTTGCCTCCGACAAGCGCATCGTGCGCAATCCCCAGAAGATCAGGTCGGTTCACGAAAACGCTGCCTTCGTCGAGCGCGTGTCGAAGGAACATGACGGCTTCGGCAGGTTCCTGGCTGACTGGCCGGCCGACGACCAGATCGGGCTGACGGCCTATCTCGGCAAGCATGGCAGCCGGCTCGGCGGCAATACCGGCCAGTATCTTCTCCGCTGGCTTGGCTGGGATACTTTCATTCTGTCACAGGACATGATCTTGGCATTGCGCGATGCCGGGCTCGATATCGGCGATGCCGCATCGTCGAAGAAGGATCTCGCCAAGGTGCAGGCGCAGATCAACGCGTGGGCGCAAGATACCAAGCTGCCGCGGGCCCATATTTCGCGCATCCTGTCGATGTCGATCGGGACCAATCGTCCGGCCGACGAATTGCGCGCTTATATGGACGAATGATGGCCCAATCGAACTGCATTGCTCGACTTCACAACGCAGGCTAAACCGCTGACATGACGAAAAAAACTCCCGATATCCTGCGCATTGCAGTTGCCCAGCTCAACCCGACGGTCGGCGATGTCGCCGGCAACATCGCCAAGGCGCGCGAAGCGCGAGCGGATGCGGCGCGGCAGGGTGCCGACCTCGTGCTGTTCACCGAACTGTTCATCGCCGGCTATCCGCCGGAGGATCTGGTGCTGAAGCCTGCCTTCGTTACCGCCTGCGAGCGCGCGGCCGAGGAGTTCGCCAAGGAAACCGGCGACGGCGGGCCTGGTGTCATCATTGGCGTGCCGCTCAGGCGCAAGAGCGGGCTGCACAACTCGGTCATCATCGCCGACGGGGGCAAGATCATTGCCGAGCGCTTCAAGGTCGACCTGCCCAACTACGGCGAGTTTGACGAGAAGCGGGTCTTCCAGGCCGGTCCCGATATGCCCGGTCCGGTCAATTTCCGTGGCGTGCGCCTGGGCATCCCGATCTGCGAGGACATCTGGGGCGAGCTCGGCGTCTGCGAGACACTGGCCGAGAGCGGCGCCGAAATCCTGCTGGTGCCCAACGGCTCGCCCTACTACCGCGCTAAGATGGACGTGCGCCATCAGGTGGCGATCCGCCAGGTGATCGAGAGCGGCCTGCCGCTGCTCTATGCCAACCAGCTTGGTGGCCAGGACGAGCTCGTTTTCGACGGCGCATCCTTTGCCATCAACACCGATCATTCGCTGGCCTTCCAGATGAGCCAGTTCGAGGAAACGGTGGCGATCACGACGTGGAAGCGAAATGGCGAGGGCTGGGCCTGTGTCGAAGGCCCGATGTCGAAGATCCCCGAGCGCGAGGAGGCCGACTATCGCGCCTGCATGCTGGGCCTGCGTGACTACGTCAACAAGAACGGTTTCAAGAACGTCGTGCTCGGCCTGTCCGGCGGCATCGATTCGGCGATCTGCGCAGCGCTTGCCGTCGACGCGCTTGGCGAGGAGCGTCTGAGGGCGATCATGATGCCCTATCGCTATACGTCGAAGGACTCGCTCAAGGACGCCGAGGATTGTGCCCGTGCTCTCGGCTGCCGTTATGACATCGTGCCGATCCACGAGCCCGTCGACGGTTTTTCGCATGCGCTCACCCAGCTGTTCGAGGGTACCAAGGAAGGTATCACCGAAGAAAACCTGCAGAGCCGCGCCCGCGGCACGATCCTGATGGCGGTGTCCAACAAGTTCGGTTCAATGGTGGTCACGACAGGCAACAAGAGCGAGATGTCAGTCGGCTACGCCACGCTTTACGGCGACATGAATGGCGGCTTCAATCCGATCAAGGACCTCTACAAGATGCAGGTCTACGCGCTGTCGCGCTGGCGCAACACGCATGTGCCGCCAGGCGCGCTCGGGCCTTCGGGCGAGGTCATTCCGAAAAACATCATCGACAAGGCGCCGTCGGCGGAACTGCGGGAAAACCAGACCGACCAGGATTCGCTGCCGCCTTATCCGGTGCTGGACGACATCCTTGAGTGCCTGGTCGAGAACGAGATGGGCGTCGACGAAATCTTTGCACGCGGCCACGACCGCGACACCGTGCACCGCATCGAGCACCTGCTCTACATTGCCGAATACAAGCGTCGGCAGGCGGCGCCTGGGGTGAAGATCACCAAGAAAAATTTTGGCCGCGATCGGCGCTATCCGATCACGAACAGATTCAGGGATCGCGGCTAACCAGCTGAAACGATACGAGATCAGGCATTCACTAGAGGACGGCCATGGCTGTGATCGAGATCAGCTTCGACCTTTCACGGATCGACTTCGACAGGACCTCCGACGAGATCAGGCAGAGCTACTGGGGGCGCGCGCGCAATGACGATCTCAATCGCCGCGCGCTTGATAACTCGCTCTGTGTCGGCGCCTATCTCGACGGAAAGCAGGTGGGTTTCGCGCGCGTTGTCACCGACTATGCCTGCTTTGCCTATGTCTGCGACGTCATCGTCTGGGCCGAACATCGCGGGCTGGGCATCGGCAAGACGCTCATACAGGCGTTGCTCGACCATCCGGAGCTGCAAAGCGTGACCGGCTGGAGCTTGCGCACCAGCGACGCGCACAGCCTCTACGAAAAGTTCGGCTTCGTGACCTCGGCTGACGGCATGTACATGCGCTTCGCGCGGCAGCCGGCCGCGCAAGCATAGCCGCGGCGTGGGCTATCTTTCCTTCCTTCGCGACAACAGCCGCTGGCTTACAGGCGGTTTTCTGCTCACCTTCTTCTCGACCTTCGGCATGACGTCGTTCATCGCGCTGTCGGCCGGCGATATCCGCCGCGACTATGGCCTGTCGCATGGCGAATTTGGCACGCTCTACATGTTTGCCACATTGGCCAGCGCCTTGAGTCTGCCGCGGCTTGGCCAGATCGTCGACCGCTACAGTGTGCGGAAAGTGGTGCTGTTCGTCGTGCCGATGCTGGCGCTTGCGAGCGCCTCGATGGCGCTGTCACGGCACCTCGTCCTGCTGTTTGTGACAATCTATCTGCTGCGCCTGTTTGGCCAGGGCATGATGGTGCATGCCGCCTACACGGCGACGGCGCGCTGGTTTTCCGCTCAAAGGGGGCGGGCGCTTTCAGCTGTTATTCTCGGCCACAATGCAGGTGACGCCGTCATTCCGATGGGCTTCGTGCTGATCGCCGCCTCGGTTGGCTGGCGCAACGGCTGGCTGCTGGCGACCGCAGCGCTGGCGTTGATCGCCGTGCCGGCAATCGCGTTGCTGGTTGCTGAGGACAGAAAACCGCGCTCGTCCGATCCAGAGGTGCCACGGATAGATGCGCGCGACTGGACGCGGGTTGAGGTGGTCCGCGATCCTGTGTTCTATCTGCTGCTTCTCGGCGTCATGGCGCCGGGGCTGATCGTGACGACCCTGTTCTTCCACCAGGTCTATCTGGTGGAATTGCGCGGCTGGTCGCTGGAGGTGTTCGCCTCGTCCTTTCTGGTGGCGGCGGTGGTCAATGCCGTCTTCACGCTGGTTGTCGGCCTGCTCCTCGACCGCTTTTCCGGGGTGGCGCTGCTGCCTTTCGTGTTGCTGCCTCTGGGGCTCGCCTGTCTGTTGCTGGGCCTCGTCGATGCGCAATGGGGCGCGTTCGGCTTCATGGCGCTGCTCGGCATTTCCAACGGTCTGTCGACGACGCTGTTCGGCGCCGTCTGGCCCGAAGTCTATGGCCTGAAGCACCTGGGCTCGATCAGGGCCCTTATCGTTTCCGCCGGCGTGTTCGCGTCGGCAATCGGGCCCGGCTTGACCGGGTTCCTGATCGATGGCGGCGTCAGCTACCCGGCCCAGATCGTGGCGATGGCGATCTACTGCTTCGCCATCTCGTTCGTCCTGCTCCTGGCTTCGCGGCGGATCCGCGCGCGAAGCCAGGAGCAGGCAATCCCTGTTGCGGTTGGCGTGTAGCCGCTATTTCGCGGAAAAGCCTTCGACGGTTTCGCGGCGATCATAGACGTGGTCGACGATGCCCCAGTCCCTGGCTTCTTCGGCGGTGAAGAAGAAATCGCGGTCGAGCACGCGCGCCACTTCCTCCTCGGTGCGCCCGCAATGCTCGGCATAGAGCCTCGTCATGCGCCGCTTGAGCTTGAGAATATCCTCGGCATGGCGCTCGATGTCGGAGGCCTGGCCGCGGAAGCCGCCGGAGGGCTGGTGCAGGATCACGCTCGCATTGGGCAAGGCGATGCGCCGGCCGCGAGCACCGGCCATCAGCAGGAACGAGCCCATCGACCCCGCTGTGCCCATGCACAGCGTCGACACAGGGCAGCGGATGAACTGCATCGTGTCGTATATCGCAAAGCCGCTGCTCACCACGCCGCCGGGCGAATTGATGTAGAACGAGATTTCGCGGGTCGGATTTTCCGACTCTAGGAATAGCAGTTGCGCGCAGATGAGCGAGGCCGAGTTGTCGTCGACCTCGCCGTTGAGGAAGACGATCCGCTCGCGCAGGAGCCGGGAAAAGATATCGAAGGAGCGTTCGCCACGCGGCGATTGTTCCACGACCATAGGGACGAGCTGCATCGTGTCGCGCATGCGCGAGTTCCTTTCAGCGATTGAGTTGCTTGAGCTTAAGCGGCGCGCATCAGCGGCGGGCTGTTCGAATTCGCCGGCGCGGCAATGGTTCTCATCGGCTCGGCGCTGTGGGTCAGCCGGAACCATGTGCCGCCGCCCGGCTGGGCCTCTAGGTCGAAGGTCACGAAGGTTTCGGGCTCGCTCGCACTGGCGTCGTTCCAGGCGTAGCGAACCCGCGAGAAGGGCAGCGCCTCGATGATCCGGTAGGCAGGGCCAGTCGTATCCGCAGTCACTTTGTCCGCAACGGGCACGTCGAGCCAGGCCGACACCAGTTCCGGCACCGTCAGCGCGCGCCAGACCTTTTCCGGCTCGGCCTCCAGCTCGCATTCGACGACGATCGCATCGCTCCGGTCTTCAGCCTCGAGAAAGTCCGTCATTGGTCCATCTCCTTGAGCAGGGTCTTCAGCCGTTCGACGCGATCCGGCCAGAACGCGCGGTAGCGGGTCAGCCAGTCGAACAGCGGTTTCAGCCCATCCGGGTTGACGCTGTAGTTGGTGTGACGGCCGGCCCGTTCTTCATTGATCAGCCCGGCGCCGCGCAGCACCGCTATGTGCTGCGACACGGCAGGCTGCGAGATTTCGAGCCCTTCGCGCAGTTCGGTCGCGTTTTTCTCGCCCGCGAGAAGGCGATCGAGCACCGCACGGCGCGTCGGATCGGAGAGGGCACGGAAGACGTCGGATTCGTTCATGCGATTTAGATAAGCATAGACTTATCTGTTGCGCAAGTGCCACCCCGACAGACGGCTGAACTGGCACAACAGGTTTCGGTCCAGAGCGGGGCTTGGCTAAGCAAAAATGCTCGGTTATAAGCAAACTCTTCGCGGCCACTAGCAGGGAGGTCTGAATGCCAGAGTATGACATGTCCTCCCGAGGTTCACGCCGAGGTCGTTGACCTCGCGAACCGCCTCCGGCGCTTGTTTTTCCTGACGCCGCCGCACCGCGACTTCCTGATTTCGCAAGAATTATTCGTCGCGCCTTTGAACATATTTTCCCAGGGATGGCGTCGGCTTTCGACGTCTCATGCATCATGGCTCGTATTCGTATCGACCTGCGCGGCGGAGCGTTCCGCAGCGTTCTCGGATTCACTTTCAGGCACTGGCAGCGCCAGCCGGTGCGTCTCTTGCTGATTTCGGCGGCCGTGCTCATCTCGACCATGGCCGACGTCCTGACGCCGCTCTATTCGGGCCGGCTGATCGACGCCGTGGCCAGCGGTGCTGCCACCGACGAGGTGGCATGGAATGCGGCGTTGACGGCATTCTTCACGCTGCTCGCGCTGGCGACAGGCTCGCTCGTGTTCCGTCACTTTGCCTTTGCCGGCATCATCGAGCTGACGCTCAAAATGATGTCCGACATCGCCCAGGATGCGTTTCATCGCGTCCAGCGCTTCTCGACCGACTGGCACGCCAACAGCTTCGCCGGCTCGACCGTGCGCAAGGTGACGCGCGGCATGTGGGCGCTCGACCTGCTCAACGACACGCTGCTGGTGGCGCTGCTGCCGTCCTTCGTGATGCTGCTCGGCTCGACCATCCTGCTCGGCTGGCACTGGCCGATGATGGGCC
Organism: Hoeflea sp. 108; assembly: GCF_000372965.1. Classification (NCBI taxonomy): domain Bacteria; kingdom Pseudomonadati; phylum Pseudomonadota; class Alphaproteobacteria; order Hyphomicrobiales; family Rhizobiaceae; genus Hoeflea; species Hoeflea sp. 108. Next base: position 2,688,462 of record NZ_KB890024.1, on the reverse strand, counting down.
TGATCATTGCTGCGGGTTCGCTCGTCTTCATCGCGCAGACGGTGCTGATGTCGCTTGGCTTTGTTGCGCCGGCGGCAAGCCTTGCCAACAGCTGGGACACGCGGCTCGGCGGTTCGCTGGCCGATGCCGTCAGCTGCAACTCCGTGGTCAAGGCGTTCGGCGCGGAGGAGCGCGAGGAAAACCGGCTCGCCAAGGTGATCGGCAAGTGGCGTCACCGCACGGGGCGCACCTGGATGCGCGGCACGATCAACGGCACGTCGCAGAACATCACGCTTGTCCTGCTGCGTGCCGCGATCATCGGCTTTGCGCTGATGCTGTGGGCTGGCGGGCAGGCGAGCGCGGGCGACATCGCCTTCGTGCTGACCTCGTTCTTCCTGCTGCAGGGCTACCTGCGCGATGTCGGCATGCACATCCGCAACCTGCAGCGTTCGGTCAACGACATGGAGGAACTGGTCGACATCCAGGGCCAACCGCTCGGTGTTGCCGATCGCCCCGGCGCCAAGCCGATCCAGATCCGGGATGGCGGCATCGAGTTCAAGCATGTGACGTTCCACTACGGAACGCATGCGAACCCGCTCTACCGGGACTTCTCGGTGTCGATCAAGCCGGGCGAACGTGTCGGCCTTGTCGGCCACTCCGGCTCGGGCAAGACGACCTTCGTCAAGCTGATCCAGCGGCTCTACGACGTCGGCGACGGCCGGATCGTGATCGACGGGCAGGACATCGCCAAGGCGACGCAGTCCTCGCTGCGTTCGCAAATCGCGATCGTGCAGCAGGAGCCGATCCTGTTCCACCGCTCGCTGGCCGAGAACATCGCCTATGCCAGGCCGGGTGCGACACAGGCCGAGATCGAGCACGCTGCGAAACTCGCCAGCGCGCACGACTTCATCCAGCGGCTGCCCAAGGGCTATGGCACGCTGGTCGGCGAGCGTGGCGTCAAGCTGTCGGGCGGCGAACGCCAGCGCGTGGCGATTGCCCGCGCCTTCCTGGCCGATGCACCGATCCTGATTCTCGACGAGGCGACTTCGAGCCTCGATTCGGAATCGGAGGTGCTGATCCAGCAGGCGATGGAACGCCTGATGGTCGGGCGCACGACGCTGATCATCGCGCACCGGCTGTCCACCGTCCGGGCGCTCGACCGGCTACTCGTCTTCGATCGTGGTGAGATCGTCGAGGAGGGCCGGCACGAGACACTGGTTCGGCGCGACGGCGGCATCTACCGCCGCCTGTTCGAGCGGCAGGCACTGGAACTCACCAAGGGGCTGGTCTGAGCCCGGGTGCATGCCGCTCCGCTGAAGTCCTGACAATGCAGCGGGCCACGAAATGCGGCCCGTTCGCGTTCCTGGCCATCCTATGGCCGGCTTCCAATCGCCGAAGGCATGTTCTATGTCTTGGGCGAGGAGCGGGGGCTGCCTTGTCAACGCCAGAGCCATCCGCTACGCCCCAAACATGACAGTTACCGTTCGTTTCGCCCCTTCGCCCACCGGCCGCATCCATATCGGCAATGCGCGCACGGCCTTGTTCAACTGGCTCTTCGCCGTGAAGAACAGGGGCCGCTTCATCCAGCGCTTCGACGACACCGATGTCGAACGTTCGCGTCAGGAGTTTGCGGACTCGATCCTCTACGACCTGCACTGGCTCGGCATCTTCCCCGACCAGACCGAATATCAGTCGCGCCGTTTCGAAAGCTACGATGCCGCCGTCGAAAAGCTGAAGGCCGCCGGCGTGCTCTACGCCTGCTACGAGACGCCTGAGGAACTCGACCTGCGCCGCAAGGTGCGCCGTACCCGTGGCTTGCCGCCGGTCTACGGCCGGGAGGCGCTGAAGCTCTCCGCCGCTGACCGAGCCGAATACGAGCATGACGGCCGCCGGCCGCACTGGCGCTTCCTGCTGCCCAACTTCAAGTCCGATCCGTTCGAGACGGAGCGCACCGAAATCCACTGGAACGACGTGGTTCGCGGCGAGGAGACGGTCGACCTGGCGTCGCTTTCCGATCCCGTTCTGGTGCGCGAGGACGGTACCTATCTCTACACGCTGCCATCTGTCGTCGATGACATAGAGATGGGCGTCACCCACATCATCCGCGGCGATGACCATGTCACCAACACAGGCGTGCAGATCGCCCTGTTCCATGCGCTCGGCGCAGAGGCTCCTGCCTTCGGCCACCACAATCTCCTGACCACCAGTTCGGGCGAGGGGCTGTCGAAGCGCACCGGGGCTCTGTCCATCGAAAGCCTGCGCGAAAGCGGCATCGAGCCGATGGCGGTGGCGTCACTGGCGGTGCTGGTCGGTACCTCCGAGAACGTGGTGGCGACGCCGAGCCTCGCTGAGCTTGCCGAAAAATTCGATCCGGAGGCGACCTCCAAATCGGCTTCCAAGTTCGATCCCGACGAACTCGTGGTGCTCAACCGCGCGCTTTTGCATCACATGTCGTTTGCCGAGGTGCGTGACCGTCTCATGCTGCTTGGCATCAGCGGCGATCACGCGGAGCCGTTCTGGTTGGCGGTGCGTGGCAATCTCGACAAGCTCTCGGATGCCACCACCTGGTGGCGCATCCTGCGCGAAGGACCGCAGCCCGCTGCCGAATTCGGTGACGAGGATCGCGAGTTTGTCGGCCAGGCGCTCGACCTGCTGCCCGATGAGCCGTGGGACGGCAATGTCTGGAAGAACTGGACGGGAGCCGTGAAGAAGGCCACCGGCCGCAAGGGCAAGGCGCTGTTCATGCCGCTCAGGCTGGCCCTTACCGGGCTGGAGTCTGGCCCGGAGCTCGCAGATCTATTGCCCCTTGTGGGTCGGGAAGGAACTCTGGCCCGACGGCCCTGACCTTGCGGTTGGGATCCGGCGGCTGGCTCGGGCTGGCCGCTGGAGGTGCCGGTTCGGCCACTGCCGCCGGCTTCGGCTTGGCCGTCACCGCACGGCCTTCGCCTGCCAGGATGGAAAAATCCTTGTTCTGGCTGATGTTGCAGCCGCATGAGGGCACGCGTGGCAGGTCGACGCGCTTGTAGCGATAGGCTGTCGGCAGGTTGCGATAGGGCTGGCCGGAGCGTGCCGACACCATGCTTTCCTGCGGCTGGCCGTCCCTTAGATGGTAGAACAGCTCGATCTCGGTTCCCGGGCAACTGGCTTCACAGTTCTGCTGGTCGCGCTGGAAATCCTGCAGGTCGGCCCCATTCGACATCGGGAACGAATAGCCGTCGCAGGTCCGCACGCACAGCGTCCGGTATTCGCCCGTGCCCGGCTCATTGCTGCGACCGATCACGATGTGCTGCGGATAGCTTTCGTTGGAGCTCAGGCTTTCCGCCGCGCCGCCACGGATGATCGTCACATCCGATGGCTCGTCGAGCGGATCCTCTTCGCCGCTGGCCGCCGCGGCCTCTTCCGGTGTCTGTGCATTGCAGCCGGCAAGCTCCAGCGCATCGAGGATGCGGATGCGCTCGCGCCTGTCGGTTTTGCTCGGCGCGGTCGCGCCGTTCTGCTCGAGCCTGCCGAGATTGTCCTGCATCGCCGAAATCCTGGCGTTGAGCTCGGCGCAGGCCGCGACGGTTTCGCCCGATACAGCGCGGTCGCAACCGAGGTCGGCTGCCCTGATCCGGGCAAGGTCGATCTGGTCGCGCTGCGTGTCGGCGGCGTTGCCATATTCATCGAGCTGCACGACGCTGCCGGACAATTGCGCCAGTTGTCGTTTCAGCAACGCGCATTCGGGCGGTGCTGCGAGCGCTTGGGCCGTGGCAAGCAGCGACAGGGCCAATGCCATCGGCCAGGCCGCCGCCCGTTTGCTTGTCGTCTTGCCTGTCTTGCGTCCGAACATGCAGCTCCCCGCAAGGATCGACTCAATCCCTGCGTTCGGCAGCTTAGTCATTTTCGTCGCAACGATCAGCCCGCCGGCGACTGCACCGTCGCCTGGGCACGCTGCGAAGCTTCCACGACCGCGAGTGCAGTCATGTTGACGACGCCGCGCGAGGTGACCGAAGGTGTCAGGATGTGTGCAGGCTGTGCTGTGCCGAGCAGGATCGGCCCGACATGCAGCGCATCCATCATCGTCTTGACCGTGGTCAGGGCGATGTTGGCCGCATCGAGATTGGGGAAGACCAGGAGATTGGCTTCGCCCTTCAGCGTCGAATGCGGATAAACGCGCTGGCGCAACGCCTCCGACAATGCCGAGTCGCCATGCATTTCGCCGTCGGCCTGCAGCTTCGGCGCGATGCGCTTCAGGATCTCGGCGGCTTCGCGCATCTTGCGGGCGCTCGGCGTGTCGCGCGAGCCGAAATTCGAATGCGACACAAGCGCGGCCTTGGGCTCGATGCCGAAGCGGCGGATTTCCTCGGCGGCGAGGATCGTCATCTCGGCGATCTCTTCGGCCGAGGGGTCGACGGTCACATAGGTGTCGGTGAAGAACAGCACGCCGCGCTGCGAAATCAGCATCGAGAGCGTCGACAGATCGCGATCCTGGATGCCATCGCGGACGCCTACGATCTGCTGGACGTTGCGCAAATGGCGCTCGAAACGGCCTTCGAGGCCGCAGATCATCGCGTCGGCATCGCCGCGCCGGACGGCGATGGCGGCGATCACCGTATTGTTGGTGCGCACCATGGTGCGGGCTGCTTCGGGTGTGATGCCGCGGCGGCCGCCTAGCTCGATCAGCACCTCCACATAGTGGCGGTATCGCGGATCGTCCTCGGGGTTGATGATGTCGAAGTCGACGCCCGGCCGGATGCGCAGGCCATAGCGCTTGAGACGCACCTCGATGACATGCGGACGGCCGATGAGGATCGGCCTTGCCAGGTCTTCCTCGAGCACGACCTGAGCGGCGCGCAACACACGCTCATCCTCGCCGTCGGCATAGATGACGCGCTTGGCCGTCGCCTGCTTGGCATTGGAGAAGATCGGCTTCATCACCAGGCCGGAGCGGAAGACGAAGCGGCTGAGCTTGTCGACATAGGCGGCGAAATCGGCGATCGGACGGCTCGCCACGCCGGTCTCGCAGGCAGCCTTGGCGACCGCTGGCGCAATGCGCAGGATCAGGCGCGGATCGAAGGGCGAGGGGATCAGGAAGTCGGGGCCGAAGGTCGGCGTCTCGCCGGAATAGGCGCGGGCGGCGACATCCGACGGCTCCTCGCGCGCGAGCGCCGCGATGGCGCGCACAGCAGCCATCTTCATCTCCTCGTTGATGGCGCGTGCGCCGCAGTCGAGCGCGCCACGGAAGATATAGGGGAAGCAAAGGACGTTGTTGACCTGGTTGGGGAAGTCCGACCGGCCGGTGCAGATCATGGCGTCGGGGCGGGCGGCGCGCGCCTCCTCGGGCATGATCTCTGGCTTGGGGTTGGCGAGCGCCAGGATCAGCGGCTTCTCGGCCATCTCCTTCAACAGTTCGGGCTTCAGTACGCCGGCTGCCGAAAGGCCCAGGAACACGTCGGCGCCGCCGATGACGTCGGCCAGCACGCGGGCGTTGGTGTCCTTGACGTAAGGATCCTTCCAGCGGTCCATTTCGTCGACGCGGCCCTTATAGGCGACGCCGAAGCGGTCGGTGACCCAGATGTTCTCGACCTTGGCGCCGAGCGAGACCAAGAGGTTGAGGCAGGCAAGGGCTGCGGCACCCGCGCCCGACGTCACGATCTTGACGTCCTCGATCTTCTTCCCGGCGAGTTCCAGGCCGTTGAGCACGGCGGCGGCGACGATGATCGCGGTGCCATGCTGGTCGTCGTGGAAGACCGGAATGGCCATCTTGGCCTTCAGTTGCGCCTCGACCTCGAAGCACTCGGGCGCCTTGATGTCTTCGAGATTGATGCCGCCGAAGGTGGGCTCGAGCGCAGCGATGGTGTTGACCATCTGGTCGATCTCGGGTGCGTCGATCTCGATGTCGAAGACGTCGATGCCGGCGAACTTCTTGAACAGCACCGCCTTGCCTTCCATCACCGGCTTGGACGCCAGCGGGCCGATATTGCCGAGGCCGAGAACGGCGGTGCCGTTGGAGATCACCGCGACGAGATTGGCCCGGCCGGTGTAGTCGGCGGCGGTCTCGGGGTCGTCCTTGATGGCGAGGCAGGGCGCGGCGACGCCAGGCGAATAGGCGAGCGCCAGGTCGCGCTGGTTGCCGAGCGGCTTGGTCGCCTGGATCTCGAGCTTACCGGGGACAGGGTGCTTGTGGAAGAAAAGGGCGGCGTGATCCAGATCGGACAGCGCGTCCTTCTTCTTGTCTTCCCCAGCCATGTCCCGCTCCTTCAGATTCCAATAGCAAAGGTCGTTATTAGCACGGCCTGCACGATTTTCGAGGCGTCAACGGCCAAATGGACGTTGAATCACTTTCAAGCGGCAGAACTGCAATCATTCCAGCGGCTTGCAGGTGGCGGTTGAGAGCTCGATTCGGTCTTTTGTGAGGCTCGGCGAAACAGCGCGTCCTTAAGACGCGCTGCCGGATGCCTTTGGGGCAGTTTCGGGTCGCAGCGAGCCTAGAACGAGCTCACATAGAGCCCGCCGTCAACAGGGATGTTCTGCCCGGTCATGTAACCAGCATGTGTCGAGCACAGGAAGGCGCAGATCTGGCCGAATTCTTCAGGCGTGCCGAGGCGACCGGCTGGAATGCCGGCGCTGAGCCGCGCGCGGCGGGCTGCACCTTCCGCCGGATCCTCGATGCTTCCGGGCTCATGCGGGCCGCGCAGGCGGTCGGTGTCGAGCTTGCCGGGCAGCATGTTGTTGATGGTGACGTTGCGGTCGGCAACCGTGCGCGCAACGCCTGCCAGGAATGCTGTCAGGCCGGCGCGGGCACCGGAGGACAGGTCGAGGCCGGGGATCGGCGTGTAGACCGACAGTGAGGTGATGTTGACGATGCGGCCGAAGCCGCGCGCCGCCATGCCGTCGATGACCGCTTTGATGAGCTCGATCGGGGTGACCATGTTGTTGGTGACGCCGGCGAGAATCTTCTCCCGGTCGAGTTCGCGGAAGTCCCGGTAGGGCGGCCCGCCATTGTTGTTGACCAGGATGTCGGGATCGGGGCAGGCCGAAAGCAGCGCCTTCTGCACGGCCGGATCGGAGATGTCGCCGACAATCTCGGTGACCGGCACGCCGCAGCGCTGGCGGATTTCCGTTGCCGTGCGGCTGAGGATGCCGGCGTCGCGACCGTTGAGGAACAGCTCGCAGCCGGCTTCGGCCAGCGCTATCGCGCAGCCCTTGCCGAGGCCCTTGCTCGAGGCGCAGACGATTGCCTTCTTCCCGCTGATGCCGAGATCCATGATGCGTTCTCCTGTCGGTGATGACCCAGCCTAGAACCGCCCGGCCCAAGCCGCAACCGTCATACGCCTGTTGCATGAATCTGGGCATAGCCACGGCAAAAGCAACGGGTCGAATGCCATGTCCGGCACGAACACACGCAATTTCCGCACGCTGTTCATCTCCGACGTGCATCTGGGGTCGAAGGCCGCCAAGGCCGACTTCCTCATCGACTTCCTGCGACACCACGAGGCCGAGAAGATCTTTCTGGTCGGCGATATCGTCGATGGCTGGCGTCTGCGCCGGCAGTGGCATTGGCCGCAGTTGCACAATGACGTGGTGCAGAAGCTGCTTCGACAGGCGCGCAAGGGCACCGAGATTACCTACATCGCCGGCAACCACGACGAATTCGCCCGCAATTTCCAGGGCGTGCATTTCGGTGGCATCGTCGTTGCCGACCGCGCGATCCACGAGGCCGCCGACGGCAAGCGCTTCCTCGTCATCCATGGCGACCAGTTCGACGCAGTCGTGCAGAACGTGCGCTGGCTCGCTTACCTCGGCGATTTCGCCTATGACGCGGCGATGGCCACCAACCGCGTGGTGGCGCGCTTTCGCCGCACCTTCGGCATGCCCTACTGGTCGTTCTCGTCCTGGGCCAAGGTCAAGGTCAAGAAGGCAGTCAATTTCATCGGCGCCTTCCAGCAGGTGCTGACCGAGGAGGCGCGCCGCTCCGAGGTAGATGGCGTCATCTGCGGCCATATCCACCATGCAGCCATCGAGGATTTCGACGGCATCCAGTACATCAATACCGGCGACTGGGTCGAAAGCTGCACCGCTGTCGCGGAGGATTTCGACGGCAGCTTCGTTCTCCTGCACTGGCCGCATGTGATGGCCGGCCAGTTGGCTTCCGAGGCTCTCGTGCCGATGGTTCTCGACCAACGGCGCGTCGAAAAAGCCGCCTGAACGGAAGGCTTTGGAAGGCTTGCCATGTGCGCCCCTGCTTCCATTCCACGCCGCTGGCGGGAGGGCCCCGGTCACGCCTCGATCGCAAGCCGTGGCGAAGGCCAGTCGCTGCGTCGCGCCGCGCGCCATGCCCATGCTGTCGCATCGATTGAGCCGATGCCGAACGGGGCGGCAAGGCGGTTGTCGAGGCTGGCCCAACCGCTTCGCTCAACGGTGGGCGCAGCGGCTTTCGTGCCCGGCAGGCTCGTGATAATGGAGCAGGCAAATCGGTGAGGCTTGGTTGGTTCGGGTCTGCACCCGGACAAATGCCCGCCATGACGCTTCCGCCTCTGACACCAGAACAGCAGATCAAGCCGCGCCGCTTCGAACTGCGAATCTCGCTGCTTTTTGCAGCACTCTTCGTGCCGATGGGCGTGCATCTGCCGTACTTCCCGCTGTGGCTGGAAGCCAAGGGTTTCGACCCCGAGCAGATCGCCATCATCCTGTCGGCGCCGATGTTCCTGCGCGTCGTCACCACGCCGCTGATTGCGGCCATGGCCGACAAAGCCAAGGACCGCGCCAGCGTCTTCATCTTCCTCGCCGCCTCGTCGCTGGCGATCTCCCTCGGCTACTTCCTCGAACCGGCCTATCTGACGGTGCTGGTCGTGTCGCTGGCGCTTTCCGTAGTCTGGACCCCGCATTCGCCGATCGCAGATTCGCTGGCGCTGTCGGGCGTGCGCCGCTTCGGCTCGGATTATGCGGCGATGCGCATCTGGGGGTCGATCGCGTTTCTTGGCGGCAGCCTTGCCGCAGGCTTCATCCTGTCGTGGACGGGCGCCGAGGCCGTGCCTGCGATCATTTCGCTCGGACTGCTCGGCTGCTTCCTGATGTCGTTCATCACGCCGAGGCTCGGCCGGCCACGCCGGGCATCGCCACTGTCGGCCACCGACATGCAGCAGCAGGCGCCCAAGCTGTTCAACCGCTATTTCCTGATCATGGCCGGCGGCACAGGCGTCATCATCGCCAGCCACGGGTTCCTCTATGGCTTCGTGTCGATCTACTGGAAATCCTTGGGCATCAGTGAAACCGTCGTCGGCTTGCTGTGGAGCTGGGGCGTCGCCGCCGAGATAGCCATGTTCATGGTGTTCACGCGCGTCTTCGGCCGGCGCTCCACTGCCTTCGTGCTGTTGCTTGCAGGTGCCGGCGCCATCGTGCGCTGGATTGCCTATCCGCTGATCTGGCCGCTCGGGCTCGGCGTGCCTGGCTTCTTCGCGGTCCAGAGCCTGCATGCATTTTCGACCGCGCTGGTGCTCATCGGTGTGCAGAAGCTGATCGCCGAATCGGTGCCCGAGGAACGTACCGGCGCTGCCCAGGGCGTCGCCTATTTCACCAACGGCATGTCGATGGCTGTGGTGACGCTGGCGTCCGGGCCGCTTTACCAGAACTTTGGCGCCAACGGCTTCTACTTCATGGCCGGCGTTGCCGCCGTCGCCATCATGCTGGTGCTTGTCGGCGCCCGTTCAGCCCCAAAGCTCGGGCAGGGGCGGCGACACCATTGAGCCCTCATAGATAAGGCCGGGCGTGCGGTCGCGGGCCAAAAGCAGCGGTCCGTCCAGGTCGACGAAATCGGCGCCCTGCGCCAAAAGCACGGCTGGCGCCATGGCCAGCGACGTGCCCACCATGCAGCCGACCATGATCTGGAAGCCGAGCGCGCGGGCCTGGTCGCGCAGCTCGATTGCCGCGGTCATCCCGCCTGACTTGTCGAGCTTGATGTTGACCGCATCATAGCGGCCTTTGAGCTCCGCCAGGTTGGCCGCGACATGCACGCTTTCGTCGGCGCAGATCGGCACCGGGTGCGGAATTCTGGCGAGGATCGCGTCGGCGCCAGCCGGCAGCGGCTGCTCGATCAGGGCGATGCCAAGTTCGGCTGCCGTTGCCAGATTCTCGGCGATGTTGGCGTCGGTCCAGCCTTCGTTGGCATCGAGGATCAGGCGGCTGCTGGGGGCGGCCTCGACCACCGCGCGGATGCGCGCGATGTCGTTGTCGCCGCCGATCTTGACCTTGAGCAGCGGACGCGCGGCATTGGCGCGCGCCTGGGCCGCCATCGCCTCGGGCTCGCCCAAGGACAGGGTGTAGGCGGTTTCCAGCGCGTGGGGAGCGCCGAGGCCGAGGGTGCGGCTGACCGGAACGCCGCTCAGCTTGGCCTCAAGGTCCCACAGCGCGCAGTCGACGGCGTTGCGCGCAGCACCCGGCTGCATCAATCCAAGCAATTCGTCGCGCGAGGCGCCGTCTTCGACCGCTCGGCGGACCTGCTCGATCGCCTCGGCAACGCTCTCCATGGTCTCGCCATAGCGCTTGTAGGGCACGCACTCGCCGCGCCCGATTGCACCTGATTCGGCGATCGTGACCGAGATCACCTCCGCTTCGGTCTTGGAACCGCGCGAAATGGTGAAGGTTCCGGCGATGGGAAAGCGCTCGGAAATGGCCGAAAGGACACGCGACATGGAAAACTGCTCCGATCAACTGCTTGGCACGGCTACGAAAATCGACAGGTCGCGGCCGACGCGGTAAACAGTCTGCCATGTTGACCATCGGCAAACGGGAAGCAAGCGGCGGGGCGGCCGGCGAAAGCGACCACCGACCGCAGGTTGCGGTGGCGGAGCGCGGCGACGCGCTGGCTTGCGTGTTTTCGGGGATATGGACGACCCGCACCGTCGCCTTCGTCGATGCCGAAATGCGCGGGATCGAAGCGCGCAAGGGCTACAGCACCATCGTTCTCGACCTGTCGGCCATCGAAAAGATGGACACGGCCGGGGCCTGGGTCATCGACCGGTTGGTGAGCGCCAACGAAAAGAAGGGTGTCGCGATCAGGATGGAGGGGCGCAGTGAGGCGGCCGACATCCTGCTGGGCGCCGTCGGCGAAGCGGTCCGGCGCGATACGGGCTCGGGCGAACAGGGCCAGCCGAACATCGTTATCCGCGCGCTGGAGGCCGTCGGCCGCCGCGTCTACGAGATGCGCGACGACTTCCTCTCGGCCATGAACATCCTCGGAGCCACCATCCGGGGCGCCCAGATGAAGCTCGGCCGTGGCCATGCCGTCAATCCGGCCGCTATCTTCAACCAGATCGACCGCATGGGCGTGGGCGCCATCCCGGTCGTGCTCTTGATGTCGACCATCGTCGGCGCCATCGTCGCCCAGCAGGGCGCTTTCCAGCTCAGCTATTTCGGCGCCGACATCTTCGTCGTCGACCTGATCGGCGTGCTGGTCCTGCGCGAACTCGGCGTGCTGATGACGGCGATCATGATCGCCGGCCGTTCCGGCAGCGCCATCACCGCCGAAATCGGCTCGATGAAGATGCGCGAGGAGGTCGATGCGCTCACCGTCATCGGTCTCAATCCCATCGGCGTCTTGGTGTTTCCGCGACTTGTGGCGCTGGTGGTGGCGCTGCCGTGCCTCACCATCATCGCCAATTTCGCAGCCCTTGGCGGCGGCATGGCAACGGCCTGGTTCTACTCCGGCATCCCGCCTGCGGCTTTCATCGACCGCCTGCGCGTGGCGATCGATCTCGGAACTATCTTCGCCGGTCTCATCAAAGCGCCGTTCATGGCCCTGATCATCGGCACGATCGCTTCGGTCGAAGGCATGAAAGTTGGCGGCAGCGCCGAATCGCTTGGCCAGCACGTCACCGCATCGGTGGTGAAGGCGATCTTCATCGTCATCATCCTCGATGGTTTGTTTGCCATGTTCTACGCAGCGATCGGGTTCTGACATGGGCAGCCGCGCCAAGGCCATCGCTGTCGATCACAACATCCAGCCCGCCAATGGCGATGTCGTGCTGTCGGTGCGCGACCTCACCGTCGCATTCGGCACGAGGGTGATTCTCGACAAGCTGTCGCTCGACATCAGACGCGGCGAGATCCTCGGCTTCGTCGGTGCTTCGGGTGCCGGCAAGTCGGTGCTGCTGCGCACCATTCTCGGCCTTACACGCAAGCAGTCGGGCACGATCAAGCTGTTCGATGTCGACCTGGAAAAGGCCAGCGACGAAGAACGGCTTCGCATCGACATGCGGCTCGGCGTGCTGTTCCAGCACGGGGCGCTATTTTCGGCACTGACGGTGCTCGAAAACGTCCAGGTGCCGATGCGCGAATATCTGGATCTGCCGCGCAAGCTTATGGACGAGCTTGCGATGCTCAAGATCGAGCTGGTCGGCCTGCCGTCGGACGCTGCCTACAAATATCCCTCGGAGCTGTCGGGCGGCATGATCAAGCGCGCGGCGCTGGCGCGTGCGTTGGCGCTGGACCCCGACATCGTGTTCCTCGACGAGCCGACATCGGGTCTCGACCCGATCGGCGCCGCCGAGTTCGACGAACTTGTCGCCAAGATGCGCGACACGATGGGGCTGACCGTCTACATGGTCACTCACGACCTCGACAGCCTGTTTTCCGTCTGCGACAGGGTCGCGGTTCTCGGCAACAAGAAGGTGCTGATCGAGGGCACGATAGACGACATGCTGCAGAGCGAGGAGCCGTGGGTTAAGTCCTACTTCCGGGGCAAGCGTGCCCGGCAGCTCGATCTCGCGGCGCGGATCTAGGATGGGATGAGTTGATGGAGACAAGGGCCAATTACGTCATCGTCGGCATCTTCACGCTGGTCTCGATCCTGGCTGCCTTCGCCTTCGTCTACTGGACGGCGGCGATCGGTGAGCGTGGCGCCACAACGACGCTGCGCGTGCGCATCCCAGGCTCTGCTTCTGGCCTCAGCCGCGGCAGCTTCGTCCTGTTCAACGGCGTCAAGGTCGGCGACGTGCGTCGCGTCTATCTCGATGTCAGCAATCCAACCGTCGCCATCGCCGACACCGAGATCGACGAGCTCACCCCCATCACCAAGTCGACCCAGGCCGACATCGGCCTTGCCGGCCTGACGGGGCAGGCGAATATCGAGCTGAAAGGCGCGAGCGTCAGCGAGCCCAACCTGCTGGCGGAAGCCAACAAACAGGGAACCATCGCCGAGATCGTCGCCAATCCGTCTGCGGTGACCAACCTCCTGCAGACGGCCCAGGACATCTTCAAGCGCGCCGACACGGTGCTTTCCAATCTCGAAGGTTTCACCAATGACGTGCGCGGTCCGCTGACCGAGACCGTGACCAATGCGCAGAAATTTTCCGAATCGCTCGCCCGCAATGCTGACGGCGTCGACAAGTTCCTGGCGAGCGTGAGCGCGCTTTCGGAGGAACTGCAGGGCGTTTCGGGCAAGCTGGATGGCACTATCACGGCAGCTGAAGGCCTGCTCAAGTCGGTCGACAAGGAGCAGGTGAAGAACATCGTCGCCAACATCGACACCTTCACCGCCAGCCTCGCCAAGCAGAGCGACCAGCTCGACGGCATCGTCAAGGGCGTGGAGAGCGCAGTTGCCTCGATCAATGGTTTTGCCAAGCAGACGCAACAGACATTGTCCAAGGTCGACGGTGCGCTGGAGGGCGTCGATGCCGAGACCGTGCGCAAGACGCTGGCTGACATCAGCAAGGCCAGCGAGAATGCCAGCAAGGTAGCGGCCGACATCGCCAAGGTGACCGACAAGTTCGGCAACCGCTCCGGCGATATCGACCAGATGGTCACCGACGCCAAGGAGATGATGGGCCGGCTGAACCAGGCCTCGGTTCGCGTCGACGGCGTCCTGGCCAAGGTCGACAAGCTGCTCGGCTCCGGCGACGCCCAGGGCGTTATGGCCGATGCGAGCGCCACCCTGAAATCCTTCAAGCAGGTGGCCGATACGCTGAACTCGAAGCTCGGCACGATCATGGACGGGCTGTCGCGCTTCTCCGGCCAGGGGCTGCGCGATGTCGATTCGCTGGTCCAGGATTCCAGGCGCTCGATTACCCGCATCGAACAGGCGATCTCGGATCTTGAGCGCAATCCGCAACGCATCATCACCGGTGGCGAAGGCTCGGTGCGCGAGTTCGACGGAAGGGTGCGTCGTTGACATCGCCGGCATGCCGCAGCATGACAGCGGGTGAGGGTGGTGCGCGCGAGGCGCGGGTGAGTCTTGGCCGGGGACAGCACGTGAAGGCTGCTAGATCTATATGGCTGCTTGCAGCAGCGTTGGCGCTGTCCGGTTGCACCTCGCTGTTCGTCAGCACGCCGCCGCCGCTCGATACCTATGAACTGACCGCGCCTTCAGTTGCGGGCCGCAGCGGGTCCAGCCATCGCCAGATACTGATTGCTGAGCCTTCCGCGCTCAAGTCGCTTGACGGCCAGAGCATGGTCATCAACCCGACGCCGGGCTCGATCCAGTTCCTCAAGGGCGCGCAGTGGTCCGACCGGCTGCCGCGCATCGTCCAGGCGCGGCTCGCCGAGACATTCCAGCGCGCCGGCGGCTACATCGGCGTCGGCAAGCCCGGCGAGGGGCTGGCGATCGATTATCAGGTGATCGTCGAGATCCGCAATTTCGGCATCAAGCTCGATGGCACCGACCGTGCCGAGGTCGAGCTTTTCGTCAGGCTGCTCAACGACCGCAATGGCCAGGTTCGCGCATCGCGCGTCTTCACGGCAAGCGCGCCTGTTTCGGGCGCAGGCAACGGTGCCTATGCCGCGGCCCTCGATGCCGCCTTCGGCACGTCCGCCACCGACATCGTCAAGTGGACGGAATCACTCATCTGACCTGAACGACCGGGCTGTGGGGAGCAGGGCGGCAAGTGTCCGCTCCTGCGATCTGCACTCGTCCCGACGTAATCGGCGCCTGGCACCTTGCCTTGCGATCCTTGCTTGCCTGGAAGACATGCCGGCGGCGCCTATCGCGAGATGCGGGGCACATCGGCGATCCAAAATCCAGTACGATCCAGGCACAGTTCGAGGTTAGAGCGCTGCGCGTCCGAATGGGCGCTTGCCGAGTGTTTTGACAGTGTCTGACCCCTACGCCCATGCTGTCCGCAGATCGGCACCGGTTTCGAGCCGATACGCCAGATAGCAAAAAGGGCAGCAGGTACGAACCTGCTGCCCTCTTTTTGGTTGGCTCAGTGCCCTGTGGGCGACGCCCTACTTCAGGCGCCCTGCCGCGTGGGCGAGCATCGTGTAGACCTTGCCCGTGTCTGACGTCAGGTAGGTCTTGGTCATGATCGAGTCGCGGTCGTTGCGCGAGACGTCCTTCAGCAGCTTCTCGAAGTCGTCGCAGTAGCGGTCAACGGCCGAGCGGAACTCTCCGTCAGACTGATACTTGCGGCGGATCTCGTCGAAGGTCTGCTGGCCCTTCAGCGTGTAGAGTCGGCGGGTGAAGACGTCGCGCTCGCCGCGGCGATAACGATCCCAGAGCTCGATCGAGGCGTCATGGTCGATGGCGCGGGCGATGTCGACCGACAGCGAGTTGAGCGATTCGACCACATGCAGCGGCGAACGCTGTGCAGGGACCGCACGCGGCTCGGGCTGGGCTGCCGGACGTGCCGGCTGCTGTTCGCGCGATGCGCCGGTCAACAGGTCGCGGACCCAGCCGCCCTGCTGGCCGCCACGGGCTGCCGGCTGCGGCTCGGCCGTCGGGCGCTCGATGTCGAGCGTGCCGCGCAGGCCTGCACCACCGAGCGGCACCTGAGGCGCAGCAGGTGGTTCGTTGCGATGCTCGGGCTGCGGGGCAGGACGACGCGGTGCCGGCTGCTGCGTGTTGCGCAGCGAGGCATCCGAAACGTCGACCGTGCGGCCCGACTTGGCGACGATGGCCGACAGCTCCTTGAGCGCGTTGATCTGCTCGGAAACGGCGCGGCGGATCGCGGTTGTCGATTCCTTGGCCTCCTCCGGCATGTCGAGCACGCCCTTCTTGAGTTCGGCGCGGGTGCTTTCGAGCTCGGTCTTGATGGAGCCGGCGGTGCGGCGCATGTCCTCGGTGGCGTCGGCGAAGCGCTTGGTCGCGGTTTCGACGACGTCGGAGATAGCGGCGCGGATCTTCTCGGCCGATTCCATCGTCTTGCCTTCAGCACTTTCCAGCGTCTGGCCGACGAGGCGCTCGAACGACTGCATGACGCGCTCGAGGTCCTCCGACTTCTTCACCAGGCCGACAGCGAGGTCTTCCAGCGACGACTGGCGCTCAAGGGTGTGCTCGAGGTTGCTCTGCGCCGAGGCGAGAAGGTTGGAGGCGCTCGACAGCAGACGGCTATGCTCGTCGAACTTGGTGGCGATGGAGGCCACTTCGCGCAGCGTGCTGGACGACAGGTCCGTCAGGCGGTTGGTGTTCGAATCGACCAGGCGAGCGGCGCTGGAGAAGGTCTGTGCGGCCTTTTCCGTCGTTGCTGCGAAGGTCGAGGTGCTGCCGGTCAGGCGATCGTCGACGCTGGCCAGGTTCTGCGCCGCGCGTTCGATCAGGTCGCCGAGCTGCGAGCTCGAAGCCGACATGCGGCCGATGAGATCGGCCACGCTTTCTGCCAGCGTCGAGCGTGCGCCTTCAACAGCAGACAGCGTTTCGCTGGTGCGGCTGGCGAGTGCGTCGACAAGGGCTGCGTTTTCGGCGCGCAGCTTTTCGGTCGCACGAGCGGTCGCCAACTCCATGCTCCGCTGCAGCTCGGTGCCGCCTTCGGCGAACCTGTCGACCAGCGGGCGGGCGGTCTCGTCGAGGATCTTGGCGATCTCGCCCGAGCGCTCGGACAGCATGGCGTTCAGTTCACGCGTGTTGGCGCCGATGGTGCGTGCGGCTTCGTTGGTGCTCTGGCCGATGTGCTGGCCGACGGCCGTGAAGGTCTCGGCAATCACATTGGCACGGGCAACGAGTTGCGCTTCGGCCTGGGTGACCTGCTCGTTGAGCTTCTGGCCCATCGTTTCGGCGCCGT
This sequence comes from Hoeflea sp. 108, assembly GCF_000372965.1. Lineage (NCBI taxonomy): Bacteria > Pseudomonadati > Pseudomonadota > Alphaproteobacteria > Hyphomicrobiales > Rhizobiaceae > Hoeflea > Hoeflea sp. 108. The sequence goes on along the minus strand of NZ_KB890024.1, from coordinate 2,671,513 downwards.
AGGCGAGGCGATTCTCGGCGCTCGACAGGTGTTCGCCGATGCGGGCCGCAACGCCCTGTGCGCCGGCAGCCAAGCGCTCGTCGACATTGGCGAGCGTTTCCTCGATCGCTTTGGCGCGGGCGTCGAGATCGGCCGATGTGCGGTGGGCGCGGGCAACCACGCGCTGTTCGGTTTCGGCGAACGCGTTGGCGATCTGGGCTGCATGGTCGCCGATGCCGGAGGTGCTCTCCGAAATGCGGGCAGCGAGCTGCTGGCCAGCCTCGTCGAATGCCTGGCCGATCTCGCTGGCGCGGCCGAGCAGGGACTGGGAGGTCTGGTCGACGCGTGCGGCGAGCTGGCGGCCTGCTTCGTCGAAGGCAGCGCCGATTTCCGACGTGCGGCCGATCAGCGACTGCGACGTCTCGTCGATGCGTGCAGCCATGCGGCCGTCTGCTTCCTCGAAGGTACGGCCGATTTCGGCGGCCCGGCCGGCAAGCAGGTCGGCAGTCTGGGTGACACGAGCCGCAAGGCGCTCGTCCGCCTCCTCGAAGTTGCGGACGATCTCGCCGGCGCGGCTGCCGAGTGTTGCCGAACTGTCGGCGACGCGGGCGGCAATGCGCTCGTCGGCGGCGTCGAAGATACGGCTCAGTTCGCCGGCACGGTTGCCGAGCGAATCCGCGCCCTCAGCGATGCGGGTGGCGAGCTTCTCGTCGGCGGTGTCGAAGATGCGGCCGAGTTCGGCCGCACGGGCGGCCAGCGCATCGGCCGACTCGCCAATGCGCATGCCAAGACGTTCATCAGCGTTGTCGAAGTTGCGCAGGATGTCGCCGGCACGTGCCGACAGCGATTCCGCCGTCTCGATGGCGCGGGCGATGAGCGAGCGGTCGGCCGCGTCGAAGGTGCGGGCGATCTCGCCGGCCTTGGCCGACAGCGTATCCGCGGTTTCCTCGGCGCGTGCCAGCAGCGAGCTTGACGTCTCCTGGGCGCGGGCGGCGAGCCTGACGTCGGCGTCGTCGAAGGCGCGGGCGATGTCCTCGGCGCGGGCGAGCAGGGCCTGCGAGGTCTGATCGGCGCGTTCGGCGATGCGGCGGTCGGCGTCGGTGAAGGCCTGGCCGGCCTGCTCGTGCAGGGCAGCCGTCACTTCCATGACCTTTTCGCGCAGGGCGCCGGCGACGAAGACAGCGCTCTTCTCGAGCACGCCACGGACATTGTCGACGCCGAGCGAGAGCGCGCGTTCCATCGTGCCGGTACGCTCTTCGATGACGCCGGTCTGGCGCCGGAAGGCTTCTTCGATCTTTTCGATGTCACCGGCGATGGCGTCGGAGATGTCGACGCGGCGGGCGGCGATCTGGTCGATGTGGCCGGAAATCGCAAGATCGATCTCGCGGCGCGTGTCGCCGAGCTTGCCGAGGTCTTCGTCAAGCGCACGGGCCAGCGTGGCGCGGCCTTCGGCGAGCTTGCCGACATGGCCGGCGACGATGTCGTCGATGCCGGAACGGCTCTCGTTGAGCATGGCGAGATCGGCTTCCAGCGCCTTGGTCAGCGCATCGCGGCCGGCGGCCAGCTTGTCGACCTGGCCGAGCATCATGCCGTCGATCCGGGCGAGATCGGCTTCAAGCGCGCGCCTGAGGATGTCGCGGCCCTCGGCCAGCTTCTCGACCTGGCCGGCAACGAGCCCGTCGATGCCCGAGCGGCTCTCGGACAGCTTGGCGAGGTCGTCTTCCAGGGCGCGCGACAGCGTCATGCGCTCGGAAACCAGTCGCTCGGCGTGGCTGGAAACCAGGCCCTTGACGCTGTCGAGGTCGGCTTCGAGCGAACGTGCCAGCATGGCGCGGTCTTCGGCCAGCTTGTCCGACTGCGACGAGATGGTGTTGCGGATCGTGTTGAGGTCGGTTTCCAGCGCACGCTTGAGGATGTCGCGGCCTTCGGCCAGCTTCTCGACCTGACCGGCCACCAGGCCGTCAATGCCCGAACGGCTCTCGGCCAGCTTGGCGAGGTCGTCTTCCAGCGCCTTGGAAAGCGCGCCGCGTTCGACGACGAGGCGCTCGGCATGGGCCGAAACGAGGCCCTTGACGTTGTCGACGTCGGCCTCCAGGGCACGCGACAGCATCGCACGGTCGCCGGCGAGCTTCTCCGACTGGCTGGAAATCGTGTTCTGGATGGCGTTGAGGTCGGCTTCGAGGGCGCGCCTGAGGATGTCGCGGCCTTCGGCCAGCTTCTCGACCTGGCCGGCGACGAGGCCGTCGATGCCGGCGCGGCTTTCCGCAAGCTTGGCAAGGTCGGATTCCAGCGTCTTCGACAGCAGCACCCGCTGGTCGGTGAGCTTGGCGGCGTGATCCTCGATCAGGCCATGGACGGCGGAGATGTCGGTCTCGAGATTGCGCGACAGGTTGGCGCGATCCGAGGCCATCTTGGTGGAGTGGCCGTCGACGAGGGCCTGGATACCTGCCAGGTCGGACTCGAGCACCTTGGCGAGGCCGGCACGATCCGAGGCCATCTTGGTGGCGTGACCGTCGACGAGGGCCTGAATGCCTTCGAGGTCTGATTCAAGCGCCTTGGCGAGGCCGGCACGGTCGGTTGCGATCTTCGAGGAGTGGCCTTCGACCAGCGCCTTGATGCCGTCGAGATCCTTTTCCAGCGCGGACGCCAGGATGGCGCGGCCTTCGGCGATCTTCTCGACCTGGCCTGCGACCAGACCGTCGATGCTGCTGCGGCTGTCGGCCAGCTTGTTGAGGTCGGCTTCCAGAGCGCGCGTCAGGATCGAGCGGCCCTCGGCCAGCTTGCCGACATGCCCGGCGACCATTTCGTCAATGTTCGTACGGGCCTGGACAAGTTTCTCGGAGTCTTCGACGAGGGCCTGGGCGAGCTGTTCGCGGCCCTGGGCCAGCTGGCGGAACTGGCCGCCGAGCGTTTCGTCGATTGCCTGGCGCGACTGCTCGAGCTTGCGCATGTCCTCGTCGAGGGCACGGCTGATAAGGCTGCGGCCTTCGGCGAGCTTCTGCACCTGGAAGCCGACGGCGGCCTCGATGCTGGCGCGGCCTTCGGCGAACTTGCTGAGGTCGTCCTTGAGCGCTGCAGCCATGCGGTCGCGGGCTTCAGACAGCTTGCGGGTGTGGTCGTCGACTGCCTGTTCGATGCCGACACGAGCGTCCGACAGGCGCTGGATGTCGCCGTCGAAGGCGCGCGACACCTGATGACGTGCCGCCTCCATGCGGCCGGCGAAATCGCTGGCGCGGGCCTCGAGCATCGTCGAGGTCGAGGTGATGATGTCGGCGAGGTCGGTGCCGATCTGGGTCTTGCCCTGGTCGATCATGGCCGACAGCGAGTCGCGGCCCTCGACGAAGGTGGTGGCGATTTCGCGAGCGCGCTCGACCAGCGTCTCGTTGATCTGGCGGGCACGGGCCTCAAGTGCCGCATTGAGCTTGGCGGTGCCGGTATCAAGTGCCTCGGCGCGGGTCTGGAACTCGCCGATAAGCGCCTGGCCGCGCTCGGCCAGGGTGCGCTCGATGCCGTGAAGGCTGGCCTCGAACTCGGAATTGATCGTCCTGGCTGCGCCGCCGAGCAGCGACACCATGCCGGACGTGCGGTCGTCGAGCAGGTCGGTCAGCGAGCGGGTGACGTCGTCGGTGCTCTGGGTCAGCTTGGCGATGCGGGTGTCGAGCAGGCTGGCGAAGGCTTCGCCTGAAGTCGACAGACGGTCGCTGATCGAATCCATGCGGTTGTCGATAGCCTCGAACAGGCCCATGCCGCCTTCATTGATGCGGTCGATCAGCGTGTCGCCGGAGCTGGTGATTGTCATCGACAGCTTGGTCGATGCGTTCAGGATGCTGTCGCGGATGATGTCGCTGGCGGAGCCCAGCTCGTCGCGCAGCGTCTCGTGGGCGCCGGCAATCGAGGAGCGAACGCGCTCGGCGTGGCTGACCACCGCCTCGCGCTCGCTGCCGAGGCCGTCGACCAGCGAACGGATGCGGGCGGCGTTTTCCGAATAGGAGCGCTCGATCTGGTTGACTTCGGTGTGGACGAGCGTTTCCAGCTCGACGGCACGCGCCAGCGTGCGCTCGATGCCTTCGCCCATGGCGGCGACTTCGCGGCGCACCGCCTGACCGACCATCATGACGCGGTCCTGGGCCATGTTTTCCGGCTCGGCGAGACGGAAGGCGACTTCAGTCATCGACTGGGCGGCTATGCGCATTTCCTGGGCGCGGCGTATCATCGCGGCAAAAGCCCAGAACAAGGCGATCGGAATGACTGTTGCGAGAACGAGCATCAGCAGGCCCGGGCGGGCGAGGGCGTCGTCAAGCGAACGGATGGCCCAGATGCTGGGCGTGACGAGGCGATCGGCCAGGGCTGCTGCGCCTGCGACCCACGCGAGCGATACGAGGCCGACCATCCAGTAGATGGTGCTCGAGGCGCGGCGGTTGAGGCTGTGCAGGAGCGACTTGTAGTCCTTCTGGCGCTCGTCATTTGCGGGCTTCAGGCCTTCGGGCTGAAGCGGGCGCGGCGGATCGATCGGGCGAAGCGAGGTCGGCGGCTCGGCAATGGCCTGCTTGACCGGAGCCTGCTTGACGGGCGCTGGCGCGGGCTTGGGAGCAGCTGCAACGACAGGCTTCTGCTTGTTGCTCTCTTGAGCCAGTTCGGCGGCAGCCTGGGAAATCTGCGCCTCGAAGTCGTCGATCGATGCCGTCATGTCCAGGCCACCGTCATCGGCGCCCGTCAGATCGAGATCGAGGGCTGCCTCGAGCTCCTTTGCCACATCCATGTCGATTTTTGTGGGAGTGGATTTTTTCGCCATGCCTTCGCTACCCTGTACTAAAGACGCGGAATTACTGGACTTTTTGTCCTATTTTTGACCGCGTCCGAGGCTCAATATGGACCGCCCGTATCGTAGTGACACAATCGGGTAAAGAAAACATGCATTCTCCCCGATACGTAAAAGTTTAAATATAAGGTTAACATTGGAGTGATTAATCGGCCCGGTTCCGCGGGATTGCTGGGGTTGGCGGGTTAACGGGTTATCCACATGGTGGGCCTAGGCTACCAACCCTTGGGCGAGTAGCGGAGGCGGGGTTCAATGGGTGCGCGTGAGACAGAGTCCGTAGCCTTCAACATGCCCGGCGGCGAATCTTCGGGCACCGCCCACAGCCGTCCGGTCGACCTCGAGCACCTGGCTCGGCAGACCATGGACGACCGCGATGTCGAGCGCGAGGTGCTCGACATGTTCGTGCATCAGGCGCTTTCGGTTCGCGACGCGATCGGACCGGCCGACATCGCCGAGCGCCTGCGTTTGTGCCACGCGCTCAAAGGCGCGGCGCGCGGGGTCGGCGCATTCCCGATCGCGTCCTGCCTCGCTCAGATCGAGGCCGAACCCGACGACGCCAGGCTGATCGGCCGCCTCAGCCGGCTGATCGAAGAGGTGCGCGACTTCATCGCCGCCATCAACCGATAGCCTCGATCGCGATCCCGACAGGAAGCGGCGCATTTGCGCGACAGTTGACTTGCTGGGTGGAGTGATTATCTGCCGGGTGACCCATTCAGGAACGAGCATGACCAAGCTTACTTATATCGCCCATGACGGCACGCGCTTCGACGTCGAGGCCGAGAACGGTTCGACCGTGATGGAAAACGCGATCCGCAACGCGGTGCCGGGCATCGAAGCGGAATGCGGCGGCGCCTGCGCCTGCGCCACCTGCCATGTCTATGTCGACGAGGCGTGGATGCCTGCTGTCGGCGAGCCAGAGGCCATGGAAGAGGACATGCTCGACTTCGCCTACGAGGTGCGCCCCAATTCGCGCCTGTCGTGCCAGATCAAGGTGCGCGACGAGCTTGACGGGCTGGTTGTAACTGTTCCCGAGCGGCAGGGCTGATCGCTTCGTCCGCTTGGCATGACCTCCGGGGTCATGCACAGTCGACAATGTAGTGAGCGGCGAGGCAAGCCTTGAGCAACATCACCAGGACCGACGTCGTCATTGTCGGGGCAGGGCCGGTGGCCCTGTTTGCGGTGTTCGAGCTCGGCCTGTTCGACATGCGCTGCCACCTGATCGACATTCTCGACCGCCCCGGCGGGCAATGCGCCGAGCTTTATCCCGACAAGCCGATCTATGACATTCCCGGTTATCCGGTCATCGGCGCGCAGGAGCTGATCGACAAGTTGCTCGAGCAGATCGCGCCGTTCAAGCCGGGCTTCACCTTCAATCGCATGGTCACCTCACTGGAGAGGCTGGGCGATGGCAGCTTCCGGCTGACCACCGACGAGAAAGAAGTGTTTGAAGCAAAGGTGGTGGTGATCGCCGCCGGGGCCGGCTCGTTCCAGCCCAAGCGCCCGCCCATCCCCGGCATCGAGGCCTATGAGGCTCAAAGCGTCCGCTATGCCGTCAGGCGCATTGAAGAGCTGCGCGGCCATGACGTGGTCATCGTCGGTGGCGGTGACTCGGCGCTCGACTGGGCGCTCAACCTGCAGCCAGTGGCGCGCCGCGTGACGCTGGTCCATCGCCGGCCGGATTTCCGGGCTGCACCGGACAACGTCAACAAGATGCTCGCTTTGCGCGACGCCGGTGCGCTCGATCTGGTCATCGGCCAGGTTTCGATGCTGGAAGGTGAGGGTGGCGGCCTGAGCGCAATCGTCGTCAATGGGCCGGATGGCGCGACAAAGATCTCCTGCTCGCGCCTGCTGCCGTTCTTCGGTCTGACGATGAAGCTCGGCCCAGTGGCCGAATGGGGGCTCGACCTGCACGAGAACCAGATCCCCGTCGACACCGAGAAATTCCAGACGTCGGAGCCCGGTATCTTCGCCATCGGCGACATCAACTGGTATCCGGGCAAGTTGAAGCTGATCCTGTCGGGCTTCCATGAGGCGGCGCTGATGACGCAAGCCGCCAAGCATGTCGTCAGTCCGAAGGAGCGGATCGTGTTCCAGTACACGACCTCGTCGACGAGCCTGCACAAGAAGCTCGGCGTTCCCGACTAGCTTCTTGCGAACCGCTGCTCAGCCCTTGAGCTTGGCGGCGTCCATGCGCTCCAGGCGATACTGCAGCAGCCGCATCATCCGGCTTTCGAAATTGATGCCCTCGATGCGGTCGAATTCTTCCTGCGCGCGGTCGTGCGCCGTCAGGATCTTGTCGCTGGTGGCCTTGGCCTTGGCGGCAGCGATCTCGCAGCTCTTCTGCTTGCCGATCGCCTTCAGCGCCTGCTCCAGTTCGTGGGCGTGGTTCTTGGCGATGACCACATGGCTCTCTTCGTGGCGCTTGATGTCGGAAGACAGCGTGTTCCAGATCAGCCTGACGTCCTGCGGCGCCTTGCTGTTCTTGCGCCAGCGCGGAAGGATGATCTTCGCCTTGACGGTCACCTGCGCCGAGACGATGGAGCAGCCGCCCTTGACCGGGGCGTAACCGATACGGCTGGTGAACTCCATCTGGGTGGCGCCCGGATGGCGGCCGCCGGAGCTCTTGACCTCGGGTCCGCGCGTCATCAACTGCTGCTCGAGTTCGTCGAGGGTTTTGCCGGTTACGGTGAAATAGCTGTAGGTCTTGGCAACGTTCGCCGCCTGAACGGGTAGGCAGAATCCTGCCGCAAGGAAGGTGGCGAGAAAGAGTTGCTTCATTTAGTTGCCTCTTGGCCTACCTTGCGTTAGGGGCGATGGCGGCGCAATGGAAATAGGATCGTGCCGCAGAAAGTGACCGCACGGGCGAGTTGATGCTGCAAGCGTTGATATTTCGTGTCGCGTCAGTCCTCTGGAGTTCTTTTGTGGCGACGGCATGACCGGCAGGCGATGGAAGTTGGCGCATGGGCGTCATCTGGACTTTGGTGACAAGGCGCTCGTCATGGGCATCCTCAATGTCACGCCGGACAGCTTTTCCGACGGCGGCGCCTTCGATGCGTCCGGGCGCGCGCTCGAGCAGGCGCGGCTCATGATCGGCCAAGGTGCGGTAATCGTCGATGTCGGCGGTGAATCCACCCGCCCTGGCGCCGCACCGGTTTCAGCCGCCGAAGAGCAGGGCCGCGTTCTCCCCGTCATCGCCGAGCTCGCCAAGGTGGGCGATGCGCTGATTTCGGTCGACACCTATCGCGAGGAGACGGCGCGGCTCGCCGTGGAAGCCGGTGCCCATATCGTCAACGACGTCTGGGGCCTGCAACGCGAGCCTGGTATCGCCAAGGTCGCAGCCGAGACGGGCGCCGGGCTCGTCATCATGCACACCGGTCGCGAGCGCCAGAAGCTGCCCGACGTCATCGACGACCAGTTCCTGTTCCTGCGCCGTTCGCTGGAGATCGCGCATGCCGCGGGCGTCGGCGAAGATCAGATCATGCTCGATCCGGGCTTTGGTTTTGCCAAGGAAGCCGAGGAGAATCTGGAGCTTATGGCCCGTTTCTCCGAGCTTGCCGCACTCGGCTATCCGCTGCTTGCCGGCACGTCGCGCAAGCGTTTCGTCGGCCATGTCACCGGTCGCGACGCCACTGACCGCGATGCCGGCACGGCGGCTACGAGCGTCATACTTCGCATGCAGGGCGCGGCTATATTTCGCGTCCACAATGTCGCAATCAACGTGGATGCGCTGGCATTTGCCGATGCTATGCTTGCGCGCAACGCCAACCCGTCGGGGCACTGACCGCACATGTATTTGATCCGTATGAAGAACTGCGCCTTCTTTGCGCGGCATGGCGTGCTCGACGAGGAAGAGACGCTCGGCCAGCGCTTTTACGTGGATGCCGAACTGACCGTCGATCCCGACCGTCCGCTGCACGAGGATTCGATGCAGAGCACGGTCGACTATGGCGTCGCCTTCGAAGTGATCGAAAAGATCGTCACCGGGCAGCGGCGCTTCCTGATCGAAGCGCTGGCGCTCGAAGTCGGCAAGGCGCTCAGCGCTCGCTTTCCGCAGATCAAGAAGGCGGAAATCACTGTCCGCAAGCCCAATGCGCCAGTGCGCGGCGTGCTTGATTATGTCGAGGTGACCGTTGTCTGGCCGCAGTGAAGAGCGGGCTTTCCTGAGCCTCGGCGGCAATCTCGGCGATCCTGCAAAGACTATGGCCACGGCGTTGCACATGCTCGATGCCGAAGGCGGCACGCGCGTCGTCGCCGTGTCGTCGCTCCACCGCACGCCGCCATGGGGCAAGGTCGACCAGCCCGATTTCCTGAACGTCACTGCCGAAGTCGCGACGTCACTTTCGCCGCTCGAGCTGCTGGAACTCTGCCTGGAGGTCGAGCGCAAGCTCAAGCGCGTGCGCGTCGAGCGCTGGGGCCCACGCCTCATCGACATCGACGTCCTGCTGCATGGCGAAAGCAATGTCAGCGATGTCGGGCTGGAAATCCCGCATCCGCGCATGCTAGCCCGCGCCTTCGTGATGGTGCCTTTGGCGGAGATTGCGCCCGACCTGAAGCTGGCCGGCAAGTCGGCGGCGGATTGGGCGACCGAACTGGACCGCACCGGCATCGAAAGGCTCGATTCCGGGCGCGACTGGTGGCGCCGCCAGCCCGACTGAACAGCTTCAGATGCCCAGTGCGGCGGCGATCTTCGGCGCTGCTTGCGACCAATCGTCGGCAACGATGATGTCGTCCGGCAACGGCGGCAGCAGCGGGCGCATGTCGCGATAGGCCATCAGATTGAACAGATGGGCGTCGGCGACCGCTTCGCGCACCGAAATCAGGTTGTGCGGGATATCGTCGACAAAGGCGACCGGACGGCGGCTGTCGCCCCTGAGCTGCTTCAGCGCAGGCCCTTTTGCCGCTTCGGTGGTGAGCAGCGGATAGGGGAAGCCCAGCGCGTCGAGATGGATGCGCCTGACGTCGCGGTGGCGATGCGGCATGGCGGTCAGCATCACCACCTCTGCCTGGGAGGCCAGACCCGCCACGGCCTCGGCTGCACCCGTGGCGGCGGCCTGCCAGTCGCGCTGGGCCGCGAAGAAGCCGTCGAGCAGGCCGCGCACCGCTTCCGCGTCGAGCGGGGCCTTGGTGCGCTTGTCCAGAATATTGCCTGTCAGCCGGAACGACAGCAGCAGGAACTCGAGGTCCTGGGCGTCGAGAAAGCGAATGAACGGCGCCATGAATTCGAGCAGCACCTCGTCGACGTCGAGCACCAGCAGCGGGCGGGTGTCGCGAGCGAGTTCCGCGATCTGGCGCGCGGTTTCGGGATCTTCACTCATATGGAACGCTCATGGTCTTCGCCGCCGAGCGGCAAGGCGCGTGCGGCGATGCCAACTTCCGACGGCGCAATGCCTACGGCCTCGGAAAAGCGCAGCAGCGTCGGCTCGTGGGCAAGGATGAATTGCAGCACGCCGGCAAGGAAACCCGGCTCCATGGCAGCGCGGCGGATCTGATGCGCCTCGATGCCGGTAACTGCCAGAAAGCGCGGCAGGAGTTCGGGATCGGACGCGACGAAGCCGAGCGCCTGGATCGCAAGCGCCTCAGCGCTCTCACTGTTTTGTTGGCTCTTCAGCATCATATCTCGTCCATCGGTCCTGATCCCGGAGTAGCGTCATGCGGATAATCCGGCAACCCGCAAAGCAGGCCGCTCGCCGATCCGTGATTTGGGCCGGCGTTTTACGTTTCGTAATGTTCTTGAGTTAACGTCGGATTCGGGCTTGGTGTGCGCAGTCGGTGCGCACGATGATTGCCGCCGAATCGTGGCGTGCAATCCGGACGGAAATTTCGATGGCTAAGAAGGTGATGATCGTCGAGGACAATGAGCTCAACATGAAGCTCTTTCGCGACCTCATCGAAGCGAGCGGCTACGAGACCGTGCGCACGCGCAACGGCCTGGAGGCGCTCGACCTTGCGCGCACGCATCGGCCCGATCTCATCTTGATGGATATCCAGCTGCCGGAGGTTTCGGGCCTGGAGGTCACCAAGTGGCTGAAGGAGGATGACGACCTGCATTCCATTCCCGTCATCGCCGTCACCGCCTTTGCGATGAAGGGCGACGAGGAGCGGATCAGGCAGGGCGGCTGCGAAGCCTACATCTCCAAGCCGATCTCGGTGCCGCGCTTCATCGAGACCATAAAATCCTATCTTGGCGATGCCTGACATGCTCGCCGGCTGCCACAGGGTACCAGCATGACCGCTCGCATCCTCGTCGTGGACGACATACCGGCGAATGTGAAACTGCTCGAAGTCCGGCTGCTGGCCGAATATTTCGAGGTCCTGACGGCCTTCAACGGACCGGACGCGATCGCCGCCTGCGAAGGCGGCAAGATCGACGTGGTGCTGCTCGACGTGATGATGCCGGGCATGGACGGCTTCGAGGTCTGCCGGCGGCTGAAGGCTGATCCGGCGACGGCCCACATCCCCATCGTTATGGTGACGGCGCTCGACCATGTCAGCGACCGCGTGCGCGGCCTCGAGGTCGGCGCCGACGATTTCCTCACCAAGCCGGTCAACGACCTGCAACTGGTCACCCGCGTCAAAAGCCTCGTCCGGCTCAAGGTGCTGACCGACGAACTGCGCCTGCGTGCCGTGACCACCCACGACATCGGCATGGACGACCTTGTCGCCCGGACCGATCTGTTGCAAGGGCCCTTACCCAAGGTGCTTCTGGTCGACGAGCAGGGCTCTTCGGCTGCCCATATCTGCGCGTTGCTCGACGAAGCCGCGGAGGTCCAGATCGCGCCCGATCCGCAAAGTGGGTTGTTCCATGCCGCCGAGGGCGGTTTCGAATGCGTGATCGTCTCGACCGGCTTTGTCGATTTCGATCCGCTGAGGTTGTGCTCACAGCTGCGCTCGCTCGACCGGACGCGTTCGCTGCCGATCGTCCTGCTTGTCGGAAAGGAAGAGGACGACCGCATCATCCGCGGCCTCGAACTCGGCATCAACGACTATCTGGTGCGGCCGCTCGATCGCCAGGAACTGATTGCACGGCTGCGCACGCAGGTGCGGCGCAAGCGCTACAATGACGAACTGAGGCAGAGTGTCAGCCAGACCATCGAGATGGCAGTGACCGATGGGCTGACCGGGCTGCACAATCGCCGCTACCTCGACAGGCACCTTCCCAGGCTCGTCGAACGTGCGGCTGCACGGCGGCGGCCGCTGTCGTTGATGATCACCGATCTCGACCGTTTCAAGCGCATCAACGACACGTTTGGGCATGATGGCGGCGACGAGGTGCTGCGCGAGTTCGCCCGCCGCCTCAAGAAGAGCGTGCGCGGCATTGATCTGGCTTGCCGATTTGGCGGCGAGGAATTCGTCATCGTGATGCCGGATACCGACGGCGTTCTGGCCGAAAAGGTCGCCGAGCGCATCCGGGCCGAGGTCGAGCAGACGCCATTTACGGTTGCCGGCGGCACACAGAGCGTGTCGGTGACGGTGAGCGTCGGTGTATCGGCGCTGGCTCCAGCCGGCGATACGGTCGCCGGTTTGATGAAGCGCGCAGACCTCGCTCTCTACGACGCAAAGACCCATGGAAGGAACCGCGTGGTCGCGCGTGCGGCCTAAGCCGAAAGGGCGCATTCAATGGCAGTCGCGTTAAGCTCAATTGTTTACCTTAACCCAATCGATTCGCGAGCCGTGGTTAAGAAAGTGTTGATTTTCAAGTAATCTTGCGCGACTGTGTAGAGGAGAAGAAGGACGGGCGTCGGCACGAGGAGCACAGGCCGAATTGCCCAGATTGATACCCCATGATGCTCAGGTCCGCCGCATCTCCTGGGTCCGTGGGGTCGGCCGGCCGGCACTGGCACATAGTGGCCTCCTCGTACCGCTGCCAGACGCCGACCGGCCCCCTTTCTCGCCGAAATCAAGATGATCTTGCCGTGTAATCCCGCAGGCTTGCAACCTGCGGTGAATCGACGATAGTCGAGACCATGCGTTTCCTTGCGGTCCTCCTGTTCTTCCTGTTTTCGCCGGCAGCCTTTGCGCAGGAATGCGTGGTGATGCTGCATGGCCTGTCGCGCACCGATGTGTCGCTCATGCTGATGGAAGAGACGCTGAAGGCGTTCGACTACAAGGTCGTCAACGACAGCTACCCGTCCACGGATGCGCCGGTCGACCAGCTCATGGCCTATGTCGATGCGTCGGTGGCGCAATGCGGCGACGCCGGCAAGATCCATTTCGTAACGCATTCGATGGGCGGCATCCTCGTGCGCGCCTGGCTGATGAGCAACCGGCCGAAGAACCTGGGCCGCGTCGTCATGCTCGGGCCGCCCAATCACGGATCGGAAGTGGTCGACGTCTTCGGCTCGATGAGGCTTTTCGAATTCGTCAACGGGCCCGCCGGTGTCCAGCTCGGCACCGGGCCGAACAGCGTTCCCAACCAGCTGGGCGCGGCCGATTTCGAGGTCGGCATCATTGCCGGCGACCGCTCGCTCAATCCGTTCCTGTCGAGCATGTTCAAGGGTCCGAACGACGGCAAGGTGTCGGTCGAGAGCACCAAGCTCGAGGGTATGAAGGACCACATCGTCCTGCCGACCACCCACACCTTCATGATGAACAATCCGCTTGTTATCGCCCAGACGCTGAATTTCCTGCGCAAGGGCGAGTTCGACCACAAATTGACCCTCGGCGAACTGCTGCGCCGCGGGCTCGGCAACTGAAAAGGCCTCGTCGCGGGCAAGGGGGAGAGAAATGCTTCGCTACGTTGGTATCTTTGCCCTTGTCGCAGCCGCCGCGACCGTGGCCATGTCGTTCTACCAGCCGCCGATGCGGTTGATGCCGGCGCCGATGGTGTTTGCCGAGGGGCAGGCCAACGCGTTTTCGGCAAATCCTGAAGCCCTGGCCGATCCGGAGATTTCGCTTTTCTACGCAACCAACCGGCTGCCGGTGGGCCCGCGCGACAGCAGGCTCTACGCGGTGGTTCCTGGGTTAGACATGCGGGCAGGGGTGTCCACCGTCCGCATCGGCGAGCAAGGCACGACCTGGGACAAGATTTATGCATGGTCCACAGGCGCCAGCGAAGATCGGAGGCCGTTCCTTCATCTCGAGCGCATGAACGAGCAGGCGACCCTGGACGCCGAAGGCGGGCTGCCGCCGGAAGCCAAGGCCTGGTTCGCGTCCATCAACGCCGCACTCGCCCAAAGCCGAGACAAGGACATCATTGTCTATGTCCATGGCGCCAACACCACCGTCGAGCGGGCAGCGGGGCAGGCGGCCCAACTGCACCATTTCACCGGGCGAAATTCGGTCGTCGTGCTGTTCGTCTGGCCGACGGCGGAAAATTTCCTGCGCTATTCCAGGGACATGGTGACCGCCTTTGGGGCTGCGCCCCATCTGGCCAAGCTGGTCGAACTGCTTTCGGCAAACACCGACGCAAGGAACGTCAATGTCTTCACCTACAGCGCCGGCGCCACCGTCGGCAGCGATGCGCTGGCGATGGTCGGGCGCGATGCCGCCCAGCCCGGAGCGATGGGGCCGCGGTTGGGCGAGGTCTATCACGCGGCACCTGACGCGGATTTCCGTGGCTTCGTCGACGACATGCGCGACTATGCCGACAAGTCCGAGCGGGTGACGGTTGCCGTCAACATGAGCGACAGCGCGCTTCGGCTGTCGCAGGTCGTCAATCGCGCTTCCAGGGCAGGGCGGCCGGACATGCGCGAGCTCGAGCCGGAAGCGACGAACTGGCTGCTCGATGCCAGCAAATCATACGGCACGGAACTTCTGCGGGTGAGGCCGGAGAACATCCCTGGCCTTTCCAGCGGCTCGCACACCTTCTGGTATGATGACCCGTGGGTCAGCAGCGACGTGCTGATCACGCTGCTCTACCACCTGCCGGCTGGCGAGCGTGGCCTGGCCGGCGGCGAAGCGGCGACAGGCGCGCATTATTGGACCTTCGCGCCGGATTATCCCGAACAGCTCGCCAAGGTGATGGCGCGACTGCGCGAGCAGGGGAAGACGAAGTAGCAGGCCCCAAACGCAAAAACGCCGCCCGGTGGGCGGCGTTTGGCATTCCTGAAGGCAACCAGATTACTTGATCTTGGTTTCCTTGAATTCGACGTGCTTCTTGGCAACCGGGTCGTACTTGCGGAACGACATCTTTTCCGTCTTCGTGCGGCTGTTCTTGCTCGTCACGTAGAAGAAACCGGTGTCGGCGGTCGACAGAAGCTTGATCTTGATATTTGCAGCCTTGGCCATGATTCTCGTCCGTTAAATGTCTAGAGTTGCACCCGCCTCATTGACGGGTATGCGACCCGGACGCGGAAAACCTGCGCGACACATAAAGATCGCGCCCGGAAAGTCAAGCCTCAGAGCGCGAGACGCCCGATTTCGCGGCAATCCGGCCCAGTCCGATCACTATGTAGCCGAAGAAGAAGATGGCCAGTGCCCAGCCGAATCCATTGGGGCCGAAGATATCCATGAAGATGCCGATGGCCTGCGGGCCGAGGATCATGCCGAGGCCGTAGCAGAAGATGAAGGCGGCATTGGCTGAGGCGAGGTCGCGGCCGGACAGCTGGGCGCCCAGGTGGGCCAAACCCACCGTATAGAGTGCTGCAACCACGCCGCCCCAGACAAACAGCATGCCCGCCATGACGTGCCAGTTGCCGGCAAGCCATGGCATTGCGAGGGTTCCGGCAAGGCCGGTTGCCGCGCAGATCAGGAGCAAGGTGCGGCGGTCGCGCACGCGGTCGCTGATCATGCCGATTGGTATCTGCAGGATGACGTTGCCGAGACCGATCATGGTCAGAAGCAGTGCTGCTTCGCCCTCGGAATAGCCGATACGCTGGCCATAGACCGGAAACAGCGCGAATCCGCCTGTCTCCACCGCCCCGAACACCAGAACGGCGGCGGTCGCCGTGGGAACGATCCAGATGTAGCGGAAAAAGCCGCTCTTGCCGCCCTCGGAGACGATCCTGGGGCTTTCCGAGCGCGCCAGAAGCACGGGAATCGCTGCGACCATCACCAGGCAGAATGTCAGGCCGAAGGGCAGGAAGCCGCTGCTGCCGATCTGCGAGAACAGCCAGGGGCCGGCGGCGAAGCCGAGCGACAGCACGGTGGCATAGACGCCGAGCACGAGGCCGCGGCGATGCGGCGGGGCGCAGGTGCTGATCCAGAATTCGGAGAGGATGAACAGCACGGTCAGCGCGAAATGGAGGATGGCACGGAGCGGGAACCACATCCAGAAAGATGGCGCGAAGTGAAATCCAACGAAAGCGACCGCGCCGGCGAGAATCATTACGAGCATTGTCCAGACGACGCCGAATCGCATGGCGATGGGCGTCGCCAGGGGCGCGGCGGCAATCGAGGCGATGCCGGCGATGGCCGTGTTCAGCCCGATCATCGAGGGCGAGTAGCCGCGCTGCTCGAGGATGACGCTGAGCAGCGGGATGCCGAGGCCGATCGCGATGCCGACGACGCTGATGGAGGCGATGGCTGCCGAGATCGACCGCCAATGCACCCGCTCGGTGACCGCTGTCCCCTGGATGGTCTCGTTCATGTAAACCCTAGAGGATGTCGCGGCGGAAGCGCTGGTTGATCATGCGGTAGAACGGCACCTCGGCGCCGGGCGTGAGGTCGGGGTCGACGGCCAGCCGCTGCTTGAGATCGCCAAGCACCGATTGCGTGATCGCCGGAATGTCCGCTGCCATGGCCTCGTCCAGCGGCAGCCAGACCAGTTCCTCGAGCTCGTTGGTCGGGCCGCCCTGGGGCAGTTCGACGGCGACGTCGCTGCGCCAGGCCGAGAGGAAGCGCGTGTCGAATCGCCTGACACGTCCGGGCGGCGTTACGGCGCGCGCGATGAAGCGCAGCCGGGCGAGGGCGGGCTCGACGCCATTCTCGGCAAAACCCTGCCAGTCCGCCTTCGAGGTCGAGAACGAACCGCGACGACCGATCAGCAGGCCTGCCTCCTCATAGGTCTCGCGAATCGCCGACAGCGCGATGGCTCGTGCCCGCGCGGCGCTGACGCGACCGATGCCGGCCCGGAGCTTGGCCGCCTCGTCGGGATGCAGTTCGTCGGCGACCCTGATGCGGCTGTCGGCGGGGTCGGTGCGTCCGCCGGGGAAGACAAATTTGCCGGGCATGAAGGCATGCTTCATGTGGCGCCTGCCCATGAGCACCAGCACATCGTTGCCACTGCGGTCGAGCAGGATCAGGGTTGCGGCGTCGCGCGGCCGCAATGGGGTCGCGCTGCGCGCCAATTCGCGCGCTTCGAGCTTGTCGAGTTCTGCTTTGCTTATGCCATCCATCGCGGCTGTCCTAACGGAATGTCGGCGTGGAAGGAAGCGCTTGCCTGGGGTGTCGTGTTGCGCCAGCGCCTGATCAGGCCTCGGGATGGGCGTCGATGACGTCCTCTTCGCCGCCGAAGCCGTGCATGTAGAGCGCCCATTGCATGCCAACCACGGCGCCCTTGATCGGACGCAGCAGGGCGAGCGCCGAGATGATCGTCAGCGGCACCCAGATGGCGAGATGCTGCCACATCGACAGCGTGCTGCTGGCCTCGACCGCCATGAAGGCACCGACGACGATGTGGCCGACAATGACCACGACCAGATAGGCGGGCAGGTCATCGGCACGATGGTGAAAGATTTCCTCGTGGCAAACCTCGCAGCGGTCCGCCGTCTTGACGAAGGAAGCAAACAGCCGGCCTTCGCCGCAATGCGGGCACTTGCCCATCAGGCCGCGCTTGACCGCCGGCCAAAGCGGACGGGCCTGCCGGGCAGCCTGGTTGCGGCCGCCGCCGAAAACCTGTTCTTCCATCGTCATCTCCTGCCGTGCGGTCCACGTCTCGGCTGGGAGGCGCGGGCACGCGAGCGTTGCCCCTTCGCCTTGTGGAACGACCGCTTCGAGCCGGGCAGTGGCTTCGGTTCGGTCAGCATCTCGAAGCGCATGGCGCCGGCAAGCGGGGCGATCTCGACCAGCCTGACCTGAACGCGGTCGGCCAGCTGGTAGCCCTTGCCGGTACGCTCCCCGAACAGCGAACGGGCAGCTTCGTCGAAGTGGTAATAATCGTCACCCAAGGATGACACGGGGATGAAACCATCGGCGCCATATTGCGGCAATTGGACAAATAGTCCCGCCTTGACCACGCCGGAGATGCGGGCATCGAAGGTCTCGTCGACGCGCTCGGCCAAGAAGCCGGCGATCAGCCGGTCGACGGTGTCGCGCTCGGCCGCCATGGCGCGGCGTTCGGTCTGCGAGATCAGGCCGGCGATCTCTTCCAGCCGTGCTTCCTCCGCAGGCGTCAGTCCGCCCGCTCCCAGGCCCAGCGAGCCGATCAGCGCGCGGTGGACGATCAGGTCGGCATAACGACGGATCGGCGAGGTGAAATGGGCATAGCGGCGCAGATTGAGGCCGAAATGGCCAATGTTGTCGGGGTTGTACTCGGCCTGGCTCTGCGAGCGCAGCACCACCTCGTTGACCAACTGTTCGTTGTCTTCGCCGCGAACGCGCTCGAGGATGCCGTTGAACTGGCTGGGCCGCATCTGGGCGCCACGCGCCAGTGACAGGCCGATCGTCTGCAGGAATTCGCGCAGCGATTCCTGCTTGGCGAGCGAGGGGCCGTCATGGATGCGGTAGACCAGCTTCTGCTTCTTGTTTTCCAGCGTCTCGGCGGCCGCGACGTTGGCCTGGATCATGAATTCTTCGATCAGCTTGTGGGCGTCGAGCCGATCGGGAACGATGACGGTGTCGACCGTGCCGTCGGGCTTGAGCAGGATCTTGCGCTCGGGCAAGTCGAGCTCCAGCGGCTGGCGGCTGTCGCGGCCGCGCTTGAGCACGTCATAGGCGGCCCACAGCGGCTTGAGGATCGTCTCCAGGATCGGCGTCGTTTTGTCGTCCGGCATGCCGTCTATGGCTGCCTGGGCCTGCGGGTAGGAGAGCCGCGCGGCCGAACGCATCATGACGCGATGGAACGAGTGCCTGACCTTGCGGCCTTCCGCCGAAAACGTCATGCGCACGGCGAGCGCCGGACGGTCGACGCCCTCGCGCAGCGAGCACAAATCGTTGGAGATGCGCTCGGGCAGCATCGGCACGACGCGGTCGGGGAAATAGACCGAGTTGCCGCGCTTCAGCGCTTCGTGGTCCAGTGCGCTGCCGGGGCGCACATAGGCTGCGACATCGGCAATGGCGACGGTGACGATGACGCCGCCGACATTCTTCTCGTCCGTATCGGGCTCGGCATAAACGGCGTCGTCGTGGTCCTTGGCGTCGGCCGGGTCGATGGTGACCAGCGGCAGCTCGCGCCAATCCTCGCGCTTGCCGTCGAGCGTCGCCGGCTTGACCGCCTCTGCCTCGGCAAGGACCTCCGACGGGAAGATGTGGGGAATGTCGTGGGCGTGAATGGCGATCATCGAGACCGCCTTCTCGTTGGTCAGCGAGCCCAGCACCGTGACGACCTTGGCACGCGGCAGGCCGTAGCGGCTGGCGCGTTCGGGCACCACCTCGACCAGGTCGCCTTCCTTGGCGCCGTTCTGGAAATCCTTGTCGACCACCAGTTCCGGCTGGCGGCGCTCGACCGGCTCGATGCGGAAGGTGCCGTCCTTGAGGATGCGGAAAATGCCAAGCGTGGTGTCGCTGCGTTTTTCGAACACCTTCATGATCCGCGCCGTGTAGGCGGGCTCGTTCTCGTCGCCGAGATGGTCCTCGATAGGGAAGGTCTTTGCCAGGACGCGGTCGCCGACGCCTGGTGTCGGGCCGCTTGCGTTGCGCGACATCTTGACGGCGACGATCGGGCCATCGGGTTGCTCGGAGGCGCGCGCCAGGAAGGTGCCTTCCTCGTCGCGTCCGAAAATGTCGAGCACAGCGACATGGGGCAGGGCGCCGACCCTGGTCAGCCGCTTGCGGCTCTTTTCCAGCAGGCCTTCGTCCTGCAGCTCGCGCAGCAGGTGCTTCAGCCAGATGCGATCGTCGTTCTTCAACGCGAAGGCCTTGGCGATGTCGCGCTTGCCGCTGCGATCGGGATTCTCCGCGATGTAGCGGAGGATCTCGTCACGCGAGGGGCGATAGACGTCCTTGCCCCTGACCTCGTCGCTTGCGGCGCGTCTGGTGCCGGCGTTTCGTCCGGATATCTTTCGCGCCAAGGTCGGTCAGTCCTTCTTCTTGGCTTTGCTTGCGGCCGGCTTCTTGGCGGCCGGTTTCTTGGCTGCACTGCGGGCCGGCTTCTTGGCGCCGCCGCCCTTGGCCTCTTTTTCGGCGATCAGGGCAAGCGCATCTTCCACGGTCACGGTGGCGGGATCCTTGCCCTTCGGCAAGGTAGCATTGACCTTGCCGAAATTGACATAGGGGCCGTATTTGCCGTCGCGCACGGTGATGTTGCCGCCGCCGCCTGGATGTTCGCCCAGGTCCTTGAGCGCGGCCGGAGTGCCGCCGCCGCGACCGCCCTTGGCCTTCGACTGCTTCTCGGCAAGCACCGTCACGGCGCGGTTGAGGCCGATGGAGAAGACGTCCTCGATGCTCTCGAGATTGGCGTAGGTGCCATCGTGCAGCACGAACGGACCGTAGCGCCCGAGGCCGGCCGAGATCATCTTGCCCGACTCGGGATGCTGGCCGACGTCACGCGGCAGCGCCAGCAAGGCAAGCGCCTTTTCGTGGTCTATCGTCGCCGGCGTCCAACCCTTAGGCAGGCTGGATCGCTTGGCCTCCTTGCCGTCGCCGCGCTGGATGTAGGGGCCAAAGCGGCCGCTGCGCAGGGTGATCTCTTCATTGGTGTAGGGATCGGTGCCCAGCACCTTGGTGCCGTCTTCGAGCCCGCCATTCTCGCCATTGGCGCCGGGGCCGTCGAGCTGGCGGGTGAAGCCGCATTCCGGATAGTTGGAACAGCCGACGAAGGCGCCGAACTTGCCGAGCTTGAGCGACAGGTTGCCGGATCCGCATTTCGGGCATATGCGCGGATTGGAACCGTCCTCGCGCTCGGGGAAGACCAGCGGCGCCAGTTCCTCGTTGAGCGCATCGAGCACGTCGGTAACGCGCAGTTCCTTGATCTCGTCGACCGCGCCCGAGAAGTCTTTCCAGAAGTCGCGCAGCACGTCGCGCCAGGCGAGCTTGCCGTCCGAAATCTCGTCGAGCTTCTCTTCAAGCGAGGCGGTGAAGTCGTACTCGACATAGTGCTCGAAGAAGCTTTCCATGAAGGCCGTGACCAGCCGGCCCTTGGGCTGGGGCACGAGCTTGCGGTTCTCGATCTTCACATAGTCGCGGTCTTCAAGGGTCTTCAGCGTCGCCACATAGGTGGACGGGCGGCCGATGCCGAGCTCTTCCATCTTCTTGATGAACGAGGCTTCCGAATAGCGGGGCGGCGGTTCGGTCGTGTGGTGGGTGGCGTTGACCTGTTCGCGCTTCAGCGTCTCGTCGGCGCGGATCTCAGGCAGGCGACGGCTTTCCTCGTCCTCCGAATCCTCGTCCTTCTGGTCGGTGTAGGCGGCGATGAAGCCATCGAAACGAGTGACCGAGCCGACGGCGCGCAATCCGGCGGTCCTTGCGCCGTTGGTTGCTTCGATCTCGACCGTGGTGCGCTCGATCTCGGCCGGTTGCATCTGGCTGGCGATCGCCCGCTTCCAGATCATCTCGTAGAGGCGAGCCTGGTCAGCATCGAGATACTTGCGCATCTCGGCCGGCGTGCGGGTGAAGTCGGTCGGACGGATCGCCTCGTGCGCTTCCTGGGCGTTCTTGGCCTTGGTCGTGTAGTGGCGCGGCTTCTCGGGCAGGTATCTTGCGCCGAACTCCTTGCCGATGGCATCACGCGCGGCCTCGATGGCCTCGGGCGCCATCTGCACGCCGTCGGTACGCATATAGGTGATCAGGCCGGCCGTTTCGCCGCCGATCTCCATGCCTTCATAGAGGCGCTGGGCGACCTGCATGGTGCGGCTTGCGGAGAACCCGAGGCGCGACGACGCAGCCTGCTGCAAGGTCGAGGTGGTGAAGGGCGGGCCGGGATTGCGCCGGGTCGGCTTGGCTTCGACCGACAGCGTCTTGAAGCTTGCGCCATCGAGCATCGCCTTGATGTCGTCCGCCATCGCCTGGCTGGAGATGTCGAGCTTCTGCAGCTTCTTGCCGTCATAGACGGTCAGTCTCGCCTCGAAGCTTTCGGCGCGCGGCGTGCCGAGAGTGGCTGCGATCTGCCAGTATTCCTCGCGGACGAAGCGTTCGATCTCGGCCTCGCGGTCGCAGACGAAGCGCAACGCCACCGACTGGACGCGGCCGGCCGAGCGCGCGCCCGGCAGCTTGCGCCACAGCACCGGTGACAGGGTGAAGCCGACCAGATAGTCGAGCGCGCGGCGTGCCAGATAGGCATCGACCAGCTGCGGGTCGACCTCGCGTGGATTGGAGATCGCTTCCAGGACCGCCTGCTTGGTGATCGAGTTGAAGGCGACGCGCTTGATCGACTTGTCCTTGAGCACGCGCTTCTGCTTGAGCACTTCCAGCACATGCCAGGCAATGGCTTCGCCTTCGCGATCCGGATCGGTTGCGAGGATCAGGCCATCGGCTTCCTTGACCGCCTTGGCGATGTCGGTCAGCCGCTTGGAGGATGCTCCATCGACGGACCAGGACATGGCGAAGTCTTCGTCCGGCTTCACCGATCCGTCCTTGGCGGGCAGGTCGCGAACATGGCCAAACGAGGCCAGAACCTTGTAGTTCTTGCCCAGGTACTTGTTGATGCTCTTCACCTTGTTAGGCGACTCGACGACAACGACGTCCATATGTGGCTGATTATCCAGTAGGCGCCAGGCAAGACAGTGGCGTGGCGAACTTCATTCAATTCGCACGTCAAATGGCCGCCCTTTTTCGTTCGGTCAAGGGGAAGGGGGCAAAAACGGGTGCGCCGGGCAGTATTGCAACCGGTTGTTGCGTGCATGATTTCGATGCAATCTTTGGTGGTCTTGTTGTATTTCCACTATCGCAGGTGGAGCCGAGCCTCTTGCGACACGCCGCTGCGGAGCAGACCATCGCACGCGGCCCTTTCTAGGGAAAGTCACAGCCATGCACCAGACTGCGCCCGCCCGCAGGCGGTCCGATACGCTGGACTATGTCCAGACGATGCTAGCTCAGTTGCGACTTATGGCCGAGGCCGAGCGCCGCGGCATGCTCGCCTATCTGATCGAGATGGCGAGAGCTTACCGCTCGTCGGGCGAAACAAGCGAAACACGTCCGCCTGAGTGGCGTTCGAGGCGCCCTGCGAGATCGAGTTCCAGCAGAATCATGAATATCTGCGCCGGATGCAGCCCGGTGTGGCGGATCAGTTCGTCTATCTCGACCGGTACAGGGCCTAGTGCTTCGACGACGCGGGCACGGTCGTTGTCGACAGGTGGGGGCGTGGCTGAAAAGTCCGGCGGCTCCTCGAACTTGTCTGGAGGCAGGGGCTGGCTGCCGGCAAGCGGCGATAGCGCCTCCAGCACGTCGGCTGCTTCGGTGACCAGTGTCGCACCGTCCTTGAGCAGGCCGTTGGTGCCGGCGGCACGCGGGTCGAGAGGCGAGCCCGGCACGGCAAAGACCAGCCGACCCATTTCCCCCGCCAGCCGGGCGCTGATCAGCGATCCCGAGCGATTTGCCGCCTCCACCACCACGAGCCCAAGCGCCATGCCGGCAACGATGCGGTTGCGGCGCGGAAAATCCTGGGCGCGGGGCTCCCAGCCGAAGGGCATTTCCGAGACGATGGCGCCGCGTTCGGCGATCTCCTCGCAGAGCGGGATGTTTTCGGAAGGATAGGGCTTGTCCAGGCCGCCGGCGAGCACGCCAACGGTTCCGGTGTCGAGGCTGCCATGATGGGCTGCCGTGTCGATGCCGCGGGCGAGGCCGGAGATCACCGCATAGCCGTTGCGGCCGAGTTCGGCGGCAAGCGTGCGTGCCATCTTGATGCCGGCCAGCGAGGCGTTGCGGGCGCCGACGATTGCCACCGGCGGCAGCTTGAAGACGGCTGCGTTGCCCTTCACGGCAAGCAGCGGCGGCGGGTGGTCCATGCGCTTGAGGATGGCGGGGTAGTCGGGCTCGCCGATGGCTATGAAACGCGCGCCGCGCCTGCGGGCCGCTTCGAGTTCCGTTTCAGCTTCGGCAATCGAAGGGATGCGGACAAGCCGGTTGGCGCCGCCGGCAAGCATCACCTCGGGCAGCATCTCGATGGCCGTTTCGGCAGAGCCGAAGCGATTGACGAGGTCGCGAAAGCTGGCCGGCCCGACATTGGAGGTCCGGATGAGGCGCAGCCAATTGAGCCGCTGCCGGTCGCTGAGTTGCGGGCCGGCGGCGGGCTTGTTCATCCCTTGGCGCCTATGCGGGACTCGGTCCCTGAAAGCAGCCGGGAGATGTTGGCGCGGTGGCGGATGAAGACCAGGACGCTCATTGCAGCCAGAAGGCCGGCGGCTTTGGGCATGTCCATCATATAAAGAGTGAAGGGCACAACGATGGCTGCGGCAAGCGCGGCGAGCGACGAATAGCGGCTGACGAAGGCAATCAGCAGCCAGGTGACGGCGAATGCCAGGGCGCCGAGCCCGGACAGGCCGAGCAGGACGCCGATATAGGTCGCCACGCCCTTGCCGCCCTTGAAGCCGAGCCAGATCGGATAGAGGTGGCCGATGAAGGCGCCGAAACCTGCGGCAATGGAAGCATCGGTGCTCCAGCGCGCGGCGATCACCACGGCGACAGTGCCCTTCAGCGCGTCGAGCAGCAGCGTTGCCGCCGCCAGCTTCTTGTTGCCGGTGCGCAGCACGTTGGTTGCGCCGATGTTGCCAGAGCCAATCTTGCGCACATCGCCGAGGCCGGCGGCGCGGGTCAGCAGCAAGCCGAACGGGATCGAGCCCAGCAGGTAGCCGAAGACGGCAGCGGCAATCAGGACGTGCACAGCCGTCGGAAAAATGTCATCCGGCATCAAGATAAGTCTACTCCCCCGTGGCCCGAACGTGTCAGGCCGAGAACACTGTGCGTCCGGCGACCAAGGTTTTCAAGACCTTGCCCTGCAGGCGCGCGCCCTCGAAGCAGGTATTCTTGGAGCGGGAGCGGATATCGGTTTCGCGCACGACCCACGGCTCGTCGAGATCGACAAGTGCAAGATCGGCCGCAGTACCAGGCTTCAACGTACCGCCGGGCAGGCCGAACAGCTTTGCCGGCGCGGTCGACAGCGCTTCGATGATGCGGACCAGTGGCACGTCGTCATTGTGATGCAGGCGCAGCGCCACTGCGAGCAGCGTTTCCAGGCCGATCGCGCCCGCAGCGGCATCGGCGAAGGGCAGGCGCTTGGTGTCGACGTCCTGCGGATCGTGCGACGACACGACGATGTCGATGGTGCCGTCCTTCAGCGCCTCGATCACGGCGAGGCGGTCGTCCTCGGCGCGCAGCGGCGGGGTGAGGCGGAAGAAGGTGCGGTACTCGCCGACGTCGTTTTCGTTGAGTGACAGGCTGTTGATCGAAACGCCTGCCGTGACCTTGGCGCCATCGGCCTTGGCGCGGGTGACGGCGCCTGCGGCCATCGCGGTCGAGATTTTCGCTGCGTGATAGTTGCCGCGGGTGAGGCGGGCGAGCGCAAGGTCGCGCTCAAGCGGAATGGTCTCGGCTTCGCGCGGGATGCCGGACAGGCCGAGCCAGCTGGCATAGAGGCCTTCGTTCATCACGCCAGAGGAGGCGAGGTCGGCGTCCAGCGTCTCATGCGCGATGACCGCGCCGAAATCGCGAGCATAAGTCAGCGCCCGGCGCATCATCAGCGAATTGGCGATGGTGTGGCGGCCGTCGGTGAAGGCGACGGCGCCTGCTTCGCGCAACAGGCCGAATTCGGTCATCTCGTGGCCGTCGAGGCCCTTGGTGATGGCAGCGGCCGGAAAGACATTGATCGACGCCGTGTCCTTGGCAGTGCGCAGCACGAACTCGACGAGTGCGACGTTGTCGATCACCGGGTCGGTGTCGGGCATCATCACGATGGAGGTCACGCCGCCGGCGGCTGCGGCCACGCTTGCCGATGCGATGGTCTCGCGGTGCTCACCGCCGGGCTCGCCGATGAAGACGCGGCCGTCGATGAGGCCGGGAATGATTGCCTTGCCGGTGCAATCGACGATTTCAGCCCCCTCGGGGATGCCCTGGTTGAGGGCGGCTGCACCTGCTGCCACGATCTTCTTGCCGTCAACGATGACGGTACCAGTCTCGTCGATGCCGCGCGAGGGGTCGACGATACGCGCGCGCTGGAAAACGGTGATGCTCATGCGTTCTTTCCGTCGCGGTTACGGCGCGGGTCGAGCAGCGCTTCCATCACCGCCATGCGCACGGCGACGCCCATCTCCACCTGTTCCTGGATGACGCTCTGCGGGCCGTCGGCGATTTCAGAGGCGATCTCGACGCCGCGGTTCATCGGGCCGGGATGCATCACCAGCGCGTCGTCTTTCGCGGCCTTCAGCTTTTCGGCATCGAGGCCCCAATAGTGGAAATATTCGCGCACAGACGGCACGAAGGCGCCGGCCATGCGTTCGCGCTGCAGGCGCAGCATCATCACGACGTCGGCGCCCTTGAGCCCTTCGGCCATGGATTGCGTCACCTCGACGCTCATCTGGGCTATGCCAGACGGCAGAAGCGTCGACGGCGCCACCACGCGGACACGGGCGCCGAGCGCATTGAGCAGCAGGATGTTGGAGCGGGCGACGCGCGAATGCAGGATGTCGCCGCAGATGGCGACCGTGAGGCCGCCGATGCGGCCCTTGGCGCGCCGGATGGTCAGCGCATCGAGTAGCGCCTGGGTTGGATGCTCATGCGCGCCATCGCCGGCATTGACCACCGAGCAGCCGACCTTCTGGGCGAGCAGGGCGGCCGCGCCCGCCGACTGGTGGCGGATGATCAGGATGTCGGGCCGCATCGCGTTCAGCGTCATCGCCGTGTCGATCAGCGTTTCGCCCTTCTTTACCGAAGAGCTTGCCACCGACATGTTCATGACGTCGGCGCCGAGGCGCTTTCCGGCGAGTTCGAAGGACGACTGCGTGCGCGTCGAGGCTTCGTAGAACAGGTTGATCTGGGTACGGCCCCTCAGGGTCGTCGTCTTTTTCTCCGACTGGCGCGAAATGGACACGGCCGCGTCTGCGCGGTCGAGCAACAATTCGATATCCAATGGAGAAAGGTCGCGGATGCCAAGAAGATGGCGGTGCGGGTAGGGCGGCAGGGACGTGGCGTCTGTCATCTCAAGGCGCTGCTATAGGCTGAGCTTCAGTCACTCGCAAGTCGTGATTTCGGTGCCTGGAGATCTCCCACGCAATTTTCGCCCCACATGGTTCGCGCAATAAGCTATCCCTAAGCTTTTCGGCTATAAAGCCGCTCATGGCTGCGGATTCGTGCCCGTCGCCCACACCGATGAAGGACATGGCGTGACGCAGGACGTGCCGAACCAGCCACCACCGCTGACGGGTAGCAATGCCTGGCGCGGGGATCCGTTGCTGATCCAGATTGCCGAGAATTTCTCCGAGCCGGTGCGCCGCGACCTTGATGGCCTCGGCCGTTTCGTGCTGACGCATGAGGCGCAGGATCTGGCGCGCCTCGCCAACAGCGAAGTGCCGAAGCTCAGGACACATGACCGCCAAGGCCGGCGCATCGACCAGGTCGAGTTTCATCCGGCCTATCATGCGCTGATGCGCCGCTCGATTGCCGGCGGACTGCATTCGTCCGTGTGGGAGAATGGCGAGGCCGAGACCGGGCGCAGGCACCAGGTCCGTGCGGCGCGGTTTTATCTCACCGCCCAGCTCGAATGCGGACATCTGTGCCCGATCACCATGACCAGCGCTTCGCTTGCGGCGCTGATGGCAAGCCCAAAGCTTTTCCGTGAGTGGGCGCCGCGCGTCACCACCCGCAAATACGATCAGGCGCACAAGCCACCGGTCGAGAAGGCCGGGCTGACGCTCGGCATGGGCATGACGGAGAGGCAGGGCGGCACAGATGTGCGCGCCAACACCACCCGGGCGGAACGTGCCGGCGGCAGCTTCTACCGGCTCACCGGCCACAAATGGTTCATGTCGGCGCCGATGTCGGATGCCTTTCTAATGCTGGCGCAGGCGCCTGAGGGGCTGTCATGCTTCCTGGTGCCGAGGGTGCTGAGCGACGGCAATTCCAACGGCCTGCAGTTCCAGCGTCTCAAGGACAAGCTCGGCAACCGCTCCAACGCCTCATCAGAGGTCGAGGTCCAGGGTGCGATCGGCGATCTGGTCGGCGAGCCGGGCGCGGGCGTCAAGACCATCATGGACATGGTGACGCTGACGCGGCTCGATTGCGCCGTCGCCTCGTCGGCACTCATGCGCGCCGGCCTTGCCGAAGCCGTCCACCACACACGCCATCGCCAGGTGTTCGGCGCCAATCTGGTCGACCAGCCTTTGATGCAGCGCGTACTCGCCGACATGGCGCTCGATGTCGCAGGGGCGACCGCATTGGCGTTCCGGTTGGCGCGGTCATTCGACGAGGCCGCGTCCGACCGTGGCGAGGCAGCCTTTGCCCGGGCCATGACGCCTGTCGTCAAATACTGGGTCTGCAAGATCGCGCCGGCGCTGCTCTATGAAGCGATGGAGTGCCTGGGCGGCAACGGCTATGTCGAGGAAGCGCCGCTGGCGCGCTATTATCGCGAGGCTCCCGTCAACGCGATCTGGGAGGGCTCTGGCAACGTCATGGCGCTCGACGTGCTGCGCGTGCTGACACGAGCGCCGGGGCTGTTCGAGGACGTGCTGGCTTCCATAGAGCGCGATCTCGGTCCGGGTGGCCGCAGCATTCTCGGCGTGTTGCGCGCGGCGATGCAGGTGGCGAGCTCCGACGAGGGATCGGCGCGCATCCTGACCGAGCAGCTTGCCATATCCGCGGCTGCGGCGGAGTTGCGGCGCATGGGGGCAGGGCGCATCGCCGACGCCTTCATCGAGACGAGACTCGCCGGGCAGTGGCGCGGAACCTACGGCATGCTCGATGCCCGCCACGATGCGCGGCTTATCGTCGACACGCTCTATCCACAGGTCGGCTGACACAATCTGGGGCATCAGCCGTCCCATTATTGGACGAGCGCACGTAAATTAACCTTAACAATTGGTTTACGTTGCGCGCCGTCGCTACACGCGTCAGTGTCGTTCGCACAAGGAGAACGGCAACTTATGCGCGCTATCGCCCCCATAGAGCGGACCGAGACTGTGGTGAGCGCATCGCGTGCGTGGCGGCCGTTTTCGGTCTGGGAGCGTATGTGATGCGCTACATTCTTGGCATATGGGCGACACCGCTGGTGCTCTTCTGGGGGTGGTATTTCCTGTCGATCAACGACATCAACTTCGGCTCGTTGTACATGAGCCGGGCCTTCAATCTCGCCATCTTCGATCTCTACGGCGAAATCCTCGGCATGGACCCAGCCACCATCCCCTGGATGATGGGCAAGGCTTTCTTCTTCGACACGCTGATCCTGCTGGCGATCTGGGCGTTCCGCCGTCGCAAGCTGATCGCTGAAAAGGCAAGGGTACTGTGGGCCCGCTACTCGTCGGCCGCGTCGGCACCGAGCGTCTGAAGCCTGTCCAGAACACCCTGGAGGATGAAGGCTGCTGCTGCCGAATCTATGCGCTCGTCGCGCTTGCGGCGTGAGACGTCCATCTCCAGCAATGCTCGTTCGGCGGCGACCGTCGACAGCCTTTCGTCCCAATAGGCGAAGGGCAGTTCCGTCAGCGGCGCGATGTTGCGGACGAAGGCGCGCGACTTCTGCGCGCGCGGGCCTTCCGAGCCATCCATGTTGATCGGCAGGCCGATCACCACTGCGGCGACATTTTCCTTTGTCAGCAGGCCGATGAGTGCTGCCGCGTCGATCGTGAACTTCTTGCGCATGATGACCGGCCGCGGATGGGCAAAGGACAGGCCGCGGTCGGAGACCGCCACGCCGATTGTCTTGTCGCCGAGGTCGAGCCCCGCAAGCGTCCTGCCGCCGGCAAGCAGCGCGGGCAATTGTTCGATGGTGGCAACGGTCAAGCAACGTTCCTTTCGACAGCGCAACGAAGATGTGGGGCGCTGCAATCGCGAGGCACCATTTGACTGGCGCTCGCCGCGTTCTATCCTCTACTGGATGGCCGTCAAAGCCGGAAACGATTTCCGGATAGGCAGCCATTCGAGCCGACAACGAAATACGGGAGCGCCGGACATATGAAACTCACCTGGTTTGGACATTCGGCGTTCCGTGTCGAGGCGGCTGGAGCGAAAATCCTGATCGATCCGTTCCTGAGCGGTAATCCGTCCTGGGGCAAGTCGTGGGAGCAGGCGGCCGACGGCGCTACCCATGTGCTGTTGACCCATGGCCATGACGACCATATCGGCGATGCCGCCGAGATCCTGAAGAAGACCAGCGCCATGCTCGTCGCCAATTTCGAGATATGCATGTATCTCGTCGGCAAGGGCGTTTCCGACAAGCAGATCAATCCCGGCAACATCGGCGGCACCGTCGATTGCGGCGGCTTCACCACCACCTTCGTCGCGGCACAGCACTCGTCGTCGGCGAGCGGCGCGGGTGGGGCGAATACATATCTCGGAAATCCGGCCGGGCTGATCCTTCATTTCGAGGAGGAGCGGACGCTCTATCACATGGGCGATACCGACATCTTCTCCGACATGGGCCTCATCAACGAACTGCACGAGCCAAAGATCGGCATCGTGCCGATCGGCGACCGTTTCACCATGGGCGGGGCGGTGGCAGCACTTGCGTGTCAGCGCTTCTTCAAATTCGAGACCGTGGTGCCCTGCCACTACGCCAGCTTCCCTGTTATCGACCAGACGGCGGAAAAATTCGTCGACGGCATGGACGGTTCGGGCGTCGATGTGGTGCTGCCCAAGGTCGGTGTCACTGTCGAGATCTAGAGCATTTTGCAGCCCGGTTGGAATCAACCGGCGTCGCACAAATGCGGCAAAACGGAATAGTTGGAACGGGCGCACGAACGATAGCGAGTGCATCCGCTCCAACATCAAGTCACGCCCGGCGAGGTGAGCGGCAATGAGGAAAGTTGGTTTGTTCGCGGTCCTGTCGGCGCTGCTATGCGGCGCATCAGCGGCGAGCGCCGAGGACTTCATCAAGGGTGTCTACCTGCAATCCGAGGAACTCTGCGCGCAGGCCAAGAAAGAATCGGTCAAGAGCCTGATCGATTCCGGTACGCTGGTTTTGTCGGCGCGTGGCATCGACAGCGCCGAATACAGTTGCGAGTTCGTCAACATCATCAGGGCCAAGCGTTTCCCTGCCTGGGCGGTGACGGCTCTGTGCCACGAGCCGGGCCACATGTTCCCCGACACGCTGTCGATCCTTGAACTCAGCCCGACGCAGCTGGATGTCGCCTCCGTGCGCAGTGTCGACGACGAGGGGCCGCAGACCGACAATGCCGGCAGCTATTATCTGTGCGACGGTGTCGCCCTGCCGTGATGCATCATCCATGTTGCGCGTCGCGTCCAGCGCCGTTATAGCCCGAGCTATTCCCTTTTCCCGGTTTGCCGGAGTTTTTCGATGTCCGTTGATCTCAAGACCGTCAAGCGCGTCGCGCACCTTGCCCGCATTGCGGTGAGCGAAGACGATGCCCAGCGCATGACGGGCGAACTGAACACCATCCTCGGCTTCGTCGAGCAGCTCAACGAAGTTGACGTGACAGGCGTCGAGCCGATGACCTCGGTGACGCCGATGGACATGAAGAAGCGCACTGACGTCGTCACCGACGGCAACAAGGCGGCCGACATCGTCGCCAACGCGCCGGCCACCGACGAGAATTTCTTCCTTGTGCCGAAAGTGGTGGAATAGGCCCGAGCCAGCCCGTTCCTTGTCCCATCAAAAGCAGCTTTCGGCTGCGTGACACGAAGTGAATTCGCAATGACCGATCTGACCCGACTGACGATTGCCGAAGCGCGCGAGAAGCTGCGCGGCAAGGAAATCACCGCTTCGGAGCTGACCGAGGCCTATGTGCAGGCCATCGAACAGGCCAATCCGACCTTCAACGCCTATATCGCAACGACGCCGGACAAGGCGCGCGAGATGGCCAAGGTTTCCGATGCCAAGCTTGCCAAGGGCGAGGGCGGCGCGCTCGAGGGCATTCCGCTCGGCATCAAGGACCTGTTTGCCACCGAAGGCGTGCACACCCAGGCCTGCAGCCACGTGCTCGACGGCTTCAAGCCGCGCTACGAATCGACCGTCACGGCCAATCTCTGGGCTGACGGCGCGGTCATGCTGGGCAAGCTCAACATGGACGAGTTCGCCATGGGCTCGTCCAACGAGACGTCCTATTACGGTCCGGTGATCAACCCCTGGCGGCGTTCGCGCGGCGAGGGGGCTGGCCGTTCGCTCGACAATACGCAGTTGGTGCCCGGCGGTTCGTCGGGCGGCTCGGCCGCGGCGGTTGCCGCCTGGCTCTGCGCCGGCGCAACCGCCACCGATACCGGCGGCTCGATCCGCCAGCCAGCCGCCTTCACCGGCACTGTCGGCATCAAGCCGACCTATGGCCGCGTGTCCCGCTGGGGTACGGTTGCCTTCGCTTCGTCGCTCGACCAGGCCGGCCCGATCGCGCGCGACGTGCGTGATGCCGCCATCCTGCTCAAGTCTATGGCCTCGGTCGACGCCAAGGACACGACCTCGGTCGACATGCCGGTACCGGACTACGAAGCTGCCATCGGCAAGTCGCTGAAGGGCATGAAGATCGGCATTCCCCGCGAATATCGCGTCGACGGCATGCCCGACGACATCGAGGCGCTGTGGCAGAAGGGCATTGCCTGGCTCAAGGATGCCGGGGCCGAAATCGTCGACATCTCTTTGCCGCATACCAAATATGCGCTGCCGGCCTACTACATCGTGGCCCCGGCAGAAGCCTCGTCGAACCTCGCCCGCTATGACGGCGTCCGCTACGGCCTGCGCGTGCCGGGCAAGGACATCGTCGAGATGTACGAGAACACCCGCGCCGCCGGCTTCGGCCGCGAGGTCAAGCGCCGCATCATGATCGGCACCTATGTGCTGTCGGCCGGCTATTACGACGCCTACTACCTGCAGGCGCAGAAGGTGCGGACGTTGATCAAGCGCGACTTCGAGCTGGCTTTCGCTGCCGGCGTCGACGTCATCCTGACACCGGCGACGCCGTCGGCCGCCTTCGGCGTCGCCGACCAGGACATGGCTTCCGATCCCGTCAAGATGTACCTCAACGACATCTTCACCGTGACGGTCAACATGGCTGGCCTGCCTGGCATCGCCGTACCTGCCGGCCTCGACGGCCACGGCCTGCCGCTCGGCCTCCAGCTCATCGGGCGCCCCTTCGACGAAGAGACGCTGTTCCAGACCGCCCATGTCATCGAGCAGGCCGCCGGCCGCTTCCAGCCACAGAAGTGGTGGT
Source organism: Hoeflea sp. 108 (assembly GCF_000372965.1). NCBI lineage: Bacteria > Pseudomonadati > Pseudomonadota > Alphaproteobacteria > Hyphomicrobiales > Rhizobiaceae > Hoeflea > Hoeflea sp. 108. The sequence goes on along the minus strand of NZ_KB890024.1, from coordinate 2,638,387 downwards.
AGGCGCCGACTGCATCCTGTCTTGGGATCGGAATTGATCCTTGGAACGAGTGATACGCCGATTGTTCAATGAGTTGGAGCGCCTTGTGAATCCTGAGGGACACAAGGCGCTCTAACGCTTTTCAGAGGGCGAAATGTTCTTCTACCTCTCAAAGATCTTCTGGTTCTTCGCCCAGCCGCTCAATTTTGCGATATTCCTGCTTGCGGCCGGACTGGTTGCCAGCCTCTTCGGCTGGCGCCGCCTGTTCCGCGCTACGGCCTTGCTGTCCTTCCTGGTGCTTGCGCTGGCCACATGGACGTCGCTCGGCTCGCTCATGCTCAATCCGCTTGAAGAACGGTTCCCGCGGCCGCCGCAGCCTGCCAGGGTCGACGGCATCGTCGTGCTCGGCGGCGGCTTCGAAGGCGCGATCAATCTCGCCCGCGGTGGTTATGAGCTCAACAGCGGCGGCGACCGCATGGTCGAGACCGCTGTCCTAGCGCGTCGCTATCCGGATGCGAAAGTGGTCATCTCCGGCGGCACCGGGACGCTGGTCCTCGAAGGCGAGGGCGATGCCGATACCGCGCCCCGCCTGCTCGAGGCGCTCGGCGTGTCGCGCGATCGGATGATCCTCGAAGGCCGTTCGCGCAACACCTACGAAAACGCTGTCTTCTCCAAGGAGATGGTGACACCTAAGCCGGGCGAAACCTGGCTGCTGGTCACCTCGGCCTTCCATATGCCGCGCTCGATGGCCCTGTTTGCCAAGGCCGGCTTCCAGGTCGTCGCCTGGCCGGTCGACTACCGCACGTCGGGGCAGGAGGGCGTCGGCCTGTTCACCGATAATCCGGCCGATTCTCTGCAGAACACGACGATGGCGCTGCGCGAATGGATCGGACTGTTTGCCTATTGGCTGTCGGGACGGATCGATGAACCGTTTCCCGGCCCGGGGCTCTGAACCAGCACGGCCTGACGCGCTTCCGAGAAGAACTGCCGCCTGATCAGAACTGCGAGAAGTAGGGCTGTGGTGAGGAAGAAGACACGGGCGTCGACGAACCAGCCGAGATAGCCGATCGAGAAGAAGATGCCACGCAGGCCGGCGTTGAAATGCTTGCCGGCGAGCACGTTCATGCGGGTTGCCCGCATCACGGCTGTGAGGATCGCCTCGTCGGGTTCCTTGCTGGCGGTCAGATGCGGCACCGCGCCGATCAGGATCGAGCAATAGTTGAAGAGACGGTAGGCCCAGCCGAACTTGAAGAACGAATAGGCGAGGATGAAGATCAGGCCGAACACCTTGACCTCGAAGAGCGGGCGGGCGGTGTCGCCGGCCAGCGGCACGTCGCTCAATACGGCGAGCACGCGGTCGGACGCGCCCAGAAGCGCAAAGCAGCCGCCGATGGCGATGAGCGAACTGGAGGCGAAGAAAGCCGTGCCTTGCTGCAATCCGTTCATGATCGAGGTGTCGACGATCCGAACCTCGCGCCGCGCCATGGTTGCCATCCAGGCAGCACGCTGCGCGTTCATGGCGCGGGTCAGCGACAGCCGCTTGACGATATGGCCATTGGCTGCGGCGGTATGGAACAGCCAGCCGGCGACGAAGAAGGCAAGTGCTGCCACGTCGAGATGGCTCATCGATGCGAGCAATGGGAAGGAATCGTCGAACATCCGCTAGCAATAGCACGGCCGGAAGCGCGTTTTCGAGGTGCTGCAGCCGCCGTTTTCCGGCCGCAAATGTTGACGATGCGTGAATGCGCGATTTCGAATAAGTCTATGATTTGTCTAAATTTGTAATGACCGAGACGTGACTGTCCCGATGGCCTTGCCATGGTTTCGCCATTTTTCGCAGTTGCGAAGCGTCGCGCAAAGTCGTATCCAGCTGTCGTACTCGGGACGAGCCGGAATGGCGGACGCACCGCCTGCTCGCCGAACGAAAGGTCTTGCAACACATCATGGACGACAACGTTCAGAAATCCTGCTGGGGTCTGACGGCCAAGGCAGTGATCGGATTTGCTGTTTTTCTGCTTCTTGCGTGGCTCGTCAGCGGCGGTGCCGAAAAGGCGGCGGTGGTCGCCGGAGGCTGAACAAGCACCCTTCAAATTGGATACAGAATTGGATACAAAAAGCGCGGCCTAGTCCGCGCTTTTTTGTTTTGCGGTCTTGCGCAAGTCAGAGGTTTTTTCGAATGTCGCGCGCTGAGCAAACCGCGTCGGATCGCGTCTAGCGGCGAGCGTGAAAAGGGCGGAAAGATCGCATAGTAATGCGACAAGAGCCGCCGTCGCAGGGAGTGAGCTTTGTTTCTTTCGGTATTCGACCTGTTCAAGATCGGCATTGGTCCGTCGAGTTCGCACACGATGGGGCCGATGACGGCGGCTGCCCGTTTCCTCGACGAAGTGCTCGGCGGTGACTGGCCGCGACCGGCCGGCGCCAAGGTCGATCGCGTCGGCGCCAGCCTGCATGGCTCGCTCGCCTATACCGGCGTCGGCCACGGCAGCGACCGCGCCGTCATCCTCGGCCTGACCGGCCTGACGCCCGTCACCGTCGATCCCGACACGTCGGACGCCATCGTCGAGCAGGTTGGCCGTGACAAGCGCGTCTCGCCGCCCGGCCATCCGTCCTATCGTTTCGATCCGACCGTCGACATGGTGCTCGACAAGAAGACGCCGCTGCTCGGCCACGCCAATGGCATGGCCTTCTACGCCTATGATTCCTCCGACCGGCTGCTGCTCAAGCGCATCTATTATTCGATCGGCGGCGGCTTCGTCGTCTCCGAAGAAGAGCTGCAGCGCATGAAGGCGAAGACCGCAGCGCCGGCTGCCGGCAAACGCGTGCCCTATCCCTTCTCCACCGCTGTCGAAATGCTGGCCATGGCCGCACGCAGCGGGCTCTCCATCGCGGAGATGAAGCGGGCCAACGAGGAAGTGCACATGGCGCGCGCCGACCTCGACGAGGGGCTCGACGCCATCTGGGACGCGATGAGCCGCTGCATCGACCGGGGCCTGTCGCAGGACGGCATCATGCCTGGCGGGCTCAAGGTTCGTCGCCGTGCCCGCCAGCTGCATGACAAGCTGCAGGAACAGTGGAGCCAGAACCGTCCCAACCCGCTGCTCGCCAATGACTGGCTGTCGATCTACGCCATGGCGGTCAACGAGGAAAACGCCGCCGGCGGCCGCGTTGTCACGGCACCAACCAACGGTGCGGCAGGCACGCTGCCCGCGGTCCTGCGCTACTGGCTGCATTTCCATGTCGAGGCCGACAAGGACAGCATCCGCGACTTCCTGCTGACGGCAGCGGCTGTTGGCGGCATCATCAAGACCAACGCCTCCATCTCTGGCGCGGAGGTCGGCTGCCAGGGTGAGGTGGGCTCTGCCTCGGCCATGGCCGCGGCAGGCCTGTGCGCGGTGATGGGTGGCACTGCCGAGCAGGTCGAGAACGCGGCCGAGATCGCCCTTGAACATCATCTCGGCATGACCTGCGATCCGGTTGCCGGTCTCGTCCAGGTGCCCTGCATCGAGCGCAATGCGCTGGGCGCGGTGAAGGCGGTGACAGCTGCATCGCTCGCCATCAAGGGCGATGGCAAGCACTTCGTGCCGCTTGACGCCGCCATCGAGACCATGCGCCAGACCGGTATGGACATGAGCGAGAAGTACAAGGAAACCAGCCTCGGCGGCCTCGCGGTCAACGTCGTCGAATGCTGAGCCTGTGCAAAACTCCGGCCGGCGTTGAATGCGCCGGCCCGAGGCACTAGTTTCGGACCATGTCGCTCAATCTCATCAAGCTTTGCGTCGGCTGCGATAGCGTCGAGGACCTCGAGGAATGGATCGCCTTCCGCCTTGATGAGCGGCGTCGCGCCAGCGAGCCCGTGGAGCAATTCCACACGACCCGCATGGTGCCGACGCGCGGCGAAGAGCTGACTGCGGGCGGTTCGCTCTATTGGGTGATCAAGGGCTCCGTGCAATGTCGCCAACGGCTTCTTGAAATCAGGCCGTTCACCGATTCCGAAGGCATCGGCCGTTGCCATCTGGTCCTCGAGCCGACTGTGGTGCGTACCGAGTGGCAGCCGCGCCGCGCGTTCCAGGGCTGGCGCTACCTCAAGCCTGCCGATGCGCCGCTGGATCTGGGCCAGGGCAACGCGGCACTTGCCGAAATGCCGCCGAAGCTGCGTCTGGAGCTGGCGGAGCTCGGCCTGCTTTAGGCCAGCTCGTGGCGTGCAAGGACGGGCTTGCAAGCCGACGCGGCTCGCCACATCTTCTTGTGTGATGAGCGACGCAAACAAGCCCCCGGTTACGTCAGCCACCCGTCCGCCGGCCGAGCGCCGTTCGGACGCATCGGAAGTCGACGCGTTTGTCCGTCAGGCGCGTGCTATGGCCAAAGCCGGCCAGGCCGGAGGCCGACTGATCCTCGCGCTCGACGCGACCATGAGCCGCCAGCCGACATGGGACCTCGCCTGCGAACTGCAGGGTCAGATGTTCGATGCCGTCGGCAACACAGGCAGGCTCAATGTCCAGCTCGTCTATTTCCGTGGCCTCGGTGAATGCCGGGCGTCGAAATTCGTTGCCGAAACAGGTTCCCTCAAGAAGCTGATGACGTCCATCCAGTGCCGCAGCGGCCAGACGCAGGTCGGCAAGGTACTGAGCCATGCGCTGAAGGAAACCGGAGCCGCAAAGGTCGATGCCCTGGTCTATATCGGCGATGCGATGGAAGAGAACATCGACGAGCTGGCCGAGAAGGCCGGGCATCTGGGCTTGCTCGGCGTACCGGCCTTTGTCTTCCAGGAAGGGCATGACGCCGCTGCCGAACGCGCATTCAAGGAGATCGCAAGGCTGTCCAAGGGCGCCTGGTTCCGCTTCGATCGTTCGGCCGCCGCCACGCTGTCTCGCCTGCTATCGGCTGTCGCGGTCTTTGCCGCCGGGGGCATAAAGGCGCTGGAGGCCAGGGGCAGACCTGAGGACAGACTGATGATCGAGCATCTGAGGAGCCGCAAGTCGCCATGAGTCTATTCGCAGGCATAGCGGCGGTGCTGCTGTTTTCGGTGCTGGGGCTGGTTGCCTTCATGCGGGCGGATGCTGCCCAACTTGCCAGCGGGCTGAAGCTTGCCGGCCCCGTCGTGCTCGGCGTGGTTGGCCTAGTGCTGCTTCTGCTTGGGCGCGCGGCCGTCGGTGGCGGCCTGATATCGGCGGCATTCGCCTGGTATGCGGCGACAAGAAGGGTGCGCTCGACAGTCAGCACGCCGGGCAAGCGCTCGACGGTTCGAACCGCTGCCCTCGAAATGGAACTCGACCATGACAGCGGTGTATTGACGGGAATCGTTTTGGCGGGCCGTCAGGAGGGCAAGGCACTTGCCTCGCTCGGGCTGGCCGAACTCAAGGCCCTCTTTCGCGAGCTTTCCGGCGACCCGGAAAGCCTGCAGTTGCTAGAGACCTATCTTGACGGCCGGTTTCCCGTCTGGCGCGAAGACACGAAGCCGGACGGTGACCACCGGCAGCGTGTTGCGCCAGGTTCTGGCGCCATGACTAAGGAGGAGGCCTACAAGGTCCTTGGTCTTGAAGCGGGGGCCGCCGCGGCGGATGTCCGCAAGGCGCATCGTCGACTGATTCAGCGCTTGCATCCCGACCTCGGCGGCTCGTCTTTCCTCGCGGCGCGGATCAACGAAGCCAAGGACGTCCTTCTCTCCGATCATCACTAACTCCTTCGACACACTACAAAACCCAGGAGGTTGGCTCTTCGCCTACTGCGCAATCGCGTAGCAGGAGATCTTTTTCTTCTTGAGCGCGTTGCAGGCGTTCCAGGCAGCATCCTTGGAATCGAAGCCGGCAAAGCGGGCACGGTAGTAGGTCACGCCGCCCTTCTCGAAGGGCACGGTGAAGGGCGAGGCATCTGCCAGGGCAGCGCCGGCCTGCTTCGCGGTCTTTTCGAGGATCGCGCGGGCCTCGCCGTCGCTGGGCGAGGACGCCACCTGCACGGCCCAGCCGGCACGCACGGTCGCGGTCTTGATCGCGTCGACTGCCGGAGCTTCCGTGGGGGCCGCATAGGCCTGCTCGACGTTGTCATTCGAGGCAGGAACGGAATCCTTCGCCTTGCGGATCTGGAAGGGGATTGCGCCGCCGAAACGCTCGGCCGAGGCCATGGCGATCTTGGGCTGGGATGCCGCGCTGATGGTCGGCTTCTTGGCCGGGGCGGGCACGGCTTCTGCCACTTTCTCGGTCACGGCCTCTTCGTCGTTTGAGGCGTCGGCGACTTCTATTACTTCGGCCTGCGGGCGCGTATCCGGGGTGGGGGCGTCATGCTTGGGCAGCTGCATCTTGGCAACGGCAACTGCCGGCGTGGGCGTGTCGGTCTTGGCGATCAGGTCGCCGCCACCGCCGCGGCGCGAAGCCTGGGGCAGGTAGGTGTTGATGAGGCTCGCCATCTTGTTGTCGCGGCTGCCACCCGAAGCGCCGCCCATGACGACGGCAACGAGGCTGCGGTTGCCGTCCTGCACTGACGAAACCAGGTTGAAGCCCGATGCACGGGTGTAGCCGGTCTTGATGCCGTCGACGCCCTTGACCCGGCCCAGCAGGCGGTTGTGGTTGGCAATGCGCTGGCGGCCGAAGGCGAAGGAACGGGTCGAGAAATAGCTGTAATACTGCGGATAATGCTCACGCAGCGCGATGCCGAGCATGGCCATGTCGCGCGCGGTTGTGAACTGTCCGGTGTTGGGCAGGCCGTTGGCGTTGCGGAACACCGTGCCTTTCATGCCGAGGCTGCGGGCCTTGGCCGTCATCATGCGGGTGAAGTTTTCCTCGGAGCCGCCGATCAGCTCGCCGAGTGCAGTGGCTGCATCGTTGGCCGAACGCGTGACGAGCGAAAGGATCGCCGCCTCGACGGTGATTGAACCGCCTGCCTTGACGCCGATCTTGGTCGGCGGCTCGTTGGCGGCGTTCTGGGAGAAGACGACCCGTGTGTCCTTGTTGATCCTGCCTTTGGCCATGGCCTCGAAGGTCATGTACAGCGTCATCATCTTGGTCAGCGACGCCGGATAGCGACGCGAGTCGGCGTTCTGCTGGTGCAGCACCTTGCCGGTGTTGGCGTCGATGACAATCGCTGCGTAACGGGCGTCCGTCGCAGCAGCCGTCGGCGCAACCGTTGCCAAGCCAATCGCCGCGGCGAGAGTGAAGGCAACCATGGATTTGAATGAGATAGCCGCCCTGAGGACTTTGCCCGGCAGTATTTGACGCACTGTTACACCCTTGATTTATCGTTGGCTTGGGGCGGCAAAGGTTCCGGCCCCGTATCCAGCCACACTAGGGCGACAGCGTTACCAATCCGTTTATGGTAACCGGCTTGTTCACACTTTCGGTCGGGCTTTATTCGAGTTTTAGTTAATGCCGCAGGGCACCCTCGGTTGGGCGCCAAAAGGGCGAGCCAGCGACTGTGGAAATGTGTTCCGCTGGGTCAGTTGACAATTTGTGCGCTGCACAATATCTAGGCTGCATCGCACAATCGCATAGCGTACCCGCCCAACCCGAAAAGGATGCAGCGATGACCCAGACCTATGAAGATTTCAGCAAGCACGGCAAGGAATTCGTCGACAACGGCCTGAAGAGCTTTGCCTCGCTCTCGAAGGGCGCCCAGGCCATCGCCACTGAAGCGACCGACTACACCAAGAAGAGCTTCGAGGCCGGTGCGGCCACCTTCGAAAAGCTCCTCGGCGTCAAGTCGTTCGAGAAGGCCGTCGAGATCCAGGCCGACTATGCCAAGCAGGCATATGAAGGCTTCGTCGCCGAGGCGACCAAGCTCGGCGATCTCTATGCCGAACTCGCCAAGGAAGCTTACAAGCCGTTTGAGTCGCTCGTCGCCAAGGCGAAGTGATCGCCTGACAGCAGATTCGGAATAGGCGGATCCGCTGGATCCGTCAAAATGAAACCCGGTTGCGCCCGCGCAGCCGGGTTTTTTTGTTTCGAAATCGGCTGAGAGCTTCACGTTTCAGGCAAATCGATGCGGCTTGGCCGACGGCCATATTGTCAGCACGTTAGAAGGGCTTAAAATCTCGGCGATGACACCTACATGACGAGGTGTGTCGGAATTGACGAAGGGCAGGACCAGATTGACGATCGGCTTGGACAGCGCGCGCATGCAGAACGGTGACGAGGGAGGCAACGGCACTGGCCGGGGCACAGCGGTCATCACCCGCACGAAGACCAAGACCAAACGGCCAAGTCTCTATCGCGTGCTCATCCTCAACGACGACTACACCCCGATGGAATTCGTCGTGCATGTGCTCGAACGCTTCTTCCAGAAGGACAGGGAGGCCGCCACCCGCATCATGCTGCACGTCCACAATCACGGCGTCGGCGAGTGCGGGGTCTACACATTCGAAGTGGCCGAGACCAAAGTGTCCCAGGTCATGGATTTCGCAAGACAGAACCAGCATCCGCTGCAATGCGTGATGGAGAAGAAGTGAGGTATTGAATGCCGGCTTTCTCCCAAGGCCTCGAAAAGGCGCTGCACCAGGCGCTGACGCTCGCCAATGAGCGCCACCACGAATATGCAACGCTCGAACACCTGCTGCTCGCGCTGATCGACGACAACGAAGCGGCCGCCGTCATGCGCGCCTGCAATGTCGATCTCGACGAACTCAAGCAGACCGTACTCACCTATATCGACACCGAGCTCGACAATCTCGTCACCGGTTACGACGAGGATTCCAAGCCAACTGCCGGATTCCAGCGCGTCATCCAGCGCGCCGTCATCCACGTGCAGTCGTCTGGGCGCGAGGAAGTGTCGGGCGCCAACGTGCTCGTCGCCATCTTCGCCGAGCGCGAAAGCCATGCGGCCTACTTCCTGCAGGAACAGCAGATGACCCGTTACGACGCGGTCAACTACATCTCGCACGGCATCGCCAAGCGTCCTGGCGCCACAGAGGGGCGCACGCCGCGCGGCACCGACGAGGAACAGCACGGCACGAACAACGAAACGGGCGAAGAGACCGGCAAGGGCAAGAAGCAGCAGGACGCGCTGACGGCCTATTGCGTCAACCTCAACGCCAAGGCGCGCGCCGGCAAGATCGATCCGCTGATCGGCCGCGAGTCGGAAATCAACCGCACCATCCAGGTGCTGTGCCGCAGGTCCAAGAACAATCCGCTCTATGTCGGCGATCCGGGGGTGGGCAAGACGGCGATCGCCGAGGGTCTCGCCAAGCGCATCGTCGAAGGCGACGTTCCCGAGGTGCTCGAGGATGCCACCATCTTCGCGCTCGACATGGGCACGCTGCTGGCTGGCACGCGTTACCGTGGTGATTTCGAAGAGCGCCTGAAGCAGGTCGTCAAGGAACTCGAAGAGTATCCGGGCGCGGTGCTGTTCATCGACGAGATCCACACCGTCATCGGTGCGGGTGCGACGTCGGGCGGCGCGATGGATGCTTCCAACCTGCTCAAGCCGGCGCTGTCGTCGGGTGCCATCCGCTGCATCGGTTCGACCACCTACAAGGAGTTCCGCCAGTTCTTCGAGAAGGACCGGGCGCTCGTCCGGCGCTTCCAGAAGATCGACGTCAACGAGCCGACGGTCGACGACGCCATCGAGATCATGAAGGGCCTCAAGCCCTATTATGAGGACTTCCACAAGGTGAAGTTCACCAACGAGGCGATTAAGGCCGCGGTGGAGCTCTCGGCGCGTTACATCAACGACCGCAAGCTGCCCGACAAGGCGATCGATGTGATCGACGAGACCGGTGCGTCGCAGATGCTCCTGCCGGAAGGCAAGCGCAAGAAGACCATCGGCATCAAGGAGATCGAGGCGACGATCGCGACCATGGCGCGCATCCCGCCAAAGACGGTCTCGGCCGACGACGAGAAGGTGCTTGCAGGCCTCGAGGTCGAATTGCAGCGCGTCGTCTACGGCCAGGATACGGCGATCACCGCCCTTACTTCGGCGATCAAGCTGGCCCGTGCCGGCCTGCGCGAACCTGAGAAGCCGATCGGCTCCTACCTGTTCTCGGGCCCGACCGGCGTCGGCAAGACCGAGGTGGCAAAGCAGCTTGCTCTGTCGCTTGGCGTGGAGCTGATCCGCTTCGACATGTCGGAATACATGGAGCGCCATACGGTCAGCCGCCTGATCGGCGCGCCTCCCGGCTATGTCGGCTTCGACCAGGGCGGTCTCCTGACCGACGGTGTCGACCAGCATCCGCACTGCGTGCTGCTGCTCGACGAAGTCGAAAAGGCCCATCCCGACCTGTTCAACATCCTGTTGCAGGTCATGGATCACGGCAAGCTGACCGACCACAACGGCAAGCAGATCGACTTCCGCAATGTCATCCTGATCATGACCACCAATGCGGGTGCGTCGGATGCGCAGCGCGCGGCGATCGGGTTCGGGTCGACGAAGCGCGAAGGCGACGATGTCGAGGCGATCAACCGGCTGTTCACGCCGGAGTTCCGCAACCGCCTCGATGCCATCATCCCGTTCGGCTCGCTGCCGGTGCCGGTGGTGCATCAGGTCGTGCAGAAGTTCGTCATGCAACTGGAAGCGCAGCTTTCCGAGCGTGGCGTTACCTTCGACCTGTCGCCCGATGCCATCGCCTGGCTGGCCGAGAAGGGCTACGACGAGCGCATGGGCGCGCGTCCGCTCGGCCGCGTCATCCAGGAGCACATCAAGAAGCCGCTGGCTGACGAAGTGCTGTTCGGGAAGCTCAGGAAGGGTGGCACGGTGCGCGTCACCGTCGAGAAGAAGGAAACCGGCGAGTCCGGCCTGAAGCTCGAGACGCTTGCCGACGAAGTGCCGGTGAAGCCGAAGAAGGAAGATCCGGCCGATCGTCCGAAGCTCAAGAAGGCGCCAGCCAAGAAGCCGGTCGCCAAGAAGGTGGTGGCGGCAAAGCCGAAGTCGGAGCCGAAAGGCAAGGACGGTGGCAAGCGCAGCCTGGTGCCGCAACTGCCGCGCAAGAGCTGACTGACGTCGGTCCAGACAAACAAAGGCCCCGGTTCGCCGGGGCTTTTTTTGTTCACGATGGTGGCTGAATGGGTAGGCGATGGAAAGTCGGAGTGTCTATGCCACCACGGCGCTTTCTACTCTGTTCCGGCCCAGCCGCTTGGCCTGGTACAGCCAGCCGTCGGCATCGCCGATCATCTCTTCGGCGCTGATCGATCCGCCTCTTTCCGTGGTGATGCCGATGCTGACCGTTGCGCGTGTGCAGGGCGAGGTGAGGTCGGTGGTTTCGACGGCGGTGCGCAGGCGCTCCGCCAGCACGGCTGCGTCGCCGGCATTCAGGTCCTGGCAGATGGCCACGAATTCCTCGCCGCCATAGCGGAACAGCCGGTCGCCGCTCCTCAACGCCCCGGCCAGCGCACGTGCCACATCCTTCAGCACCTTGTCGCCGGTGACGTGGCCGTATTGGTCGTTGATGCTCTTGAAGTGGTCGATGTCGATCATCAGCAGGCTGACCGGTTTGCGGTCCGTCAGCGCCCGGTCGATGAGCGACTGTGCCACCGCCTCGAACTGGCCGCGATCGCTGATGCCGGTCAGCTTGTCGACGCCGGTACGCTGCAGCAGCTCCTCATAACGGTGGCGGAAAGTAAGGCGGTCGAAGACCTTGAGCAAGGGCTCGGTGCCGGCCGGAAGCGGCTTGGTCTCGACATAGCGCAGGTAGGCGACCAGTAAGGCGCTGTAGAGGGCGGCGGCGCCCATCTTGGCGATCCAGCCGCCATAGAGCGCGCTGATCGGCACGCCGGAAACCAGGTGCAGACCGATGAAGAACATCACCTGGTCGAAGCTGAGCACGATCGCTGCGCTGAGGAAAATGCGCTTGAACAACGTGTTGGCGATGCGCTGCCCGAGCTTTTCGTAGATCAGGATCAGGGCGATGCTGTCGAGGAACAGCAGCGCCGTTCCCCAGATCATCAGGATTCCCATATCGTCGAGGAAGGTGAGATCGGGCCGATAGCCCGGCAACTCGGCGACGCTGCCATAAAGGCGCAGGATCAGCGCCAGCACCACCATCAGGCAGTTGCCGACCAGCAGGCCGTAGATCGGCTGGCGCACGGTCTCCGCGTCCTCCTTGATATAGAGCAGGAGGAACATCATCAGCTTGCCGGAGAACATCACGGTCGAGCCGGGCGAGATGAGGCCGAAGGGCAGGGGCAGGAAGAAGACCGCGGCGAGATATGTCTCGAGGAAGTGCATCACGCCCAGCACGCAGACGAAGATGCCGATGCCGAATTTATGGCGCGAATGGAAGACGGCAGCCATGGTGACGAAGTAGATCAGTGCCTGCACTGCGAGCAGAAACGTGCCGGTCATGATGTCTTCGCTCCCCTATGGGACCTGTCTAGCGAATGAGACTAGGCAAGTGGTTAACGGGCTCTCAAAGGAATCCAATTCTTCCCCAAATTTGATGAGCAATTTGCGCGGCTTGGGCACGGCGCTGCGATCGTTGCGCCAAAGCGGCCGCGCCGCTGACTTGAACGGTCCGGCGTGATATGCGCGGACCTATGCCCGCCGAAGAGATCTTGCCCGCATCGACATCAGCTTCGCGCCGCCGCTGGTACCTGCGCGGCGCGCGCATGGCTTTCTCGGTGCCGGGACTTATCCTTGCCAGTGCCTTCATCGGATTTGCCGGGCTCGCCAAAGAAGCGGGGCTGACGCTGGCCCAGACCGTCTTCATGGTCGGCATGGTCTGGGCATTGCCGGCCAAGGTCGTGCTGATCGGCGCGATCCTGTCGGGCGCTTCGCTGCCGGCTGCGGCCTTTGCCGTTGCGCTGTCCTCGATCAGGCTGGCGCCGATGGTCGTGGCGCTGGTGCCGGAAATGCGCGGTCCGAAGACGCCGCGCTGGGTGCTCTATTTTCTGTCGCATTTCGTGGCCGTCACTTCATGGGTGCTGGCTATGGAAAGGCTGCGCGGCGTGCCGCGAGACATGCGCACCAGCTACTACGCCGGCCTTGGCTCGACGCTGGTGCTTGCAAACATGGTTGTCGTGGCGGTGGTCTATGTGCTCGCCGACAGCATGCCACCGGCCGTTTCAGCCGCGCTCTTCATGCTGACGCCGATGTATTTCCTGACGTCGCTGTGGGGCTCGGCGCGCGAGCGGGCAGGGCATGTGGCCATGGTGCTCGGTATCGTGCTCGGGCCCCTCCTGCATGTGGTGGTCCCCGGCTTCGACCTGCTTGGCGCCGGACTGGTCGGCGGGGGCATTGCCTTCGCTTTCCACAAGCTGTCGCGTCGGAGGGCTTCGGCATGACCTTCCATGCGATCGACGCCTGGTGGTGGCCGTTCCTGTTCATCCTCGTCGCCGGCTGGCTTGCGACCGATGCCTGGCGCTTCCTCGGCGTCTATCTCGGCGACCGCATCGGCGAAGATTCCGATCTGCTGGTGCTGGTCAGGGCACTCGCCACGGCCCTGGTTGCCGCCGTCATCGGCAATCTGATCGTCTTCCCGAGCGGCGAGCTGGCGGACACATCGTTCGCGCTGCGCCTCGCCTCAGCGGCCGTGGGCTTCCTTGCCTATCTGTGGCTCGGCCGGAAGGTGCTGGTGGGGATCGTTGTGGCTGAAATGGTGCTGTTGGCAGGAATGGCTTTCAATTTCTAATCGTTCGCAGTGCCGCCGCCTCTTTACGTGGACTTAACGCGGGGAGGGCAATGGTCATGTCGTCTGGAAGGGCGACCCATGGCATTTCATCCGATCGAACGGCTTATCTTGATGATCGTCGGCGCCTTCATCGTCGTCGACGGGTTCCTCGCATTGTGGAAAGGCATTGGCGTTTCGGCCAATTTCTTCCTTTTCTCGGCGGGTTCCGGACTCTTGTTTGTCGCTCTTGGCCAAATCTATCGCCGTTGGCGTGACAGCGAGCGCATTGCGCTGACCACCCATGTCATCGGCCTTTTCATCCTGTTCTCAATGGTCGGTTCTCTGTTCAATGTGCTGCTTTTGCCGCGGCCAACGGCACCGATTGATGCCATGCTCGTTCGAATTGACGCGTGGCTCGGCTATTCTTGGCCAGCCCTGTGCGCATGGATTGCTGGCTATCCCTTCCTGAATTCTGTGTTGCGCATTGTCTATCAGCTGACTTTGGTTCAGCTGTTCGTTGCCTTTGTGGTGCTTGGAATGTTGCTCGATCGCAGGCGCCTGCATGCCGGCGCGCTGGCCATGGTGCTTGCGGCAATCGCCGGGATATTGTGCTGGGCCATGTTTCCATCGGGCGGTGCTTCCGCCTATTGGACGTTGGCACCGGAGATCGACCGTGTCGTTCGGCCGATCGTCAGCTCCGAGTACGGGGCAATGCTCTACCGCCTCTATGAGGAGGGTGTTCCTCATATTGATTCCTTGCAGGTAACCGGGCTTATCGGCTTCCCATCGTTTCACACGGTCATGGGTCTGGTGTCCCTGGTCGCCGTATGGCCTTACCGCGTTTTTCGCCTAGCCCTGCTGGTCGTGAATGCCCTGCTGGCGCCAGCCATCCTTATCCATGGTGGGCACAATCTGGTCGACGTCATTGCCGGCGTGTTCATATCCATCGTTGCCTGGCGGGCCGGCCTGGCGGTGTTCGATGCGTATGAACGTGCGTCCTCGCAGCAAGCGGGAGTATTCACGCATCAGCAGGGGCAGGCGGCACGCGCCTGACGGACGGAACATCGGCGCGCCCGACCTTGCCCGACGCCGTGGATATTTGGATTTCGTCGGCCAGCGAAGTCCGGCCTAGCCGCGAGCCAAAACCGCCCTCAGCCTATCCGCATTGACCGCCAGCACCTCGGGCTTCTCCATCTGGCCGGTATGCGGCTTGAGCGCCACGCCTTCGAAACGTGGCAGCACATGGACGTGCAGGTGATAGACGGTCTGGCCGGCGGCCGGTTCGTTGAACTGCATGATGGTCACGCCGTCAGCCTCGAAGGCCGTCTTGGCGGCGTTTGCGACTTTCTGGACGACGGCCATCAGGTGACCGAGCGTCGCCGGGTCGGCATCGAGCAGGTTGCGCGAAGGCGCCTTGGGTACGACCAGCGTATGGCCGGTGCCTTGCGGCATCACATCCATGAAGGCCACGACCGCGTGGTCCTCATAAACCCGCTGTGAGGGGATCTCGTCGCGCAAGATCTTGGCGAAGATGTTGTTTGGATCGTAAGCGCCGCTCGACATGGCCTATCCCGTTTGATGCGATTTCGTGGTGGATGTTTCGGCGCTGGCGGGCGGAACGTCAAGCCAAGGCAGGCCGAGAGGAACGACGTTGAACTACATCTATCTGATCGTGGCAGTGGCTTTCGAGGTCGTCGCGACTTCCGCCCTCAAGGAAACCAATGGCTTCACCAGGCTTGTTCCCTCGGTGATCGCGCTTGCGGGCTACGCCTGCGCCTTCTATTTCCTGTCGTTGGTGCTGCGTACAGTGCCCGTCGGCATCGTCTATGCATTGTGGTGCGGCGCGGGCATCGTCTTCATCACTGGCATCGCATGGATCTGGTTCCGCCAGACACTCGATCTGCCGGCGCTGATCGGCATCGGCCTGATCATGGCCGGCGTCATGGTCATCAACCTGTTTTCGAAGTCGATTGCGCACTGACCGGCGTCAGCCGCGGCGGAACGGGCCATGGTCCTCGAGATACTCGCCGATCTCGGCAACTTCCCGCCGTTCCCGCTTGAGATAGTCGGCGATCGCCCGGCGCAGGCCGGGGTGGACGATGTAATGAGCCGATTGCGTCGTCACCGGGCGATAGCCGCGCGCCAGCTTGTGCTGCCCCTGCGCGCCGGCCTCGACGACCTTCAGCTTGCGCTCGATGGCGAAATCGATGGCCTGATGGTAGCAGACCTCGAAATGCAGGAAGGGATGGTCCTCGATGCATCCCCAGTTTCGGCCGTAAAGCCTGTCGGAGCCAATGAAGTTGATGGCACCAGCTATGTAGCGGCCGCTCCGTTTTGCCATCACCAGCAGGATGTCGTCGGCCATGCGCTCGCTGATCAGCGAGAAAAACGTGCGGTTGAGATAGGGGCGACCCCATTTGCGGCCGCCGGTGTCCATATAGAAGGTGAAGAAGTCGTCCCAGACGCTTTCAGTCAGGTCTCGGCCGGTCAGCCATTCGATCGAGATGCCGGCCTCCAGCGCCTGGCGCCGTTCCTTCTTCAGGTCCTTCCGCTTGCGCGATGCCAGCGTCGCCAGGAAATCTTCGTAGGATGAATAGTCCTCGTTGAAGAAGTGGAACTGCTGGTCGGTACGGCGCAGGAAGCCGGTTGCTTCCAGCGTGTCGATCTCGCCCGGCTCGGCAAATGTCACATGCGCCGAGGAGACGCCGACGCCTTCGGCCACGCTGCGCAGCGCGGTCGCAAGCGCTGCCTTGGTTCTGGGGGCGTCAGTTCCGGGGACAGCGAGCAGGCGAGGGCCGGTGGCCGGGGTGAACGGCACCGAGGCCTGGAGCTTGGGGTAGTAGCGGCCGCCGGCGCGTTCGAAGGCATCGGCCCAGCCATGGTCGAAGACATATTCGCCTTGGCTGTGGGATTTGGCGTAGCAGGGGAGCGCGCCGAGAAAATTGCCGTCAGCCGTTTCCAGCCGCAGATGATGTCCCTGCCAGCCGGTCTTTGTGACGGCGCATCCAGACGCTTCAGCGATTGTCAGAAAATCGTACGAAACGAATGGGTTGTAAGGCGTGTCTGAGCTGGTTTTCGAGGTGCCGGCGAGCCTGTTCCATTCGTCGCGGCTGAATTCGCTGATGCTGGAAACGACGCGGACGGCGTAACCGCCATCCGCCTGCTTCGCCCCGGCGTCGCTCGCATTGCTCATGCCCAGTTACTTACGTTCGAAAGCTGCCTTTACAAGACCTCAAGCCACCGGTGTCGCATCGGGGTCGAAGCCCTCGAAGGTCATCTGGTCGGCATGGGCGAAAGTTGCCTTGACCGCGTCCTGATCGCGCACCGTCCAGGTGATGACGGGCATAGACAGCCTGTCGCGAACGAAGCTGATGAAGCGGTTGGGCAGGTGCGTCACGCTGTAGGAGACAAACGAGATGCCGTGCGCCAGCATCGAGAAATGCGCTTCCAGCTCATGATCCTGGTCGCCCCAGGCGGTGAGGCCTGCCGGGATGCCGGGCGCAAGCCTGGCAAAGTCACGGATCAGCCAGTGGTCGAAGGACATGATCGCGACCTTGCCCTTGTAGTTGCGCAACGCTGCGCCCACGCGCTCGACGAGCTCGCCGTCATGCCCAGGGATGCCCTTGAGTTCGATGACCAAGGGCACGCGTCCGTCAACCAGCTTCAACAGTTCGGCAAGTGTCGGTGCGTGGTCGGCGGTGCCGCCGATCCGGAGCGCGCCCATCTCGGCCGCTGTCCGCTGCCAGATATAGCCTTCGGTGCCGGTCAGGCGCTTCAACGTGTCGTCGTGGAAGACAACGACATCGCCGTCCGCACTCAGGTGCACGTCACACTCGATGGCGAAGCCGCGGCTCGCCGCCCGTTCGAATGCGGAAAGCGTGTTCTCCCAGCACTCCTTGTTGAGGTCGTGCAGCCCGCGATGGGCGATGGGTCGGGCGGTCAGCCAGGAAAGGTCGGTCATGTCGCCGCTCACTCGGTCTCGATGATCGCTTCGATCTCGACCGCGGCATTCAGCGGCAGCGAGGCGACGCCGACGGCAGAACGGGCGTGCTTGCCGCGCTCGCCGAGTGCCGCGACCAGGAAGTCGGACGCTCCGTTGGCGACCAGGTGCTGCTCGGTGAAGTCGGGCGTAGAGGCAACGAAGACGGTGATCTTGACGATGCGACGGATTTTTTCGAGGTCGCCGAGCGCTGCCTTGGCCTGTGCCAGGATGTTGATTGCACACTGCTTGGCGCCATCCTTGGCGGCTGCCGTGTCGACGGCGCGGCCAACGAGACCGGAGGCGATGAGCTTGCCATCCTTGAGCGGCAGCTGGCCCGCGGTAAAGACGTAGTTGCCGGTATTCATGAACGGCACGTAGTTGGCCGCGGGTGCGGCGGCGGCCGGCAGCGTCACGCCGAGATCACTCAGCCGCTTTTCGATTGTTTCGCTCATCGTCTTTCCTTATCTCTGAGTCTCGGGTCGTAGGTGAGGTCGCGCCGAAAGTGCTATTTTTGCCTCGCTTCCGCCACGACTTTTTTTATGGTGGACCATCATTCCCAGCGGCCTGTCAGGGCCGCGCCGATCGGAGCATCGTGTATGCGCGCAACGCGCCTTGCTGTACTTGCCACCCTTTCCGCTTCGGCACTTGGCCTTGTGCCCGCTTATGCTGCGCCTGTGCTTGCTCCTCACCGCGCAGTCTACGATCTGGTGCTCGACCAGGCGTCGGATCGCTCGGGGATAACAGGCCTCACCGGCCGCATGGTGTACGAGTTCAACGGTTCGGCCTGCGAGGGCTATACGGTGAAGTTCCGTTTCGTCACGCAGATCGCGACGCAGGAAAACACGCGCCTGACCGACCAGCAGACGACGACGTTCGAGGACGCCGAGGGCAAGACCTTCTCCTTTGTCACCAAGTCCTTCGTCGACCAGAGCCTCGACCGCGAGGTCAAGGGCACTGCGACGCGCGATACGAACGGGGTGAAGGTCGACATCGAAAAGCCGACGCCCGGCACCGTCGATCTCGCCAGGACGCAGTTCCCGACCCAGCATCTGGTCGAGCTCATCGACAAGGCAGAGAGGGGCGAGACCTTCTATGAAACCAGCCTGTTCGACGGTTCCGAGGATGCCGACAAGGTAATGACCACGACCGTCATCGTCGGCAAGAAGGCCGAGGCGCCGAGCGGCGACCCCGAGCTTCCAGCACTGGCAGGATTGGCCAAGGACAAGTACTGGCCGGTCGACATTGCCTATTTCGACGAGAGCAAAGGCAGCGGCGAGGAAGTGCCGGAGTACCGGATCAGCTTCAAGCTGCACGAGAACGGCCTGACGCGTGATCTGGTCATGGACTACGGCGACTTCTCCATGACCGGCAAGCTGGTCAATCTCTCGCTGTTCCCGGTGCCGCAGGGCAGTTGCAAGAAGTAGGCGGCGCGTGGCTGTTTATGTCGACGCGGCGATCTGGAAGTGGGTGGGCCATCGCTGGTGCCACCTGCTGGCCGACGATATCCATGAGCTGCACCGTTTTGCTGCCCAGCTTGGGCTGAAGCGCTCCTCCTACCAGGGGCCACCCAAGACCTCCGCCCCCCACTATGACATTACCGGCTTCGAGCGGGATCGGGCCGTGAGGCTCGGCGCCGTCGAATGCAGCCGCGAGGAGATCGTGGCGGTGTTCCGCCGCGTGCGCGTGCGCAACTTCAAGCGTCGCGAGCCCAGGCCGATGGAAAGTGCCGTGCAGGAAGAGCCGGGCATTTCCCGCTGGGCAGCCGGCAGCTGAACTGCCCCGGTCGCGGGAATCGCCCCCCGGATTTGATCGCGGCGGTTGGCGGTGCCGATGCGACAGGATGCCCATGTCGCGGTGTGGCGGTGCAGAACGCCTTGTTTTCCGCCAATATCGACCTGGTCCCGGGGTTGCACTCACCAGGCAATACGTCTATATGCCGCCCCATTCCACACACGGACTTTGGTTTCTGCCCGGGAGAAATCCGGCTGAGACCGCCCGGTGGCGTTTCGAGCATTTCAGCGAAAAGCGTCATGGTCCGTGGAGGCTAACCGGAAAAGGACATAAAGATGGCATTGCCTGATTTCAGCATGCGCCAGCTTCTCGAAGCTGGCTCGCACTTCGGCCACCAGACCCACCGCTGGAACCCGAAGATGGCGCCCTACATCTACGGCGCCCGCAACAACGTTCACATCATCGACCTGTCGCAGACTGTTCCGCTTCTGCACCAGGCCCTGAAGCAGGTTTCCGACGTCGTGTCGCGCGGCGGCCGCGTGCTGTTCGTCGGCACCAAGCGCCAGGCTTCCGACATCGTTGCTGACGCTGCCCAGCGTTCGGCTCAGTACTACGTCAACTCGCGTTGGCTCGGCGGCATGCTGACCAACTGGAAGACGATCTCGAATTCGATCCAGCGCCTGCGCAAGCTCGACGAGCTGCTCGCTGGCGAAGCCCATGGCTTCACCAAGAAGGAGCGCCTGAACCTCGAGCGTGAGCGCGAGAAGCTGGATAAGGCCCTCGGCGGTATCAAGGACATGGGCTCGACCCCTGACCTGATGTTTGTCATCGACACCAATAAGGAAGCGATCGCCATCCAGGAAGCCAAGCGTCTTGGCATTCCGGTCGTTGCAATCATCGATTCGAACTGCGATCCGGACAAGATCGACTTCCCGATCCCCGGCAACGACGACGCTGCCCGCGCGATCCAGCTGTATTGCGATCTGATCGCCAAGGCCTGCATCGACGGCATCGCTCGCCAGCAGGGCGCCCTGGGTGTCGACATCGGCGCCTCGGCCGAGGCTCCGATCGAGCCGGCCCTGGACAACACCGCTTCGGGCGAAGCCCAGGCTTGATATCACGAAGGCCGGGAAACCGGCCTTCCTTTCTGGATCGGGCGCATACCTCGCGCCGGCGTCAGGCGCATCATCGAACCCTCGGTGGTGCGCCAGCGCATTTCAAAGCAAAGAGGCCACAATGAGCATTTCGGCAGCACAGGTTAAGGAACTCCGCGAACTCTCGGGCGCGGGCATGATGGATTGCAAGGCCGCTCTGGCCGAGACCGGCGGCGACATGGAAGCTGCCGTCGACTGGCTGCGCAAGAAGGGCATCTCCAAGGCCGACAAGAAGGCTGGCCGCACGGCCGCCGAAGGCCTGATCGGCGTTGATGCCGGCGTGCGCGAAGCCGTCGTTGTCGAGGTCAACTCCGAGACCGACTTCGTTGCCCGCAACGCGGCTTTCCAGGAGATCGTCAACAACGTCGCCAAGGTTGCGCTTGCCTACGGCTCCACCGAGGCTGTTGCTGCGGCCAAGTATCCGGGTTCGGACAAGTCGGTCACCGACACGATCAAGGACGCTGTCGGCACCATTGGCGAGAACATGAGCTTCCGCCGTTCGGCCAAGCTTTCGGTTTCGGAAGGCGTCGTTGCCACCTACGTCCATAACGCCGTTGCCGACAATGTCGGCAAGCTCGGCGTGCTGGTTGCTGTCGAGACCGCCGGCAACCACGATGCCGCTCGCGCCTTCGCGCGTCAGGTCGCCATGCACGTTGCCGCGACCAACCCGCTGGCCCTGACCCCTGACGAGGTCGACGCTACGCATGTTGAGCGCGAAAAGGCGATCTTCGCCGACCAGGCCCGCCAGTCGGGCAAGCCGGAAAACATCATCGAGAAGATGGTGGAAGGCCGCATGCGCAAGTTCTACGAGGAAGTCGTGCTGCTCAAGCAGGCCTTCGTGCTCAACCCCGACCTGACGGTCGAGGCAGCCCTCAAGGACGCTGAGAAGCAGATCGGTGCGCCTGCCAAGATCACCGGCTACATCCGTTTCGCGCTCGGCGAGGGTATCGAAAAGGAAGAGAGCGATTTCGCTGCTGAAGTTGCTGCTGCCGTAAAAGGCTAAAAAGTAGCGCTGCATCAAGCGCTTCCTGAGGATAGCCGAAGGGCGCCGCGTGACATCGCGGCGCCCTTCGTGTATCGGAACCCAAATTCAACAGCCGCGAGGAACCCATGACCGACAAGCCGCTCTACCGGCGCGTACTGCTTAAGGCGTCGGGTGAAGCCCTGATGGGCGAGCAGCATTTCGGCATCGACGTTTCTGTTGTCGACCGCATTGCCAGCGACATCGCCGAGGCGAGGGCGCTTGGGGTGGAGGTCGGCGTGGTCATCGGCGGCGGCAACATCTTTCGCGGCGTGGCCGTTGCCTCCAAGGGCGGCGATCGCGTCACCGGCGATCACATGGGCATGCTCGCCACCATCATCAATTCGCTGGCGTTGCGCACGTCGCTGCACAAGCTCGGCGTCGATTCCGTGGTGCTTTCGGCCATCGCCATGCCGGAGCTTTGCGAGAGCTTCTCACAGCGCCAGGCCACGGCCTACATGGACGCAGGTAAGGTCGTGATCTTTGCCGGCGGCACCGGCAATCCCTTCTTCACCACCGATTCGGCGGCAGCACTGCGCGCGGCCGAGATCGGCGCCGACGCCCTGTTCAAGGGGACGCAGGTGGACGGCGTCTACTCTGCCGATCCCAAGAAGGACCCAACCGCGACGCGCTTCGAGCGCATCACGCATCAGGAAGTCATCGCCAAGGGCCTGTCCATCATGGATACGGCAGCGATTGCACTTGCGCGCGAAAACAACATTCCGATAATCGTCTATTCGATCCACGAAAAAGGCGGCTTCGGCGAAATATTGAAAGGTGGCGGCCGCTGCACGATTGTTGCGGACGCCTGACCATTGGAACGATGGCCCCGGACCCGGGACCAAGGAGACTGCTATGAGCACGGATTACAACGATCTTCAGCGCCGCATGGAAGGTGCCATCAACGCTTTCAAGCATGACCTCGCATCGCTGCGCACGGGGCGTGCCTCGAGCAACCTTCTCGATCCGATCCATGTCATGGCCTATGGCTCGCCGATGCCGCTCAACCAGGTGGCGACCGTGTCGGTGCCTGAGCCGCGCATGATTTCAGTGTCGGTCTGGGACAAGTCGATGGTGGGTGCAGTCGATCGCGCCATCCGCGAGTCGAACCTCGGCTTCAATCCGATCGTCGACGGCACCAACCTGCGCATTCCGCTGCCGGAACTCAACGAGCAGCGCCGCAAGGAACTGGTCAAGATCGCCCATACCTATGCCGAGAATGCCAAGGTAGCGACCCGCCACGTGCGCCGCGACGGCATGGATGCGCTCAAAAAGGCCGAGAAGGATGGCGACATCAGCCAGGACGACCAGCGCGTCCAGTCCGACAAGGTCCAGAAGCTGACCGACGACACGATCAGCCAGATCGACAGCCTGCTGGCAGGCAAAGAAGCCGAGATCATGCAAGTCTAAGGCAGGCAACTCGCCTGTCCGAAAGCGAACGGATGACTACGCCCGCGCATGTCGCGATCATCATGGACGGCAATGGCCGCTGGGCAAAGGCCCGGGGGTTGCCACGCGTTGCGGGGCACAAGGCCGGCGTGGAAGCGCTGCGCCGCACCGTTCGCGCTGCGGCCGACCTCGGCATTTCCTGGCTGACGGTCTACGCGTTTTCTTCGGAAAACTGGTCGCGGCCGAAGTCCGAGGTCACAGACCTCATGGGCTTGCTCAAGATTTTCATCCGACGCGATCTGGCCGAACTCCATAACAGCGGCGTGCGCGTGCGCGTCATCGGCGACAGGGCGACCTTGCAGCCCGATATCAGGTCCTTGCTGGAAGAGGCGGAGACGCTGACGGCAGGCAACGATTCGCTGACCCTGGTGATTGCGTTCAACTATGGCGGACGCGACGAGATCGCACGGGCGGCGCGAAAGCTTGCCGAAGCGGTCAAACGTGGCGACCTCGCAAGCGAAGACATCACGCCGGAACTTTTTGCCGAAGAGCTCGACACGTCGGGCATCCCCGATCCGGATCTGTTGATCCGCACCAGCGGCGAGGTCAGGCTTTCCAACTTCTTGCCCTGGCAGTCGGCCTATAGCGAGCTGGTCTTCCAGCCCTGCTACTGGCCAGACTTCACTAGGGAGCACTTGGCGGATGCATTGCGCGAATACACCGGCCGCGAGCGCCGCTTCGGCGGGCTAGCGCCGCGCGACGTTGCGCTGTGACGGCGGAACGCATGAGCAATCTCCAGATCCGTACGATATCGGCGATTGTCCTTGCCGTTGCCGTCCTGCTGCTCACCTGGTTGGGCGGCGTGCCGTTCCGGTTGTTTTCGGCGGCGATCGTGCTCGGCATATTCTACGAATGGTCGCGCATGGCGCGTCCGAAGACGGAGGCCAGCTGGACGGCAGGGGCTCTCGGCTTCCTGCCTGAAGGATTGGTGCTGATCTTCGTCGGTGCGCTTGTCATCGGCATCCCTGCCTTTGCCTTGCTTGCCCTTACGGTGCTTTTTGCCGGGGTGCTCTGGAGTGCCGGGCGGTTGCGCGGCATTGGCGGCTGGGACGCGGCGGGCTTCGGCTATGCGGCCCTGTCCGGCCTGTCGCTGGCTCTGCTGCGTGGCGACGGCGCATCAGGGCTGGTTGCGATCCTGTTTCTCTTCGCCGTGGTCTGGTCGACCGACATCTTCGCCTATTTCGTCGGCCGCAAGGTCGGCGGCCCCAAGCTCGCGCCGGCGATTTCGCCCGGCAAAACGCGCAGCGGCGCCGTCGGCGGCGCCATCGGCGGCGTTGTCGCAGGCCTGCTGCTCGCAGGGGCGATGGGCATCGGCAATCTGCCTTTGCTCGGAATTGTGGCGCTGTTGCTGTCGGTCGTCTCGCAGGCTGGCGACCTTTTCGAATCATGGGTCAAGCGGCGGCATGGCTACAAGGATTCCGGTTTCATCATTCCCGGTCACGGGGGCGTGATGGACCGGGTCGACGGGCTTGTCGCGGCGACATTTGCCCTATACGTCATCGGCTGGCTGTCAGGTTCCGCCGATCATCCGGCGCATGGCCTGTTTCCTGCCTGATCGGCAGTCGGCCATTGTTGACGTCGGGACGTGCGGAACGCACGGCGCCAAGTGGTTGAGGGCTAGACTTGAACGAGTATCTTCCTGCCTTCCTGAGCACCAACGGACTTCTTCTCGGCACCATCGTGCCGTTTCTGTTCGTGCTGACCATCGTCGTCTTCGTGCATGAGATGGGACACTACCTCGTCGGCCGCTGGTGCGGCATCGGGGTGAGGGCGTTCTCCATAGGCTTCGGCCCCGAGCTTTTCGGTTTCAACGACAGGCGCGGCACGCGGTGGAAGCTCTGCGCCATTCCGCTCGGCGGCTATGTCAAATTCGTCGGCGACATGAACGTCACCAGTTCGCCTGAAGGGGCCGAGGTCGACAATCTGAGCGAGGCCGAGCGCAAGGTCGCTTTCCACACACAGCCGGTCTGGAAACGTGCCGCGACCGTCTTCGCCGGCCCGCTGTTCAACTTCCTGCTGACGATCGCAGTCTTTACCGTGCTGTTCACGGCCTATGGTCGCTACGTCATGGAGCCGACCGTTGCCGAAGTGCGCGCCGGCAGTCCGGCAGCCGTCGCCGGCATCATGCCGGGCGACCGATTCGTCAGCGTCGACGGTACGCCTGTCGAAACCTTCTCCGATGTGCAGCGTCTCGTTTCGGGACGGGGCGGCGATCCGATCAAGTTCGTCATGCGTCGCGACGGCAAGGAAGTGGACGTCACGGCTGCTCCCGAACTGATGGAGCAGAAGGACGCGCTTGGCAATTCGGTCAAGGTGGCGGTTATCGGCGTCGTCAACAACGAGGAGATGGGGCAGCCGCGGCTCATCTCTTACAGTGTGGGTGGCGCCTTTGTTCAGGCGACTTCGGAGACCTGGCACGTCATCGAGCGCACTGGGCAGTTTCTCAAGCGATTCGTGGTCGGCCGCGAAGACAAATGCCAGTTGGGTGGACCGGTGAAGATCGCCGACATGGCAGGCAAGGCAGCCAAGCTGGGCTTTGAATGGCTGATACAACTGGTGGCTTTGCTTTCGGTCGGCATCGGTTTTCTCAACCTTCTGCCGATTCCGCCCCTCGACGGCGGACACTTGGCGTTCTATGCAGTTGAGGCTGTCATCAGGCGCCCTGTTTCCGAAAGGGCGATGGAGGCTGTATATCGAGTGGGGATGATTCTCGTGCTGGCTTTTATGGGGTTCGTTTTCTGGAACGACCTGTTTGGCTGCTGAAATCATGAAGAAATTTTAGGCCGGCAAGGGGCTTGTTGAGGGTGCGTTTACCATCCGGGGCAGTTTGCGTGACGCGAAAGTCACGCTCGCTGGGGAAGTAAGCGCAAATTAACCAGAAGCCTTGCGTGTAGGGAAAATCCGGTTATTACGGTACGGGAAAATTACCGCGACGTCCGGTTTTCTCGCCGTGGGGACTTCGAGAAAAGGTTGTAAAGGCCGACTATGAAGGCAGCATTCAAGTTTGCGAGCGCCGCGTCCGCGGTGGCTCTGTCCGCAGCACTGGCCGTTCCCGGAGCAGTCGCTGTCCAGTTTGTTGCCGTGTCTGCCGCCGAGGCGGCGGTGGTCAACCGAGTCGAAGTGCGCGGCAACCAGCGCGTCGATGCCGACACGGTCCGCAACTACATCAACATCAAGCCCGGCAAGTCGTTCACGAACAACGACATTGACGATGCGGTGAAGGCGCTGTTCGGCAGCGGCTTGTTCTCCGATGTGCGTATCAATCAGGTCGGTTCGACCTTGGTGGTTCAGGTCTCCGAATACCAGGTCGTCAACAATGTGCTGTTCCAGGGCAACAAGAAGCTGAAGGACGCCCAGCTCGGCAGCGCCGTTCAGCTGAAGCCGCGCGGTGCCTTCTCGCAAGCGACGCTCGAGTCCGATGCACAGGCGATCAAGGAAGCCTACAAGCGCGTCGGCCGTGATGACGTGACCGTCGGCACGAAGGTCATGGATCTCGGCGAGAACCGCGTGAACGTGGTGTTCGAGATCAATGAAGGTGGCCGCACCAAGATCGCGGCTATCAACTTCGTCGGCAATACTGCCTATAGCGATCGTCGTCTGTCCGACATCATCTCGACCAAGCGCTCGTCGATCCTGTCGTTCATGCTGCGCGACGATATCTACGACGAGGGTCGCCTGCGCGCCGACGAGGAAGCGCTGCGCCGCTTCTATTTCAATCACGGTTACGCCGACTTCCAGGTCGTTTCCGCTTTCGGCGAACTCGACGAAGCGACGAACCAGTACACCATCACCATCACGGTCGATGAAGGTCAGCGCTACACCTTTGGTGACGTGTCGGTCGAAAGCACGATTCCGGAAGTCGATGGCGCGACGCTGCAGTCGTTGGTCGAGACACGCAAGGGCGACGTCTACAACGCCAAGAACGTTGAAGATTCGATCATTGCGATCACCGAGAATGTCGCCGGCAAGGGTTATGCCTTCGCCAAGGTGACGCCGCGTGGCGATCGCAATTTCGAGAGCCGCACCATCAACGTGGTCTACACGGTTGACCAGGGTGCCAAGGCCTATGTCGAGCGCATTGAGATCCGCGGCAACGAGCGTACGCGTGACTTCGTTATCCGTCGCGAATTCGACGTGTCCGAAGGCGATGCGTTCAACCAGGTTCTCATCCAGCGTGCCAAGAAGCGTCTTGAGGCGCTGAACTTCTTCGAGCGCGTCGAAATCTCGACGGCGCCCGGTTCGCAGCCTGATCAGGTGGTGCTGGTCGTCGATCTCATCGAGAAGTCGACCGGTGAGTTCTCGATCGGTGCCGGCTATTCGACCGGTGGCGACAATGCCGGACCGTCTGTGGAAGGCTCGATCACCGAGCGCAACTTCCTTGGTCGCGGTCAGTTCATCAAGTTCTCCGCCGGTGGCGGCAAGAACTCGCGCGACTACGGCTTCTCGTTCACCGAGCCTTATTTCTTGGGACGCCGTATCGCCGCGGGCTTCGATATCTATCGTCAGACCCGCAAATACGATCACTACGATAGCGATATCACCGGCGGTACGATCCGTTTCGGTCTGCCGATCACGGACAATATCTCGACGCAGCTCGCGTATAATATTTCCCAGGAGAAGTACGACCTCAGCTGCGTTCCAACTCCCCCGGGCGGAGATTGCAACGTATCGCAGGCCATCATCAATGGTGTGGCGCAGAGCCCCTGGATCAAGTCGTCGGTCAGCGGTACGCTGGTTTACAACACCATCGACGACATGAAGAATCCGCGCAACGGCATCTACGCCAACTTCACGACGGAAGTTGCTGGCTTGGGTGGCGACGCAAAGTTTGCAAAGTTCACTGGTCGCGCCAGCTACTATCAGACTCTCTCGGAAGAGCTTGATATTGTTGGTCTCGTCTCCGCAGGTGGTGGTCACATCATCGGCTTCGGCGACGATGGGCTTCGCGTGTTCGATCAGTTCAAGAGCAGCGATCGCATGATCCGCGGCTTCGAATATAACGGCATCGGACCACGCGATACGGTTACCGGCGAGCACCTCGGCGGCACGACGTATTTCAATGCGTCGGCTGAAGCCCAGTTCCCGATCCCGGTCGTTCCCGAAAGCTTCGGCCTGCGCGGTGCGGTGTTCGCGGACGCTGCAACACTTTACGGCAGCAAGGTGAAGGACGTGAGCTTCGGTACGTCCACCGATCTGCAGCTGCGCGCTTCCGTCGGCGTTGGCCTGCTCTGGGCGTCGCCCTTCGGTCCGCTGCGTGTCGACTATGCGATGCCGATCAAGAAGCAGGACGGCGACAATACGCAGGAATTCAATTTCGGCATTTCGACCCGCTTCTAATCGCGCGGAACAATGTGTCCGGGCCCTTCGGGGCCCGGATGCTTTTTACCGGCCCAGCTGGAACAGCATCACATGACGGATCCGGTGTTCTTTGTGCCGTCGCGCCTCTATCAGGTGGGCGAGGTGGCCGAACTGACTGGCGCCACTCTCGTCAATCCCGACCATTCCAAGATGGAAATTGCGACAATCGCCTCCGCGCATGACGGCGGCGAAGGAGCACTTGTCTTTGTCGACGGCAAACGCAACGCCGCTTCGCTTGCGACCTTGCAGGCGGTGGCTGTGCTCTGCACGCCCGATGTCGTGGGCCTGGTTCCCGAGGGCATTGCCGTTCTTGTCACGCCGCGACCGCAGCAGGCATTCGCCCGCATCGGACGGCTGCTCTATCCGGAGGCCGAGCGCCCCGTGGGCGTTACCGGCGAGACCGGTGTTTCGGCCCATGCCCATGTCGATGCCAGCGCCCATGTCGAAACAGGTGCGATCGTCGAGGCTGGCGCGGTGATCGGCCCGCTCGCCTCCATCGGCAGCGGTACGGTTATCGCAGCGAATGCGGTGGTCGGGCGTTCGGTGCAGATCGGCCGCGACTGCTACATCGGCCCACACAGTTCTGTGCAATACGCATTGCTTGGCAATGGCGTGATCATCCATGCCGGTGCGCGGATTGGTCAGGATGGCTTCGGTTTTGCCGGCGGGCCGAAGGGCCCGGAGCGCGTGCCGCAGATCGGCCGCGTCGTCATCCAGGACAATGTCGAGATTGGCGCGAATTCCACGGTGGATCGCGGCGCGATGGCCGACACGATCATCGGCGAGAACACCAAGATCGACAATCTGGTCCAGATCGCGCACAACGTGCGGATCGGTCGCAATTGTGTCATAGCCGGACTTACGGGTATCTCGGGGTCGGTGACGGTCGGCGACGGGGTCATGATGGGCGGCGGCGTCGGCCTCGCCGATCATCTCACCATCGGTGCCGGAGCAAAGCTTGCAGCGCGCAGCGGTTTCATGCACGACGTGCCGGCGGGCGAGGTCTGGGGCGGCTATCCCGGAAAACCGATGAAGGACATGATGCGCGAGTTTGTGGCGCTCAAAAAGCTGGCCAAAGGCAAGGCGAAAGAGGGTGGACGAGATGAGTGAGCAGGCAACGACAACGCTTGAAGCGGTCGACATTCTTGGCCTGTTCAGGCTGCTGCCGCACCGCTATCCGTTCCTGCTGATCGATCGCATCGTCGATATCGATGGCGATGATTCCGCCGTCGGCATCAAGAACGTCACCTTCAACGAGCCGCATTTCCAGGGTCATTTTCCCGGCCAGCCGGTGATGCCTGGCGTTCTCATCATCGAGGCCATGGCACAGACCGCCGGTGCGATCTGCCTGCGCCTGGTGATCGACGAAAGCCCTTCGCTGGTCTATCTGATGACCGTCGACGGTGCCAAGTTCCGCAAGCCGGTGGTACCCGGCGACCAGATGCGCATCCATGTCAAGAAGATCAAGAAGCGCGGCAACATCCTGAAATTCGCCTGCGAGGCGCGTGTTGACGGCGCGACCGTCGCCGAGGCCGAAGTGGCGGCCATGATGGTGCCCAAGGAATAACAAGAACGCTTATGCAGACCGAAACTTTCATCCATCCTCTGGCCGTAGTCGAAGCCGGGGCCCAGTTGGGCGTGGGCGTCCGCGTCGGCCCGTTTTGCCACGTCAGCGCCGACGCCGTGGTTGGCGACCGGGTCGAACTGGTCAGCCATGTCTCGATCATGAACGCGACGACCCTGGGCGAAGGCACCAAGGTGTTTCCGCAAGCGACGCTGGGTGCGCCGCCGCAGAACAACAAGCACAAGGGCGGCCGCACGACACTGATCATCGGAAAGAACTGCACGATCCGCGAAGGCGTGACCATGCACACCGGCACCGATACCAGCCGTGGCGAGACCATCGTCGGCGACAACGGCAATTACCTTGCCTATGCCCACGTCGCGCATGACTGCATCGTCGGCAACAACATCACCTTCGCCAATGGTGCGACGCTGGGCGGCCATGTCGAGGTCGGCAACAACGTCACCATCGGCGGCCTGACTGCAGTGCATCAGTTCGTCCGCATCGGCGATAACGCCTTCATCGGCGGTTGCTCGGCGGTTGTCGGTGACGTCATTCCATTCGCCATTGCAGTCGGCAATCGCGCCAGCCTGCGCGGCCTCAACATCGTCGGCCTGCGCCGTTCGGGCCTGCCGCGCGAGGAGATCCACCTGCTGAGGCGAGCCTACAAGACGATCTTCGACCGCTCGCACACGATTGCCGAGAATGTCGAGACTGCGCGCTCCGAATTTGGCTCCTCGCCCATCGCGATGAAGATCGTCGATTTCATCTCCAGCCGCGGCAAGCGACATTATGCCATGCCGCCCCTAAAGGGTGTTGTCGATGACGACGCCGATGACGAAGGTTAAAGGGCGTACGCAATTCGATCTCGGCGCTGCCGATCGGGTCGGCATCATCGCCGGTAGCGGCCGGCTTCCGGTCAATGTTGCCGACAGCCTCGCCGCTGCCGGCCACAGGCCCTACATCATCCGCATTGACGGCGAGACCGATCCAGGCACGAGCTTGGCGGAGCACGATGGCGAAACGCTCGCTGTGGAGCAGTTCGCCGACCTCTTTGCGCTGTTGAAGCGCCAGAAAATCACCCATCTCATCCTCGCTGGTGGCGTTAGCCGCCGTCCGGCATGGAAAGCGATACGTCCCAGCATCTCGCTTCTTCGGATCTTGCCGCAGGCGCTTGCAGCGCTGACGCGCGGAGATGATGGCCTCCTGCGTATCCTGGTCAGCCTGATCGAACGCAGCGGCGTCAAGGTTGTCGGCGCGCACCAGATCGTGCCAAACCTTCTGGCGGTTGAAGGTCCGATGGGCACGCATGTACCGCAGCAAGGTGACTGGGCCGATCTTGAGGCCGGCCTGGAGGCCGCGCGTGCCATCGGTTCTCTCGATATCGGCCAGGCTGCCATTGCCATCGGCGGTCGTGCCATCGCCCTTGAAGGCATCGAAGGCACCGACCTGCTGCTCAAGCGCGTGCGTGAACTACGCGACAACGGCCGTATAGCCGGGCGCAAGCGCGGCGTTCTGGTCAAATGCGCCAAGCCGAACCAAGAGCTGCGCACCGACCTGCCGACCATCGGCCCTGCAACCGTCGATGCGGCACATGCGGCTGGCCTGGCCGGAATCGGCGTGGAGGCCAACCGCTCGCTGGTGCTGGATTACGGTGAACTGGTCGCAAGGGCCGACAGGCTCGGCCTGTTCGTCGTCGGGCTTGCGGACCAGGGGGCGCACAAATGACCTTGCCGGCGCTCAAGATAGCCATCGTTGCCGGCGAGGAGTCGGGTGACCTTCTTGGCGCCGATCTTGTAGCTGCTCTGCGCCGCCTGAGCGGGCGTGAGGTGCGTCTTGTCGGCATTGGCGGGCGTCATCTGCAGGAGCAGGGACTTACGCCACTCTTCGATGGCGGCGAGATCGCGCTCATGGGGCTCAGCGCCATCATCCGCGACCTGCCGCGACTGATGCGGCGCATCGGCGAGACGGCGCGGTTCATCGCTGCCGAAAAGCCTGACTGTGTGGTGACCATCGACAGTCCGGATTTTTCGCTGCGCGTGGCGAAAAAGGTCCGCGCGCTCGATCCCACGATTCCGATCGTCCATTACATCTGCCCCAGCGTCTGGGCCTGGCGTCCCGGCCGCGCCAAGGCGATGAAACCTGATATCGACGAGGTTCTGTGCATCCTGCCCTTCGAACCGGCCGAGCTTGCCCGGCTGGGCGGGCCGAAGGGCACCTATGTCGGTCATCGCCTTGCCAGCGACCCCGGCGTGGCGCTGGCCGCTGCGATGCAGCTGACCGAACGGGATCTTTCGCCTGAACGTGAAAAGACCTTGCTGCTGTTGCCGGGCTCGCGCCGCGGCGAGGTTCGCGGGCTGCTCGGCGCCTTCGGCGAAACCGTCACCGCCCTTCGTGCGCGCGGGCACCGCCTGCGTCTGGTACTGCCGACAGTGCCGCATGTTGCCGGTCTCGTCGAGGAAGGTGTTTCCAGCTGGGCGCACAAGCCGGAGATCGTGCTCGATCCCCGGCGCAAGTGGCAGGCCTTCGGCGAAGCGGATGCCGCACTTATCGCTTCCGGTACGGTTGCGCTCGAACTCGCGCTCGCCGGCGTGCCGATGATGTCCAGCTACAAGCTTGACCCTTTCATGCGTCTTGCCCAGCGGCTGATCACTGTGTGGAGCGCGTCGCTTCCCAATCTGATCGCCGACCGCCCCGTGATCATCGAGGTCTACAATCAGTATGTGCGGCCCGAGTGGATGGCGCGCCATGTCGAGGGACTTTTCTCCGACAGCGGCCTGCGTCGCTGGCAGAAGGACGGCTTTGCTGAAATAGCGCGCCGTATGGCAACCGAACGCCCTTCGGGCGAACTGGCAGCAGAAGCGGTTCTCGGCCACATCCGCACCTGAGTGCTGCGCGCGTCGGCACGGGCATAGAACGCTCCGACACTTTCAACCTTCGCATCGTGCGTTCGCAGCTGTCGCGATTTCGCGGCCTCTGCGCAAAAAAAACGCCCGCCAAAGGGCGGGCGTTTCACGTTCAGGTCGTCCGGATCAGCGCTTGGCGATCGGCACGTAATCGCGCTCGGGAGCGCCGGTGTAGAGCTGGCGCGGCCGGCCGATCTTCTGGCGCGGATCCTCGATCATTTCCTTCCACTGCGCGATCCAGCCGACGGTGCGGGCGAGCGCGAACAGCACGGTAAACATGGTGGTGGGGAAGCCCAGCGCCTTCAGCGTGATGCCCGAATAGAAATCGATGTTCGGGTAGAGCTTCTTCTCGATAAAGTATTCGTCGGTCAGCGCGATGCGCTCGAGCTCCATCGCCACATCAAGCGTCGGATCGTCCTTGATGCCGAGTTCGCCGAGCACTTCATGCGTGGTCTTCTGCATGATCTTGGCGCGCGGATCGTAGTGCTTGTAGACGCGGTGGCCGAAGCCCATCAGGCGGAACGGATCGTTCTTGTCCTTGGCGCGGGCGATGAATTCGGGGATGCGATCGACGGTGCCGATCTCGGCCAGCATGTTGAGGGCGGCTTCGTTGGCGCCGCCATGTGCCGGGCCCCACAGGCAGGCGATGCCGGCGGCGATGCAGGCGAACGGATTGGCGCCCGACGAACCGGCGAGACGCACGGTCGAGGTCGAGGCGTTCTGCTCATGGTCGGCGTGCAGGATGAAGATGCGGTCCATGGCGCGGGCCAGAACCGGGTTCACCTTGTACTCCTCGCACGGCACGGCAAAGCACATGTGCAGGAAGTTGGCAGCGAAGTTCAGCTCGTTCTTCGGGTAAACGAAGGGCTGGCCGATATGGTATTTGTAGGCCATGGCGGCGATCGTCGGCATCTTGGCGATCAGGCGGATCGAGGCGACCATGCGCTGATGCGGGTCGGAGATGTCGGTCGAGTCGTGGTAGAAGGCAGAGAGCGCGCCGACGACGCCGCACATGACGGCCATAGGGTGCGCGTCGCGGCGGAAGCCGGTGAAGAAGCGCGACATCTGCTCGTGCACCATGGTGTGGCGCGTGACGCGATAGTCGAAGTCGTCCTTCTGGGCCTTGGTCGGCAGCTCGCCGTAAAGCAGCAGGTAGCAGACCTCGAGGAAGTCGCCGTGCTCGGCGAGCTGGTCGATGGGGTAGCCGCGGTGCAGAAGCACGCCGGCGTCGCCGTCGATGAAGGTGATCTGCGACTCGCAGCTCGCCGTCGACGTGAAGCCCGGGTCATAGGTGAAGGCGCCTGTCGTGCCGTAGAGGGATGCGATGTCGATCACATCCGGCCCGACCGTTCCGCCTCGGACCTTGAACTCGTGAGTCTGGCCGCGGAATTCAAGTTTGGCGGTCGAATCTGTCATCGCATTCTCCTTAGTGCTCAGCCGCCGCAAGACGGCGAAATTTCAACAAGCAAACCCTTTGCCCGGAACGCTTGAACTTGCCTTCCAGCTTCCCCGCTGCTGTCAAATTGGCTTGTTGCCGCAATGTTGCACCGCAATAGCCTCATTTCAATGCAAAACTAGGAAAGCACTGCTGACCTAATCGATTTGATCGGAAATGCGGCTCAGACTTTCGTCGCGCCCCAGAACCTCCAGAAC
The DNA here is from genome assembly GCF_000372965.1 of Hoeflea sp. 108. Lineage (NCBI taxonomy): Bacteria > Pseudomonadati > Pseudomonadota > Alphaproteobacteria > Hyphomicrobiales > Rhizobiaceae > Hoeflea > Hoeflea sp. 108. Next base: position 2,604,065 of record NZ_KB890024.1, on the reverse strand, counting down.
ATCGAACACCCCAGGAGAGGTGCTCTTACCCGTCAGGGCGGCACGCAACGGCTGTGCCACGGCGCCCAGCTTCACATTTTCGCGTGTTGCGAACTCGCGGACGGCAGCTTCGGCGGAAGCTGCACTCCAGCCTGAGTCGACGGAGCTGAGTGCCCCATGCACACCTTTGAGGATGGCCTTTGCCGCGTCGTTGAGCAGGGTCGCTGCCTTCTCGTCGAGCGGCAGCGGACGCTGAGCAAACAGGAAGGCTGCGCCATCGGCGAGCTCGATGAGTGTCTTTGCGCGCTCCTTCAGGCCGGGCATCGCCGCGAGCAGCTGCGCTTTCGTCTTGTCGTTGAGTCCGTCGGCCACGGTCGCGCCGTTGGGCAGATAGGGCAGAGTGGCCACGAAGATGTCGAGCAGCTTGGCGTCGTCCATCTGGCGCATATGGACGCCGTTCAGCGCTTCCAGCTTGGCGAAGTCGAAGCGGGCAGCACCCTTGTTGACGTCCTCGATCTCGAACCAGGCGATCATGTTTTCAATGCTCATCACCTCGTCGTCGCCGTGGCTCCAGCCGAGACGGGCGAGATAGTTGAGCAGCGCCTCGGGCAGGTAGCCCATGCCGCGATAGGCATCGACACCGAGCGCGCCGTGACGCTTGGACAGCTTGGCGCCGTCGGCGCCATGGATCAGCGGAATGTGCGACATCACAGGCACGTCCCAGCCCATGGCGTCATAGATGACGGTCTGGCGCGCGGCATTGGTAAGGTGATCGTCCCCGCGGATGATGTGGGTCACGCCCATGTCATGGTCGTCGACGACGACCGCATGCATGTAGGTCGGCACGCCGTCCGAACGCAGAATGATGAAATCGTCGAGATCCTTGTTGGGGAAGCGAACGTCACCCTGCACGCGGTCGCGCACCAGCGTCTCGCCTTCCTGCGGCGCCTTGATGCGGATGACCGGTTTCACGCCTTCAGGCGCCTCGGAAGCATCGCGGTCGCGCCAGCGTCCGTCATAGCGCGGCGGGCGGCCTTCGGCGCGGGCCTTTTCACGCATCTCGTCGAGCTCGGTCGGCGTGGTGTAGCAATAATAGGCCTTGCCCATGCGAACGAGTTCCTCGGCCACTTCGCGGTGGCGCGGGGCGCGCTCGAACTGCGAGATGGGCGCACCTTCCCAGGTGAGTCCCAGCCAGGTCAGGCCCTCGAGGATCGCGGCGGTTGCAGCATCGGTCGAGCGTTCGCGGTCGGTATCCTCGATGCGCAGCAGCATCTTGCCGCCGGTGTGGTGGGCATAGAGCCAGTTGAACAGGGCGGTACGCGCACCACCGATATGCAGATAGCCGGTGGGCGAGGGGGCGAAGCGGGTGACGACGGACATAGCAGATTCCAAGGAAGCATGGCGTCGCCCGGCCGGAGGACCGGCGGCGCATGGTGTTTCGGTGGCGTTGATGTAGCATAGAAGGTCAGGGGCGCAAGAGGCAGGCCCGATGGGCGACCGGGTGCGGGAGGGGCAGGCCGGAGAAAGTCCGGCGGTGGAGGTCAGCGAGCGCGACTTGCTGAACCGTCCGGCTGCGCTTCCGACTTTGATCCCAGCGCCCGAACGACTGCCCGACGCGCCCGGCAATGCCGCGGAAGCCACGGCCCCAACCCTCTTCGGGGACGTCTCGGATCGTCTGTGGCTGGCTGGATCGGATCTGGCCAGGAGGCTGCGAACCGCTCGGGTTCAGCTTGCCGTCGAGGCCGAGCTCGAACGCGGTGCGGCATTCATGCTGGTCCCGGTCTTCCTCGCCCTGGGCGCGTTGATCTATTTCAACCTGCGCAATGAGCCCGAGCTGCTGCCTCTCGTGGCGGCGTTCGGGCTCATGCTTGCGCTTTGCGTGCTGGCCCGGTCGCGCAGGATCGTCCATCTCGGACTAGCGGCCTGGGCCTGCATGGCGCTCGGCCTGGTCGCCGCCAAGGTTGAAACCATGAGGATGGCTACAAAGATGCTCGGCGCCGAGGTTTCGACCACCCTGAGCGGGAGGGTGGTGGACATCGACCATCTCGACAAGGGGCGTCTGCGCCTTACCATCGATGTGGCTACGACCGCGAGACCCAGGCTGCGTTTTGCCCCCGATAGGGTAAGGCTCGTCGCCCGCCAAGCGCCTGAAGGTCTGGTCGCCGGCTCGACGGTGCAGGGCTACGCCAGGCTCATGCCGCCATCGGGGCCGGTGCGCCCCGGCAGCTACGACTTTTCCTTCGAGAGCTATTTCGACGGCATCGGCGCAAGCGGGTTCTTCATGAAGGGGCCAGATCTGGCGGCCTCGACGACAGAGCAGACGCCAACTCAAAGTATGTTGGCCTGGGTGGCGAATGCCCGTGACCGAGTTGCTGAGCGCATCCGCCAGCGTATTGGCGGTGCCGAAGGCGAGATCGCGGCAGCACTTGTGGTCGGCGTGCGTGGCGGCATCCCCGAAGATGTCAATGAGGCTCTCCGCCGAACAGGGCTCTATCACATCATCTCGATCTCCGGCCTGCATATGGCGATGGTTGCCGGCACGGTGATGTTCCTTATGCGTCTTGGCTTTGCCGCCTTCCCGGATTTCGCATCGCGGCATCCCGTCAAGAAATACGCCGCCGTCGTCGCCCTGGTCGGCATTGCCGCCTATCTGTTCATCTCGGGCGGAGAGGTGGCGGCCCAGCGCAGCTTCGTCATGCTGGCCGTGATGTTGACTGCGGTGCTGTTTGATCGTGCTGCGCTGACGATGCGCAATCTCGCCATTTCCGCCATCATCGTCATTCTGGTGTCGCCGCATGAGGTGGTCGGTCCGAGCTTCCAGATGTCGTTTGCCGCCACCGCAGCACTCGTCGGGGCCTATGGCTGGTGGTCCGAGCGCCGTGAGGAGCAGGCACAGCCTGTTGGCGAGATGACATTGTGGTCGCGTGCCTGGCACTGGGGGCGCAACGCCACAGTCGGCCTTGTCGCTACCTCCATCATCGCCGGTGTCGCCACGGCAGTGTTCGGCGCCTGGCATTTCCAGCGTGTGTCGCCGCTCAGCCTCGTCGCCAATCTGGCGGTCATGCCTGTCGTATCGGTGCTGGTGATGCCGTTCGCGGTGTTCGCCAGCCTAGCCATGCCCTTCGGACTGGATGGGCCGTTCCTCGATGTCATGGGCGCCGGTTTGCGCGTCATGATCGCCATGGCCGAATGGATTTCCGACCGCTCGCCGCTGGACGCCGTCGGGCTGGTATCGACCTGGTCGGTCGTGCTGGTGACAATAGCCCTTGTCGTCGCTGCGACGGCGACGACCTGGCTGCGCCTTGCCGCAGTGCCATTCGTCGTGGCCGGCGTGCTCGTCATCGGCGTCGCGCCGTCGCCGGATGTGCTCGTGGCCGAAGATGGACGCCTCGTCGGCGTCGCCACCGACGATGGCAAGCTCGCGGTCAACAGGCCAAGGCCAAACCAGTTCACGTCAGACAACTGGATGCGGGCGTTGGCGGTGGAAGAGCTTAGCAAGCCGTCGCAGGATGCAGAGAAGACCAGAGGGACCGCAGCTCCGGCGGCCGATGGCCCACGCTTTGGGGCCGCGCCGCAGAGCCTTCCTGCGAATGGTCGGGCCAAAGGCCTTGCGCCAGCTGAGGACGCCGTCAAAACCGTCGCCGGCGCAAGTGCCTTCCACTGCTCCGCGGGTTTGTGCACGCTTCGACATCAATCCGGCGCGACGGTTGTCCACGCGTCCAATGCTGCTGCGGCGTGGCAAGTCTGCCGAACGGCTGCACTCGTCGTCATCGACGATGCGACTGCTGGAGATGTCTGTGGCGGGCAGGTCGCAACCGTAGTGACCAAGCGCGATCTGGCGCGTCTGGGCAGCGCCGCGGTCTATCTGACGCCAGTCGTGGCGGGCGGCGCGTCGGTGCTATCGGTCGAATATGCCATCACCGAGCCCTACCGGCCATGGCATGCGCACCGCCAATTTTCCCGCGAGGCGAGGGGACTTGCACCCAATCGCCAAGAGGCGGTGAGAAAACAGCCAGACAACGCGACGACCGAATAGCCCACCGCAGGCAAGCGTGCCATATGCGGCAAGCTCGAAACTGCGGTCTATACGGCCTCGAAGCATCTCAAGACTACCATCGCCATTTCCGCTCTCCTCGGATTGCGGCCACGCTCAATGTCTTTGCTCTTACACAACTTGAGACGGAAAACGCTTCGTCTTCTGGGAGTTGCCCTAGTAGCGGCGGATCAGCCCGACGAGCTTGCCCTGCACCTTGACCCTGTCTGGCCCGAAGATGCGGGTCTCATAGGCGGGATTGGCTGCCTCCAGAGCGATCGAGGCGCCCTTGCGGCGGAAACGTTTCAGCGTCGCCTCCTCGTCGTCGACGAGGGCCACGACGATCTCGCCGGGGCTCGCGGTACTGGCATTCCGGATGATGACAGTGTCGCCGTCGAAAATGCCGGCCTCGATCATCGAGTCGCCTTTGACCTCAAGCGCATAGTGCTCGCCGCCCATGATCATGTCTGGCGGCACCGAAATGGTGTGTGTCCGGTGCTGGATCGCGTCGATCGGCACACCCGCAGCGATCCGTCCCATGACTGGAATGGCAATGGCGGACACGGCATCGTCGTCGTTGCTTGCAGCGGCCGGGCGCGACGGCTCGGGCTTGCGGCCAAGCGACCCTTCGATGACGCTTGGCGAGAACTTCCTGGCAGCGTTGAGACCGGGCGCAATCGAGTCGGGCAGGCGCAGCACTTCGAGCGCTCGTGCCCTGTTGGGCAGGCGGCGGATGAAGCCGCGTTCCTCGAGTGCGGTGATCAGGCGATGGATGCCGGACTTGGAGGCGAGGTCGAGCGCTTCCTTCATTTCATCGAAGGATGGAGGGATGCCCGCCTCCTTCAACCGCTCATGGATGAACAGCAGAAGCTCATGTTGTTTGCGCGTCAGCATCGCCGCCCCCAAGGAATCGCGAGAAAAACAAACCCGGAACAAACACTATCTGTTCCAGTTGTGTTCCGCAACTGTTTAAATTTCGTGAAGGTTATCGGCGGGATTGTTCAGCGCAGCATCAGCACGCGGCAGGCACTGCCGGATTCGGCCGGTTCCGCAAAGGGGCCGCGGATAACAGCGCAATTGGCGTCGGCCAGCGTCCGGAGCATGGACGAATCCTGCACCGTAAACGGCGTGACGACGAGCCCATCAAGGGTCTGGCGTGCGACAGCGCGGACAAAATCCTGACGCAGATCGTTGGCCGGCATCGGCGTATCGAGCACACCGTCCCTGATGTCGGCGACGTGAGAGCGTCCGCCCAATTTTGCCAGCAGCGGCTTCAGGAAGATGTGCGAGCAGATGAGGCTCGCGACCGGATTGCCGGGCAGGCCGACGCAGCGCGTCGCGCCGAGGCGACCAAACATCAGCGGTTTGCCGGGGCGCATGGCGATCTTCCAGAACGAAAGATCCATGCCGAGGCCGGTTAACACGCGATGCACTAGGTCGTGGTCGCCGACGGACGCACCGCCCAGTGTGACGATGACATCGGCCTTGGCGTCGAGTGCTTTCTGGACCAACCCCGAGATGGCGTCCGTGCTGTCGGCGGCTATGCCGAGGTCGAGCACACGAGCGCCGATCGAGCGGGCAATTGCAGCGACGCCATAGGCGTTGGACGAGATGATCTGGTCGGGGCCGGGCGTGCTACCCGGCAGCAGAAGCTCGTCGCCGGTGGCGATGATCGCGACCAGTGGTGCGCGCACCACCTGGACGTCGGGGTGATTGGCGGAGGCGATCAGCGAGAGGGCTGCCGGATCGAGCAGGCGGCCGGCGTCGAGGATGAGGTCGCCTTCGCTGAAATCGAGGCCGCTGAGGCGAATGTTGCGGCCGGGATCTGTCGGTTCCAGCACTTCGACCGCACCATTGCCGAGATCACGCGCGTTTTCCTGGATCACCACGGTGTCCGCCCCCGCGGGAACCGGCGCTCCGGTGAAGATGCGCACTGCCTGTCCCGTACTGACGGTCCCGGTGAATTGTCGTCCCGCCGGGGCCTGGCCGATGACTGAAAGTTTCGCCGGAAGCGTGGCGATGTCTGCTGCCCTGACAGCATAGCCGTCCATGGCGGAGGCGTCGAAAGGCGGCTGGGTGCGCAAGGCGTACAGCGGTGCCGCCAGAACGCGGTCGGCTGCCTCGTGCAGGGTAACCCGATCCGTGCCGGTGGGTGCGGCACCTTCAAGCAGGCGTTCGAGAGCCTCGGTGACCGGCAGCAGTGCCATCTATTCTGTCGCCTTGAAGTCGCCCGACTTGCCGCCGGTCTTTTCGATCAGCCGGATGCCTGAAATCACCATGCCGCGGTCGGCCGCCTTGGCCATGTCGTAGATGGTCAGGCAGGCAACTGAGGCAGCCGTCAGCGCCTCCATCTCGACGCCGGTCTTGCCGGTGACGCGCGCAAGTGCGGTCACGCGCAGGCCGGGCAGGGTCTCGTCCGGCTCGATCTCAACCGTCACCTTGGTCAGCAGGATCGGATGGCAGAGCGGGATCAGCTCATGCGTGCGCTTGGCCGCCATGATGCCGGCAATGCGCGCTGTGCCCAGCACGTCGCCCTTCTTGGCGTTGCCGGAGAGGATTAGATCAAGCGTCTCGGGCCGCATGGCGATCATGCCTTCGGCGATCGCCGTGCGGGTCGTTTCGGCCTTGTCGCCGACATCGACCATGTTGGCTTCGCCCGCGGCACCGATATGGGTGAGCGCCGCTGCCATGTCAGGCTCCGGCCGCTTGCTGCGCGCCTTCGAGCAGCAAGCGGGTCGCTGCCGCCACGTCGGACTGACGCATCAGGCTTTCGCCGACGAGGAAGCTGCCGATGCCCGACTTCTCCAGCCGCAGACAATCGTCATGGGTGAAGATGCCGCTTTCGCCGACCAGAACGCGATCCGCCGGCACCATCGGCGCCAGCCGCTCCGACGTGGTGAGGCTCACCTCGAAGGTCCTGAGGTTACGGTTGTTGACGCCGAGGAGCCGCGATTCAAGCTTCAGCGCACGCTCGGTCTCTTCCTCGTCATGCACCTCGATCAGGGCATCCATGCCGAGCTCGAAGGCGGTGTCCTCGAGGCGGCTGGCATCGTCGTCGCTCAGGCTCGCCATGATTATCAGGATGGCGTCCGCGCCCCAGGCACGGGCTTCGTAGACCTGGTAGGGCTCGAACATGAAGTCCTTGCGCAGCGCGGGCAGGGCGCAGGCCTTGCGCGCCGCGGTGAGGAATTCCGGGGCGCCCTGGAACGACGGCGTGTCGGTCAGGACAGAAAGGCAGGCGGCGCCGCCCCCGGCATAGGCTTGAGCCAGCGACGGCGGATCGAAATCGGCGCGGATCAAGCCCTTGGACGGGCTCGCCTTCTTGATCTCGGCGATCAGCCCGAAACGGCCCTCGCGGCGCTTGGCTTCCAGCGCCTTGAGGAAGCCGCGCGGCGTGTCGGCATCGCGTGCCTGCGCCTGCAGTTCGCCGAGCGGCAGGCGGGCCTTGGCAGCTGCGATCTCGTCGCGCTTGTAGGCTTCGATGCGGCGGAGGATGTCGGCCATGGTGCTATCCGTTCGAGATGCCGACCAGCCGGTCGAGCACGGCGCGGGCGCGGCCACTGTCGATCGCATCGGCGGCAAGCTTGATGCCTTCGCCAATGGTTGCGACCTTACCGGCGACAACCAGGCCGGCGCCGGCATTCATCAGAACCGTGTCGCGATAGGCACCCTTGGCACCCTCTATCACGCCACGCAATGCCGCCGCATTGTAGGAGGAATCACCGCCACGCAGCTCTTCGCGCGTGTGCCTGGCGAGGCCGACCTGTTCGGGCGTCAGCGTGAAGGTCGAGATCTTGCCGTCGGCCAAGGCCGCGACATGCGTTTCGCCCGTCGTGGTGATCTCGTCATAGCCGTCGCCATGAACGACCCAGGTCGAGACGGCGCCAAGTTCCTTCAGCGTCTCGGCGACCGGAACAATCCATTCGGGCGAGAACACGCCGACGAGCTGGCGGTCGACGCCGGCCGGATTGGAGAGCGGGCCGAGCAGGTTGAAGATGGTGCGCGTGCCGAGTTCGACGCGTGTCGCACCGACATGCTTCATTGCCGGATGATGCGCGGGCGCGAACATGAAGCCGACGCCTGCTTCGTGGATGCATCGGCCGATGGCCTCGGGCGTAAGCTCGATGTTGACGCCCAGCGCCGTCAGCACGTCGGCAGCGCCTGTCAGCGACGACAGGCCGCGATTGCCGTGTTTGGCCACAGGCACGCCCGCGCCGGCGATGACGAAGGCCGATGCGGTCGAGATGTTGACGCTGTGCGAGCCGTCACCACCGGTGCCGACGATGTCGATGGCATCCGCAGGTGCGTCGACGCGCAGCATCTTGTCGCGCATCGTGGCGACGGCGCCCGAAATCTCGCTGACGGTTTCGCCGCGCACGCGCAGCGCCATCAGGAAGCCGCCTATCTGGCCGGGCGTCGCTTCGCCCGACATGATGATGTCGAAAGCATCGCGTGCTTCCTCGAAGGTGAGCGGCGTTCCCGCTGCGACCTTGGCGATATGGGGCTTCAGCGCGCTCATCTTGCCGGTGCCGTGCTTGCCCGGGCCAGGGCCTGCTGGTTGACGGTTGCACCGTATTCGGCCTGCAGTTGCTGCACCAACTGATCGAGCAGGTCGTCCGACATGCCGGTGGCGAAGGACTTCTGCGCGTCTGCCGGAACCGTGCTGGCATCGGCGCCGGCCGGCTCAAACACCTCGACGATCTTGAACAGGATCTGGCCGTCGCCGGTCGGCGAGGGCACGACGCCGGTGCCGCCCTGGCCCATCTCGAACATGGCGGCAGCACCTTCGCGACCGAAGTCGGCGTCATCGGCCTCGCGCTTCAAGCCGCGCTTGGTCTGCTTCTCGAGATTGAGCTCGGAGGCGATGGTGGCGAGGTCGGTACCGTCCTTGAGGCGCTTTGCCAGCTCGTCGGCCTTGTCCTTGAGGCGCTTTGTCGTCTCGGCGGCAGTCCAGTCGGCCACAACCTTGTCGTGGACCTCGTCGAGCGTACGATCACGGGCAGGCGTGATGCCGTTGACCTCGAAGAACACGAAGCCGTTGGTGCCGATGTTGAGCGGCTGGTTGTCGATGCCGGCTTCCGCCTCGAAGACGGCCTGGATCAGGTTGCGTGAGTCCGGCAGGGTGCTGACGACGGTGCCGTCAGGGCGCTGACCGGCGCGGTCGATCGCTTCGATGGTGTTGACCTTGAGCTTCAGCTTGTCGGCAGCCGACTGCATGGAATCGCCTCCAGCGCGCGCGTCTTCGTAGGAATCGTGCACGTCGAGCAGGATGCGATTGGCTTCCGCCAGGGCCAGGTCCTTGCGGATCTGGTCCTTGACCTCATCCAGAGGCTTGGTTGTCTCGGGTGTCACTTCACTGACGCGGACCAGCACCGGTCCGAAGGCGCCCTGAATGACGTCGCTGACCTGGTTGGCCTGCAGCGCGAAAGCGGCTTCAGCAACCGCCTTGTCGGCGATAACGTCCTTGGTGACGGTGCCGAGCGCGACGTCTGCTGCGGTCTTGCCCTGGTCGGCGACCATCTTGTCGAATGCCGTGCCGCCCTTGATCGCGTCCGACGCTGCCTTGGCCGCATCGGCGCTGGCGAAGACCAGTTGGTCGATCTTGCGCGTCTCTGGCGTGGTGAAGTGCGACTTGTTCTTGTCGTAGTCCTGGCGAACCTGCTCGTCGGTCACCGAGCCGAGGTCCATGATGTCCTCGGGCTCAAGCTTGACATAGCTCAGCTTGCGGAACTCGGGTGCCGCGTAGTTCTTCTTGTTTTCCTCAAACCAGGTCTTGAGCGCGTCGGCAGCCGGAGGGGCGATTGGCTCGACCAGCGACTTCGGCAGGGTGAGGTAATCGACGGTGCGGTCTTCGCCGCGATAAAGGGCTACTGCTCGCAGGAAGGTGTCGGGCGCCTTCATGCCGTCGGAAACGGCCTCGACGATCTGCTGGCGCACGGCGACCTGGCCGCGGTTCTTAAGATAGTCCTCGGGGCGCATGCCGATCTGGCGCAGGATGTATTCGAATGCACGGCGGTCGAACTGGCCATCGGGACCCTTGAAGGTCGGATCGTCCCAGGTCAGCTGTGCCAGGCGGTCCTTGGACAGGCCGAGGCCGAGCTTGCGCGCCTGCTCATCGAGCACCGCACCTGCAACGAGCTGCGCCACGACCTGGTTCTCGATGCCGAGCGCCTTGGCCTGTTCGGCAGTCAGGCGCTGGCCGAACTGCTGCGACATGACATTGAGCTGGCGGTCGTAGGCGAGGCGATATTCGACTGCGGACACAGAGGTGCCGCCAGCGGTGATGACCTTGTCGCCGCCGAATTCGTGTAGCATGCGTCCGGAAATGCCCCAGATGGCGAAGCTCACCACAAGCAGCAGAAGCAGCAGCTTCGCGACCCAGGTTCCAGCGGCACTTCGCATCGTTTCGAGCATATTCAGATCCCGTATTCGCGCATTCTCGCATGCGCCTGCATGAACGAAGCGCAATAGCGTCCTTCGACGCCAGTGTCGATTGCTTTGTGGCCTGATTTTGGTAGTGAGGGTGCCCGAGCGTAGTTAGATGTCGAGGGAAGAGCACATGACTCCAGGAATTCGCCCACTCGTTGCCGGCAACTGGAAAATGAACGGCACGAGCGCATCGCTCAATGAATTGCGGAGCATTGCGGGCGGTTTCATGAGCGGCCTCGACGCCGACACCGAAGCTTTGCTCTGCCTGCCGTCGACGCTGTTGTCGCGCGCCTCGGAAATCCTCCATCGCACGCCGGTCAAGGCGGGCGGCCAGGATTGCCACGCCAGGGAAAACGGCGCCCACACCGGCGATATCTCGGCCGAGATGCTGAAGGATGCAGGCGCGAGCCACGTCATTGTCGGCCACTCCGAACGCCGCACCGACCATGGTGAAACCGATGATGTCGTCCGCGCCAAGGCGGAAGCCGCATGGCGGGCAGGGTTGGTCGCCGTCATCTGCATCGGCGAGACGCTTGCCGAACGCGAGACGGGGGAAACCCTGAAGGTGCTGTCGCGCCAGATCGAAGGTTCGGTGCCCGGCACCGCTACCCCATCCAATGCGATCATCGCCTACGAACCAGTCTGGGCCATCGGCACTGGCCTTACCCCGACCGCCGCCGACGTGGCCGAAGCGCATGCGCATATCCGTACACGCCTGACCGACAAGCTCGGCGAGGTGGCTGCCAAGATGCGCATCCTCTATGGCGGCTCGGTGAAGCCGTCGAACGCCGTCGAGCTTCTCAACATCGCCAATGTCGACGGCGCGCTCGTCGGTGGCGCCAGCCTCAAGGCTGCCGACTTCCTCGGTATCGCGGAAGCCTATCGCAAGCTCTGATTTAACCCAGGGTGACCGTTGCAAAGGCAGCGTGTCGCCCCATATTCGGGCGGCGGGCTTGGAAATGCTGTCAAAGCATTGTATTGAGCCGCCTCCGGAATGCCGGGCGCGTTAGCGTGCCGGCCAGTCCCCGTCAGGAAAGATCCCAGGAAGCGCAATGGAAACCGTCATCATCGTCATCCATCTGATGGTCGTGCTCGCCCTCGTCGGCGTGGTGCTTCTGCAGCGTTCCGAAGGCGGTGGTCTCGGCATCGGCGGCGGTTCCGGCTTCATGACTGCGCGCGGCGCCGCCAATGCGCTGACCCGCGCCACGGCAATCCTGGCAACCGTCTTCTTCGTCACGTCGCTGACGCTGTCGATCATCGCCCGCTACGGCGAGAAGCCGATCGACATTCTCGACCGCGCTCCGGCGACGCAGGGAGCGCCGTCGGGCAACGGCCAGGGCATCCTCAATCAGCTCGGCGGTTCGACGGCCCCGGCCCCAGCGGCACCTGCTTCGGGCACGACGGCGCCTGCAGCACCCGCGACCGAACAGCCTGCAGCGCCGGCTACCGCTCCGGCGGCCTCGGGTTCGGCCGAGCAGCCTGCTTCGGGCACGGCTCCTGCCACGCCGCAGGTTCCCAACTAAATCGAGCCTGCCTGCCGCAACCTGTTGTTGTTTGAACACAGTCGCGGCAAATCAGCCTGTATCACGAATTCGCGATCACTTAGCCGGAGTTGCCTCTCTTGAGGCGGCTCCGGCTAATCGCTTATAGCAGGGGCGCGGCAAGTGGACGGGGGCCTCGGGGGCACCGCACGTTGTCGTTGCATTATTTGCCTTGAACGTTCGGGATCTTTCGCCATGCAGCTCCGCCGCATCCTACTCGCCGGTCTTTGCGCCTCCCTTCTGAGCTCCACCGCCGCCCTTGCCGCCACTCCCGCCGGCAGGGTCGAGGCGCCGCAGCCTGGGGTTGCAAGTGACGTGATTGCCGTCGCCGCAAAGAGCGATGTCTCAGAACTGAAGCAGCTCAAGAAAAAGAAGAAGCCGACCGACGACGATCTGGCCCGAATCAAGGAGCTGGAATCCAAGATCAAGGCCGACAACGAGACGGCCCGCCTGAAGATGCTCGAGGCCAAGAAGATGGCCATGCGCGAAGCCGCCAAGCAGAAGGCCGAGCAGGCCCGTGAACTGGCTCGTCTGAAGAAGGCCGAGAAGGCGAACGAACAGGTCGCTTCGGCCGCTCCCGCCAAGCGCAACCTGCAGCCTCTCGAGGTGATGAAGCCTATCGAGCCGCTCGCTCCCGACGCGATGGAGGTGGCTTCCACGGGCAACAGCGGTGAACTGCGCAGCGAGGCTCCGGGCAAGCCCAAGCAGGCCGGCCTGTTCGGCGGTATCTTCGGCAGCGCACCTCAGCAGCAGGCCATGCTGCCGCAGACCCGGGCGCTGGACGCTGTGCTGCAGGCCAAGCAGGCCAAGAAGCAGTTCAAGGTAAAGTCCGATTTCGAGCCGCAGGAAGTTTCGTTCCCCGGCTATGAACGTGGCCAGATCGTTGTCGACACCGGCTCGCGTTACCTCTACCTGATCGAGTCGTCCTCGACGGCCCGCCGCTATGCCATCGCGGTCGGCCGCGAAGGGCTGGAGTTCAAGGGCAAGGCGACCATCGGCGACAAGCAGGAATGGCCGCGCTGGATTCCGACCAAGGAAATGCAGGAGCGCGAGCCCAAGAAGTACGGCCAGTACAAGGACGGCATGAACGGCGGACCGGAAAACCCGCTCGGCGCGCGCGCCATCTACCTTTACCAGGGCAAGAAGGATACCCATATCCGTATCCATGGTACCAACCAGCCGCAGACGATCGGCACAAATTCTTCGAACGGTTGCTTCCGGATGGTCAATGACCATGTCATGGACCTCTACAATCGCGTGAAGATGGGCTCTGAAGTCATCGTCATGTAAGGCGTTCTTCGAACGCTGATAGTGGGCCGGCGGTCACGCCGGCCTTTTTGTTTGCGCGCATTCCCGCACGCAGAACCGTATTGCCAGATAGGGAAAAGTCCGACGCGGCGGATTTTTCTCTGGCGGAATCGATTTGGCCGCGTTAAGCGATGACTCCCATGGCGCGATATGTTTTCATCACCGGCGGCGTGGTCTCTTCCCTTGGAAAAGGCATAGCCGCAGCAGCCCTAGGGGCTCTTCTGCAAGCACGCGGATATCGCGTGCGCATCCGTAAACTCGATCCGTATCTGAACGTCGACCCGGGAACGATGTCGCCTTACCAGCATGGTGAGGTGTTCGTGACCGACGACGGCGCGGAAACCGATCTCGATCTCGGTCACTACGAACGCTTCACCGGGCGTTCGGCGAACCAGAGCGACAACATCACCACCGGCCGCATCTACAAGAACATCATCGAGCGTGAGCGGCGCGGCGACTATCTCGGCGCAACCGTGCAGGTCATTCCGCACGTCACCGACGAGATCAAGAACTTCATCCTCGACGGCAACGATGAGTACGATTTCGTGCTCTGCGAGATCGGCGGCACGGTGGGCGACATCGAGGCGATGCCGTTCCTCGAAGCCATTCGCCAGCTCGGCAACGACCTGCCGCGCAACAACGCGGTCTACGTGCATCTGACCTTGATGCCGTACATCCCGACCGCTGGCGAGCTCAAGACCAAGCCGACCCAGCACTCGGTCAAGGAGCTGCGCTCGATCGGCATTGCTCCGGACATCCTTCTGGTGCGCGCCGACCGCGACATTCCCAAGGAAGAGCGCCGCAAGCTGTCGCTGTTCTGCAATGTGCGCGAATCGGCCGTCATCCAGGCGCTCGACGTAGGCCACATCTACGACGTGCCACTGGCCTACCATAAGGAAGGCCTGGATTCGGAAGTGCTGGCCGCTTTCGGCATCGACCCTGCCCCCAAGCCGCGTCTCGACGCCTGGCAGAACGTGTCGCAGCTGATCCACAATCCCGAAGGCGAGGTCACCATCGCCGTGGTCGGCAAGTACACCGGCCTCAAGGATGCCTATAAGTCGCTGATCGAGGCGCTGTCGCATGGCGGCCTCGCCAACAACGTCAAGGTCAAGCTCGACTGGATCGAGAGCGAGGTCTTCGAAAAGGAAGATCCGGCACCGTTCCTGGAGAAAGTCCACGGCATCCTCGTGCCCGGCGGCTTCGGCGAGCGCGGCTCGGAAGGCAAGATCCTGGCAGCCAAGTTCGCCCGCGAGCGCAAGGTGCCGTATTTCGGTATCTGCTTCGGCATGCAGATGGCCTGCATCGAGGCGGCGCGTTCGTTGGCCGGCATCGAGAATGCCTCTTCGACCGAGTTCGGTTCGACCAAGGAGCCGGTTGTCGGCCTGATGACCGAATGGCTCAAGGGCAACATGCTCGAGAAGCGCAAGGCCTCGGGCGATCTCGGCGGCACGATGCGCCTCGGCGCGTTCGAGGCGCGGCTGTCGGAAGGCTCGAAGATCGCCGAGATCTATGGCGATACCGACATCTCCGAACGTCACCGCCACCGCTATGAGGTCAATATCGATTACAAGGAGCGCCTCGAAGAGTGCGGTCTGGTCTTTGCCGGAATGTCGCCAGACGGCGTGCTGCCCGAGACGGTCGAATATCCTGACCACCCCTGGTTCATCGGCGTCCAGTACCATCCGGAGTTGAAGAGCCGCCCCCTGGAGCCGCATCCGCTGTTTGCAAGCTTCATTGAAGCTGCCGTCGAACAAAGCCGGCTGGTCTGATATCCATGCGCGCCGACGCGAGTTCGCCGGCGCGCATCTTTCCTGAGTGGCATCACGCATGACCACCTACGTGGCGCTGCTCTACAGCATCGTTCTCGGCCCCGGACGACGAGTCGTCATGTCCGACCTGCGCGACATGGCTGCCGATCTCGGTCTTGCCGATCCGCGCACGCTGGTGGCGACCGGAAATCTGGTCTTCGAAGCGGACAGGGTAATTCCCGAGCTCGAACGCGATCTCGAAACGTCTTTCGCCCGGAAATTCGGCAAGCACGTCGATATCATCGTCCGCGATGCAGCTTCATGGACGAAACTTGTAGCTGCCAATCCGTTCCCTGAGGACGCGGAACGCGAACCAGACCAGGTGGCTGTGCGGGTGATGCGTAAGCCGGTGACGCCAGATATCATCGACCGGCTGCGCTCCTACGTGGCACCGGACGAGAAGCTTGCTGCCGTGAACGGAGACATCTGGCTGCATTTCTCCCGCAGTGCCGGAACGTCGCGGCTGCTTGGCGCGCTGACGCCGAAGCGGGCAGGTGGTGTCGGCACGTCGCGGAACTGGAACACGGTCCGCCGGCTGGGCGACATGGTTTCAGGGCTTTGAGGCGCTTCACCTTGCGAAAAACACTGAATTGAGGCACAGCGCTGGCCAATGACCAAAACCGTCCAGAATGGGCCGCGTGCCCTCGACCACGTGGTCCTGCCGACCGCCAGCCTTGCGGTTGCGCGCCAACGCCTGTCATCGCTTGGTTTCACGGTCGCGCCCGAGGGCGTCCACCCCTTCGGTACGATCAATTGCTGCATCTATCTCGCCGACGGCACCTTCCTGGAGCCGCTGGCGGTGGGCGACGCCTCTGCCGTCGATCTGGCCGTGTCCAACAGCAACGTCTTCGTGGCGCGCGACCGTTCGTTTCGCGTCGCTCATGGCAATGAAGGCTTTTCCGCTGTCGTCTTCGCCTCCGATGACGCCGACGCCGACCATCGCGAATTTGTCGAAGCCGGTGTCTCGGCCGGCCCACGCCTCGATTTCTCGCGGCCCTTCGTCGATGCCGGCGGACGCGCCGATGTCGCATCGTTCCGGCTCGCCTTCACGGCTGAGCCCGCGAACACCGGGGACGCCTTCTTCTTTGCCTGCGAGCGCGCCAACGCGCCCAAGGTCGACCGCAGCGCCCTGCAGGTCCATGCCAATGGCGTGCGCCGTGTAGTTGCCATAGAGGCCAAGGCCGCCAACTCCGCCTCGGCCGCAGCCTTCCTGTCGACGGTCGCGCGCAGCGCATCCGAACCAGCAGCCGACGGCACCAAGGTGTCGCTGGCGAACACAGATTTCATCGTTCGCGCGGCGACGGGGAGCAACCATATCCAGCTCGGCTCCATCGTTTTCGCCGTCGACGATCTGGCAAGCCTGCGTATGCTCCTTGCAGAGCGCGGCATCGAACACGATCTAGACGGCCATCGGCTGGTGATTCCGCCAGCGCCGGGGCAGGGTGCTGCCTTCATATTCGAGGAACAGAAATGACCAAGCCGAACGCCACCGTCTCAGTGGGCAACACGCTGTTTGCCAATGACGCGCCGCTGTCGCTGATCGCCGGCCCGTGCCAGTTCGAATCGCGCCAGCATGCCTTCGACATGGCCGGCAAGCTCAAGGAACTGACCCAGAAGCTCGGTATCGGCTTTGTCTACAAGTCGAGCTTCGACAAGGCCAACCGCAGTTCGCTGTCCAGCACCCGCGGTGCCGGCCTCGATGCGGCGCTGCCCGCTTTCGCCGACCTGCGCAAGGAACTGGGTGTTACCGTTCTCACCGACGTGCACACCGAAGAACAGTGCGCTATCGTTGCCGAAGTGGTCGATGTGCTGCAGATCCCGGCCTTCCTCAGCCGCCAGACCGACATGCTCATTGCTGCCGCCAAGACCGGCAAGGTCGTCAACGTCAAGAAGGGCCAGTTCCTCGCCCCCTGGGACATGAAGAACGTCATCGCCAAGGTTACCGGCTCGGGCAATCCGAACGTCCTGGTGACCGAGCGCGGCGCGTCCTTCGGCTACAACACGCTGGTGTCCGACATGCGCGCGCTGCCGATCATGGCCGACATGGGCGCGCCTGTCATTTTCGACGCCACCCATTCGGTGCAGCAGCCGGGCGGGCTGGGCGCCACCTCGGGCGGCGAGCGCCGCTTCGTCGAGACGCTGGCACGTGCGGCCGTTGCCGTCGGCGTCGCTGGCGTGTTTATCGAAACGCACGAGGATCCCGACAATTCCACGTCGTCGGATGGACCCAACATGGTGCCGTTCAAGGACATGCCGGCCTTGCTCGAAAGACTGATGGCCTTCGATCGCGTCGCCAAGGCCTAGCAGGCGCGCTCCGCGCGGCTGCGTCGCCCGCCTGCAACTCCTGCTTGAGCCCGGCCTCGGCCGGGCGTAGGATTCTTCCGTGACTGAGCATTTCAGCAGGAGGACTTCCATGACTGTTGCCCGCGTTACGGAAATCACAGCATCGTCGACCAAGAGCTTCAAGGACGCCATTGAAGATGGTATCGCGCGCGCCTCGAAAACGCTGAAGAATGTCGAAGGCGCCTGGATCCAGGACCAGAAAGTGGTCGTCGAGAACGGCAAGATCGTTGCTTACCGGGTCAACATGAAGGTGACTTTCATCCTCACCGACTGACAGCTGCAGCTGTCGCACGCCCAAAAAAGATCGGAACCTGCCGGCCGGGGCATCGTTAACCCTGCATCCCACAACACAACAGGAGCAGGACCATGACGACTGTCACCGGCCATACCCAGGCCATTCCCGCATCGCGGGTCATCGGCACCAGCGTCTACAATTCCGCCGGCGAGACCATCGGCACGATCGAGGACGTGATGCTCGACAAGACGTCGAACGGCATCATGTTCGCTGTCGTCGGGTTCGGCGGCTTCCTCGGGATGGGCGAGAAGTACCATGCCGTTCCCTGGCCGGCGCTCGGTTACGACAAGACACGGGGCGGCTATGTCGTGCCGTTCTCCGTCGACCAGCTCAAGGCGGCTCCTGCCTATTCGGTCAGCGAACTGACCCAGGATGACGGCCGGGCGGCTCGCGATGCCGCTTTCCTGCATTACCGAGTGAAGCCTTACTGGCATTGACCGGCGGCTCGAGCGAGAAAAAGAAAGCCCCGCAAAATGCGGGGCTTTCTTTGTCCAGAGGCGGCGCACCTATCTCTCGGTCGTGAGCATTCTCACATGCGACTTGCCCAGTGTGGGCGGTTGGCTGTCGCAAGAGGTCAGGAATGCGGCTGCGATGAAGAACAAACTCAGGATACCACTCAACTCGGTCATGGCGAAACTCCCTCTGTTTCGCCCCGCGCGCAGCGAACTTACCCGAAAGTGTCGGGTTTTGCCTGCCTGTTCAGATGAAAAATCGTGACAGCGCTTTGCTGAAAGTGAATCGCGGCTTACGCAACGTGATATTTCGACCCACGCGATTGCCTTTTTGTCTGCTTTGGCTAAGACGGGCGCGGAAATCCAACCGATCCATTCTGCGATCAGCTCCCGGGGATGCCTCTTATGACAGCAATCATCGATATCGTCGGCCGCGAGATTCTCGACAGCCGTGGCAATCCCACCGTCGAGGTGGACGTGGTTCTCGAAGACGGCTCGATGGGCCGTGCGGCCGTGCCGTCAGGCGCTTCGACCGGCGCCCATGAGGCAATGGAACTGCGTGACGGTGGCCCACGCTATCTCGGCAAGGGCGTCGAGCGCGCCGTGGAAGCCGTCAACGGCGAGTTGTTCGAGGCGATCGGCGGCATGGAAGCCGAGCACCAGATCCATATCGACCAGACCATGATCGAGCTGGATGGCACGCCCAACAAAAGCCGTCTCGGCGCCAACGCCATCCTCGGCGTGTCGCTTGCGGTTGCCAAGGCCGCGGCCGAGTCGTCGGGCCTGCCGCTCTACCGTTATGTCGGCGGCCCGAACGCCCGCGTCCTGCCGGTGCCGATGATGAACATCATCAACGGCGGCGCGCATGCAGACAATCCGATCGACTTTCAGGAATTCATGATCATGCCGATCGGCGCGCCTTCGCTGCGTGACGCCGTGCGCTGGGGCTCGGAAATCTTCCACACCCTGAAGAAGGGTCTGAAGGACGCCGGTCACAACACCAATGTCGGCGACGAGGGTGGTTTCGCGCCGAATCTCAAGAGCGCCCAGGCTGCTCTCGACTTCGTCATGGCCTCGATCGAGAAGGCCGGTTTCAAGCCGGGCGAAGACGTGGCACTGGCGCTCGACTGCGCGGCCACTGAGTTCTTCAAGGACGGCGCCTATGTCTATGAAGGCGAGCGCAAGACCCGCGATCCCAAGGCGCAGGCCAAGTACCTTGCCAAGCTGGCTGCCGACTATCCGATCATCTCGATCGAGGACGGCATGGCCGAGGACGACTGGGAAGGCTGGAAGTACCTGACCGACATCTGCGGCGACAAGGTGCAGCTGGTCGGCGACGACCTGTTCGTCACCAATTCGGCCCGCCTGCGCGACGGTATCAAGATGGGCGTCGCCAATTCGATCCTGGTCAAGGTCAACCAAGTCGGCTCGCTGACCGAGACGCTCGACGCCGTCGAGACCGCACACAAGGCGAGCTACACCGCCGTCATGTCGCACCGCTCTGGCGAAACCGAGGATTCGACCATCGCCGACCTGGCGGTTGCCACCAACTGCGGCCAGATCAAGACCGGCTCGCTCGCCCGTTCGGACCGTACCGCCAAGTACAACCAGCTCATCCGCATCGAGGAAGAACTGGGCAAGCAGGCGCGCTACGCAGGCAGGTCGATCCTGCGCGGCTGAAGCTCGCTTCATCAATGTCGAAAGGCGGGGCTTGCCCCGCCTTTTTTGTCTCTCCGTCTTCCCGGATCGCGCTTGCGTAACCCTCCATTAAGCACAATGGAGCGACAAGAGCGTGAGAGAGGGTCGAGCCATGTGGACACGCCATCATAAGCAGAGAAACACCGGGCGGCTGATCGTTCCGGCGCTTGCTGCGATGTTCTTCAGCTATTTCGGCTTCCATGCCTATCACGGCGAATTCGGCATCTATTCCAAGTACAGGCTCGAAGCGCGGGCAGGCGAGCTGCAAGGCCGGCTCGATGCGGTTCGCGGTCATCGCCTGGAGGTCGAGCGGCGCGTTCGCATGCTGCATGACGGCACGCTCGAGAAGGACATGCTTGACGAACAGGCGCGCAACGCGCTCAATGTCTCCCATGCAGATGAGCTGACCATCATGCGTCCGCTCGGCGGTGCGATTAACTGAATTCCAGTTAATCAACAAGAAATTCAACAAATTTAGGCGCTTAACCGCATGCCTGCTATGCATTTTTCCGCATGGCGCAGCGTCACTCCCCATGCTAGCGTTTGGTCATGGAGAGGAGAGACAATGCATGATCTCCTCAATGTCCGCAAAGAGACGCCACTAGGGAGTGATGCATGGCCACCGCCGCCAAAAAAGCGCCTGCCAAAACGAAATCAGATTCAAGATCGTCTACACCGGTAACGCCCAAGCCGGTCGACTTCACCAAGGAGCAGGAGCTCTCCGCCTATCGCGAGATGCTGCTCATCCGCCGCTTCGAGGAAAAGGCCGGCCAGCTCTACGGCATGGGCTTCATCGGCGGCTTCTGTCACCTCTATATCGGTCAGGAAGCGGTCGTCACCGGCCTGCAGATGTCGCTGATCGAAGGCGACCAGATGATCACCGCCTATCGCGACCACGGCCACATGCTTGCCATGGGTCTGTCGGCGCGCGGCGTCATGGCGGAACTGACCGGGCGTCGGGGCGGCTTGTCGAAAGGCAAGGGCGGCTCCATGCACATGTTCTCCAAGGAAAAGCACTTCTACGGCGGTCACGGCATCGTCGGCGCCCAGGTGTCGCTCGGCACGGGCCTTGCCTTCGCCAATCGCTACCGCGAGAACCCCAATGTCAGCCTGACCTATTTCGGCGACGGTGCCGCCAACCAGGGCCAGGTCTATGAAAGCTTCAACATGGCCGCGCTGTGGAAGCTGCCGGTGATCTACGTCATCGAGAACAACCGCTACGCCATGGGTACCGCCGTTACGCGCGCTTCAGCCGAGACGGATTTCTCGCAGCGCGGTGTTTCCTTCAAGATTCCGGGTATCAAGGTCGACGGTATGGACGTGCGCGCGGTCAAGGCCGCCGGCGACCTGGCAACCGAATGGTGCCGTTCGGGCAACGGCCCGATCATCCTCGAGATGGAGACCTACCGCTATCGCGGCCACTCGATGTCCGATCCGGCCAAGTATCGTTCGAAGGACGAAGTGCAGAAGATGCGCTCCGAGCATGACCCGATCGAGCAGGTCAAGGCGCGTGTGCTTGCCAAGAAGTGGGCAAGCGAGGACGACCTCAAGGCCATCGACAAGGACGTGCGCGATGTCGTGGCCGACGCCGCCGATTTCGCCCAGACCGATCCCGAGCCGGATGTTTCCGAGCTCTGGACCGACATCGTGATCTAAGGGAGGGCGAAAAGATGCCGATCGAAATTCTCATGCCTGCGCTCTCTCCGACGATGGAAGAGGGCAATCTGTCCAAGTGGTTGAAGAACGAGGGCGACAAGGTCGCCGCCGGTGACGTGATCGCCGAGATCGAGACCGACAAGGCGACGATGGAAGTCGAGGCCGTTGACGAAGGCGTCATGGGCAAGCTGCTGATCGCCGCCGGTACCGAAGGGGTCAAGGTCAACACGCCGATCGCAGTGCTTTTACAGGACGGCGAAAGCTCGGCCGACATCGGCAAGGCTGCTGCTCCGGCCAAGGCCGAGGCTCCTGCTGCCGCTGCCCCGGCTGCCTCCGCCCCGGTTGCTGCCGCCCCCAAGACGGAAGTCGCTGCCGATCCCGATATCCCTGCCGGCACGGAGATGGTGTCGATGACGGTGCGCGAAGCGCTCCGCGACGCCATGGCCGAAGAAATGCGCCGCGACGGCGACGTTTTCGTCATGGGCGAGGAAGTCGCCGAATATCAGGGCGCCTACAAAATCACCCAGGGACTGCTGCAGGAATTCGGCCCGCGTCGCGTGGTCGACACCCCGATTACCGAGCACGGCTTTGCCGGTGTCGGCGTCGGTGCGGCAATGTCCGGGCTCAAGCCGATCGTCGAGTTCATGACCTTCAATTTCGCCATGCAGGCGATCGACCAGATCGTCAACTCGGCGGCGAAGACGCTGTACATGTCGGGCGGCCAGATGGGCGCGCCGATCGTGTTCCGCGGCCCCAACGGAGCTGCTGCCCGCGTCGCGGCCCAGCACTCGCAGTGCTATGCCGCCTGGTACAGCCACATCCCCGGTCTCAAGGTGGTCATGCCTTACACGGCAGCCGACGCCAAGGGCCTGCTGAAGGCTGCGATCCGCGATCCGAACCCGGTCATCTTCCTCGAGAACGAGATTCTCTACGGTCAGCATTTCGACGTGCCGAAGCTGGATGATTTCGTCCTGCCGATCGGCAAGGCCCGCATCCACAAACCGGGCAAGGACGTCACCATCGTCTCCTTCGGCATCGGCATGACCTATGCGGTCAAGGCCGAGGCGGAGCTGCGCGGCATGGGCATCGACGCCGAGATCATCGATCTCAGGACCATCCGTCCGCTCGACCTCGACACCATCATCGCCTCGGTCAAGAAGACCAACCGCCTGGTGGTGGTGGAAGAAGGCTTCCCGCAGTCCTCGGTCGGCGACTTCATCGCCAACCAGGTGTCGCAGCGCGCCTTCGACCATCTCGATGCGCCCGTCATCACGATTGCCGGCAAGGACGTGCCGATGCCTTATGCGGCCAATCTCGAAAAGCTCGCTCTGCCGAACGTCGGCGAGGTGATCGAGGCGGTCAAAGCAGTCACGTATCGCTGACAGGGGCGGGAGGTCATCATGCCGATCAATATCACCATGCCTGCCCTTTCGCCGACCATGGAAGAGGGCAACCTTTCGAAGTGGCTGGTCAAGGAAGGCGACAAGGTTTCGCCCGGCGACGTGATCGCCGAGATCGAAACCGACAAGGCAACGATGGAAGTCGAAGCCGTCGATGAAGGCACGGTCGCCAAACTTCTGGTTCCGGCCGGCACCGAGGGCGTCAAGGTCAACGCGCTGATCGCCATTCTTGCCGGCGACGGCGAGGATGTCGGCGCTGCCGCCAAGGGCGGCGCTGCTGCGCCTGCCAAGGCCGAAGCGCCGGTCGCGGCGGCGGCTCCTGTTGCGCCTGTGGCCGCGACGCAGCCGACCCCGGCAGCACAGCCTGCCGCGGTTCACGCCAATGGTGCTGCTGCACCGGCCAGCGATGGTCGCAGCTTTGCCTCGCCGCTCGCACGCCGCATCGCCAAGGATGCCAATGTCGACATCTCGGCCGTGACCGGCACCGGGCCGCATGGCCGCGTGGTCAAGGCCGACGTCGAGGCCGCGATCTCGGGTGGCGGCGCCAAGGCTGCACCTGCTGCCAAGGCTCCAGCAGCCCCGGCTGCTGCGCCCGGAGCCAAGGGCATGCCTGACGACCATGTGCTCAAGCTGTTCGAAGAAGGCAGCTACGAGCTCATTCCGCACGACAACATGCGCAAGACCATCGCCCGCCGCCTCGTCGAGGCGAAGAGCACGATCCCGCATTTCTATCTCACGCTCGACTGCAACATCGATGCGCTGCTGGCACTGCGCGCCCAACTCAACGCCGCAGCACCGAGCGTGAAGACTGAGAAGGGCGAGGTTCCCGCCTACAAGCTGTCGGTCAACGACATGATCATCAAGGCGATGGCCCTGGCCCTCAAGGCCGTCCCGGATGCCAATGTGTCATGGACGGACCAGGCCATGGTCAAGCACAAGCACGCCGATGTCGGTGTTGCCGTGTCGATCCCGGGCGGGCTGATCACCCCGATCATCCGCCAGGCCGACATCAAGACGCTGTCGGTCATCTCCAACGAGATGAAGGACCTCGCTAGCCGGGCTCGCAACCGCAAGCTCAAGCCGGAAGAGTATCAGGGCGGCACCAGTGCCGTGTCCAACCTCGGCATGTTCGGCATCAAGGACTTCTCCGCCGTCATCAACCCGCCGCATGCCACCATCCTGGCTGTCGGCGCGGGCGAGGAGCGGGCCGTGGTGAAGAATGGCGAGATCAAGATCGCCAACGTGATGTCGGTGACGCTGTCGACCGATCACCGCGCTGTCGATGGCGCGCTGGGTGCCGAGCTTCTATCGGCCTTCAGGCGCCTTATCGAAAACCCGATGGGCATGCTGGTCTAAGCATCGGCCCTCCTCGTCCGCGAGGAGGGCATTCGCCTTGCTGGTCGAAAGGCTAGGATTGGGGACCCTTTCATGAAGTCAGTTCTTTGCTACGGCGACTCGCTGACCTGGGGCTACGATGCCGCGGGCCCAGGCCGCCATGCGCTCGAAGACCGTTGGCCGAGCGTGCTGCAGGCGGAACTCGGGCAGGGCGTGCATGTCATCGCCGAGGGTCTGAACGGCCGCACCACCGCCTTCGATGATCATCTCGCGGCCACCGACCGCAACGGCGCACGCACCTTGCCGACCGTCCTTGGCACGCATACGCCGATCGATCTCGTCGTCATAATGCTCGGCGCCAACGACATGAAACCATGGATCCATGGCAATCCGCTCGCCGCCAAGCAGGGCATGGCGCGGCTGGTGTCCATCGTCAGGAGCTACGACCACGGCATGGACTACCCTACGCCTGAAATCCTGCTGGTGTCGCCGCCTGCCGTCAGCCGTACCGACAATGCCGAATTCAAGGACATGTTTGCCGGCGG
Source organism: Hoeflea sp. 108 (assembly GCF_000372965.1). NCBI lineage: Bacteria > Pseudomonadati > Pseudomonadota > Alphaproteobacteria > Hyphomicrobiales > Rhizobiaceae > Hoeflea > Hoeflea sp. 108. The sequence goes on along the minus strand of NZ_KB890024.1, from coordinate 2,579,243 downwards.
CGACAAGGCCTCGCACAAGCTTGCGCCGCTCTATGCGGCGCTGGCCGACGAGATCGGTTGCGGTTTCTTCGACGCCGGCTCGGTTGCGGTGACAACGCCGCTCGATGGCGTGCATCTCGACGCCGGCAACACGCGCGCCATCGGCAAGGCACTTGCTCCGGTCGTGCGCGTGATGCTGGAGCTCTGATTTGGCCGGCCAAGTCACCATACGCCGTGCCGAGAGGCGCGACGCGGCCGAACTGGCGATCCTTGTCGACCTGTCGTCGCACGGCATCGCCTCGTGGCTCTGGTATGGTGCGGTGCTCGATGGCACCGCACAGACCGCGCTTGAACATGGGCGCAACCAGTTGCGCCGCGACGAAGAGCGCGCCGGATGGAAGGACGCGAGCCTCGCCGAGGTGGGGGGCGAGACCGCCGGCGTGGTGATCGGCCATCTCGTCGATCCGTCCTTTGCCGATGAGACGGCGCCGCATCCGGTGTTCGAACCGATTTTGAAGCTGCAGCAGCAGGTCATCGGCCACTGGTTCATCGACAGCGTCGGTGTGTATCTGCATCACCGTGGACACGGCATCGGCCGCAAACTGCTCGACCATGAACTGGCGCGTGCCGCAGGCCGCCCGGTCAGCCTGATCACCGAAAGCACCAATGAAGTGGCGCTCGGCCTTTACAAATCCAGGGGATTTGCGGAAGCGGCGCGTCTGGCATCCGTACCGATCGACGACAACAGCAAGCAACACGACTGGGTGCTGCTCACGCGCAGCGCGACCTGAACAAGAGGCACACTCATGGCTGAGAATTACGACGTCATCATCATCGGCTCCGGTCCGGGCGGCTATATCGCTGCGATCCGTGCGGCCCAGCTCGGCCTCAAGACGGCGGTTGTCGAACGCGAGCACCTTGCCGGCATCTGCTCCAACTGGGGCTGCATCCCGACCAAGGCGCTGCTGCGTTCGGCCGAAGTGCTGCACCTTGCCGAGCACGCCAAGAACTACGGCCTCAAGCTCGAAGGCTCGATCTCGCCCGACCTCAAGGCCATCGTCGAGCGTTCGCGCGGCATCGCCCAGCGCATGAATGGCGGCGTCGGCTTCTTGATGAAGAAGAACAAGGTCGACGTCATCTGGGGCGAAGCCAAGCTCACCAAGCCCGGCCAGATCGTCGTCTCCAAGTCGTCGAAGAAGCCGATGGAACCGCAGGCGCCGCTGCCCAAGAACACGCTGGGCGAGGGCACCTACTCGGCCAAGCACATCATCGTCGCCACCGGCGCCCGTCCGCGCGCGCTGCCCGGCATCGAGCCCGACGGCAAGCTGATCTGGACCTATTTCGAGGCGATGGTGCCGCCGGAAATGCCCAAGTCGCTGCTTGTCATGGGTTCGGGCGCCATCGGCATCGAGTTCGCCTCGTTCTACCGCACCATGGGCGTCGACGTGACCGTGGTCGAGGTCATGCCTGCCGTCATGCCGGTCGAGGATGCCGAGATCTCAGCCTTCGCCAAGAAGCAGTTCGAAAAGCAGGGCATGAAGATCCATCTCGAGGCCAAGGTCACCAATGTCGAGAAGGGCGCCAATTCGGTCACGGCCCATGTCGAGATGAAGGACGGCAAGATCGAGAAGATCACCGCCGACCGCATGATCTCGGCCGTCGGTGTCCAGGGCAATATCGAAAACATCGGCCTCGAAGCGCTCGGCGTGAAGACCGACCGCGGCTGCATCGTCATCGACGGCTACGGCAAGACCAATGTGCCGGGCATCTATGCCATCGGCGACGTTGCCGGCCCGCCGATGCTGGCCCACAAGGCCGAGCACGAGGCGGTCATCTGCGTCGAGAAGATCGCCGGCCTGCCCAATGTGCACCCGATGGACAAGCTCAAGATCCCGGGCTGCACCTACTGCAATCCGCAGGTCGCCTCCGTCGGCCTGACCGAAGCCAGGGCCAAGGCCGAAGGCAAGGACATCCGCGTCGGCCGCTTCCCCTTCGTCGCCAACGGCAAGGCGATCGCGCTCGGCGAGGACCAGGGCATGGTCAAGACGATCTTCGACAAGAAGACCGGCCAGCTGCTCGGCGCGCACCTCGTCGGCGCTGAAGTTACCGAGCTGATCCAGGGTTTTGTCGTGGCGATGAACCTGGAGACGACCGAAGAAGAGCTGATGCACACCATCTTCCCGCATCCGACGATCTCGGAAACGATGAAAGAAAGCGTGCTCGACGCCTATGGGCGTGCGCTGAATGCATAAGTGCCGCGCGCGGGCTCGTCTTTCGCGACGCGCCCGTTGCCACTATATGCCCTGAACCAAGTGGAATGGCCGGCGACGCCGGAGTGGAGCGATGGAAGAGAGCAGCGGAATTCTCGGCATGCCGGGTGTCGGTTTCTTCGGCATGCTGCTCGTCGGTTTCCTTGCCGGCTACATCGCCGAACGCACGATGAACCGCGATCATGGCTTCCTGACCAACATTCTCGTCGGGATTGCCGGATCCTTCGTCGGCGGCACTCTGGCGGGTCTGCTCGGCATCCATTATTACGGGTTTGCAGGCAATCTGCTGGTCGCCGTCGGTGGCGCAGTGATCCTGCTCTGGATTTTCGGCCGCTCGCAACCGGCGCGGCCACGATAGGAAGAACCGATGGTCACCGTGCTTGATCTCAAAGACCGTCCGCGCACGCGGCACCCGGAAAAGGCCCACCGGCCCGACCAGGAGGTCCTGCGCAAGCCCGACTGGATCCGCGTCAAGGCGCCGGTGTCGCGCGGCTACCAGGAAACGCGCGAAATCGTGAAGTCGCACAAGCTGGTCACCGTCTGCGAAGAGGCCGGCTGCCCCAACATCGGCGAGTGCTGGGAAAAGAAGCACGCCACCTTCATGATCATGGGCGAGATCTGCACCCGCGCCTGCGCGTTCTGCAATGTCGCCACTGGCATCCCGACGCCGCTCGACCCGAATGAGCCGGAGAGCGTGGCAAAGGCCGTCGCCCAGATGGGCCTGACTCACGTCGTCATCACTTCGGTCGACCGCGACGACCTGGCCGACGGCGGTGCCCAGCATTTCGCCGACGTGATCCATGCCATCCGCCGGCTGACGCCGACCACCACCATCGAAATCCTGACGCCGGACTTCCTGCGTAAGGAAGGCGCGCTCGAGATCGTCGTTGCCGCTCGTCCCGACGTCTTCAACCACAATCTTGAGACCGTGCCGTCGAACTATCTGACCGTTCGTCCTGGCGCGCGCTATTTCCACTCGATCCGCCTGCTGCAGCGGGTCAAGGAGCTTGATCCCTCGATCTTCACCAAGTCCGGCATCATGGTCGGCCTCGGCGAGGAACGGAACGAAATCCTCCAGCTGATGGACGACCTGCGCACGGCCAATGTCGACTTCATGACCATCGGCCAGTATCTGCAGCCGTCGAAGAAGCACCATCCGGTCAAGAAGTTCGTGACGCCTGAGGAGTTCGCCTCCTACGCCACCGTTGGCAAGACCAAGGGCTTCCTGCTCGTCGCGTCCAGCCCGCTGACGCGCTCGTCGCACCATGCCGGCGACGATTTCGCCAAGTTGCGCGCCGCGCGCGAGGCCATGCTGGCCAGGAAGGCCTGACGTTCGCTTCCGATGCCGAAGTTCGAGACCACGCGGCACGTCAGCCACTCGCCGGAAGAGATGTTCGCGCTGGTTGCCGACGTCGAGAAGTATCCGGAGTTCTTGCCGCTGTGCGAGGGGCTCAACGTGCGCTCGCGGCGCGAGCGCGACGGCCGCGAGATTCTCGTCGCCGACATGACCGTCGGCTACAAGGCGATCCGGGAGACGTTCACCACGCAGGTGCTGCTCACGCCTGCCGAACACACCATCGACGTCAAATATCTCGACGGCCCGTTTCGCTACCTGACCAATGAATGGAAGTTTCTGGCTTCGCCCGATGGGGGGGCAAAGGTAGAATTCTTCATCGACTACGAATTCAAGAGCCGCATCCTCGGCGCTCTGATGGGCACGATGTTCGACCGCGCCTTCCGCATGTTCGCCGAAGCCTTCGAAAAGCGCGCCGACGCGATTTACGGGCCGGTGAAGTCGGCCTGATGGTCGCTCATTGATCGGGATCGGCTAGTTGGGTGCGGACCGCGAGGCGTCGGAAGGATCATCCGGGCTCTGGCCGGAAAGGTTGAGCGTGTATCCCCTGAGCGGCTCTCTGAAGTAGGCAATTCCTGCGTCGTCCACCGTTCCTCGAAGGACGATTTCCTTGAGGCCGTCCACGATCTCCTGGCCATCGTCGGCCCGAATTTTCGCCTCGACGCAGTCGCCCTGCGCATAGCCCGACGTTTCGATGACCAGGTTCAGGTCGACGTAGTGGTCGACTTCGCTCACGACCACACGTTTGTTCTCGGGGCCTTGGGTCCAGTATATGTCGACTACCGTTCCTTTTGGCGGACGTGTTGGCAGGTCGCACGTGGCCTGAATCGGTGCGTCGATGTGGCCTTGTTTGCCCTGCGTAGTTTCCAGCTCGTCCTGGTCGCTTTTGTCGATGGCGGGCGACTCTGCAAGCGTGGGATTAAGCTGAGCTAGAAGACTGCCAAGAAGCAGCGCCAACCACCAACGAGTACCGCGAGCCAATGGACCGTCGGCAACAGCCAATCGTGGCCTCCCGATCTTAGATCGCCCGCAGCCCGAGCCCCAGGGCCGTTCTGACCGTCTCGTGGCGGATGAAATCGCGGCCCTTGTTCTCGAACAGGCGAAATTCGGCTTCGGCAGGAACTCCGTTCCGCGCCACGCCGAACCAGACGAGCCCGACGGGCTTTTCCGGCGATCCGCCTCCCGGCCCGGCAACGCCGGTCACGGCGAGCGCCAGGCTGGCGCGCGAATGGGCGAGGGCACCGGCTGCCATTTCAAGCGCCGTTTCGCGGGATACCGCGCCATGCGCCTTCAGCGTCTCCTGGGAAACCCCGAGCATGTCCATTTTGGCTTCGTTGGAATAGGTGATGAAGCCGCGGTCGACGACGGCAGATGAGCCGGCGATATCGGTCAGGGCCGCGATGATCATGCCACCGGTACAGCTTTCGGCCGTCGCGATCGTCATGCCCTCGGCGAGGCAGGCGTCGAGCAGGGCCGAGGCGAGGGCGGACGTGTCGCTCATTCCGGCAATTCGCCCGGATAGACCACGCTGGCCGTAGCGATCGCCGCGATGCCTTCCTCGCGCCCCACGAAACCCAGCTTTTCGTTGGTCGTAGCCTTGATCGAGATGCGCTCAGGCGCGATGCGCAGCATGTCGGCGAGCTCGGCTGTCATGGCGGCGCGATGCGGTCCGACGCGTGGTGCCTCGCAGATCAGCGTGATGTCGGCATTGGCGATGCGGCCACCGCGCGAGCGCACGATTGCGGCCGCATGCTCGACGAAGATGCGCGATGCGGCACCTTTCCACTGTGGGTCCGAAGGCGGGAAATGCGTGCCGATGTCGCCGGCGCCGCAGGTGGCCAGAAGCGCATCGGTCAGTGCATGCAGGCAGACGTCGGCATCCGAATGGCCGTTCAGCTTTTTCGTATGCGGGATGTTCACGCCGCACAGCGTGACGTGGTCGCCGGCCTCGAAGGAATGCACGTCGTAGCCGTTGCCGGTGCGGACGTCGGGGAAATGCGGCATCTGGCCGGAAAGGCGCTGGTCGGCCATGGTGATGTCTCGTGCCCAGGTAAGTTTGACGTTGTCAGGCGAGCCGAGCACCAGCCGGACGGGAATACCGGCCCATTCGGCAATAGCCGAGTCGTCGGTGAAATCGGTGCGGCCCGCGTCAAAGGCGCGCTGATGCGCGGAAAAGATCTGCTCGAAGGGAAAGCCCTGTGGGGTCTGCGCCGAATGCAGGCCACCGCGCGGCACGGTTTCCGCCACCGTCCGGTCGAAGGCCTCTTTCTTCAGCGTATCGGAGACGGGTAGGGACGGCAGCGAGCCGTGCTTTTCGTCGATGCCCGATATGGTCCGGTCGATGACCTCTGGGCCAATGAATGGCCGCACGCCGTCATGGATGAGCACGGCCGCCGGCTTGGCCTCCTGCAAGGCAAGCAGCGCAAAACGCGTCGAGTCCTGCCGTGTCGCGCCGCCGACGACAGTGGTGACGCGCGAGGCGAATTCGCCGGCCGCGGCCGTGAACAGATCGCCATCATCGGCATGGATGGCGACCGCCACCGGGCCAACGCGGGGATGTTCGAGGAACGCCTTCAGCGTGTGCCAGATCACGGCCTTGCCGCCGATCTTGCGATATTGCTTTGGCCCGTCCGCCTGACCAGCACGTTCGCCCCGTCCTGCCGCGACGATCACGGCGGCGACGGTTGAATCAATACGGGTCGGCAAAGGCTTCGAATTCATCCGGAGAGGCTTAGTCGCGCGCATCGGAGAAGGCCAGAGAAATCCCGAAAGGGCCTCATTCGCCTGTCATTTCGCAGTTGCACAATGGCCTGAACCTGTCTACTCATTGTGCAGAGACGGATGGTGCTTTGTTTTTGTGCATGAATGATCTTGCGAAACTCGGGGAACCGCTGGCAATCGGCGGCGTGACGATCCGCAATCGTGTCTTCCTCGCGCCGATGTCGGGGGTGACCGACGAGGCGTTCCGCACGCGCGCCTATGCGCATGGTGCAGGCCTGGTCGTGTCGGAGATGGTCGCCAGCGGCGAACTCGCCAAGGGCCGGGGCTCGAGCGGCTTCCGCATCCGCCATTCCGGCCTGCCTGTTCATATGGTCCAGCTTGCCGGTCGCGAGGCTGCCCACATGGCCGAAGCCGCCCGCATCGCCGTCGGCGAAGGTGCCGATGTAATCGATATCAACATGGGTTGCCCGGCCAAGAAGGTCACCGGCGGTTATGCCGGCTCGGCTCTGATGCGCGATCTCGACTTTGCACTGACGTTGATCGACGCGGTGGTCGAGGCTGTCGAGGTGCCGGTAACGGTCAAGATGCGGCTCGGTTGGGACGACGACGTGCTCAACGCGCCCGAATTGGCCCGCCGCGCAGAGCAGGCCGGCGTGCGCATGGTCACTGTCCATGGTCGCACCCGCTGCCAATTCTACCAGGGCAAGGCCGACTGGCGGGCGATCGCCCGTGTCAAGCAGGCGGTTGGCATCCCCGTGGTTGCCAATGGCGACGTGGCGACGCCCGAAGATGCCGCCGAAATTCTTGCACAATCGGGTGCCGATGCCGTCATGGCCGGCCGCTCGCATTACGGCGCTCCGTGGACCGCCGGCGCAATCGCCGCTGCCGCTCAAGGGGCCGAGGCTGCCGGCGTGCCAACATCTGTTGCAGATATGGCCGACTATGCCGTGGCCCACTATGAAGACATGCTGGCGCTCTATGGCACCGAAAGCGGCCTGCGCCAGGCACGCAAGCATCTCGGCTGGTATCTCGACCGCCACACCAGCGGTGTCTCCGATGACCTGCGCCGCGGCGTGCTCACCTCCTTCGAGCCCGCGCAAGTGATTTCGTCGCTGCGTAAGGCACTTACATCATTTGGCGAAAGTCTCCGCGAAAGGAATGCGGCATGAGCTCCAGCTTTGTGCCGGCTTCCGTGAAGGGCGACGATGCCGCCCAGATCGTACTCAACACGATCCGCCGCCCGGTCATCATGATCGGACCCGGCAACTTCATCACCTTCGCCAATGCCGAGGCCGAGGACTTCTTCCGCTCAAGCGCCACGGTGCTTGCACGCAGCGAGCTGTCCAAGCTGTTGCCGTTCGGCAGCCCGATCCTGACCCTGGTCGAGCAGGTGCGCGAGCGCGACACGCAGGTCAACGAATACCGCGTCGACGTCTCGTCGCCGCGGCTCGGCATCGAGAAGATGGTCGACATCTATGTCTCGCCGGTGCCGGAGTTGCCCGGTTCTGTCGTGCTGATGTTCCAGGAGCGCTCGGTGGCCGACAAGATCGACCGCCAGATGACCCACAGGGGGGCTGCGCGCTCCGTCACCGGCCTTGCCGCCATGCTCGCCCACGAAATCAAGAACCCACTCTCAGGCATTCGTGGCGCCGCACAGCTGCTCGAACTCTCGGCATCCGACGAAGACCGCGCGCTGACGCGGCTGATCACCGACGAAACCGACCGTATCGTCTCGCTTGTCGACCGCATGGAGGTGTTCTCCGACGAGCGGCCGATCGACCGCTATCCGGTCAATATCCATGTCGTCCTCGACCATGTGAAGGCGATCGCCAGAAATGGCTTTGCAAACGGAATCAAGATTTTGGAGGACTATGATCCTTCATTGCCTCCAGTGTACGCCAATCGCGACCAGCTGATCCAGGTGTTCCTCAACCTGGTCAAGAACGCAGCCGAGGCGATCGGCCACGTTCCCGGCGGCGAGATCACGCTGTCGACAGCTTTCCGCCCGGGCATCCGCATGTCGATTCCCGGCACGCAGGACCGCGTATCGCTGCCACTCGAATTCTGTGTTCACGACAACGGCCCCGGCGTGTCCGAAGACATCCTGCCGATCCTGTTCGACCCGTTCATCACCACCAAGCCGAACGGCTCGGGCCTGGGCCTGGCGCTCGTCGCCAAGATCGTCGGAGACCATGGCGGGATGATCGAATGCGACTCGTCTCCGCGCGGCACCACCTTTCGCGTGCTGATGCCTGCCTGGAAGGAACTGCCCGTGCACCAGCAGGGCGAACGCGAAGGAGACCACCGATGAGCGTGCGCGGACATATCCTCGTCGCCGACGACGACGCCGCCATCCGCACGGTGCTCAACCAGGCATTGTCGCGCATGGGGCACGATGTCCGCGTCACCTCCAACGCGGCGACCCTGTGGCGCTGGGTGGCGGCCGGCGAGGGCGATCTCGTCATCACCGACGTGGTCATGCCCGACGAGAACGCCTTCGATATGCTGCCGCGCATCAAGAAGGCCCGGCCGGAACTGCCGGTCATCGTCATGAGCGCCCAGAACACCTTCATGACGGCGATCCGGGCGTCCGAGACCGGCGCCTACGAATACCTGCCCAAGCCGTTTGATCTCACCGAATTGCTCTCGATCGTCAACCGGGCCCTGGCCGAGCCGCGCCGGCCCAAGATCGACGCGCGCCATGAGGAGCAGCCCGACGCCATGCCGCTGGTCGGCCGTTCTGCGGCGATGCAGGACATCTACCGCATGCTGGCGCGCATGATGCAGACCGACCTTACGGTCATGATCTCGGGCGAATCGGGCACCGGCAAGGAACTGGTGGCGCGCGCGCTCCACGAATATGGTCGCCGCCGCAACGGGCCGTTCGTGGCGATCAACATGGCCGCCATCCCGCGTGACCTGATCGAATCCGAACTCTTCGGCCACGAAAAGGGCGCCTTCACCGGGGCGCAGAACCGTTCAACCGGCCGCTTCGAGCAGGCCGAGGGCGGTACGCTGTTCCTCGACGAGATCGGCGACATGCCGATGGAAGCGCAGACCCGGTTGCTGCGCGTTCTCCAACAGGGCGAATACACCACGGTCGGCGGTCGCACCCCGATCAAGACCGATGTGCGCATAGTCGCCGCCACCAACAAGGATCTCAGGGCGCTGATCAACCAGGGCCTGTTCCGCGAAGACCTGTTCTACCGCCTCAACGTCGTGCCGCTGCGCCTGCCGGCGTTGCGCGAACGATCCGAGGATATTCCCGATCTTGTCCGGCATTTCTTCAAGCAGGGCGTGAGCGAAGGCTTGCAGGCCAAGCGCATCTCGTCGGGCGGTGTCGAGCTGATGAAGCGCTATCCCTGGCCGGGCAATGTGCGTGAACTCGAAAACCTGGTGCGGCGGCTTGCGGCGCTCTACCCGCAGGATGAGATTTCGGCCGAAATCATCGAGCAGGAACTCAAGACCGGCGAGCAGCCGATGGTGCCCGGCGGCAATCTGATCCCCGACGACCTGTCGGTCGGTCAGGCGGTCGAGCATTTCCTCCAGCGCTACTTCGCCATGTTCGCCGGGGACCTGCCACCGCCTGGGCTTTACCAACGTATCCTTGCCGAGGTCGAATATCCGTTGGTGCTCGCTTCAATGACCGCCACGCGCGGCAACCAGATCAAGGCGGCGGAGCTGCTCGGCCTCAACCGCAACACGCTGCGCAAGAAGATCCGCGAGCTCGGCGTCAACGTCTACAAGGGCGCCCGGCCGGCCTGACACCCTCACGCCGATATGCTTACCTGTCGAAAGTCTGACGAAACATTTTCGCTGGGAGCGGAAATGTTGCATAATCGCCACAATGCGTTGCATACATCCGACGCAATTGATGTCTCAACACGGCAGGAATGGCTATTCAGGCACAACCTCTGAACGAACCGCTTTTCCCCAACAAGGGGCGGCAGGACGGCCGGCGCATATTGGCGCTGCCGGGCGTGGTGGCAATTGTCGCCGCGCTGGTCACGGCTGCCGTGTCCTTCGCCATCCTTGTCGGCGTCACGCCGATCATCCCTGATTCGACCACGACGCTGGTCCTGATCGGCATCAATGCCGCCTTCATCTTCCTTCTGGTCGGCCTGATCGGCTTCGAGATCAGCCGCATCGTCAACGCGCGCCGACATGGCAAGGCGGCTTCTCGGCTTCACGTTCGCATCGTCACGATGTTTGCACTGGTGGCTGCCATTCCGGCATTGCTGGTCGCCATCGTTGCGTCGATCACCCTCGACATCGGCCTCGACCGCTGGTTCGAAATCCGCACCAAGACGATTGTCAGCCAATCGCTGTCGATTGCCGAAGCCTATGTGCAGGAGAACGCCCGCAACCTGCAGGGCACGACGCTGTCGATGGCCAACGATCTCGACAACGCCCGCCAGCTCTATGGCCTGGACCGCAGCGGCTTCCTCGACTTCATGAGCAGGCAGGCGGGCTTCCGCGCACTCACGCATGCGGCGCTGATCCGCGCCGACGGCTCCTTCGTCATGAGCGCCAAGACCGGCGCCGACTTTGCCATGCCCGAGCCGCCGCCGGTTGCGGTCGAAACTGCAGCCGACGGCAAGCCGGTGCTGATCGAGCCGAGGACGCGCAACATCGTCGGCGCCATCGTCAAGCTGCGCGAGATCGAAGGGCTCTATCTCTATACGATCCGCCTGGTTGATCCCGAGGTCATCAGGGCGCGCCAGATCGTCACCGCCAATGCCGACGAGTACCGCGATCTCGGCGCCAACCGGCGCGTGACGCAGATTGCGTTCGGGCTGCTTTATCTCGGCCTGACGCTGATCGTGGTCCTGTCCGCCATCTGGACGGGTATCGCCGTTGCCGACAGGCTTGTGCGCCCTATCCGCCAGCTCATCGGCGCTGCCGACGAGGTGGCGACCGGCAATCTCGATGTTTCGGTGCCGGTGCGTCTGTCGGACGGCGACGTTGGCGCCCTCAGCGACACGTTCAACAACATGCTGCAGGAGCTCAAGTCCCAGCGTAACGAGATCCTCGCCACCAAGGACGTCATCGACGAGAGGCGCCGTTTCTCCGAGGCGGTGCTTTCTGGCGTCACCGCCGGTGTCATCGGCGTCGATCCCTTTGGCAGCATCACCATCGTCAACCGCTCGGCTGAAACCATGCTCGGGCTTTCGGCAGCGGAATCGCTCGGCCAGAACCTGTCGATCCTGTTGCCGCATGTCGGGCGCGTGTTCGAGATCGGCCGCCGTTCGGGCAAGCCCGTCTATCGCGAGCAGGTGACCTTCTATCGCGCCGGCGCGGAACGCACCTTCAACGTTCAGGTGACGGTCGAAGAAAGCGGCAGCGACGATGGCGACAAGTCCTATGTCGTGACGGTCGACGACATCACCGACCTCGTATCGGCCCAGCGCACCTCGGCTTGGGCGGACGTGGCGCGACGTATCGCCCACGAGATCAAGAACCCGCTGACGCCGATCCAGCTGTCGGCCGAGCGCATCCGTCGCCGTTATGGCAAGGTCATTACCGAGGACCGAGAGGTCTTCGACCAGTGTACCGAAACCATCATCCGCCAGGTCGGCGACATCGGCCGCATGGTCGACGAGTTCTCGGCCTTCGCCCGCATGCCGAAGCCGGAGATGAGGGTCATCGACATTCGCGAGCCGTTGCGCGAGGCTTCGTTCCTTGTCGAGGTCAGTCGTTCCGACATCGCCTTCGAGCGCGATATCACGGCGGGTCCGCTCAAGGGAACTTTCGACAGCCGCCTGATGGCCCAGGCCTTTGGCAACGTCATCAAGAATGCCGCCGAGGCCATTGAGGCGGCGGAACGCCAGACCGGCGAGCCGGGTGTGATCCGCATCCAGGCGAAGCGGGACGGAAATTCGATCCGCGTCGACGTGGTCGACAATGGCAAGGGCCTGCCGCGCGAAAACCGGCAACGCCTGCTCGAGCCTTACATGACGACACGAGAGAAAGGCACCGGCCTTGGCCTCGCTATCGTCAAGAAGATCATCGAGGACCACGGCGGACGATTGGAACTGCACGACGCGCCTGCCGAATTCCACGGTGGGCGTGGCGCAATGATCAGCATGATCCTGCCTGCGGTGGCCGAAGAGGCCGTGGCGCCGAAGGGTGCCGGCGACGCAGCGCAGGAAAAGGAAACAGAAAAGGTCGGAAATGGCGTCTGATATCCTTATCGTCGACGACGAAGAAGACATCCGCGAACTGGTTGCTGGCATTCTCAGCGACGAAGGTCACGAAACCCGCACCGCATTCGACGCGGACAGCGCACTGGCCGCGATAGCTGATCGCGCGCCGCGCCTTGTCTTCCTCGACATCTGGCTCCAGGGGTCACGCCTTGACGGGCTGGCGCTGCTTGACGAGATCAAGACGCTGCATCCCAGCCTGCCTGTGGTGATGATCTCTGGTCACGGCAATATCGAGACGGCGGTCTCCGCCATTCGTCGCGGCGCCTACGACTTCATCGAGAAGCCGTTCAAGGCCGATCGGCTGATCCTGATCGCCGAGCGCGCGCTCGAAACCTCCAAGCTCAAGCGCGAGGTGTCCGAGCTCAAGATGCGCAGCGGCGAGACGCATGACCTGATCGGCATGTCGTCGGCGATGAGCCAGCTGCGCCAGACCATCGATCGCGTTGCCCCTACCAACAGCCGCATCATGATCATCGGTCCCTCCGGTTCGGGCAAGGAACTGGTGGCCCGCTCGATCCATTCGCATTCGAGCCGCAAGGCAGGCCCGTTCGTCACGCTGAACGCAGCGACGATCACGCCTGAGCGCATGGAGATCGAGCTGTTCGGCACCGAATCCAACGGCGGCGAGCGCAAGGTCGGTGCGCTCGAGGAAGCCCATCAGGGCATTCTCTATCTCGATGAGATCGCCGACATGCCGCGCGAGACGCAGAACAAGATTCTGCGTGTGCTCGTCGACCAGCAGTTCGAGCGTGTCGGCGGCACCAAGCGGGTCAAGGTCGATGTCCGCATCATCTCGTCGACGGCGCAGAACCTGGAAGGGATGATCGCCGAGGGGCGTTTCCGCGAGGATCTATACCATCGCCTGGCCGTCGTTCCCGTCATGGTGCCGGGGCTTGCCGAACGTCGCGAAGACATTCCCTATCTCGTCGACAATTTCATGAAGCAGATGGCCAAGCAGGCCGGCATCAAGCCGCGCCGCATCGGCGACGATGCGCTTGCCGTCCTGCAGGCGCACAACTGGCCTGGCAACGTTCGCCAGTTGCGCAACAATGTCGAGCGCCTGCTGATCCTTGCCCGTGGTGACAATCCCGAAGCGCCGATCACTGCCGACCTGTTGCCGTCCGAGATCGGCGACGTGATGCCACGCGCGCCGAACCAGTCGGACCAGCACATCATGGCGTTGCCGTTGCGCGAGGCCCGCGAGATGTTCGAGAAGGAGTATCTCATCGCGCAGATCAACCGCTTCGGCGGCAACATCTCCAAGACCGCCGAGTTCATCGGCATGGAGCGTTCGGCACTGCACCGCAAGCTCAAGTCGCTGGGCGTGTAAGGGCTGGTCGGCTGCCGACGGGGTAGGGGTTCCATATGCGCGTGATCATCTGCGGCGCCGGCCAGGTCGGCTACGGTATTGCCGAGCGCCTCGCGGCTGAAAAAAACGACGTCTCGATCATCGACACGGCTCCCGAGCTGATCCAGTCGGTGCGGGATTCGCTCGATGTGCGCGGTTTTGTCGGCCACGGCTCGCATCCCGAGGTGCTGGAGGCGGCCGGCGCCCAGAACGCTGACATGATCATCGCCGTGACCCTGTTCGACGAGGTCAATATCGTCGCCTGCGAGGTCGCGCACGCACTCTTTAACGTGCCGATGAAGATCGCCCGCATCCGCGCCCAGTCATATCTGCAGCCACACTATCAGGACCTGTTCTCGCGCGAGCACTTGCCGATCGATGTCATCATCTCCCCCGAACTCGAAGTCGGCGAAATGGTGCTCCGGCGCATCACGCTGCCGGGCGCGACCGATGTCGTGCGCTTTGGCGAAAACCGCATCATCATGGTGGCGATCGAGTGTCTCGAGGATTGCCCCGTCATCAACACGCCGCTGGCGCAACTCACCGAGCTGTTCCCGGACCTGCCGTCGACGGTGGTCGGCGTCAGCCGCAACGGGCGGCTGTTCATCCCGCATTCCGGCGACCAGCTTGTGGCCGGCGATCTCGCTTATGTAGTAACCACCAAGGACCAGGTGCGCCGCACGCTCGGCCTGTTCGGCCATGACGAGCAGGAGGCGACGCGCATCGTCGTCGCTGGCGGCGGCAATATTGGCCTGTTCGTCGCTCGCACGCTCGAACAGCGCCAGAGCCGCACCAAGATCAAGATTATCGAGTCGAGCAAGGAGAGGGCGGTCAAGGCCGCCGACCAGTTGCGCCGCACTGTCGTGCTCAATGGTAGCGCGCTCGACCAGAAGCTCCTGATGGAGGCCGACATCCAGGACGCCGACCTGATGGTGGCGCTGACCAACAACGACCAGGTCAACATCCTGTCGTCGGTCATGGCCAAGCGGCTTGGGTGCAAGGCCAATCTGGCGCTGATCAACAGCCCGACCTATCACGACCTGACCAAGCCGCTGGGCATCGACGCCCACGTCAATCCGAGTGCCGTGACCATTTCGCGCGTGCTTCAGCACGTCCGGCGCGGCCGCATCCGTCAGGTCCATTCGCTCCAGCGGGGGGCTGCCGAGATCATCGAGGCCGAGGCGCTGGAGACGTCGCCGCTGGTCGGTGCGCATCTGCGCGATCTCGAACTGCCCGACGGTATGCGCATCGGCGCGATCTACCGCGACGGCCAGGTGATCAAGCCGGGCGGTAACGTGAAGATCAAGCCTAAGGATAGGGTGGTCATCTTCGCGCTCGCCCATGCGGTCAAGCAGGTGGAGCAGATGTTCCGCGTCAGCCTCGAATTCTTCTGACGCTGCATTCTTCTGAGTTGGACCATCCGATCTGGCGTTGCCGGGCTATGCAAATCGGGTAGAACTCACGACAAATTTCGAGGGATCAAACAGCCATGCCGCGCATTGCCTATGTCAACGGACGCTATCTCCCGCATTCCCACGCCGGCGTGCATATCGAGGACCGCGGCTACCAGTTTGCCGACGGCGTCTACGAGGTCTGCGAGGTGGCGCGTGGCTTCATCGTCGACAGCGTCGGCCACCTCAACCGCCTCGACCGTTCGCTGTCGGAACTCAGGATCGGCTGGCCGGTGAACCGCGCCGTGCTGGTGCACATCATGCGCGAGGTCATCCGCCGCAACCGCGTCGTCAACGGCCTTGTCTATCTGCAGGTGACGCGCGGCGTCGCCCCCCGCGACCATTTCTTCCCGGCCGAAGGTACGCCTTCGGCCCTGGTCGTGACGGCCAAGCGCACCGACCCGGTTGCGTCCGCCAAAAAGGCGGCTGCCGGCCTCAAGGTCATTACCGTGCCGGAGAATCGCTGGGATCGCGTCGACATCAAGTCGGTCGGCCTGCTGCCCAATGTGCTGGCGCGCCAGCAGGCCAAGGAGGCAGGTGCACAGGAGGCGTGGTTCGTCGATCCTGACGGCACCGTCAAGGAAGGGGCCGCCACCAACGCCTGGATCGTCACCAAGGACGGCGTGCTGGTCACGCGTCCGGCCGACCATGGCATCCTGCGCGGCATCACCCGCACCACGCTGATGGATGTGGCCAGGAAACTCGGCCTGAAGGTCGAGGAGCGTGGCTTCACCGTCGAGGAAGCCAAGGGCGCGCGTGAGGCTTTCATCACCGCAGCCACCACCGTGATCATGCCGATCGTCGCGATTGACGACCAGCCCGTCGCAAACGGTCATCCGGGCTCGGTGGCACTTTCACTGCGCGAGGCATTTTTTGACGTTGCGGAAAAAATCCAAGCCTGATAACCGCTTGGGCGTAAATGGTTAAATTCATCTCGTTCAGCTTGCCGCGCGTTGTGGCAAGGGGTGTCTGCTCGCTTGACATGAGCCCGGGAATTTGGCGCATTGGCAGCAGACAGGGATCGGCGAAAGAAAAGAACAATGGCGGAACGATCGCAGAATCTTCAGGACCTGTTCCTGAATTCAGTTCGTAAGAGCAAAAATCCACTCACCATTTTCCTCATTAACGGCGTGAAATTGACCGGGGTAGTAACTTCCTTCGACAATTTCTGTGTTTTGTTGCGCCGTGACGGGCACTCTCAGCTCGTCTACAAGCATGCCATCTCCACGATCATGCCGAGCCAGCCGGTTCAGATGTTCGATGGCGAGGAAAGCCAGGGCGGCTGATTGGCGCGCGACAGGAACGCCGGCGACAAGGCCGGTGCCAGCAACGGACCCGAATCGATAGGGGGCGACAAGGCCCCCACGCGTGCTGTCGTCATTGTGCCGGTGCTTACGCGCCAGCCCAGGAATGACGACGACAGCGCACGTCCGCGCCTGGCGCGGTCATCAGAAGCCCGCCACGATGAAGCGGTCGGGCTGACGCGTGCCATCGATCTCGAACCCGTGCATACGGCAGTCGTCACGATCAACGACCCGCGACCTTCGACGCTGCTCGGCAGCGGCAAGGTCGAGGAATTCGCCGAGATCGTGAAGGAGCGCAAGGCGGAGCTGGTCATCGTCGACCATCCGCTGACGCCGGTCCAACAGCGCAATCTTGAAAAAGAGCTGAATGCCAAGGTGCTCGACCGCACCGGCCTGATCCTCGAGATCTTCGGCCGGCGCGCGCGCACCAAGGAGGGCACGCTGCAGGTCGAGCTTGCTCATCTGAATTACCAGAAGGGCCGGCTGGTTCGCAGCTGGACCCACCTGGAGCGTCAGCGCGGCGGCGCCGGCTTCCTTGGCGGCCCCGGCGAAACCCAGATCGAGGCCGACCGGCGCGCGCTCCAGGAAAAGATTCTCAAGCTCAAGCGCGAGCTCGAGACGGTGCGCCGCACCCGCGACCTGCATCGCGCCAAGCGCCGCAAGGTGCCGTTCCCGGTGGTCGCCATCGTCGGTTACACCAATGCGGGCAAATCGACGCTGTTCAACCGCCTGACTGGCGCCGGCGTTCTCGCCGAGGACATGTTGTTTGCCACGCTCGACCCGACGCTCAGGCGCGTGCGGCTGCCGCATGGCACGCCGATCATCCTGTCCGACACGGTGGGCTTCATCTCCGACCTGCCGACACATCTGATCGCAGCCTTCCGCGCCACGCTTGAAGAGGTGGTCGAAGCCGATCTCGTCATCCATTTGCGCGACATCTCCGACCCCGATACGGCGGCGCAGGCCGACGATGTCGAACGCATCCTTGCCGATCTCGGCGTCGATGCTGCCGACACCGACCGTGTCATCGAGGTGTGGAACAAGATCGACCAGCTCGACGAGGGCAACCGCGAGCGGCTGCTGTCCGACAGTGCCGATGGCCGCAAGGCCCCGCCGATTGCCATCTCGGCGATTACGGGCGAGGGGATTGCCGTTCTCACCGGGCTCATTGAGCAGCGCGTTTCCGGCGAGCTGGAGACCATCGACGTCACGCTGGCGCCAAGCCAGCTCGGCCAGATCGACTGGCTCTACCGCAATGGCGACGTGGTCAAGCGCACTGACAATGACGACGGCAGCGTGTCGATGACGCTTCAGGCGACAGCCTC
Organism: Hoeflea sp. 108; assembly: GCF_000372965.1. Lineage (NCBI taxonomy): Bacteria > Pseudomonadati > Pseudomonadota > Alphaproteobacteria > Hyphomicrobiales > Rhizobiaceae > Hoeflea > Hoeflea sp. 108. The sequence continues at coordinate 2,561,285 of NZ_KB890024.1, read as the reverse complement.
CGCCCGCGACGAGATCGCGGCGCGCATCCTGAGGCACGGCAAGCACTGAGCACTGAGCTCAAGCGGGCAGGTCGGCTCGCCCTCATCTGGCCCTTCGGGCCACCCTTCTCCCCGGTGGGGAGAAGACGTTTTGCGTCGATGGCCCATCTCGATCGTCCACATGCCGCGATGGGGCAGGTGATGGTGATGGGGCAGGCGGCGGCGATCGGCGTTTCCTCTCCCCCACGTGGAGAGGTGGTTCGCGAAGGCGAATTACCTACTTCGCCGTCTTGGCCTGCTGCCAGAGTGTTTCCATCTCGTCGAGCGTTGCCGCTTCAAGGCTGCTGCCTGCCTCGTCGAGCGACTTCTCGACATAATGGAAGCGCTTGCGGAACTTGTCGTTTGTCCCGCCGAGCGCCGCCTCCGAATCCAGCTGGAGGTGGCGGCCGAGATTGACCAGCGCAAACAGCATGTCGCCGAACTCGTCCTTGACCGCCGCCTGGTCGCCCTTGGCCATGGCCTCGCGCAATTCGCCGATTTCTTCCTCGATCTTGTCGAGTATGGGTGCGGCTTCGCCCCAGTCGAAGCCGACGCGGGCTGCTTTCTCCTGCAGCTTCAGGGCGCGCGTCAGCGCCGGCAGCGCGACGGGCACGGAGTCCAAAAAGCCGTTGCCGTGATCTTCGGGGTCTAACCCGCGGGCGAGGCGGGCCGCGCGCTTCTCAGCCTTCTCCTCCGCCTTGATCTTTTCCCACATGCCCTTGGCGGAACGGGCCTCGCGCGCCTCGGCGTCGCCAAAGACATGGGGGTGGCGGCGGATCATCTTGGTGGTGATAGCCTGCACAACGTCGCCGAAAGCGAATTCGCCGACCTCCTCCGCCATCTGGGCGTGGTAGACGACCTGAAGAAGCAGGTCGCCAAGTTCTTCCTTCAGGTGGTCGATGTCGTTGCGCGAAATCGCGTCGGCGACCTCATAGGCCTCTTCGATCGTGTAGGGCGCGATCGTTTGGAAGTTTTGCTCGATATCCCAGGGGCAGCCGGTTTTCGGCTCGCGCAGGGCAGCCATGATCTCGATCAGGCGGGCGATGTCTTTGGAAGGTTGCATGGGGCAGATTCTATAGCCCGGCGTGCGGCATCCCAACAATGGCCTGCCGCACACCGCCCTTGTCCACAGCCAATTGGTGGCCGCGGCTTGCGGTTGCGCCCGATGCCGGCGGCTTCGTGCTATTGACCGGATGGTCACGCGCAGGCAGGAAATGCCCATGCTTCATCTATCGCTCGTTGCATTCGGCGGTGCCATCGGTGCGTCGCTGCGCCATCTCGTCAATCTGGTCTCGCTGCGCCTGTTCGGTCCCAATTTCCCATGGGGCACGATGCTGATCAACATTGTCGGCTCTTTCGCCATGGGTCTGTTCGTCGGCTGGCTTGCCCGACGAGCCGGTACGTCGAACGAGCTTCGGCTGTTCGTCGCCACCGGAATATTCGGGGGCTTCACGACCTTTTCGGCTTTCTCGCTGGATTTTGTCACCCTCTGGGAGCGGGGAGCGACGATTTCGGCCTTCGGCTATGCGTTTGCCAGCGTCATATCAGCCATTCTGGCCCTGTTCCTGGGATTGTGGCTCGCAAGAAGCATCGGCTGATGCTATTGGGCCGCTTCGAAAAGGACGATTTGAAAAATGGCTGGCGTTGAACAGATCACGGTGGAAGCCGGCGAAACGGGCATGAGGCTCGATCGCTGGTTCAAGTCCCATTATCCGGGGCTCGGCTTCGGCCATCTGCAGAAGCTGTTGCGGTCCGGGCAGATCCGCGTCAATGGCGGCCGCGCCAAGGCCGATACGCGCGTCGAGCCGGGGCATGTGATCCGCATTCCGCCGCTCGAAGTCGACAAGAAGAACGACGGCCCGCTGACGGCGCGCACCATGCGCGACCAGGACGATGGCGATGTCCTGGCCAAGATGCTGATCTATGAAGATTCCAAGGTCTTCGTCTTCAACAAGCCGGCCGGCCTTGCCGTGCAGGGCGGTTCGGGCGTTGTGCGCCACCTCGACGACATGCTGGAAGCCTGGCGCAACAAGAAGGGCGAGAAGCCGCGCCTGGTGCACCGGCTCGACCGCGACACCTCTGGCGTGCTGGTCGTGGCACGCACGCGTCTTGCGGCGATGAAGCTTTCCGAGGCGTTCCGCGCCCGCGAAACCAAGAAGACCTATTGGGCCCTGGTCAAGGGCGTGCCGCCCAAGCGCGAAGACAAGATCTCGACGTGGCTGATCAAGGAGCAGACGCCCGATGGCGACCGCATGCGCGTTGCCAAGCATGGCGAAAAGGGCGCCGATCACGCCGTTTCCTACTATCGCATCCTCGAGCAGGCTGCGCAGGCGCTGACCTGGCTGGAGATGGAGCCCTATACGGGTCGTACGCACCAGTTGCGTGTCCATGCCGCCTATATCGGCTGCCCGATCATCGGCGATCCGAAATATTTTGAGCACGACACCAACTGGGAATTCCCCGGCGGTTTGCAGAACAAGCTGCATCTGCATGCGCGCCGCATCGTCATTCCGCATCCCGATCATGGCGTTATCGACGTCACCGCGCCGATGCCGCCGCATATGCGCCAGAGCTGGAACCTGATCGGTTTCGACGATGAGAGCGGTGAGCCGGACGCTTGAGCGTCACGGCGACCAAGGGCTGAAGCGCGATGAAACTGGTTCTGTTCGATTGCGACGGCACGCTCGTCGATAGCGTGGGCGTCATCCACGCCTCGATGGTGACGACGTTCCGCGAGGCCGGTTTGCCGGAACCCGACATGGCGGCCACCAAAAGCATCATTGGCCTCACGCTTGATATCGCCATTGCGACCTTGCTCAATCGCGCCCCCGATGCCGAAAGCACAAGGCTCGCAGGACGTTACAAGGAACACTTCATCGCCTCGCGGCAACTGCCGGACTTCGAGGAGCCGCTCTATGACGGCATTGCTGAACTGATCGGGACGCTTGCTCGGCGCGACGACGTGCTCATCGGCATGGTCACCGGCAAGTCGCGCCGCGGTGTCGATCGGGTGATGGAAACACACGGCTTCGGCCGCCATTTCCTGACCATCCGCACTGCCGACGACTGTCCGTCCAAGCCGCACCCGGCCATGGTGCTGGAATGCTGTGCGGAAATGGGCATCGATCCCGCCGTGACCTTCGTCGTCGGCGACGCCATCTACGACATGCAGATGGCACGGAACGCAGGCGCTCGCGCCATCGGCGTCGCATGGGGCTATCATCCCCGCGAGGGCCTGATTGCGTCGGGCGCGCACCAGGTGCTCGCTGCGCCGGCCGAACTGCTCACCCTTATCGACTAGCTGGCCCAACGGGCCGGCGGCGACGTGGGATATGTTCCCCGCCGCGCGCCCTTGGCCTGTACGTGCACGCAGCCGGCGGACAAGAAGAGCCGTGTTATCGGTATTCGACACGCAGATCGCGCGCCGGGCGCGGGGGACTTTCATGACAGCAGCAGCCCAGCCTCTTGATCGCCGCGACAGCATCGACTCTGCTGCTGTCGCCTTCATGCTTCTGCTCACCTTCTCCTGGGGCATGAACGGTGTTGCCGCCAAGCTCGCCACCCTCGGGTTCAACCCGATCTTCCTTAATGTCGCCCGCTCGGGCATCGCGGCGGCGGTGGTGTTCCTGTGGTGCTTCTGGCGCAGTGTTCCGCTGTTCAACAAGGACGGCACGCTGTGGAGCGGCATCCTCGCCGGGCTGCTCTTCGGCGGCGAGTTCATCCTTGTGTTCATGGCGCTCGAGTTCACCACGGTCGGGCGCAGCTCGCTGCTGATCAACACGATGCCGTTCTGGGTGCTTGTCGGTGCACATTTCTGGCTCGGCGAGCGCATGACGATCCTGAAGTTCAGCGGCCTTGTGCTGGCCTTCTGCGGCGTGGCGGTGGTCTTTTCCGACAGGCTTGGCGGCGAGGGCGCTTCGACCCTGTTCGGTGACATGCTCGGCCTGACCGCCGGCTTCCTCTGGGCGGTAACCACCTTGGTGGTCAAGGGATCTCGACTGTCGGCCGCGGGAGCGGAGAAGGTCCTGCTCTATCAGCTGGTCGTCTCGTCGCTGATGGCGATACCGCTGGTGCCGCTTTCTGGCCCAGCAATCCGTGATGTGACACCGGTGGCCGTTGGCGCGTTGCTGTTCCAGGCTGTTTATGTCGTTGCCTTCACCTATATTCTGTGGTTCTGGCTGATGCGGCGATATCCGGCGGCGGGTCTCTCGAGCTTTGCCTTTCTGTCGCCGGCATTCAGCGTCATTTGCGGCTGGCTGGTGCTTGACGAGCCCCTGACCTGGAAGATTTTTCTGGCGCTCGGCCTGATTGGCGCCGGGCTGAGCCTGGTGAACCGGCCGCAGCGAAAACGCGCTGACGTAACGGAGTAGAGATGCGAGACATACTGAGCGACCTCGAAGCCGGCGACATGCTGTCGGATCCGAACCCGATGCGCCGGGCGCAGATTCAGATGCGGACGCCGCTGCCCAAGCGCTTCTACAAGGAAGTGTCGGTCGCGCCGGTCGAGGGCGGCCACGCCGTCCAACTCGACGGCAAGCCGGTACGCACGCCTGGCAAGGCGCTGCTGGCCTTGCCGACGGCAGCTGCCGCACAGCTCGTCGCCGACGAGTTCGCGGCCCAGGTCGAGAGTATCGATCCTTTCACCATGCCGGTACTGCGCTTGGCCAACACGGCAATCGACGGTGTCGCCACCGACCCGCAGGCCGTGCTTGAGGATATCCTGCGCTTCTCTTCGTCGGACCTGCTCTGCTACCGCGCAGACGGCCCCGAAAAGTTGGTCGAGCGCCAGTCGGAAGCCTGGAATCCGGTACTTGACTGGGCACACGCCTCGCTCGGTGCGCGCTTCGTGCTCGCCGAAGGCATCGTGCATGTCGAGCAGCCGCGCGAGGCGATCGCCGCACTTGGCGTGCATCTGTCCCAGCGCAAGGAGCCGATGCGCCTTGCAGCACTGCATCTGATGACGACACTGACGGGCTCGGCGCTGCTGGCGCTCGCGGTGGACATGGGCGAACTCAGTGCCGAAGAAGCCTGGTCGGCCGCCCATGTCGACGAAGACTGGCAGATCGAGCACTGGGGTCAGGATTCCGAGGCCATCGCCCGCCGCTCCAACCGCAAGCGTGATATGCTGGCATCGGTGGCGCTGCTCGAAGCGTTGCGCGGCAGCTGACGCGTGCCTGTCGGAAGCCCAGCCTGATGGTTGGGCAGTTTTGCGCCGGATAACAATCTTGGTGCCTAATATTTGTGCAGGAGCGATTTTGCTGCCTGCCGCCAACCGCGCAAATGCGCCGGAATCCAAACTGGCACAGGGCTTGCTTTGCATATGTCGACAAGGCCGCGGATGGCCTGCGCGACTATGAGAGGTTTAGCATGACGAAGTACAAGCTCGAGTACATTTGGCTGGACGGATACAAGCCGACCCCGAACCTTCGCGGCAAGACGCAGGTCAAGGAGTTCGCTGAATTCCCGAAGCTCGAGCAACTCCCTTACTGGGGCTTCGATGGCAGCTCGACCATGCAGGCCGAAGGCAAAAGCTCGGATTGTGTCCTGAAGCCCGTCGCCGTCTATCCCGATCCCGCGCGCAAGAACGGCGTGCTCGTCATGTGCGAAGTGATGATGCCCGATGGTGTCACCCCGCACGCCTCGAACACCCGCGCTACCGTGCTTGAGGACGACGGCGCCTGGTTCGGCTTTGAACAGGAATACTTCTTCTACAAGGACGGCCGTCCGCTCGGGTTCCCCGAGAGCGGTTTCCCGGCTCCGCAGGGCGAGTACTACACCGGCGTCGGCTACAAGAATGTCGGCAGCATCGCCCGCCAGATCGTCGAGGAGCATCTCGACCTGTGCCTCGAGGCCGGCATCAACCACGAAGGTATCAATGCCGAGGTGGCGAAGGGCCAGTGGGAGTTCCAGATTTTCGGCAAGGGTTCGAAGAAGGCGGCCGACGAGATCTGGCTGGCCCGCTATCTGCTGCAGCGCCTGACCGAGAAGTACGAGATCGACATCGAGTACCACTGCAAGCCGCTCGGAGACACCGACTGGAACGGTTCGGGCATGCACGCCAACTTCTCGACCGCCTATATGCGCGAGACTGGTGGCAAGGCCTATTTCGAAGCGCTCATGGCAGCCTTCGGCGAGGCTCGCGCCGATCACATTGCCGTCTACGGCCCTGACAATCACCTGCGCCTGACCGGCAAGCACGAGACGGCCTCGATCAACGTCTTCACCTGGGGCGTGGCCGACCGCGGCGCCTCGGTCCGCGTGCCGCACAGTTTCGTGCGCGACGACTATCGCGGTTATCTCGAGGATCGCCGCCCGAACTCGCAGGGCGACCCTTACCAGATCGCCTCGCAAATCCTGAAGACGATCTCTACGGTTCCGACCGACGTCGAGACCCGGGCCGCTGCCTAACAATCAGGCAGGTCGCCACCCAAAAAGCCCCGGGTCCCTGGGGCTTTTTTGTTTCCGGCCTGCCAGGATGCGGCGCTAGGCTGCCTGGCGCTTCAAGGCTTCGATCTCGTCGGTGCCCGGCTTGTGGCCGCGTAGATAGAGCGCACAGGTGGTGCGCAGCATTGAAGCGAAATTGGGGATCTCGCCGTTGATCTCGATTGCCTCGTCATAAAGCTTCGAGATGAATTTTGGCGTCGTCAGTCCCTGTGAGGCGGCGATCTCGTCAAGCAGGTCCCAGAAGGTCGCTTCAAGCTGGATGCTGGTCGAATGTCCGGCGATCCGGATCGAACGGTTGATCTGGCGATAGCCCTTCGGATCCTGTCCGGCAAATACCTTGCACATATCAATCCTCCCAATGGCTTGCCCCGGCTGACAGCGCCGGTGCTGGCTCTTGAATGCCATCATCGACCCAACGGCATGCCATCGCAACCATGCATTCGTTCCTGGGTAGCAAACTATGCTCCGGCAAGCGTGGTAACGGGCTGCCACCACTTGGCTTTGCACGGATTCATAATCGTCCTGTTCCAACTGCCAGGAGGGCGAATGGCCAAGGCAATCCATTCCATGGTGCGTGTGCTCGATGAAGCGCGCTCGCTGTCATTCTATCGCACGGCTTTCGGCCTCGAAATCGCCGACAGGCTCGACTTCGAGACCTTCACGCTAGTCTATCTCAGCAATCTCGAGACCGAGTTCGAAGTCGAACTGACGGTCAACAAGGGCAGGGCCGAGCCCTATGCCCTCGGCGACGGCTACGGCCATCTCGCCGTGTCGGTGGCCGATCTCGACGCCGAGCGCGCCCGCATGGTTGCCGCTGGGCTCAGCCCCAAGGACATCGTCGACTTCGCGCCGGGCGGTACGCCATTGGCCCGCTTCTTCTTCATTGAAGATCCCGACGGCTACAAGATCGAGGTTTTGCAGAGGAGCGGCCGCTTCAAGTGACATGCCGCGGCGGAGGAGCGCCGCGCCAGCCAAGCGCCCAGCGCGCATAGCAAGCAAGGGAGGAAATCATGGTGACGATCTATCAAGGCAGGCCTGGCCTGTCGCGGCGTGAGCTGCTCAAGCGGGGCACAGCCGCCGGCGCTCTGCTCATCATCAGTGGCTCTGCCGTACTCAGCGCCGGCGAGGCCTGGGGGCTCGAAAGCACTGCGCTCAAACCCGAAACCGTGGCGACGCTGATCCAGATGGCACGCGATGTCTATCCGCACGACCAGGTGCCGGACAAGTTCTACGCCATCGCGATCAAGAGCCATGACGAGCTCGCCGGCAAGGACCCGGCCCACAAGGAGCTGATCGAGAAAGGCATCGCCGATCTCGATCAGAAGGCCGGCGCCGGCGGGTACACGGGCCTTGGCTGGGAAGACCAGCGCGTCGCCGTCCTCCGGCAGATCGAAAGCACCCCGTTCTTCCAGGCTGTCAGGGGCGGGCTCGTCGTCGGGCTCTACAATCAGAAGGAGCTGTGGCCGATCTTTGGCTACGAAGGCGAGTCCTACTCCAAGGGCGGATACATCGCGCGCGGCTTCGACGACATCGAGTGGCTCTGACCGGCCCGGTCGCGAACCCAGCTTTTCAGCATTCCCGGGAGGAAATCATGCCTGCACCTTATGGTCTCAACGACGATAGCGTCGTCGTCATCATCGGCTCCGGAGCCGGCGGCGGCACGCTTGGCAACGAACTCGCCCAAAAGGGCATCGACGTCGTCATTCTCGAAGCCGGCCCGCGCATCGAATATGAGGACTTCGTCAACGACGAATGGGACTCCTTCGCCCAACTCGCCTGGCTCGACAATCGAACCACAGGCGGCGGTTGGCGCGTGCACAAGGACTTTCCCAATCTGCCAGCTTGGATCGTCAAGGCGGTAGGCGGCACGACCACGCACTGGGCGGGCGCGTCGCTGCGGTTCCAGGAGCATGAGTTCAAGGCACTGACAAACTACGGCAAGGTAGAGGGGGCCAATCTTCTCGACTGGCCGATCACGCTCGCCGACCTCGAGCCCTACTACGCCAAGGCCGAGGACAAGATGGGCGTGACCCGCACCAACGGCATCGAAGGCCTGCCCGGCAACAACAATTTCAAGGTGTTCAAGGCCGGAGCCGACAAGCTCGGCTACAAGGAGTGCCACACTGGTCGCATGGCTATCAACTCGGCCGAACGCGACGGTCGCATGGGCTGCCAACAGACGGGGTTCTGCTTCCAGGGCTGCAAATGGGGCGCCAAGTGGTCGACGCTCTACACCGAAATTCCCAAGGGTGAGGCGACGGGCAAGCTGGAGGTCAGGCCCAACAGCCATGTGCTCAAGATTGAGCATGACGACAGCGGCAAGGTGACGTCAGTCGTTTATGCCGACAAGGAAGGCAAGACGCAGAGCCAGAAAGCGCGCATCGTCTGCGTCGCCGGCAACTCGATCGAAAGCCCGCGCATCCTGCTCAACTCGGCGTCGTCGAAGTATCCCGACGGGCTTGCCAATTCGTCGGGGCAGGTGGGCAAGAACTACATGCGCCACACCACGGGCTCGGTCTACGCCGTATTCGAGAAGCCGGTGCATTTCTGGCGCGGCACGATCATGGCGGGCATCGTCCGGGACGAGGCGAGGCACGATCCGTCGCGCGGTTTCGTCGGCGGTTACGAACTCGAGACGCTGTCGCTCGGACTGCCGTTCATGGCGGCGTTCCTCGACCCCGGCGGCTGGGGCCGGTCTTTCACTTCGGCGCTCGATCACTACGACCGCATGGCCGGCATGTGGATCGTCGGCGAGGACATGCCGCAGGAGCAGAATGCGGTGAAGCTGCATGGCGAGCTGAAGGACAAATATGGCATGCCGATCCCCGACGTGTGGTTCACCGACCATCCCAATGACGTCGCCATGCGCAACCACGCCTACAAGCAGGGCATGGCGATGTATGACGCGGTCGGCGCCACCAGGACGTTCCCGACGCCGCCATACCCCTCGACCCACAATCTCGGCACCAACCGCATGAGCGAGAAGGCGTCCGACGGCGTGGTCAACAAATGGGGCCAGACGCATGATATCAAGAACCTGTTTGTCTCCGACGGCAGCCAGTTCACCACCGGAGCTGCCGAGAACCCGACGCTGACGATCGTTACCCTGGCCATCCGCCAGGCCGACTACATCGCCGAGCAGATGGGCGCGAAGAGCATCTGACGCATCGTTTGGCAGCGCATCCTCCACGGCGTCGAGATTTGTCGATCGCCGTCTCGCCAAACAAAAAAGCCCCGGAGTGATCCGGGGCTTTTCTCTGTCTTTTTCGATGCTTAGATCGAATAGTACATGTCGTATTCGACCGGGTGCGGGGTCATTTCGAAGCGCATGACCTCTGCCATCTTCAGCTCGATGAACGAGTCGATCTGGTCATCGTCGAAGACGCCGCCGGCCTTGAGGAAGCCGCGGTCCTTGTCGAGGCTTTGGAGAGCTTCACGCAGCGAGCCGCAGACGGTCGGGATCTTCTTGAGCTCCTTGGCCGGCAGGTCGTACAGATCCTTGTCCATCGGCTGACCGGGGTGGATCTTGTTCTTGATGCCGTCGAGGCCGGCCATTAGCAGGGCGGCGAAACCGAGATAGGGGTTCGCGCCCGGATCGGGGAAACGAACCTCGACGCGCTTCGACTTCGGCGACGAGCCGAACGGGATGCGGCAGGAAGCCGAACGGTTGCGCGCCGAGTAGGCGAGCAGGACCGGAGCCTCGTAACCGGGGACCAGGCGCTTGTAGGAGTTGGTCAGCGGGTTGGTGAAGGCGTTGATCGCCTTGGCGTGCTTGATGACGCCGCCGATGAAATAGAGGCAGCTTTCCGACAGGCCGGCATATTCGTTGCCGGCGAAGGTCGGCTTGCCATTCTTCCAGATCGAGATGTGGACGTGCATGCCCGAGCCGTTGTCACCGAAGATCGGCTTCGGCATGAAGGTGGCCGTCTTGCCATAGGCGTTGGCGACCTGGTGCACGACATACTTGTAGATCAGCATCTTGTCGGCGTTGCGGACCAGCGTGTCGAACTTGATGCCGAGCTCGTGCTGGGCAGCTGCCACCTCGTGGTGGTGCTTTTCGACGCGCACGCCCATCTCGGACAGCACCGTCAGCATCTCGGAGCGCATGTCCTGGCAGCTGTCGATCGGAGGAACCGGGAAATAGCCGCCCTTGACGCGCGGACGGTGGCCGAGGTTGCCGGTCTCGTAGTCGGTGTCGTCGTTCGACGGCAGTTCGGTCGAGTCGAGCTTGAAGCCGGTGTTGTAGGGATCGGCCTTGTACTTGACGTCGTCGAAGACGAAGAATTCGGCTTCCGGGCCGACATAGACGGTGTCGCCGAAGCCTTCCGACTTCAGATAGGCCTCGGCCTTCTTGGCGATGCCGCGCGGGTCGCGGTTGTAGGCTTCGCCCGAAACCGGATCGAGGATGTCGCACAGGATGACCATGGTCGACTGGGCGAAGAACGGGTCCATATGGACCGTGTCCAGGTCGGGCATCAGGACCATGTCGGATTCGTTGATGGCCTTCCAGCCGGCGATCGACGAGCCGTCGAACATGACGCCGTCGGCGAACATCTCTTCCTCGACCTCGGCGATGTCCATGGTGACGTGCTGGAGCTTGCCCTTCGGATCGGTGAAGCGCAGGTCAACGAACTTAACGTCGTTGTCCTTGATCTGCTTCATTACGTCTTTGGCTGTCGTCATATCAATTTTCCCTTGTGATGACGTTTGAACGCTGATTGCTGCGAGAGGCAGGATCAGATGGCGTCGATGCCTGTCTCGCCGGTGCGGATGCGCACCACTTCCTCGATGTTGGAGACGAAAATCTTGCCGTCGCCGATGCGGCCGGTCTGGGCGGCCTTGCGGATTGCTTCGATGGCCCCTTCGACGGCCTCGTCGCCGAGCACGACCTCGATCTTCACCTTGGGCAGGAAGTCGACGACATATTCGGCGCCGCGGTAGAGTTCGGTGTGGCCCTTCTGGCGGCCGAAGCCCTTGGCCTCGGTAACCGTGATGCCCTGCAGGCCAGCTTCCTGGAGCGCTTCCTTCACTTCGTCGAGCTTGAACGGCTTGATGATCGCTTCGATCTTTTTCATGCGAATACTGGCCTCCACTGCCGGGAACTTCATCGGGGCGACGAACCCACACGCGCATCTCAAGCACGAAGCATGCCAGTTGCCGGATCTGCGGCAAGTTTGATCGGTGTCGACGGCAAGCCGCTGGAAAGGCGGGGATTCGACTTCAATCTCTACGGGTTTTCCAGCGGCCGCACAAATTTTCATCGCTGCGGCAAGATGGTCGTTGGGCAAAAGGGTAGCAGCCTGCCTAAAATTTGGGCGTATGCTGGTGCGATGGGGTGTGCCGGCGCTGTTCCGATCGATGGTTGCGGTATGCTAACTCTGGATCAAACAAGCGCATTTTCCGGATTGTTGCCATGGCATTCGAGCTTCTGACCCCGACTGAAATGGCCGAAGCCGACCGGCTGACGATTGCTGGCGGCCCGGTCGACGGATATTGCCTCATGCGCCGGGCAGGAGGTGCCATCGCCGATCTGATCCTGGAGCGGTTTCCGTCGTCGCAGACGGTCCATGTCCTTTGCGGCCCGGGCAACAACGGCGGCGACGGCTATGTGGTGGCGCGTCTGGTCAGTGAAGCTGGGCATTCCGTCAGGCTGTTTGCACTGGGTACGCCAAGGGCCGGGAGCGACGCCGCCCTGGCGGCAGCCGACTGTGCCGTTGCGCCCGAACCGCTGGCGGCCTTTGCACCCGGCGGCAACGATGTCGTTGTCGATGCGCTATTTGGCGCCGGGCTTGCGAAGCCACTCGGCGGCGAAGTGCTTGCGGCCATCGAGCGAGCCAATGCGGCCGACGTCGCCGTCGTTGCCGTCGACCTGCCTTCGGGCGTCTCGGGTGCGAGCGGCGATGTCCTTGGCGGCGCCTTCGCTGCAACTGTAACCGTGACCTTCGCGCGCAAGAAGCCCGGCCATCTGCTCTATCCGGGGCGGGCGCTGTGCGGTGAAGTTGTGGTTGCCGACATCGGCATTTCCGATGCCACAATCGTTGCCACCGGAACGCGCTGCCTGGAGAGCGATCCGGGCTGGTGGCGCGGGCAGTTTCCGGTGCCTGCCGAAAATGACCACAAATACAGCCGCGGCCATGTCGGCGTCTTCTCCGGCGGGGTTGCGGCGACCGGCGCGGCGCGGCTGTCGGCCATGGCTGCTGCGCGCGCGGGTGCTGGGGCTGTTACGGTGCTGTCACCGGGATCGGCGTTGTCGGCAAATGCGGCGCATCTGACCTCGATCATTCTCAGGCGCTCGGACAGTTTCGAGGACGCCATTGCCTTTCTCGATGCCCGCAGGCCGGCAGTGCTGGTCTATGGGCCCGGCCTCAGCCCCGAGCCCGAGGTGGGCCGCTTCGCGCTTGAACTGATGGGGCATGCGCCAGGCCGTTTTGGCACGCTGGTGCTCGATGCCGACGGCATCACCTCGCTTTCGCGACAGAGGGCAGCCTTTTTCGAAGCGCGAAAACGACCCGGGCCGGCGCTGGTGCTGACGCCTCATCATGGCGAGTTCGGACGGCTGTTTCCTGAGATAACTGCCGATGCGTCGTTGTCCAAACTGGAGCGGGCTCGTGCGGCGGCCGTGAAGGCGCATGCCGTCGTCGTCTACAAAGGCCCCGACACGGTCATCGCCGCGCCTGACGAGCGGGCCGCAATCAACAGCAACGGCACGCCGCTGCTGGCCACTGCCGGCTCCGGCGATGTCTTGTCGGGAATTGTCGCAGCTCTGGTGGCGCAGGGCATGCCGCATTTCGAGGCTGCCTGTGCGGCTGTGTGGATGCATGCCGACGCGGCTCGACGTTTCGGGCCAGGGCTGATTGCAGAGGACCTGCCGCTGGCGCTGAGAGAGGTGACTGCTGGGTTGGTTGGGTGAGGGGGCGAGGGCGCCCCCAGGACGGTTCGGGCGCGCTGACCTGTGAGACCGTCATGCCGGGCGAGCGAAGCGAGACCCACTCGGATTGAGGCTCTGGATCCGTCGCGCTATCACGGTGCCCATTTCCGACACCGCGATGGCGAAGCGTTGTGACGGCGCAGCATTGCCGGTCCGGAGCCGGGATGACGGCCATCTGCCCAGGCCAAACAGGCCACTGCAGCGCGCAAGAGGATGGAAAACGGTTCTCCACCGCTCCTGCCGGAAAAGCTCCTGTAACTCAGGCGTTGGTTCCACCGTCGATGGTGAGTGCGGCACCGGTGACGAAGCGGCCCTGGGGGCCGGCGAGCCAGGTGACGAGGCCGGCGACGTCGTCGGGGGAGCCGAAGCGCGGGATGGCCATGAGATTGCGCTGGTGGTCGGCGCCGTCACCTTCGGCCGGGTTCATGTCGGTGTCGGTGGAGCCGGGATGGACGATATTGACGGTGATGCCGCGCGGGCCAAGGTCGCGCGCCAGTCCCTTGGTCAGACCGACCAGTGCTGCCTTGCTGGCCGAATAGAGACCGATGCCCTCGAAGGGAACACGGTCGGCGAGATTGCTGCCGATGGAAATGATGCGACCGCCCTCGGGCATGACTCCTGAAGCCGCGCGGGAGGCGATAAAGGGGGCACGGAAATTGACCGACATCACCGCGTCGAGCTCGGCCAGCGTGACTGTGTCGATGGTACCGGCATGCCAGATGCCGGCGCTGTTGACGAGGATGTCCAGGCGGCCGAACGAGGAGACAGTTTTGGTGACGGCTGCCTCGACAGCCTTCGCATCGAGATTGTCGGCTTGGATCGCCATCGCGCGGCGACCTTTGGCTTCGATATCAGCGACGACGCCCTGTGCCTTTTCGGCCGAGCGGGCATAGGTCAAGGCGACATCAGCGCCGGCGGCTGCCAGTTGCCGGGCGATGGCCGCACCGATGCCGCGGCTGCCGCCGGTGACGAGGGCGACCTTGCCGTGGAGGTCGGTGGCGTTGGGTGAGGTGGGCATGATCCATCTTTCTGTAATGAACAATACAAAATAGGTGGCACTCTTGCCCCGAGTGGTCAAGGGATTTATGTATCGATCATAACAGAAAGGCTTTCGATGTCTCAGAAGGGTCGTCCGCGCAGCTTCGATCGCGATGCAGCCTTGCGGCAGGCGATGCGGGTATTCTGGAAGAAGGGTTATGACGGGTCGTCCCTGGCGGATTTGACGACAGCGATGGGCATCAACTCGCCCAGCCTTTACGCTGCATTCGGCAGCAAGGAGACGTTGTTTCGCGAAGCTGTCGATCTCTATGGCGCGACCGAAGGCGTCGCGGTTTGGGGTGCCTTCGAGCGCCCCGGCAGCATCAGGGAGGCGATTGCGAGTTTCCTTTGCGCTTCGGCCAGGGCGTTCAGCGAACCCGATGATCCCAGGGGCTGCCTGATCGTGCTGGGCGCGCTCAATGTCAGCGAAAGCAATCGTGAGGTGTTCAACGATCTCAGTGAGCGCCGGCTGTCGAGCACGCGGCAGCTGAACGAGCGGCTGCGGCTTGCCGTGGAGCAGGGCGACCTGCCGTCAACGACCGACTGCGCCGGGCTGGCTGCCTTCATCATAGCCGTACAGCAGGGCATGTCGGTACAGGCGCGCGACGGTGCGACGCGCGAGACGCTGTTGGCGGTGGCCGATGGCGCGATGGCTGGCTGGGACGCGTTGACGGCTGGTTCCGGGCGCGCCGCCGGAGTCTGACGCGTCAAGAGATCAGAGCATTTCCGCGTCGCTTCGAACCGTGGAAACGTCCTTTGTCGTGACGCAGGTGCGGGCGGGAAACCGCCGCACAGATCTCTGGAATTGCTCTATCCGTTGATCCGCTTCATGAAGGCCATGGCGCCGAACGGGGCGCGGACCTTGCCCTCGGTGATGAAGTAGACGAACACGTCGCGCGGCTTGACCGGAGCCTCGGTCGAAGGATCGGCGCGGTCGAGGTCGGCCGGGACGCCGCCTGCAGCGAAGGTCTTTGCACGTTCGACCCATTCGTCGAGTGCTTTTGGCGTGTAGCAGTCGTGATTGTCATCGCTGCCGGTCTGCAGCCGGAGATAGACGAAATCGCCTGTCACGTCGGCAATTGCCGGATAGGTGGCGTGGTCGGCATAAACGATGGCTGCGTTGTACTTGCGAGCCAGTTGGACGAATTCGGGCACGACGAAGCTCGCATTGCGCACTTCGAGCGCATGGCGAAGGGTGATGCCATCCAGCTTTTCGGGCAGCAGCTTGAGAAAGCCCTCGAAATCGTCGGCGTCGAACTTCTTGGTGGGGGCGAACTGCCACAGGATCGGGCCGAGCTTTTCGCCGAGGGCAGCAATGCCCTGGGTGACGAAACGCTCGATCGATTCGCCTGCCTCGGCCAGCACGCGGCGGTTGGTGACGAAGCGGTTGCCCTTGAGCGAGAAGACGAAACCGTCAGGTGTCTCGGAGGCCCATTTCAGGAAGGTCGGTTCCTTGAAACCGGAATAATAGGTGCCGTTGACCTCGATCGATGGCACCTGGCTGCCGGCGAACTGGAGCTGCTTGGCCTTGGACAGCTTCTCCGGATAGAACGTGCCTTCCCACGGCTCGAAGGTCCAGCCGCCCATGCCGGCACGGATTTTTCCACTCATCGACGACCCCCTCAGCGCATGCGTTTGTGCGGCCATTTCTAGCCGAACAGGCTGCCGCGGCAAAGCCGCGATGAGGCGTGCGGCGAACCCTCCTGACATCGTTGCCGCATCGCAGATGGCTATGAGCTCTCGGAAATCAGGGAATTCCTGATTGCCCGCCCCATCGGCATCTATGGCTGGTGGCTGCTGCGCAGCGAAGCTGGGGCAGTGAAGGCCGCCTGACCTGTATGTTCGGTGAATTTGTACAGGTTGTCGCAATGTAGGCGTGCTCAACCCTGTTTTCCGAGAGTCGCCCCCGGCTGTTCAAATGCGTTTGCCGCGCCTATGAGTGTGCCGGGGCTTTTCGAGCGACTTCCACCAATCTGGGGCCGACCATGAGCATGTCTAACCGTACCATCCGCAAGCTGGCCATCGCGGCGGTGGTCCTTGCCGCGGGGCTTTATTTCATTCCCGTGGTCACGTTGTTTTTCCTCGCCACCGGCTTGATCGACGTCATGCGCAACACGCGCCGCGACGCCATGGTGTTCGAGCGCTATTTCCTCGGCAACGGCATCCCGACATGGCTTCTGTCGCCGTTCAACCTGCTGATCGACCTTTTGAGCTATCGCAACAAGGGCATCTACAAGCTGCAGGACCTGCCGCCCGAATGGCAGGAGGAGGTCGACTTCGTGCTCGACACGTTTAGGGCGCGCAAGGACGAGGTCGTCGGCGACATCGACAAGGTGTTCGAGGCCGGCCGGCGCGGCATGTATGTGTACAGGTGGTACGGCAAGGAGAACGCGCACAACATTCAGGAGTTCAAGCGCGAGTTCCGCTTCATCAAGACGATCGCCGTTTCGGTGTTCTCGGGACGCGAATCGACGTCGTTCCACTACGGCCCGATCCGCCTGACGCTGCGCGTGCTCTACAATCTGTCGCCGGTGAAGACAGACCAGATATTCATCGAATGCGGCGACCAAAAGCACTACTGGCACGACGATCCGCTCTACATTTTCGACGACACGCTGATCCATCGCTCGGTCAACCAGTATGACGCCCGGCGCTACTGCGTGTTCATGGACATCGTCAGGCCGACGCCATTCCCGCGTCTGATTTCATCCCTCGTCTCGGTGATTTCGGTGCTGGTCGAGAAGGTCAACGCGATCTTCTACGGTAACTGGAAGATGCTGAAGCCAGGCGCCAAGACCGCCGGTAAGGGCTGAAATCTACAGTCGTGAAACGAGGCAGAGCGTATCCGGCTGCCTCGTGCTTTCCTTGGAAAGTCCTCAGCGAGGGCTTTGCTGCCAGGCAATGACCTGGTGGTCTGTCGCGGAAGCGCTCAGGTCGGGCCCTTTTCCGCATCTGCCCTGATTGCAGCAACCCAGACAGCCTCTTCGAACGACAATATTTCAGTTCGAGACTGATAAAGGACCTCGATTTCGAGACGTCCGCGATCGCCTCGAACGGAGAGCCAATCTTCAAAACATCGTACTGCAGGCGATTCTTCGACCACAATGGTTACATCATACCAATCGCTCGACCCTATCCTTCGCCCAGACTGGCGAACAACGTGAGGGCCGGCGTAAATCCCCAGCCACTCAAAGATGTGGTGCGGGACGTTGCTGTACAGCCTGAAAACCCGGTTTCGGGGCAAAAGGCGACTACTCCGCCGCCTCTCTCTTGCCCTTGGGTCGGCGTTCCAGCAGGTCCTTGAGGAACCGGCCGGTGTAGCTGCGCGGTTCGGCGACGATGTCCTCGGGACGGCCTGCCGCCACCAACTCGCCGCCGCCGTCGCCGCCCTCGGGGCCAAGGTCGAGCACCCAGTCGGCGGTCTTGATGACCTCGAGATTGTGCTCGATGA
Organism: Hoeflea sp. 108; assembly: GCF_000372965.1. Lineage (NCBI taxonomy): Bacteria > Pseudomonadati > Pseudomonadota > Alphaproteobacteria > Hyphomicrobiales > Rhizobiaceae > Hoeflea > Hoeflea sp. 108. The sequence goes on along the minus strand of NZ_KB890024.1, from coordinate 2,543,406 downwards.
CGACGACCGTGTTGCCCTGGTCGACGAGTTCGTGCAGCACCTCGAGCAGCTTGGCCACGTCGTGGAAATGCAGGCCGGTGGTCGGCTCGTCCAGGATGTAGAGCGTCTTGCCCGTCGCTTTGCGCGACAACTCCTTGGCGAGCTTGATGCGCTGGGCTTCGCCGCCCGACAGCGTGTTGGCCTGCTGGCCGATGTGGATGTACCCCAGGCCGACCTGGTTGAGCGTCGTCAGCTTGTCGCGCACCGCCGGAACCGCGGCGAAGAACTCGACGCCTTCCTCGACCGTCATGTCGAGCACGTCGGCGATCGACTTGCCCTTGAACAACACGTCGAGGGTCTCGCGGTTGTAGCGTTTGCCGTGGCAGACGTCGCAGGTGACGTAGACGTCGGGCAGGAAGTGCATCTCGATCTTGATGACGCCGTCACCCTGGCAGGCCTCGCAGCGGCCGCCCTTGACGTTGAAGGAGAAGCGTCCCGGCTGGTAGCCGCGCGCCTTGGCCTCCGGCAGGCCGGCGAACCAGTCGCGGATCGGCGTGAACGCGCCGGTGTAGGTGGCCGGGTTGGAGCGCGGCGTGCGGCCGATGGGCGACTGGTCGATGTCGATGACCTTGTCGAGGAATTCGAGACCCTCGATGCGGTCGTGCTCGGCCGGGTGCTCGCGCGACCCCATGATGCGGCGCGACGCCGCCTTGAACAGAGTCTCGATCAGGAAGGTCGACTTGCCGCCGCCCGACACGCCTGTGACGGCGGTGAAGGTGCTCAGCGGGATCTCGGCGCTGACGTTCTTCAGATTGTTGCCGCGCGCGCCGACCACCTTGATGCGCTTGTTCTTTTTCAGCTCGCGGCGCGTCGCCGGCGTGGCGATCTCAAGCTCGCCCGACAGATATTTGCCGGTGATCGAGTTCGGATTGGCCATGACCTGCTGCGGCGTGCCTTCGGCGATGATATTGCCGCCATGGATGCCGGCGGCGGGGCCGATGTCGACGACATAGTCGGCGGTCAGGATTGCATCCTCGTCATGCTCGACGACGATTACCGTGTTGCCGAGGTCCCTGAGATGGCGCAGCGTGTCGAGCAGACGGTCGTTGTCGCGCTGGTGCAAGCCGATCGACGGCTCGTCGAGCACGTAGAGCACGCCTGTCAGGCCCGAGCCGATCTGCGAGGCGAGACGGATGCGCTGGCTTTCGCCACCCGACAGCGTGCCGGAGTTGCGCGACAGCGTCAGATAGTCGAGGCCGACGTCGTTGAGGAAGCGCAGGCGCTCGCGGATCTCCTTGAGGACGCGGACGGCGATCTCGTTCTGCTTGTCGTTGAGGAGGGCCGGAAGCTCTTCGAACCAGGCGTTGGCCTTGCGGATCGACTGGCCGGTGACCTCGCCGATGTGCTTGCCGCCAACCTTGACGGCGAGCGCCTCGGGCTTGAGGCGATAGCCAGCGCAAGCCGGGCAGGGCGTCGCCGACATGAAGCGCTCGATCTCCTCGCGCATCCAGGCGGATTCGGTTTCCTTCCAGCGGCGTTCGAGGTTGGGGATCACGCCCTCGAAGGTCTTGGTCGTCTTGTAGGAGCGCAGGCCGTCATCATAGTTGAAGGTGATTTCCTTAGCACCCGTGCCGTGCAGGATGGCTTCCTGGGCTTCCGACGAGAGGTCGCGCCAGCGATCGCCGAGCTTGAAGCCATAGACCTTGCCGAGCGCTTCCAGCGTCTGGGCGTAATAGGGCGAGGTCGACTTGGCCCAGGGCGCGACAGCACCCTCGCGCAGCGAGACATGGTCCTCGGGCACTATTAGGGCCGGGTCGATGGCGCGCTGATTGCCGAGACCGTCGCAGGCCGGGCAGGCGCCGAACGGATTGTTGAACGAAAACAGCCGCGGCTCGATCTCGGGAATGGTGAAGCCCGAGACGGGACAGGCGAATTTTTCCGAGAAAAGAATGCGCTCGTGGGTTTCGTTGGCGGACTTGTTGACCGAGTCCTCGCCGGTCTGGCTGGCGTCGAGCGGCCTGTCGGCGAACTCGGCGACGGCAAGGCCATCGGCGAGCTTCAGCGCCGTTTCCATCGAATCCGCCAGGCGGGTGGCGAGATCGGGGCGGACGACGATGCGGTCGACGACGACGTCGATGTCATGCTTGTACTTCTTGTCGAGAACAGGCGCTTCGCCGATTTCGTAGAAAGCGCCGTCGATCTTGACGCGCTGGAAGCCCTTCTTCTGAAGCTCGGCCAACTCCTTCTTGTACTCGCCCTTGCGGCCACGGACGATGGGGGCAAGGATGAACAGGCGGGTGCCTTCGTCCAGCGCCAGCACGCGGTCGACCATCTGCGAGATAGTCTGACTCTCGATCGGCAGGCCGGTGGCCGGCGAATAGGGCACACCGACGCGCGCAAACAGAAGGCGCATGTAGTCGTAGATCTCGGTGACGGTGCCGACCGTCGAGCGCGGGTTGCGCGACGTCGTCTTCTGCTCGATCGAGATTGCCGGCGACAGGCCGTCGATCTGGTCGACGTCGGGCTTTTGCATCATCTCGAGGAACTGGCGGGCATAGGCCGAGAGGCTCTCGACATAACGGCGCTGACCCTCGGCATAGATGGTGTCGAAGGCGAGCGACGACTTGCCCGAGCCGGACAGGCCGGTCATCACGATCAGCCGGTCACGCGGCAGGTCGAGGTCGACATTCTTGAGATTGTGTTCGCGCGCACCGCGAATGGAAATGTACTTATGATCGGCCATTGCCGCGCCGCGCCTCAAATCTGGAATTGCTCGGAGTGGCGGGTTTGCCCGACCATCCCCTCATGTAGGTATTTTTGCCGCCCGGTCGAGAGGCGGCCGTTCACTCCGCATTGCGTTTAAGCGCCTTTGGCGCCGGCGGGCAAGTGAAAAGAACAAAGGCCGAACGCCATGCTGACAACGGTATGGCAGGAGTGTTGGCTGGATCAGAGCGGCTGAACCCGACCTTCGATCACATTTTTTCCCTCTAACAATGTTGTAGTTGACGTGACCGAATCAGGGATGCAGACTGCTGATGTCGCCTGAGGCCGAGCCTCCCTTGAGGGCTCCTCACCATGCTACGGTCGGTCTGCGAGACGCCGCAGACACGCGAGTTGAGCAGCGGGCGCACAATTGGCACAACTGACGTAGGAGCTAGGCATGACTCCACCGGACAGTCCCAAAAGGTTCCGCTAAGCAGACGGAACCGCAGCAGGCACAGGTGCGGCAATTCCTTGTGAAAAGCCTGGCAAACCGTGATCTGTTGATCCCCTTACAATTTGAGACCATGGTCGGATCTGTGGCCGAGCGCCACTACGCATCCGAGATAGCAAGCCGGTAAACCACTCCCGGCAATCAAGGGCACAACCCGATAAAAGGCCCCGTGCGCTCCCCCGGAGCGGCGGGGCCATGTTTTTGGGATAGGATTCAAGAACTAGGCGACTGGCTTCAAGATTTCTGGCGGCAGCAAGAATCCCGATTATTGCGCAGAGGTCAGCCTAGATCTCGTCAGAATGTCTGCGAGAATACACACTCGTGGCCTGGGTCCTTCCACAGCTAGCGGAATTTGTGCGGTGACATAGACAGGACGCTGGCTTCAAGTCCGCCGGACGCCTATCGTCAAGTACCGTTCACATGGAACGGGTTCAGCTTGCTGTCGGACTTGAATAACTTCCTGTTGATCCCGAACTGATGTCTGTCGTCCGATGTCTGTTCCGGGCGCTTGGGGGGGAAGATGATGACCGGACGCCAGACTGAACTGATCGGTTTGCTTGGGGGCATGAGCTGGGAATCCAGCGCGCTCTATTATCGTCTGATCAATCAGGCGGCACATGGCAGGCTGGGTGGGCATCACAATGCGCGGTCGCTGATGTATTCGCTCGACTTCGACGAACTGAACGACCTTGCCGCCAAGGGCGATTGGGATCGGATTGCCGAGGTGATCACCAAGGCGGCGCGGCATCTGGAGGCGGGCGGTGCCGCTTTCGCCATGCTGACGGCGGTGACGCCGCATTACGTCGCCGACAAGGTCGCCGACGCCATCAGCATCCCGCTGCTGCATATCGCCGATCCGACCGGCAAGCTGTTGCAGGCGGCCGGACACAAGCGGGTCGGGCTGCTGGGCACACGCTACACGATGGAACTTGGTTTTCTCGCTGAGAGACTCAACCGGCAGTTCGGCATCGGAGCGCTTGTGCCGCCGGAGGACGAACGCCTGGCCGTGCACAGGATGATCATCGACGAACTGACGCTTGGCATCGTCAAGCCGGAATCCAAATCGCTGCTGCTGCGTGTGGCGCAGGGCCTGCAGGCGCAGGGGGCAGAAGCGGTCGTCGTGGCCTGTACGGAGCTGCCGTTGGTGCTGGCCATGGAGGACTATCCGATGCCAGCTTATGACATGGTCAAGATCCATGCCGAGGCCGCGGTCGAGCTGGCGCTGGCCGACGAGGTGCAGCATGCATGAGGTTGCAAAGGCGCCCGCGCCGCCGGCACCTAAACCGATCCTCGAAGCGCTCTCGCGTCATCCCGAGACAGTGCGGACCCGGTTGCTCGACATCCGTGACCTGATCTTCGAGGTCGCGGCGGAAACCGAAGGCGTGGGGACGCTGACCGAAACGCTCAAATGGGGCGAGCCTGCCTATCTGACGCAAGCAAGCGGCAGCGGATCGACGGTCCGGCTGGGCGCAACCAGGTCCTTGCCCGGCAGGTGCGCGGTGTTCTTCAACTGCAACACGACGCTGGTAGAGACCTTCCGATCTCATCTTGGCGGCGAGCTGGAGTTCGAGGGCAACAGGGCGGTGATCGTTCCCGCAGACGCGGCCATTCCAGAGGCTGCACTGGCATTCTGCCTGCGGGCGGCGCTGACCTATCATCAACGCAAGGGAGCTGGCTTGCGTCCATGAGGCGACTGCGGGCCGCTGCCCGTCAAGCGGCGTGGGTCAGAAGGTCAGCCAGCCCGGTTGCGCAAGGTCTGGCGCGGCAGTTCGCCGAATTCCTGGCGGTAGGCGGCCGAGAAGCGGCCCAAATGGGAAAAGCCCCATTTGAGGGCAATGTCGGCGACCGAGGTTGCCGCGTCGCCCTGCAGCAGGTCGTAGCGCACGCGGCGCATGCGCTCCTTGTGCAGCGCGTGCATGGGCGAGAAGCCGTAGGTCGACTTGTAGGCGAGCTGGAGCGTGCGGCAGTTGACGCCCGATGCCTCGGCGATGTCGAGCAGGGCGATGGGTGCCTCGGCATGGGTGCGGATGAACTCTTCGGCACGTCTGACATGGCGAGGTGCTGTGGCCTGGCTACGCCCGTCCATGAAGGGCGCGAGATTGCCCGGCTGCGCCCGGATGAAAAACTCGAGCAATTGCTGTTCGCGGAAGGCGCGGCTGAGATCGGCCGCGGGCGAGGGCTCCCGTTCGGCATCATGGACAAGGGCGTCGATGAAGCCGCGCCAGGCGATCATCTCGGGCCGCGTCATATCGATTTCCGGATCGAAGCTGACGGCGTCAGGCAACTCGCGGTCGAGCACGCGCTCGGCAAAAGCCTGGAACGGCGTCCTCCGAACCTGAACAAGCAGCTGCGCGCAGTCCTGCCACCAGCGCATGCGGGTGGCCCAATGCGGGTTGAGCACGGAGGCGGCGCCGCCATGGGAGACGAATTCCTTGCGGCCGTTGCGGATGGTGGCGGCGCCGGCGAGCGGGATCTGGATCAGGTAGAAATGGCCGAGTTCGCCTGGGTCGATCAGAACGTCGGCACCATAGCTGATGTAGTTGAGCGAGATCATGTCGCCGCGGACATGATGATGGGCAGCGCGGAAGGGACGCCGGTCGCCGATGATGTCGAGCCGGTGGTTGCAGAACTTCTGGGCTACCCGCTCCCTGGCGCAGTCGAGGTCGTCGGACTGAAACAGGACATGCCGTGAAAGCGGGGCCGCGCGCGTTGCCACGTCCGTTTCCATCCAGGGATGGTAACACAGTTCGGACGGCCGCCAACCGGAGCCTGAAATGCCGCAGGCGGGGAAAACGATTATTTCGTTTTCTGGATAGTCCGAACGTTTGCCGGATAGCGTTTTGCCGGGATGCGGGCATTCTCTGCCGTGGAGGACCGGGACCTTTCCAAGAAAAGGCGGTCCGGCAAAGGGAGGAAATTCATGTCTGACAATCTCGCCAAGGGCATCACCGAGGACGGCAAGGGCTTTGCCGGCAAAAGCTGGAACATCCTGGGCCAGGTCTATTTTCCGAAGGCCGTGTGCGACTCGACCTTCGCCTTCGAGACCAACAGCGCGCCCGGCCAGTTCGTGCCCGTGCATATCCATCCGACCCAGGACGAGTTCATCCTGGTGCAGGAGGGCGAACTCGACCTCAAGCTCGATGGTGAATGGGTGAAGGCCAAGGCCGGCGATCTCGTGCGCATGCCCAGGGGCATTCCACACGGCTACTTCAACAAGTCGGACAAGCCGACGCGGGCGCTGTTCTGGGTGTCGCCGGCCCGAATGCTGGAAGACCTGTTCATCAAGCTCGACAACATGACCGACGTGGCCGAGGTGGTGAAGGTCTCGGCTGAGCACGAGGTCAACTTCCTACCGCCGGAAGCCAACGACTAGGCGCACCAAGCCGCAGTTCCGGAAAACGATCGCTTGAACGCAGGCCGGACCGGCCTGCGTTCGGGCTGATGCGCCCATCGTTCAACAGTGAATGCCGGCTGCCCGTCGGCGAGAACCTCCCGAACCATGGTGCGGGCGGGGCAGCGGGCCGCTGCCAAAAATCAGGAGGAGCACATGGTCAGCAAGAAGAAAGTGTGCGTGATCGGCGCCGGCGTCAGCGGGCTGGTGGCGGCCAAGACGTTCAGGCAGCATGGGCATGACGTGACCATCGTCGAGCGCAGCGGCGATCTCGGAGGCGTATGGGAGCCGGCGCGCTCCTACCCCGACGTGCAGACGCAGAGTCCCAAGGAGCTCTATCGCTACACCGACATGGCGATGCCGGATGAGTTTCCGGAGTGGCCGAAGGGCGTGCAGGTGCATGCCTATCTTGCCGACTATGCGCGCAAGCACGGGCTGCCCGGCATCATTCGCTACGGCTGCGCGGTCGCCAGCATGGAGCGGGGCGGCGAAGGCGGCTGGACGCTGACGCTCGAGGACGAAAAGGGTGGCACTTCCCGCGAGCATTTCGACTTCGTCGTCGTCTGCACAGGCAATTTCAGCGACAAGAACATCCCTGAGTTTCCGGGCAAGGATGTGTTTGCTGCTGCCGGTGGCGCGGTCATGCATTCGAGCGAATACACTGATCCGGCTGTCGTGAAGGACAAGGACGTGGTGGTGCTCGGCTTCTCCAAGTCAGCCACCGACATTGCCGTCAACGCGGCGCAGAAGGGTGCGCGCAACGTCACCATCGTCTATCGCGAGCCGATCTGGCGCATTCCCTATTTCATCGGCGGCCTGATCAACTTCAAGCGCATCCTCTACACCCGCGCCCAGGAGAACATGTTCCCCGGCTGGGGGCTGAGCGCCTTCGGGCGGCTGAAGCATGCAATTGCAAAGCCGTTCGTCTGGGCGAACTGGCGGGCGCTGGAAAGCCTGCTGACCATGCAGCTCAAGCTCAACAAGGCGGGCATGCGCCCGAAGGTGCCGATCGAACAGGAGATCAACTGCTCGGTACCGATCGTGACGCCCGGCTTCTTCGAGATGATCCGGTCGGGCAGGATCAAGGCGGTGCAGGGCACATTCGACCATTATGAAAATGGTTCGGTGGCGCTGACCGGGGGCGAAATGGTGAAGGCCGATCTCGCCGTGCTGGCAACGGGCTGGAAGATGGGCATTCCGTTCCTGCCCGAGGACGTGCGCCGCAAGCTGATCGACGACGACGGCCAGTACCGGCTGTACCGGGTGATCGCCAATCCTGATGTTCCCGATCTCGGCTTCGTCGGTTTCAACTCGTCGTTCTGCACGGTGCTGTGTGCCGATCTCGCCGCCAACTGGCTGGTGCGTTATGCCGATGGCATGCTGGCGAAGCAGCCATCGGCGCGCGAGATGCGTGAGAACATCGACATGATGCTCGACTGGAAACGCAACGAGCGGCCGGCGGCAAGCGTCTATGGCGGGCTCTGTGTAGCGCCCTATCACTTCAGGCATTTCGATGAACTGCTCGAAGACATCGGCGCAACCGTCAAGAAACGCAATCCGCTGGCCGAACGGTTCGCGCCTCCGAACGCCGATGCCTTCGGGCGCTACCTTCAATCGGCGCCGGTCTACAGCGCGAGCTAGGAGTTCTTTTGGCTCGCGATGTCCCGGGAGCCTGTCTCAGCTGCCAGTTGCTTCACGGTCCGCTTCTTTCTAGCGTGAAGCCATGCTGGACCTGATCCCCTTCGTTCGCCGGTGGAGGCGGCGCGCCGAGCGACTGCCGCTGATGACGCAGGCGGAGACCGAGCTTCTGCGCCGTCACCTCAGGAAACGCAGACTGGTGGTCGAGTACGGAGCAGGCGCCAGCACCTTGTTTGCGCTGGCCAACGGCGTGCGCCGGATCATCTCAGTGGAGAGCGATCCGCTGTGGCTGGCGAGGCTGCGCGATGATCCTGAACTGGTCCGCGCACGGGTTACCCTTGTCCACGCCGATATCGGCCCGGTCAAGGAATGGGGCTTTCCCAAAGATGATGCCGCCCGGCCGAGATGGCCGGGCTATGCGCGTGCGCCGTGGCCGGTGACGGGCGAGGCGATGGTGCTCGTCGACGGCAGGTTCAGGGTCGCCTGCGCGCTGACGAGTGCGCTCAACACGTCGGGTCCGATCCTGGTGCACGACTATTTTTCCCGCCCGCATTATCACGTCATCGAAGAGCATCTCGCGCTTGTCGACCGGGTGGACGATCTTGCGGTGTTTCGAGGCTTGCGGAGCAGCCGACAAACCGTGTCAGAAACGATCGCGACCTTTGAGTTCACGCCAGATTGACCGCATTTTCCGGGGGTGTGCCAGGCAAAGGCGCGCTCCGGTGCGATCGATTTCAGTCGGCCGGCCCGGCGAACAGGATCAGATTGCCATCAGGGTCGAGCACGATGAAGTTGCGGGCTCCCCATGGCTCCTTTCGCAAGGTCTGGTGGAACGTCACGCCGGCGGCCTGGAAATCGAGGAAGAGTTGCTTGATCTCGGCTGCCGTGTCGACGGCGATCGAGGCCGACAGCAAGTGCTCGCGCGTCCTGATGTCGCCGACGAAGACCGGTTCGCAGACGAGCCTGAGGGCGAGTGCGGCCCGGTCGCGGACGACCTGGCCGTAGAAAGGCGGCTCGCCATAGACGAAGTCGACGGTGAAGCCGAGCTTTTCGGTGAAGAATGCGCAGGATGCCGCGATGTCGGCGACGAAGAGTTGCGCCGAGACCGAGCTGAGAGCTGGTTGGCGGGCGTGGTTGGAAGCTGTCACTGCGTGTGCTCCTGATCTGAGCGCCCGCCAATCGTCAAAACCCTGCCGGCGCGCGACGAATTCCTGGGCGTCGCTGAGCTTGAAGGCGGTACGCATGATCTCGCTGTCGCTGAGCCGGCTGAAACGGGGCAACGTGTCCCGGATTTGTGCCGCAACGGGAAAATAGCCTTCGCGATGCCAGCGCAGGACCTGCTTGGCCTGCTTCCTGAGGTTTTCGAGGTTCGACATGGGCGCAACTGGGGTGTCTGTCTATCGCAGGCGGGCATTGCCCTTTCGGCTCGCGCCGATGCGCCCTACGCAGCAAGCGGAGCATGCCCGCAGCCGCTCTGCCTTGTCAACGCTGCGGCTGGGAACTCTCTGCACATCCCCGGCTGGTCGTCAGGATGGCGCGGCGACACCGAGAACGATGGCGATCAAGATCAGCAACGGTCCCATCCATTTGAACTGACGCACGAGGTCGCCAAGCCAAGGCTGGTTGGCTGGTGTCGGCAGGTCGACATAGCCAAAGCCGACAGCCGTCATCCAGGCGCCGGCGCAGAGCATGATGAACTCGTCGATGTAGGCGGCGCCCCCCCCAAAGCCAGATCGGATTTTGCTGCAGCGCAGTTGTCGCGGAGGGCGTGTTCGACTGCAAGCGGGCGCCGGCGGCCTCCTGCCAAATGCGTGGTGGCTGTCTGCGGATCCGCTGGGTATCTCACGGCACAGCAAATTTCATTTGGCTGCTTGACAGGTCAGTATGACGTTATAACCTCTTGGCGCGGATCAGGCCGGGAACATGGCCCCGCATGTGGAGGACGATTTCATGAAACTCGCGTGGATCAAGGGTGCGCTGGCCGCCGGCATCGCCCTGTTGCCGAGCGCCGTGTGGGCGCAGTCAGTCAATATTTCCTACCTGACCCACTGGCCGCCGGAGACGGTGGCGCTGCTGGAGCAGGCGGCCAAGGATTTTTCCAAGGACCATCCCGACGTGTCGGTGACGGTGCGCGCGGTGCCGTTCGGTGACCTTCTGACGACGCTACGCTCCCAGGGCGGCGGGCAGGGTGCCACGATTGCCGGCATCTACGACCTGTGGCTGCCGGAGCTGGCGCGCGACAAGCTGGTCGCTCCGGCGCCCGAGGCTGTTGCCGGCGAGGTCAAGGGCGGCTGGCCGGCAGGCGTAGTGTCTGCCGCAAGCGTCGGCGGGGTGCTCTATGGCGTGCCCAACGAGATCGACGTCTATGCGCTGAACTACAACAAGGCACTGTTCAAGGAGGCGGGAATCGCAGCGGCCCCAAAGACCTGGGACGAGCTGAAGGACGCAGCTGCCAAGCTGACCAAGAAGGATGCGGGACAGCAGGGCTTTGGCATGATCAACAGCTGGGCGGCTGGTGTGGTGCATCCATTCTCGTCGCTTTTGGTGTCCAATGGCGGCGAGCTGGTGACCGACGGCAAGCCGGTGCTGGACAGCAAGAACGCCGGCGAAACCTTCCAGCTCTATGAGGAGCTGATCAAGGCCGGCTCCAGCGACCCGGCCATGGGCACGGCCGACGCCAACACGACCGGGCCGTTCCTCGACAACTTCGTCTCCGGCAAGACCGGCATGATCATCATGGCCAACTGGTGGGAGAGTGCGCTCAAGGCGGGCATGACCGACAAGTTCGCCGACATCGCCACCGCACCAATCCCGGTCGGGCCTTCGGGCGACAAGCCGCGCTCGATCTCCTATTCGTGGATGACGGTGGTGAATGCTAGCGCGGCGGAAGCCGAGCAGAAGGCGGCGTGGGACTTCCTTGCCTGGCTGAACAGCCCGAAATCGGGCCCGAACGGCGCCTCCGCCATGGCCAGCATCCTGATGTCGATGGGTATCCTGCCGTCGCGGACCTCTGACGTCGAAGCCTTCAAGGACAAGCTCGGTTCCGAGTTCCTGTCGGGTTATGTCAGCGTGCTGGCCGACGCCAAGCCGTTCCCGGTCGTGCTCGGCGGCCAGGAGTTCTCGGAGTCGCTGCAGCAGGCCATCGAGGCGCTGCAGTATGGCAAGGTTTCGGCTGCCGAGGCGCAGGCGAACGCGCAGGCCGACGCGGCCTCGATCCTGGAGAAGGCTGCGAAGTAGGACTTTTTCCTTCTCCCCGCTGGCGGGGAGAAGGTGGCCCGAAGGGTCGGAAGGGCGGTGCCCACATCTGAAGTTCGCGCTGCCCCTCATCTGCCTGCCGGCATCTTCTCCCCGTGAACGGGGAGAAGGATGAAGCGTCACCGTCTCACGCACCTTCGAATACACCTGATCCATTCATGACCAGAACCCACCAACATTCCGTCTGGATGATGCTGACGCCGGCCGTCTCGCTAATCGGCGCCTTCATCGTCGTGCCGATGGTGCTGACGGTGTGGCTGTCGCTGCAGGACTGGTCGACGCAGACCGGTTTCCAGACGGCCGAATTCGTCGGGTTCGACAATTTCCGCGAGATTTTTGGCGCAACATCGGTGGGTCGCGATTTCAAGGGCGCGCTGGTCAACACCGCGCTCTACACGCTGATGTCGGTGGCGCTGATCCTGCCTGTTTCGGTCGGGCTCGGGCTGCTGGTCTACCAGCGCAACGTCGCCGGCGGAAACGCGCTGCGAACGATACTGTTTTCGACCTATATGGTGCCGATGATCGCAGTGGCGCTGGTGTGGTCAAAGCTCTATTCGCCGAGCGAGGGGCCGATCAACCAGATGCTCGGCTGGCTGGGCGTTGGGCCGCAGCCCTGGCTGTCGTCGCCCAGCACAGCGCTGGTATCAATCGTGTTCCTCAATGTCTGGCAGCAGGTCGGCTATTTCACCGTGCTTGTGGTGGCCGGGCTGACGCAGATCCCGACCAGTCTCTACGAGGCAGCGACCATCGATGGAGCGAACGTGCGCCAGCAGTTCACCGCGATCACGCTGCCCTTGCTGAAGCGGACACTGCTGTTCAGCGCGGTCATTGCCATCATCAATGCGGTGCAGGTGTTCGAGCCCGTGGCGCTGATCACGCAAGGCGGGCCGGTGGGCTCGACCAATGTGCTGACCTATCACATCAGGCGCGTCGGTATCGAACGCGCCCAGGGCGGCCTGGGCTCGGCCATGGCGGTGACGCTGATGCTGTCGCTGATCGTGGTGATCTTCGCTTTGTTCGCCTTTGCCCGGAAGGGAGACGACGAATGAGCGCCGCAAGCGAATGGCGGCCGCGCCGCGGACTTCTTTTCTACCGACCCCGGCCGGGCGTCGGCGACTACATGGTTGCCGTGCTGATGCTTGTGGTGGCGGTGGCCTCGGCCTTTCCGCTGGTGTGGATGGTGCTGTCGAGCCTGAAAACGCCGGCCGAGACCATGCAGGTGCCGCCGGTGTGGCTTCCCGCGAGCCCGAGCCTCGAGGCGTTCGAAAAGGTCTCCGGCGTCATCAATGTCGGCCGCTCGATGCTGAACTCGGCCGTGATCGCCACCATCACCACGGCCGGCATCATCGTCACCAGCCTGATGGCGGGTTATGCATTCGCCAAGCATCGCTTCCGCGGCCGCAACGTGCTGTTTGCGCTTATGATCGCGACCATGTTCCTGCCGCCGATCGTGACGCTGATCCCGCTCTACCGGATGATCGGCACCATCGGGCTCGATGGCAGCCTTGCCGGCGTGATCCTGCCCAATCTCGCCAACGCCTTCGGTATCTTCCTGATGCGGCAGTTCATATCAGGTGTGCCCGACGACCTGATCGATGCGGCGCGCATGGACGGCGCGTCCGAAATGCGCATCCTGTTCGTGATCGTGGCGCCGCTGGTGACGCCGGCGGTGGCGGCGCTGGCGTTGTTTGCCTTCGTCTATCACTGGAACAGCTATCTCTGGCCGCTGACGGTGCTGCAGGGCAATGCCGATCAGTATCCGATCGTCATCAGCCTCAGCCGGCTGTTGAGCTACAACCGTGGCGCGATGAACACCAACCTCGTCATGGCCGGGGCGACGCTCGCCGTGCTGCCGCCGCTGGTGCTGTTCGTGTTCCTACAGCGCTTCTTCGTCGACTCCATCGTCAGCTCCGGAGTGAAGGGATGAGCAAGGTTCTGGCCATCGATCTCGGCGGCACGCAGCTTCGGGCAGGGATTTGCGACGCCGCCGCGCCTGCTGGCGTCGTGCATATCGGCGCGTGGCCGGCGCCCCAGTGGCTCGACGGCTTCCGCGACAAGATAACCGGGCTGACGCGAGAACATGGCGCCGAGCGGCTCGGAATCTCGGTGCCGGGCACAGCACGTGGCACGCGCTGCCTGTGGATTCCTAATCTGCCCTGGCTCGACGATGTCGATCTGCAAGAGCTGTTTCCAGGTCTTGCAATTGGCCTTGGGCAGGATGCGCAGCTGGCGCTGCTGGCCGAGGCGTCTGCCGGTGCTGCCAAGGAGCTTTCGGACGCCATCCTGGTGGCGATCGGCACCGGCATCGGCTCGGCGGTGCTGTCGGGCTCGCGCATCGTCAGGGGCGGGCAGGGCGCGGCCTGTTCTTTCGGCTGGGCCTGCGCCGACCTCGACGACGACGGCGACGATCGCGACGGCTGGCTGGAGCGGCAGGCATCGGGCAGGGCGCTCGCTGCCATCGGCGAAAAGGCCGGGTTTGGCGACGGGCGCGGGCTGGTGGCAGCGGCACGTGCGGCAAATGCGGATGCGCTCGGCGCATTGGCGCGGCCGGCGCAGGCACTGGGCGTGAGCCTGGCGACAGCGGTGGCGCTGCTCGACCCGCAGGCGGTGATCTTCGCCGGCGGCGTGGCCGAAGCCGCCGATGTGTTGGTGCCGATGGTGAGGACCGCGATGGAGAGGCAATTGCCACCGCATCTGCGGAACGTGCGCATCGAGATGGGTGATTTCGGCAGGGACGCGAGCCTTGTCGGTGCGGCATTCGCCGGGGCGCGGGGGCAACAGTGGGACGAAATCCGATGAGTGGAAATTTCGCGAAACCCAACCGCAGCCGGCCGGAACCGCTGTGGCATCAGGCCGAACAAGCGATGCGGACGCTGATTTCGTCGGGCGAATGGGCGACGGGCGCGCAGATCCCCAATGAGGAGCGGCTGTGCGACCTGCTTGGTGTCAGTCGCATCACCGTGCGTCACGCGCTGCGCAACCTTGAGGATTCCGGTCTGCTCAGCCGCGAGCACGGGCGTGGCACCTTCGTGCGCAGCCCGACCGTCATTGCCGGCGTGCGCGGGCTGACCAGTTTCACCGAAGAGATGGCCAATCTCGGCCTCAACCTGGGCACAAGGCTGCTCGACGCTCGGATCATTCCTGCTGATGCCCAGGTGGCTGGCGCGCTGGAGATCGAGGAGGGCACGCCTGTGCTGCGGCTGCGCCGCCTCCGGCTCGGCAACGATCAGCCCATCGGCATCCAGACGGCGCATCTGCCGGCGGCGCGCGTTCCGGGCCTGCTCGACACTGCGGCTGGCGTCTCATCGCTCTATGAGACGCTGAAGGCGAGCTATGGCATCGTGCCCCAGGAGGCGCGCGAGATCTATCGCATCGGCGAGGTCAAGCCCGAGGATGCCGAGTTGATCCAGCTTGCCGCCGGCAGTCCCGCCTTCATGGTCGAGCGCATCGCCTTCGACCGCTCCGGCCCGTTCGAGTTCACGGTCTCAACCATGCGCGGCGACCGCTACGAAATCCGTTCCGTTCTCCATCTCTGACCATCTGAAAGGTTTTTCCCATGACGACTTCCTACATCAGCCGGCTGGCCAAGCTCATAGACGGGGCAGCGAGCGCCAACGAGGCGGCATTCGAAACCGTCTCGGCAAGGCTCGCCGAGACGCTTGCCAATAAGGGGCTGGTGCATCTCTACGGCTCAGGCCATTCGGTGCTGCCATGCCAGGAGGCGTTTCCGCGCTATGGCTCCTATGTCGGCTTCAATCCGCTGACCGACCCGCGCGTCATGTGGCACAACGTGCTGGGCTCGGGCGGCGTGCGTGAGCTTCTGTGGCTGGAGCGCACCGAGAAATACGCCGAAAAATTCCTCGACCACCAGCCGCTCAACCCCGGCGACTCCATCATCATCTACGGCCATAGCGGCCGCAACGCTTCCGGCATCGACACGGCGCTCTACGCCAAGAAACGCGGACTGTTTGTCGTCGCCATCACCAGCAAGAACAATCTGGACAAGCCGGCAAGCCATTCCTCAGGCAAGCGCCTGGCCGATGCCGCCGACGTCGTCATCGACACGACCTCGCCGATCGAGGACGCGATCGTGCCGGTGAAGGGCTGGAGCCGCCCGGTGGCCGGCTCGTCGACGGTGCTTGCCATGATCATGACGCATGAGCTGATCGCGCGTACTGCGCAAAAGCTCGCCGACCGCGGCATCGAACTGCCGACCTTCGCCTCGCCGACAATCGAGGGTGTAACGCTGCACGACACCGACGTGATCTACGGCATCTATCG
This sequence comes from Hoeflea sp. 108, assembly GCF_000372965.1. Classification (NCBI taxonomy): domain Bacteria; kingdom Pseudomonadati; phylum Pseudomonadota; class Alphaproteobacteria; order Hyphomicrobiales; family Rhizobiaceae; genus Hoeflea; species Hoeflea sp. 108. The sequence continues at coordinate 2,527,648 of NZ_KB890024.1, read as the reverse complement.
CGAGAAGATGATCGAGGCGCAGCGCAAGCATCTTGATTTCTTCAAGGACCGCATGCAGGGCGAGGCATAAGCCCTGCTCCTGACGTCAGAATGCTGGCGGGTCGTCCGAAAGGGCGGCCCGCTTGCATTTGGTGCGACTGGCTCTTGCCATTTACCGCCATTAGCGATAGAACAAAATAAGAACAAAAATGACTTGTGGACGGTATGTGGTTTTCCGTCGGCAGGGGGCGCGGGCGGAGCGTGCTTTGGGCTAGTGTGCGCCCTCACATTTTCTTGGAATTTTGGTTTCGGATAAGCGCGGAGCGGTGTCATGGCAGGTAGTGTCAACAAGGTCATTCTGGTCGGTAATCTGGGTGCCGACCCTGAAATCCGCCGTCTCAATTCAGGCGAGCCGGTCGTCAACCTGAGGATCGCGACCTCGGAAAGCTGGCGCGACAAGAATTCGGGCGAGCGCAAGGAAAAGACCGAGTGGCACCAGGTCGTCATCTTCAATGACAATCTCGCCAAGGTCGCCGAGCAGTACCTGAAGAAGGGCATGAAGGTTTACATCGAAGGCCAGCTCCAGACCCGTAAATGGGAAAAGGACGGTGTCGAGCGCTACACCACCGAAATCGTGCTGCAGAAGTTCCGTGGTGAGTTGCAGATGCTCGACGCACGCGGCCAGGGTGGTGACGCCGGCTACGGCGGTGGCCAGGTCGGCTATGGTGGCGGCCAGGGCGGTGGTTACGGTGGCGGCGGCGGTGGCCGTTCCGACTTCGGTCAGTCGAGCCCGACCGACAGCTATGGCGGCGGCAATCGTGGTGGCTTTGGCGGTGGCGGCGGCGGCAATCGCGGTGGCCAGGGCGGCGGCGGTTCGCGTGACCTCGACGACGAGATTCCGTTCTGATCCGGAATACTCCACTTAACATCAATATTCTTTGAGATAAGGCGTTGTTTCTCAACGCCTTTTTCTTTGCGTGTTTCGCGAAGCGAGTTCCGCCCTCTTTCAGTCGGGGCGGTACATCTTAACTGTGTGCAAACGCTGCGTGAACGCGGGCTACTTTTGTCAGATCGCGGTGGATACGGAACTTCGGCCTGCCGCGGATATGCCTTCGCTCGGCTAGGCCAAAACAAAACCTTCGCCAGCCGAAACAGTGGCGGAAGCTTCAAGGATTGAACATCGGTCGGCAGTGGCTACGACCTGCGACTGCGGCGAGAAGCGTACGAAGTACCTGGACATCGGAGTTGGGAAGCGCTCGCCGATCCATCACGGCAAGCTGCCGTCGCGCTGCCGCCTCGATGCTGATGCCGTGGGGCACCGACAACAGCCAGTCCACGAACACCTCCTCCGGCGGCGGCAGCGGCGATATGGCGGCCATCAACTGGCCGTCTATCTTCTTGCGTGGCGCGGTGACTTTTGCCCGTTCGTCGCTCGCGCTCATGCTTCCAATTCCAGTGCTGACAGCGGTCTGGAACAGCAGGCGAGGATGTAACCCTCGGCGATCTCGTCGTCTAGGATGCCGCCATTGTGGCTCATGGCGACTTCGCCGGAGATCTTCCTGACGCGGCACGTGCCGCACAGACCGAACTCACAAGCAGCAGAAATGCGAACGCCGTTGGCACGTGCAGCTTGCAGCACCGTCTGGTCGGCGGCGCAGCGGCCGTCCACATTAGAACCGACGAAGCTGATGGCAAACGCGGTGCTGCCTTCTGCGTCTTCATTTCCCGGGGCGGTGGTGATCGGCGACACTTCGGCGACAGGCGTGCCGAAGCTTTCCTGGTGATAGTGCGCCATGTCGAAGCCCGCCGCTTGCAACATGTCGCGCACTGCACGCATGAACGGGTCGGGTCCGCAGCAGAAGATCTCGCGATCGCGGAAGTCTGGCGCGAGCAGCGGTAGCCTGACGGCATCGATCCGCCCCATATGGCCGAACCAGCTCTCGCGGCTCGACCGCTCTTCGATCATGAATCCGAGCGACAGGCCCGGCATGCGGCTGCCCAGGAGTTCGAGTTCCTTGCGGAAGATGATCTCGTCGGGCGAGCGGGCGCAGTTGACGAAGGCAACGTCGGTCCATGGGGCGCAGTCGTTGAGCCAGCGCAGCATCGACATCATCGGCGTGATGCCGGAGCCGGCCGAGATGAACAGGTATTTTGCCGCCGGATGGTTGTGGTGAGAGAAGTTCCCGACCGGACCAAACGCCTTGAGGCGCGAGCCCGGGACGAGGTTGTCGAACATCCAGCGCGTGCCTGTACTGCCTGCCTGCGCCTTGACGGTGACGGCGATGGAGAACGGTCGCGATGGCGACGACGACAGCGTGTAGGTCCGCAAGAGCGGACCGTCCGGTGTCGGCAGTTCCAGCGTCACGAACTGGCCCGGCTTGTAGCGAAACCAGGTCTGTGCATCCGAACGGAAGGCGAAAGTCTTCACATCAGGTGCTTCATCCACCACACCGATCACCTCCAGCACCTGGAGGCGATCATTCCACGGGGTCATCTCGTCGAGGTGGCGATAGAGGGCGGGGTCGCTCATGGCATTCATGACCTACTCCCTCTGGCGACGCTGCGCAGGGCGGGCTTTTGCCCGTCGGCGAGCCGTGGTTCGATGAAGCGCGCATACCAGTCGACGAACTGGATCACGCCGCCTTCGTGATGTTCGGAATATGGCCCGGGCTCATAGGCCGGCGACCTGATGCCGAAGGCGTTCTCCTCGACGATGCGGCGGTCCTCGTCGTTGGTCTCGGTCCAGACATGGGTCAACTCCTTCAAGTCGTAATCGACACCTTCGACCGCGTCCTTATGCACCAGCCATTTGGTGGTGACTGCCGTTTCCGTTGTGCTGATCGGCAATACGCGGAAGGTGACGGCATGATCGCCTAGAACATGGTTCCAGGTCGTCGGATAGTGGTAGAGCAACAGCGTGCCGATGCGGTCGGCCGCGACCTGGTCGGACAGGTTCTTGCGCACGGCACGCCTGCCCGTAGTCGTGTAGCTGACGGCCTTGCCGAGAAGCGGGGCGCGGGTGGCGCGGTATTGTCCTTCGTCGTCTATTCGAAAGCGCGAGGGCAGCCCTGCCGCCTCGCAGTGCGACCAATGCGCAAGCATGTCGGGATCGCTTTCGGCGCCGTTAACCCCGGTGACGGTTGGAGCTTCGGGGAAGGTCTTGCACAGCTCAGGATGGTTGGCCGCGCAGTGATAGCACTCCCTGTTGTTCTCCCAGACCAGCTTCCAGTTGCCCTTCTCGACGATGGTGGCTTCGAAAGCGACCTTGGCATCGACCAGATTGTGGGGAGCGAAGTACGGCTCCATCAGTGACCGGAACGGGCGGAAGTCGGCCGGCTCCTTGGCCAGGCAGATGAAGATGTAGCCACCGACGCTTTCGCAGGCGACGGGCTTCAACCCGAAGTCCTCCTTGTTGAAGTTCTCTGCCATCTGGCGGGCGAAGACCAGCTTGCCGTCGAGGTCGTAGGTCCATTGGTGGTAAGGGCAGACCAGTCGCGCCGACGTTCCTTTTTCCGTGGTGCAGACGCGGCTGCCGCGATGGCGGCAGGAGTTGTGGAAGGCGCGGATTTGACCATCGCGTCCGCGTACGATGACGACTGGATAGTCGCCTATCTGGACGGTGAAGAAGCTTCCGGCTTTGGCGACCTCGCAGTCGTGGCCGACGAACAGCCAGTCTCGATACCAGATCAGTTCGAGGTCGAGCTTGTAGAACTCCGGGTCGATGTAGAAGGGTTGCTGCAGGCTGAAGCCATCGCGCCGTTCGCGGATGAGTTTCAGCATTTCATTGCGCGTGTCCATGTCCGTCCTCGCTAGCGGTACAAGGACTGAACTGGTGGTATGGAGGGGAAGATCGCGCGGGTTCAAATGCCCGGACGCTCTGCCTCTTGACCGCCCACCGCGATCAGTCGGTTGAAAGAATTCGAGGCTGGTTTCCGGGCTCCGAAGCTGTCCTTTGTTGAGGACTGTCCCGACACCTTCCCAGGCATTTGCCCAGTGGTTCTCCCGTCGAGACGTCAAGCTTCGCTACCGTTGCGGGGGCAGCGCCGGGATCTAACCGGCTTCCCAATTATCCCGCAGACCACTTCGCCGGCGGGCACCTTGAACATCTTGATCAGATCACGGAAGCATCGCTGACAAAGCCGCGAAAGCGACATCGGCGGAATGCAAAGACGACAGCGGCCATGTTGCCGTCAGGTGCTTGCTGGCTTCACAAGCACTGCGTCCATGATCCATCCGTTGGCGCGACGCGCTTCGTTGCGGACACGCTCGATGTCGTCGATCACCTCTTTGAGCTTGCCCGAGATGAGAACCTCTTCCGGCATGCCGACATAGGCGCCCCAATAGACATCGAGATCGCCGTCGGCTTGCCGCAACGTCTTCTCGGCATTGAGCATGATGACCACGCTGTCGGCATTGTTGGGAAAACCTTCGCCCATGCTACGCCCGGTCGAGATCAGGATCGAGCGCCCGATGTCGCACAAGGCGACTTTGTGCTGGGCCGCCAGCGCCTGAATGCTGCTGATGCCGGGAAGGACCTCATAGTCGAGTTCGAAATCACCGCGGTCCTTGAGGCGATCGAGGATGCGCATGGTGCTGTCGTAGAGGGTCGGATCGCCCCAGACCAGGAATGCCCCGGTCTGCGACGCGTCCAGTTCCTCCATGACCAGCTTGCCGTATGTCGCCTCGACCTCTTCATGCCAGTCGGACACCAGCTGCTCGTAGTCGTCGCCGGCGCGCCGTTCGGGTGTCTTGAACTCTACGGTTCGGAAGGGGCGGTCCCGCACGTGACGCTCAAGGATCTCACGCCGGACACGGGCAAGCTCCTGCTTGCCGATGCCCTTGTTCGGGATGAAAAACACATCGACCTTGTTCATGGCGTTCACCGCCTGAACGGTGACGAAGTCGGGATTGCCCGCACCGATGCCGATGATCAGCACCTTCCTTCTCATTGGAGCCTCCCGGAAATGTGGGAGACCGCCAGTTCCCGACCGAGTTCGATAAACAGCTCTTTCAAGCGGTTGGGGCCGGGATGCGGGCCGCGATAGCCGTCAAGACGACGGATCTCCATGTTGACCGCAGCTGTCAGGTCGCTGCCGTCAGGCTGCGCCATCAACCAGGCTATCAGGACCTCCTCGGGTTGCGGAAGCGGTTTTGCGGTCCGTGCCGTTTGCCGGCGTCCGAGCGTCAGTCCCATGCCAGCGCTCCGCCGTTCTGGTATTCGATGACGCGGGTCTCGAAGAAGTTCTTTTCCTTCTTGAGATCCATGGCCTCCGACATCCACGGGAACGGATTGTCGGTTTCAGCGAAGACCGGCGCGAGACCGAGCTGGGCGCAGCGGCGGTTGGCGATGAAGTGCATGTACTGCTCGCAGAGCGCAGCATTGAGCCCAAGGAAGCCGCGAGGCATCGTGTCTCGCCCATAGGCTGCCTCGAGGTCTGCCGCATCCTTGACCATGCTGCGGACTTCCTCCTGGAAGGCGCGGGTCCACAGATGCGGGTTCTCCAGCTTGATCTGGTTGATCACGTCGATGCCGAAGTTGAGGTGGATGCTCTCGTCGCGCAGTATGTACTGGTACTGTTCGGCGATGCCGACCATCTTGTTGCGGCGGCCGAGCGACAGGATCTGGGCGAAGCCCGTGTAGAACCACATGCCCTCGAAGATGACGTAGAAGGCGACGAGATCGCGTAGGAATGCCTGGTCGGATTCCGGCGTGCCGGTCCTGAACTCGGGATCGTCAAGCGACTGCGTGTGTTTCAGGGCCCATGCGGCCTTGTCGGTGATCGACGTTACCTCGCGGTACATGTTGAACAGCTCGCCCTCATCCAGGGAGAGGCTTTCGACGATGTACTGGAAGGTGTGGGTGTGGATCGCTTCCTCGAAGGCCTGGCGCAGCAGGTACTGGCGGCATTCGGGGTTGGTGAGGTGGCGGTAGATCGCCAGGACGATGTTGTTGGCGACCAGTGACTCCGATGCGGCGAAGAAGCCCAGATTGCGCTTGATCATGCGCCGCTCGTCCTCGGTCAATCCGTCCTTGGACTTCCACAAGGCGATATCGGCCTGCATCGACACTTCGGTCGGCATCCAGTGATTGTTGCAGCCTGAGAGGTATTTTTCCCAGGCCCAGCGATATTTCAGCGGCAGCAGCTGGTTCACATCCGCACGGGCATTGATCATGCGCTTGTCGTCGACCGACACGCGCGCGCCGCCACGTTCGATCACGCCAAGCCCAGTGGCTTCGGCCGATGGAGCCGCGTCGGGTTGCTGTGGCAGGAGGGCGGCCTTTGTGGTTGCCTTTGGTTCGGACCAGTCAAGCATTCTTCTATCCTCTCGTTTGTCCGGGCCGATCACTGGCAGGCTTCGCAGGTGGGGTCGTCGATTGGGCAGGCCTTGCCCCAAGCCGCATTCGTATCGATCTCGATAGGCGTGGCAGCGACGCTGGCCGAGACGGCATTGAGCTTGCCGTCGGTGCCCTTGAGCGTCGACTTCTCGACATGCGTGGCCGAACGCGAACGCAGATAGTAGGTCGTCTTCAGCCCCTTGCGCCAAGCCAGGCGATAGAGATCATCAAGCTTCTTGCCGCTGGGATTGGCGATGTAGAGGTTCAGCGACTGAGCCTGGTCGATCCACTTCTGGCGGCGGGAGGCTGCCTCGATCAACCAGCTTGGCTCGATCTCGAAGGCGGTGGCATAAAGTGCCTTGAGATCGTCGGGCACGCGGTCGATCTGGCCGACCGAGCCGTCAAAATATTTGAGATCGGACACCATGACTTCGTCCCACAGACCTCGGACCTTGAGGTCGTGGACGAGCTGGGCGTTCACGACGGTGAAGTCACCGGACATGTTCGATTTGACGAACAGGTTCTGGTAACCCGGCTCGATCGACTGCGACACGCCACAGATGTTGGAGATCGTCGCAGTCGGCGCGATCGCCATGGTGTTCGAGTTGCGCATCCCGGTCTTCTTGACGCGCTTGCGCAGGGCCTCCCAGTCGAGTGTGCAGGATGCATCCATCTCCACGCTTGGGCGTGCCTCCTCCAGCAGACGGATGGAATCGACGGGCAGGATGCCCTTCGACCACAGCGAACCTTCGAAAGTCGGATAGCTGCCTCGCTCGGCGGCAAGATCCACCGAGGCCGAGATGGCGTGGTAGCTGATCGCTTCCATGCTCTGGTCGGCGAAGGCGATGGCAGCATTGGAAGCGTATGGGATGCGCAGCGCCTGCAAGGCATCCTGGAAGCCCATCAGGCCGAGGCCCACGGGGCGATGCCGGAGGTTCGAGCGGCGCGCCTCGGGGATGGTGTAGAAGTTGATGTCGATGACATTGTCGAGCATGCGCATGGCCGTGCTGACGGTCTTGGCCAGGCGTTCGAGGTCAAGGCCCTTGTCTGTCACGTGGTTGGCGAGGTTGACCGAGCCGAGATTGCAGACCGCGACCTCGTCCTTCGACGTGTTGAGCGTGATTTCGGTGCAGAGGTTCGACGAATGCACCACGCCGACATGGCCCTGTGGCGAGCGGATGTTGCAGGGATCCTTGAACGTCACCCAGGGATGCCCTGTCTCGAACAGCATGGTCAGGATCCTGCGCCACAGATCGACGGCACGAACCTTGCGGTGAACCTTGATGCCGCCGCTTGCCGCCTTGGCCTCATAGGCTTCGTAGGCCGTGCGGAACGGTTTGCCGTAGAGGTCGTGCAGGTCGGCGGTCTCGTCCGGCGAGAACAGCGTCCATTCCGCATCCGCCTCGACGCGCTCCATGAACAGGTCGGGCACCCAGTTGGCGGTGTTCATGTCATGGGTGCGGCGACGGTCGTCGCCTGTGTTCTTCCTGAGGTCGAGGAACTCCTCGATGTCGATGTGCCAGGTCTCCAGATAGGCGCAGACCGCACCCTTGCGCTTGCCGCCCTGGTTGACGGCGATGGCCGTGTCGTTGGCAACCTTGAGGAAGGGCACGACGCCCTGGCTCTCGCCATTGGTGCCTTTGATGTGGGCGCCGAGGCCGCGCACCGGGGTCCAGTCATTGCCGAGTCCGCCGGAATATTTGGCGAGCAGGGCGTTGTCCTTGATGCCCTTGAAAATCGCGTCGAGATCGTCGCCGATGGTGGTGAGGAAGCAGGACGACAGCTGAGGCCTGAGCGTGCCCGAGTTGAACAGGGTAGGGGTCGAGGCCATGAAGTCAAAGGAGGACAGAAGGTCGTAGAATTCGATTGCCTTGGCATCGCGGTCGATCTCCCTGATCGCCAGCCCCATGGCGACGCGCATGAAGAAAGCCTGCGGCAGCTCGATACGCTTGCCCCTGGTGTACAGGAAGTAGCGGTCGTAAAGCGTCTGCAGGCCCAGGTACTGGAACAGCAGGTCACGCTCGGGCTTGAGGGCTGCGCCCAGCCGGACGAGATCGAAACGGCCGAGCTCAGGGTCGATCAGATGGGCCTCGATGCCGGCGGCCACGAACTCACCGAAGTAGGAGGGATAGCGCTCGGCCATCTGGTCCTGCGTAGCCTGCTCGGGGCGGCCGGACACGAAGCTCAGCGCCTCGCGCCGCAGGCGATCCAGCAGCAGCCGCGCCGAGACGAAGGCGTAGTTCGGTTCCTGCTCGACCAGAGTGCGCGCTGCGAGGATCGGTGCCAGCGACAGTTCGTCCAGCGTGATGCCATCATAGAGATTGCGCCGAGCCTCGGTGAGAATGGGCGCTGCCGCTACCGCCTCCAGTCCCTGGCAGGCGTCCTCGACGATGTGCGACAGCCTGATATCGTCGAGCGGGGTAAGAGTTCCGTCGTCGAGCCGGACCTGAAGCGAGGGAGAGGGCAGCGCCGCGATCTCCTTCTCGGCCTGCCGCTCCTTGGCGCGCTCTTCTCGATAGAGCACATAGGCGCGGGCCACCTTGTGATGACCGCCGCGCATCAATGCGAGCTCTACCTGATCCTGCAAGTCCTCGATGTGGATGGTGCGGCCTTCGCCGACCCGGCGCGCCAGCGCAGTCGACACCTGCTCGGTGAGTTCCTCTACCACGTCATGGACACGGCGCGATCCGGCGGCAACCGAGCCTTCGACTGCAAGAAAGGCCTTGGTCAGCGCCACGGTGATCTTGGTCGGATCGAAGGGCGTGACTCCGCCATTGCGGCGGATGACGCGATAGGCAGGTTCTGCCACCGTCGTGTCTTTTCTAGGATTGGAAACAGGGATCGCAGCGATCCCGTTGGAGGTCTGTGTCGAAGTCGCCGGCATCTCTATCCCCGTGGCGTTGCGGACGGGGCTTGCCGGGAACGCTGCTGGACGCAAAATGCCATCGGCCATGCGACTGCAAGCGCACCGCCGGGACACCCCGCCCGAGGTTCGATCAATCCGTCACGGCAGGTCTCCTGGCTCGCAGGTCATTACTTACGTCGGCCTTCCCGATGCGATCGCATCAGTGGCGTTATTCGACGCAAGCTCACTGCTTACAGTTGCGGGGGCAGCGTCGGCATTCCCTTTCGAGGCACCGACTTCCCTCTTAGCTCCCGGGCCGAAATCGACTCGGAAGAACCACGACTTGTATATTTAGTGGTGAAATAACGGGGATGGTCAATATGTGGGTGCTGAGGAATTCGTGGATGATGCTCAACGCAATGTCCATCTGGACCGAGAAACGTCCATTGAGCTGGACAAGCAGGCCCCCACGGGGCAACTGGCGCGACCTCTTTGTCGATCGCTTGCCCGGCTACTCTGTTGAACAGGAGCCATGAATCGGCGCTGTCATCTGTGATGTTTGGGGTGTTGTGAAGAGGCTGCAGCGAAAGGCATGCACGACGCCCCTATGCGTTGACCTCGCTGCAGGGCCCCGATGCGCCTGTTATCGGGTAGTTCCGAGCGGCGAAATCGAGATGCCCCTCTGGCTGATCTTTGAGAAAACCTGCGACAATTCGAAGATTTTCAGATCGCAATTCCCGGATGTTCGCGCTACGGAAGGCCTATGGGGTATGGGGTCTTCATTCACAGGTCGGATTCGATCTACGACGATAGTCCGGCGGAGCGCTATCAATTTCCTTCGCAGTACTTCGGCAGAGTTCAAGCCTGCGTCGGTGACTGGATCATTTATTATGAACCTCGCAAGGTGGCTGACACCAAAGGGTATTTTGCTGTTGCCAGGGTCCAGCAGGTCATAAACGATCCAAGTGTTCCAGGTATGTTCTTGGCGATCATCGAGCCTGGCAGCTATCTCGATTTCGCGAGACCGGTGCCGTTCTCCAATGACGCGGGCGTGATTGAGCGCGGTCTCTTGAACGATGCCGGCGCTATCTCGGGGCGAGCGCAATCTGCTGTTCGAGCACTGTCACCGAGCGACTTCGGTCGGATCGTCAGCCTCGGATTGGATCAGGCGGAGCCACTACTTCCGCGCAATGACCCCGAATTGTCTGTCGACGGCTTCGCGGAGGAGCAGACGCCGTTCGTTTTCGAAGAAGCCCGGGAGCGGACGTCATTTCTCAGTTCGCGCATCGTGCGCGATCGCGTTTTCCGGCAGGTGGTGTTGCGCGCCTATGACGAGCGCTGTGCGGTCACCGGACTAAAACTCATCAACGGCGGGGGACGCGCTGAGGTCGAAGCTGCGCATATCCGACCGGTGGAAGCCAGCGGTCCCGATGTCGTGAGCAATGGCATTGCGCTATCCGGCACTGCGCACTGGATGTTTGACAGAGGGCTCATCAGCCTGTCGGATGAGCTTGAGATCCTGATTTCCCGACAAGCGAACGACGCCGATGGCATTCGCGGGATTATCAATCGTACCGGGCGAGCGCTTGTGCCGACGCGCGGGTCGGATCGGCCTCATCCGCACTTTCTGCGATGGCACAGAGAAAACTGCTTCAAGCACTGAGCGTACGAGTAACCGCTCTGTGCCTTGCGCATCGATATCCGCCGCGCTAGCTGACGATAGAGTCTGCGGTTGTTGCCTGCTGGCATTTTTTGATTGGGAAGGACGTCTTCGTGAAAGCACGTGTGAAATGGGTCGAGGATCGCACCTTCGTTGGCGAGTCCGGCAGCGGACATAAGCTGGTTCTCGGCACCTCGCATGGCGCGGAAGGCCGGACGCCGGGCCCGAGCCCGATGGAACTGGTGCTGCTCGGCACTGGCGGCTGCTCGGCCTATGACGTCGTCCATATCCTTGAAAAAGGCCGCGAGGCGGTCGAGGACGTGGTGGTGGAAATGGATGCCGACCGCGCCGAGACCGAGCCCAAGGTCTTCACCAAGATCCACATGCACTACATCGTCAAGGGCAAGAAGCTGTCGTCCGACAAGGTCAAGCGCGCCATCGAGCTGTCGGTCGAGAAGTACTGCTCGGCTTCGGCGATGATGGCCAAGACGGCCGAAATCACCCATGATTTCGAGGTCATCGACACCTCGAACTGAGCGATTGCCGGATGGATCGCGGCCGGGCCGTGGCGTTTCGGGCGCAGCTTGATCAGACCCGGCCGGTGCCTGTCTAGAGCAGCTTTATCCAGTCATGACCGGGGTGCGTTGCCCCGAGGCTGGCTCCCAGCCAGTCGCGTTCGGCCTTCTCCAGTTTTGGCAAGGCGGTACGGAAGTCGAACTCATCCTTGTCACGCTGGTGCTTGGCCTTGAGCAAGAGGATCGCCGCAGCCTTGAGATAGGGGATGCCGGTGTCGGTGACGCCGACCATCTCGGCGCGGGGGCGGACAATCGACTGGTTGCGCTTGCAGACCCAGCTTTCCGGCGTGCCCGGTTCGACCATCATGTCGACGCGCCAGCAGTTATCGGCAACGTCCAGGCACCACACCTGCGAAATCGACGCCGGGATGGTGCTGCCTTCGGGCAGGTATTCGACAATGCCGCCGCCAGCGGTGAAAAAGGCGACGCCCTTCAGCGCGCTGCGAAAGATCGGCAAGTCCTCGCGCAGGACGGTGAATTCGAGATCCTCGTGATCGCGGGTCTGGTGTCCGTGCCAGAGGTCGAGGGCCCAGCCGCCGACCACGCACCAGGGCCTGTCGACCCCGGTCAGCCGCGCCGCCAGCTCTCGGGGATGCCAGGTGCACCAGGCATCGTGGTCGGGAGCTTCTGGGTGTTTCATGGCAGCGGATCCTTTGAGCCGATGACCTAGCCCATAGATCCGAAAATCGGAATCGATTTTCGGATAGCATGCTTCTCGGCTTCGAACGCTTCGAATGGCCACGGCTCGTCAGCTGGCGGCGCTCCAGCCGCCGGCACACTTCGCGGACCATCAGTCTGCGCCAGCGCGCAAGTGCTAAAGCTTGCGGTCGGCCAAGGGCGATGCAGCAGGTGGTATGTCTTGGACGGCAACTTCGAATCGCGCGGGCAGGCAAAGTTGAAAGATGAGTGTTCCAGATAACAAGGCCGAGTTGCTTGAGGCGATCGACAGCAGCTTCGGCAAGTTGTGGCGCGACCTGGCAACGGTGCCGGAAGCGCTGGCCGGCGAGGTTTCGCTGGAAGGTCATGCGAAGGGCACCATCATGAGCGTGCGCGACCTCGTCGCCTATCTGATCGGCTGGAACGAGTTGGTGCTGAAATGGCATGAACGCCGCCGCGCCGGCCTCGCTGTCGATTTCCCCGACACAAGCTTCAAGTGGAACGAACTCGGCAGGCTTGCCGGGAAATTCTATGCAGACCATGCGGGACTGACTTGGTCGGCCCTGCTTGAGCGCCTGGCGGATGCGAAGATGCGGATCGTGGCGCTGGTCGAAGAATATTCGGATGCCGAGCTTTATGGCGCACCCTGGTATGAAAAATACACGATGGGTCGGATGATCCAGTTCAACACCTCGTCGCCCTATGCCAATGCACGTGGCCGCCTGCGCAAATGGCAAAAGGCGAGGGTGAAGCCTGACATCGCCGCGCTGAAACGCGCTGCGGTCGCGGTCTGACCTGGGCTAGCCTGCTGCTCAAGAAAACGGCGCAGGGCATCGCGGCCCGTCGTGCAGCCAGGGTCTACATCGCCACCAGTTCCTTGATGCCGTCGGCGACGAACTGGACGGCAAGGGCTGCAAGGATGACGCCGAGCAGTCGCGTCAGGATCGAGCGGCCAGTCTGGCCGAGGAAGCGGTCGATGCGCTCCGCAAGGATGAAGACCAGATAGGTCAGAGCCAGGCAGGCGAGGATGATGAGGACCAGCGCCAGCTGGCCGGTCCAGCCGCTGAAGGAGCCCGACAGCAGCACGGTGGCCGAAATCGCGCCCGGACCGGCGATCAGCGGGATGGCGAGCGGGAAGGCGGCGATGTTGTGGATGTGGTCGCGGGTGATGGCGACATCCGAAATCTTCTCCTTTCGGTCCTGCCGCTTTTCGAAGACCATTTCGAAGGCGATGAAGAACAGCAGGAAGCCGCCCGCGACGCGGAAGGCGGGCAGGGTGATGCCGAAAACCTTGAGGATGGCGGCGCCGGCAATGGCGAACAGGGCGAGCACGGCGAAGGCAATGACGCTGGCGCGGATTGACACCTGAACGCGCTGCTCGCGGTTCATGCCGCGTGTCACCGCCAGGAAGAGCGGCGCCAGACCCGGGGGGTCGATGGTCACGAGGATTGTCACGAAGGCATTGAAAACAGTGTCGAAAAGCGTCATTCGGCACCTCCCCGTCGCACGCAGGCTAACCCGGCCGCAGTTGCCGCGCCAGTGCCAAAATCGGTCATGCAGCGGCCATTTTTGCCGGTTTTGCCAGCTTCCCCAACGGCATCTCGTGGCAACCGGGCACAATGGCGGCGAGAATATGACGGACATGTCGCCGCAATGTTGGAAGCCTAAGCTATCCATTTGAAATGACGTGCAAAATCAGCGTTGGAAAAGCGCCGCCGAAGTTGGTCTTCACGGGCGCGATCCTATATAAGGGGTAAATGATTCCCAACATGCGTGATCAAAGTTGACCGACCAGAAATCACCGCGTGGACCTGACGGTCCCTCCGGCATCGAGCCAATTTCCATCATCGAGGAGATGCAGCGCTCCTACCTCGATTACGCCATGAGCGTGATCGTGAGCCGTGCGCTGCCCGACGTGCGCGACGGCATGAAGCCGGTGCATCGGCGCATCCTCTACGCTTCGCATGAGAGCGGTTACCACTGGAACCGCAAATATGTGAAGTCGGCGCGCCCCGTTGCCGACGTGATGGGTAAATACCATCCGCACGGCGACGCCTCGATCTATGATGCGTTGGTGCGCATGGCCCAGGACTGGTCGATGAGCGTCACGCTCATCGACGGGCAGGGCAATTTCGGCTCGATCGACGGCGATCCGCCTGCAGCGATGCGCTACACCGAAGCGCGCCTGACCAAGGTCGCCCACGAACTGCTCGAGGACATCGACAAGGATACGGTCGATTTCCAGGACACCTACGACGCTTCGGGGCAGGAACCGCGCGTGCTGCCGGCACGCTTCCCGGCGCTGCTGGTCAATGGTGCCGGCGGCATCGCCGTCGGCATGGCGACCAACATCCCGCCGCACAATCTGGTCGAGGTCTGCAACGGCGCCATCGCCGTCATGGAGAACCCTGGTATCGACCTGCCCGACCTGATGGAGATCATCCCCGGTCCGGATTTCCCGACCGGTGGCCTGATCCTTGGCCGCTCGGGCATCTACAATGCCTATTCGACCGGGCGTGGCTCTGTCGTCATGCGCGGCAAGGTCAATATCGAACAGAGCCGCGGCGACCGCGAAGCGATCATCATCACCGAAGTTCCCTATCAGGTGAACAAGGCCTCGATGATCGAGAAGATGGCCGAACTGGTGCGCGACAAGCGCATCGAGGGCATTTCCGACATCCGCGACGAGTCCGACCGTCAGGGTTATCGCGTCGTCATCGAGCTCAAGCGCGATGCCAATGCCGAGGTGATCCTCAACCAGCTCTATCGTTTCACACCGCTGCAGACGTCGTTCGGCGCCAACATGGTGGCGCTCAATGGCGGCAAGCCGGAGGTGCTGACGCTGCTCGACATGCTGAAGGCGTTTGTCGCCTTCCGCGAAGAGGTGATCAGCCGCCGCACCAAGTTCCTGCTCAAGAAGGTGCGCGACCGCGCGCATATCTTGGTCGGCTTGGCCATTGCGGTTGCCAACATCGACGAGGTCATCAAGCTGATCCGCACCGCGCCCGATCCGCAGACGGCGCGCGACCAGCTGATGACGCGCCGCTGGCCGGCGTCCGACGTCGAGTCGCTGATCCGGTTGATCGACGATCCGCGCCATCGCATCAACGATGACGGCACCTACAACCTGTCGGAAGAGCAGGCCCGGGCCATCCTGGAACTGCGCCTGCAGCGCCTGACGGCACTGGGTCGCGACGAAATCGCCGACGAACTCAACAAGATTGGCGCCGAGATATCAGACTATCTCGACATTCTGTCGTCGCGGGCCCGCATCCAGCAGATCGTCAAGGACGAGCTGGTCGTCGTGCGCGACGAGTTCGGCGTGCCGCGTCGTACCGAGATCACCGATGCCGGCTCCGACATGGAAGACGAGGACCTTATCCCGCGCGAGGACATGGTCGTCACGGTCAGCCATTCCGGCTACATCAAGCGCGTGCCGCTTTCGCTCTACCGGGCGCAGCGTCGCGGCGGCAAGGGCCGCTCGGGCATGTCGACCAAGGACGAGGATTTCGTCACCCGGCTGTTCGTGGTCAACACGCACACGCCGGTGCTGTTCTTCTCGTCGCGCGGCATCGTCTACAAGGAAAAGGTCTGGCGCCTGCCGATCGGCAATCCGCAGTCGCGCGGCAAGGCCTTGATCAACCTGCTGCCGCTCGAACAGGGCGAACGCATCACCACGATCATGCCGCTGCCGGAGGACGAGGCCAGCTGGGCCGAGCTTGACGTGATGTTCGCCACCACGCGCGGCACCGTGCGCCGCAACAAGCTCAGCGACTTCGTTCAGGTCAACCGCAACGGCAAGATCGCCATGAAACTGGAGGAGGAAGGCGACGAGATCCTCGGCGTTGAGACCTGCACCGACAATGACGACGTGCTTCTGACCGCCGATTCCGGCCAGTGCATCCGCTTCCGCGTCGACGACGTGCGTGTGTTCCAGAGCCGCAATTCGGTCGGCGTGCGCGGCATCAGCATGGCGGACGGCGACCGCGTCATCTCGATGGCGATCATCGAGCATGTCGAGGCAAGCCCGGCCGAACGTGCGGCCTACCTCAAGCAGGCGGTGGCCGAGCGCAAGATGTCAGGTGCCGAAGAGGACGATATCGCGCTGACGAACGAGGATGTGGGCGAGACGACTGACCTCTCCGCTGAGCGTTATGAAGAGCTCAAGGCGCATGAGCAGATGGTCCTGACTGTCAGCGAATATGGTTATGGCAAGCGTTCGTCGTCCTACGACTTCCGCCTGACCAACCGCGGCGGCAAGGGTATCCGCGCCACCGACGTTTCGAAGGTGGGCGAGATCGGCAAGCTGATCGCGACCTTCCCTGTCGGCGGCGACGACCAGATCATGCTGGTGTCGGATGGCGGCCAGGTGATCCGCGTGCCGGTCGACGGCATCCGCGTCGCCAGCCGCGCCACCAAGGGCGTGACCATCTTCAATACCGCTGAAGGCGAGAAGGTGGTTTCGGTCGAGCGCATCTCCGAGCCGCAGGGCGAGGAAGAGGGCGACGAGGCGCCTAACGGCGAAGATCCGGTCAACGAGGAAGGCTGATATGCTGATCCAGCGCCGTTAACAGTGCTGGGTCAAGTGTTTGAGCCGGTTTGTTGAAGAGAAAAGAGCGGCGCCTATGAGGCGCCGCTTTTGCCTGGAGGGGCAGAAATCGGTCAGCGCGGAAGGCGCTGGTTGCGCCAGCCCGGCAGCTGCACGCGGGCCGTCTGCACCTTGGTGCGGACGCGGTGCGCCTCCTGGTGGAGCGCGAAAGCGGTGGCGACAAGCATGGCCAGAGTCATGGCCGCGGCGAGCATATAGATCATCATGGCGCTGTTCTCCTGCTTGAAACAACGGACGAACCGCTATTTGGTTTCATCTATCGTAGAGATGATTTATTCACGTCCGCTTGAACCGATCCTGAGATTGCCGTTCATCCCGCATTCATTTTGTAAACCAAGCGTACGGCGGCGTTGCCCAACTTGGCGGTAAAGTGCGCTTCCACCTTCGGCGCCGATGTTCTAGAAGCAGCCCATGACAGATCGCATCGCCATCTATGCCGGGTCCTTCGACCCCCTCACCAACGGCCATCTCGACGTCCTCAAGGCGTCGTTGGCCGTGGCCGACATCGTCTACGCCGCAATCGGCATCCATCCCGGCAAGAAGCCGCTGTTTTCCTTCGAGGAGCGCGTGGCGCTGATCGAGGAAGCGACGAAGGCCGAGTTTGGTGCCGATGGCGGACGCATCAAGGTGGTGGCTTTCGACGGGCTGGTGATCGACGCGGCGCGCAAGCAGGGCGCCTCGATCATGATCCGCGGCCTGCGCGACGGCACCGACCTCGATTACGAGATGCAGATGGCCGGCATGAACGAGACCATGGCGCCCGAACTGCAGACGGTGTTCCTGCCGGCGAGCCCCTCGGTCCGCACGATTACCGCCACACTTGTGCGCCAGATAGCTTCTATGGGCGGCGACATCCGCCCGTTCGTGCCGGCGGCGGTCGCCGGCGCGCTCACGGCAAAATTCGCGAAATAATCCCGGAGTTTCCGATCATGCAGCTCAAGAAGCTTGCCTCGTCATTCGTTGTTCTTGCAGGCCTTTTGGCCGGTTCGGTGGCGGCCTTCGCTGCCGATCCCGAAAACACCATGATCATCACGCTGAAGAGCGGCGATGTGACGATTGCGCTGCGGCCCGACCTCGCGCCCAAGCATGTGGCGCAGATCAAGACGCTGGTGCGCGAAGGCGCCTATGACAATGTCGTGTTCCACCGCGTCATCGGCGGCTTCATGGCCCAGACCGGCGACGTCGAGTTCGGCAACCAGAACAACAACTACAATCCGGCGCGTGCCGGCATGGGCGGCTCGAAGCTGCCGGACCTGCCGGCCGAGTTTTCGCAGGAGCATTACAAGCGCGGCGTTGTCGGCATGGCCCGGTCGCAGGACCCGAATTCTGCGAATTCGCAGTTCTTCATCATGTTCGACGCAGCGCCCTCGCTCGACGGTCAGTACACCATCGTCGGCGATGTCGAGAGCGGCATGGATCTGGTCGACGGCATCAAGAAGGGCGACGCGGCGCAGAACGGCGTCGTCAGCGACCCAGACAGCATGATCAAGGTCCGCATCGCCGCGGACAAGAAATAACCTGAAGCAAGGAAGGACTTTCACAATGGCCGAGATCAAGGATCGCGAAAACGCGCTGATCATGGAAACCACCAAGGGCAAGGTGGTCATCGAACTGCTGCCAGACCTCGCCCCCGGCCATGTCGGCCGCATCAAGGAACTGGCTCGCGAGGGCGCCTATGACGGCGTCGTGTTCCACCGCGTCATCGAGGGCTTCATGGCTCAGACCGGCGACGTGCAGTACGGCAACTCGACCAAGTCGTCGTTCAACCCGTCGCGCGCTGGCATGGGCGGCTCGGACAAGCCGGACCTGAAGGCCGAGTTCAACAACATGAACCACAGCCGCGGCACCTGCTCGATGGCACGTTCGCAGAACCCGAACTCGGCCAACTCGCAGTTCTTCATCTGCTTCGAGGATGCCGGCTTCCTGAACCGCCAGTACACGGTCTGGGGCCAGGTTATCGAAGGCATGGAAAATGTCGACAAGATCAAGCGCGGCGAGCCGGTGCAGGATCCCGACAAGATCGTGTCGCTGAAGGTTGCAGCGGACGTCGCGGAGTAAGAAATGGCTGGCGCTCTCTGGTCGCTTCTCGGCGTTCTGGCGGGCGCCTTCATTGCCATTCAGGCTCCAATCAATGCGCAGCTGGCGCGCGGGCTGGGTGTGCCCGTCGCGGCGGCTGCGATTTCGTTCTTGTCCGGCGCGATCGTGCTTGGCGTGATCACCGTTCTCACCACCCGCACGCAAGGTCTGGTCATTGACTGGAAAGCACCGGCGCCCTGGCTGTTCGTGGCCGGTGGCGCGCTGGGCGCTGTTTATGTGACGAGCTCGGTGCTTCTGACCCCGCGTATCGGTGCTGCAGCACTGATGGCTTTCCTTGTGGCGGGACAGTTGCTGGCCGGCATGCTGGTCGACAAGGCCGGCCTGCTGGGTGTTGCCGTACGTGAGATTTCCATGGGTCGCATCGTCGGCGCCATGCTGCTGCTCGCAGGCGCACTGATGATCCGTATCTACTGATGCGTGTAGACCTTTTCGATTTCGAACTGCCGGAAGAGTGCATCGCGCTGCGTCCTGCCGAACCGCGCGACACGGCGCGGCTGCTCAGCGTGCGCCCAGGCGAAGCGCTGGCTGATCTGTCGGTGCGCGACCTGCCGTCGTTACTCGAGCCCGGCGACGTGCTTGTTCTCAACGACACGCGCGTCATCCCGGCTCAGCTCAAGGGCCGTCGGGTGCGCGGCGAGGCTGTCGCCCATGTCGACGCGACGCTGCACATGCGCACTGCGCCTGACCGCTGGTTGGCGTTCATGCGGCCGGGCAAGCGGGTGGCGGTCGGCGACCGCATCCAGTTCGGTCACGACGCCGAGGCTTGCATGCTCGGGCAGCTGGACGCCAGCGTGATCGAAAAAGGCGAGGGAGGCGAGGCGCTTCTGGCCTTCGATCTCGCCGGACCAGCGCTGGACGAGGCGCTGCATGCCGTCGGCCACATTCCGCTGCCGCCCTATATCGCCTCCAAGCGCGATGATGACGAGCGCGACCGCAAGGATTATCAGACCGTCTATGCCCGCGAAGAGGGCGCGGTCGCAGCGCCCACCGCCGGCCTGCATTTCACACCCGAGCTGTTTGCGGCGCTCGAGGCACGCGGTATCGAAAAGCAGTTCGTGACGCTGCATGTCGGCGCCGGCACCTTTTTGCCCGTGAAGGCCGACGATACCGCCGAGCACAAGATGCATGCCGAGATCGGCCATGTCTCGGCCGAGACCGCGGCTGCGTTGAATGCGGCGCGGGCGCGGGGCAACAAGGTGGTCGCCGTCGGCACCACCTCGCTGCGCCTGATGGAGAGTGCGGCGCGCGCCGACGGCACGCTGGCCGCCTGGTCAGGCCCGACAGACATCTTCATCACGCCCGGTTACCGCTTCAAATTCGTCGATGCGCTGATGACCAATTTCCATCTGCCGCGCTCGACGCTGTTCATGCTGGTCTCGGCCTTTGCCGGGCTGGAGCGCATGCACGAAGTCTATGCGCATGCCATTTCGAACGGCTACCGCTTCTATTCCTACGGCGACTCCAGCCTGCTGTTCAGGGACGACCGATGAGTTCTGAGTTCACCTTCAAGCTGCTCGCGACCGACAGCAAGGCGCGGCGTGGCGAAATCACCATGCCGCGCGGCACCATCCGTACTCCGGCTTTCATGCCTGTGGGCACCGGCGGCACTGTCAAAGCGATGTATATGGACCAGGTGCGCGGCGTTGGCGCCGATATCATCCTGGGCAACACCTATCATCTGATGCTGCGCCCCGGCGCGGAACGCGTGGCCAAACTCGGCGGCCTGCATGATTTTGCACTCTGGCCGCATCCGATCCTGACCGATTCCGGCGGTTTTCAGGTGATGTCGCTGTCGAAGCTGCGCAAGATCAGTGAAAAGGGCGTGACCTTCCGCTCGCATATCGATGGTGCGCCTTATGAGATGTCGCCGGAGCGCTCGATCGAGATTCAGGGCCTGCTCGATTCCGACATCCAGATGCAACTCGACGAATGCACCGCATTGCCGTCGACGCCCAAGGAAATCCAGCGCGCCATGGAGCTGTCGCTGCGCTGGGCCGAACGCTGCAAGACGGCTTTCGGCGACCAGCCCGGCAAGGCGATGTTCGGCATCGTTCAGGGCGGCGACATTCCCGACATGCGCGTGCGCTCGGCGCAGGCACTGAAGGCGCTCGACCTCAAGGGATATGCCGTCGGCGGCTTGGCGGTCGGCGAACCGCAGGAGGTGATGCTCGACATGCTCGACATCACCTGTCCGGAACTGCCGGCCGAGAAGCCGCGCTATCTGATGGGCGTCGGCACCCCTGACGACATCATCAAATCGGTGGCGCGCGGCATCGACATGTTCGACTGCGTGATGCCGACCCGTGCCGGGCGTCACGGCCTTGCCTACACCCGTCGCGGCAAGGTGAATTTGCGCAACGCCCGCCACGCCGACGATCCGCGTCCGCTGGACGAAGAGAGCGATTGCCCGGCCGCGCGCGACTATAGCCGTGCCTACCTGCACCACTTGGTGAAGTCGGGCGAGTCGTTGGGCGCGATGCTTCTGACCTGGAACAACCTGTCCTATTACCAGCATCTGATGAGCGAAATCCGCGCCTCGATCGAGGCCGGGCGCTTTGCCGATCGGACCGCCGAGATCAGCGAAGGCTGGGCGCGGGGCGATATCCCGCTGCACAAAGGCTGAGCTAAAGCTCCTTTTCGGCGAGTTCGCGGAAGGCATCGGGCACCGAGCCTGCGCGTCCGAGTGCCACCGAGGCGTATCCGACTGCTCCCCAGCCGAAACGTTCGCGGATGGCGTCCATGGCGCGGTCGGCGCCCCAGCGCGCCTGGCCCTTTTGCGTGCCCGGCCGGTGCTTGTCGTCGGCGAGGCCCAGCGGCAGTTCGAGCTGCAGGCCCGAATGTTCCTCCAGATGCGAGACCGAGATTGCCAAGAGCGAGATGGTGCGTTCGCCGGGATATTGGGCAAGTACGCCGCGCACCAGTTCCTCCGCGATTTCGGAGATCATCGCGGTGGCGGAAATCGGTGCGTCCAAGGTGATCGACCGCGTCACCGAACGCAGATCCGCAAAGCGGACGCGGGCGGTAACGGTGCGCCCTGGGCGCGACTTGGCGCGGAGGCGCGAGGCGACGCGGTCGGCGAGATGGCGCAGGGCGGGGATGTAGATTTCGGGTCGTGCCAGCTTCATGCCGAGCGCCGACTGGGCGCCGGCGGAATGGGCGCGGCGATGCGGCTGGAGACGGCGCGGATCGCGGTTACAGGCAAGTGCCGATAGTTTTTCGCCCGCGGCAGGGCCGAGCAGGCGTTCCAGCACCTGCCGGTTGGAATTGGCCAACTGGCCGATGGTGGTGATGCCGGCATCAGCCAGGCGCGTTTCGGTCGCAGGACCGACGCCCCACATCAGGCCGACGGGCAGTCCGTGCAGGAAGGCGATTTCGGTGCCTTCACCGACCAGGACAAGGCCGTCGGGTTTGGCGACCTGCGAGGCGATCTTGGCGAGATGTTTGGTGCGGGCGACGCCGACCGAGATCGGCAGGCCGAGCTCGGTGCGAACCCTGTGTCGGATCTCTTGCGCAATCTCCTCTGGCGAACCGAAGAGATGGGTGCAGCCGGCGACATCGGCGAAGGCTTCGTCGATGGAAATGCGCTCGACGACAGGCGTGAAATCGCCAAGCACCGCAATCGCTGCGTCTCCCAGCCGCTGGTATTCCCTGAAATTGCCGCCGACGAAGATCAGCCCGGGGCACAATTCACGGGCGCGGCGGCCCGGCATGCCGCCACGGACGCCGAAGGCCTTGGCCTCGTAAGACGCCGCGAGCACCACCCCACCGCCGACGGCAACGGGTTTGCCCAGCAAGCTCGGGTCGAGCAGTTGCTCGACCGACGCATAGAAGGCGTCGAGGTCGGCATGCAGGATGGTGGCTGCGCTTTCCATGGGGGCGATCTGGTGAAAATGAAATGGAACATAAAGAGAACATGTGCGCGAAAAGTCAAGCGCTGGCGCAAGCGGTGTCGCCTGGTGCGGGCTTATGGAAACAGTTGGTCTCGACTATGGTGCTGCGCGATCCAAGGAGAATCTCATGACCGTCTCGCCGCGCGTTCCGACTTTCGAAGACGTCAAGGTTGCGGCTTCGCGCATTGCCGGCCACGCGCATCGGACGCCGGTGCTGAGTTCGCGTACAGCCAATGCCAAGGTTGGCGGCGAGCTGTTCTTCAAGGCGGAGAATTTGCAACGGGCTGGCGCCTTCAAGTTTCGCGGCGCCTACAATGCGGTTTCGGCGCTGTCATCAGAAGCCAGGCAAAAGGGCGTCGTCGCCTATTCCTCCGGCAATCATGCGCAAGCGCTCGCATATGCAGCAACGCTCCTCGGCGCGCCGTCGGTCATCGTGATGCCCAAGGATGCACCAGAGATCAAGGTCGCAGCAACCAGGGGCTATTGCGCGGAGGTGGTGTTCTTCGACCGTTACACTGACGATCGCGAGGCGATCGCGCGGGGCATCTCGGAGGCGCGCGGTATGACCATGATTCCGCCCTTCGATCACCCAGACATCATTGCCGGCCAGGGCACGGCGGCACTGGAACTGATCGACGAAGTCGGGCAACTCGACATCCTCATCGCCCCGCTCGGCGGTGGTGGCCTGCTTGCCGGCTGCGCGCTGAGTGCCAAGGCGCTGGCTCCCAGCTGCCGCGTCATCGGCGTCGAGCCGGAGGCAGGCAATGACGGTCAGCAGTCGTTGCGCAAGGGCGAGGTGGTGCGCATCGCGCCGCCCAAGTCGATCGCCGACGGGGCGCTGACCACTTTTGTCGGCGACAACAATTTCCCGATCCTGCAGGCCAAGGTCGACGATATTGTCACCGTCAGCGATGCGCAGCTTGTGTCGACGATGCGCTTCTTTGCCGAACGCATGAAGGTGATCGTCGAGCCGACCGGCTGCCTGGGGGCGGCTGCAGCGCTCAACGGTGTCATCGACTGCGCAGGCAAGCGCGTCGGCATCGTGCTCAGCGGCGGCAATGTCGACCTGAAGGCGCTGAGTGGGTTTTTCGCACAGGCCTGATATCCGGCCGGAGCCTGTAATTTCTCATGTCGCAAGACGTGGTGTCCAGGCCACAGCCAAAGCGCAAAGCTCCGCTCTGAAGATTTCGTGGCTGGACGCGGCAAGCAAGTCAAGCCTATGGCGCAGCTGTGCTCGGCCTCGTGAAGGTCGGCGAAAATTGCCAGGGACAATCGTGGATGAACAACAGATACGGAACGCTTGCTTCCTGGGTCTACAATCTCGACAAGCCTGTCGGCCGCTCTTTCGGCGATATCGAATATTATCGCGAACGTCTTTCTGAATGCACGGGCCCGCTGCTGGAGCCTGCCGTCGGCAATGGCCGGTTCTTCGTGCCGATGCTGGAGGCCGGCCTGGATATCTGGGGCTTTGATCCGTCGGAGGAAATGCTCGGCCATTGCCGCACGGCTTGCGCGGAGCGTTCGCTCGATGAGGCGCGGCTGAGCCGCGGGACGTTCGAGAACTTCAGCTGCGAGCGCAGGTTCGCGGTGATCGTCGTGCCGCTGGGCTCGTTCCAACTGATCACCGATGTGGCTGCGGCGAAGGCTACATTGCGGCGGTTCTTCGATCATCTGGTGCCCGGTGGCAGGCTGATGATCGACCTCGATGCCATCGGCGGCTTCCTGGGTGAGGGCGGCCGGGTGCGTAGCTGGAACACGGGGAAAGGCGACCTGCTGACGCTGACCGACACGCGTGTTTCGACCGACTACGTCGCGCAGACGACGGTGACGCATTTGCGCTACGAGCTATGGAAGGACATCAAGCTCGTCGACACCGAGCTCGAGCTGTTCAGCCTGCGCTGGTGGGGCGTCGAGGAGTTCGCCATGGCTCTGCGCGAGGCGGGTTTCGTCGATGTCGTTGCCTCGGGTGACTATCGCTACGGGCAGGCGCCGGCCAAGGGCTGTGACACGATCAGCTTCGAGGCGGGCCGGCCGGAATGAATTCAGTGGCTTGAACCTTTGCGGCAGCTCGACTATTTAGCGGCCATCAGCAATTTCAACAGGATGTGTGCATCAATGGATTTTGACCCGACAGCAACGCCGAACCGCTTTGCCATTGGGGAATTCCATGCCTGCATCAATCTCTCTGTCGAATATTTCCTGGTCCACGCCTGACGGCCGGATACTTCTTTCTGATCTATCGCTGAATTTCGAGGCCGGCCGCTCGGGGCTTGTCGGACGCAACGGCGTCGGCAAGTCGACGTTGCTGCATCTGATATCTGGCTCCCTGCAACCGCAGGCCGGCAAGGTGTCGGTCAGCGGGACGCTGGGACTGCTGCGCCAGGCGGCGCAGGTATCTGCTGGCGAAACCGTGGCCGACCTCTTCGGCGTTTCGACAGGGCTGGACCTGCTGCGCCGGGCCGAGGCCGGACTTGCAGATGTCGATGAACTCGCCGATGCGGACTGGACGCTGGAGGCGCGCATTGGGGCGGCACTGGCCCGCGTCGGGCTGAGCGCCGAACCCGACACCGGGCTTTCAGCACTTTCAGGCGGGCAGCGCACACGCGCCGGGCTTGCGGCGCTGATCTTCGGCGAGCCCGACTTCATCCTGCTCGACGAGCCGACCAACAATCTCGACCGCGACGGGCGGGCGGCGGTGATCGACCTGCTGGCCGGCTGGCGCGGCGGCGCCATTGTCGTCAGCCACGACCGCGAGTTGCTCGACACGATGGACGCCATCGTCGAGCTGACGTCGCTGGGGACGACACGCTATGGCGGCAACTGGAGCCATTATCGCGAATGCAAGGCGATAGAGCTGGTCACAGCTGAGCACGATCTGGTCGATGCCGAAAGGCGGGTATCGGAGATTGCCCAGAAGGCCCAGGCGACGGCGGAACGCAAGGCGCGCAAGGACGGCACCGGCAAACGCAAGGCCGCTAAGGGCGACATGCCGCGCATCCTGATGAACGGGCTAAAGAACCGCGCCGAGAACACTTCGGGTGAAAACATCCGCCTGACGGAGCGCCGGCGTGTCCAGGCGGAGGCGGATGCAGCGGCCGCCCGAGAGCGGATCGAGGTGCTGCAGCAGATCTCGCGGAAGCTGCCTTCGACGGGCCTGCCGTCGAGCAAGGCCGTGCTGCGGATCGGCGGGCTGTCGGCAGGCTACGAACCGGGAAAACCGGTCATCAGCGACTTCTCGCTTGATCTGACCGGGCCGGAGCGTGTTGCCGTCAGCGGCGGCAATGGATCGGGCAAGACCACGCTGCTCAGGGCGATCTCGGGAAAGCTCGAGCCGTGGGCAGGCAGCGTCTCCGTGCTGACCAGTTATGCCATGCTCGACCAGCAGGTCGGGCTGCTCGATGCCAAGGCTTCGATCCGTGACAACTTTCGGCGCATCAACCCCAAGGCGGACGAAAATGCCTGCCGGGCGGCGCTGGCTCGCTTCATGTTCCGTGCCGATGCGGCGCTGCAGATCGTGGGCAGTCTGAGCGGCGGGCAAATGCTGCGGTCAGGGCTTGCCTGCGTGCTCGGCGGCAAGTCGCCGCCGCCATTGCTGATCCTCGACGAGCCGACCAACCATCTGGATATCGAGTCAGTCGAGGCCGTGGAGGCGGGATTGCGAGCTTATGACGGGGCGTTGCTGGTGGTAAGCCACGACCAGGCGTTCCTCGACGCGATCGGCATCACCAGGCGGGTCGAGATTAAGCCTGCACCAACATGAGGTGAGCGGAGCCGGCTTGTGCCGTGTCGCTATCTGGCGAAGATGGGGCCGAATATTGGGGATGAGACGATGAGCGAAGCCGGGCGAACGACGCACGTGAATGGAGCCGACGTGCTGACTGACGTGCTTCTGCTCAACGGTGTCGATGTCTGCTTTGCCAATCCCGGCACGTCGGAGATGCATTTCGTGGCGGCACTCGACCGCAAGCCGCAGTTGCGCTGCATCCTCGGGCTGCACGAGAATGTCGTCACCGGTGCGGCCGACGGCTACGCCCGGATGACGGGCAGGCCGGCGGCCACGCTTTTGCATACGGGGCCGGGGCTGGCCAATGGCCTTGCCAACATGCACAACGCAAGGCGCGCCCGCACGCCTATGATCAACATCGTCGGCGACCACGCCTCCTACCATCTGCCGCTCGATGCGCCGTTGACCAGCGACATCGACGCCCTGGCGCGGCCGATGTCGAACTGGGTAAGGCGGGTGCGCGGCCCGGATGACGTCGGGCCAGCGGCGGAGGCGGCCTATCGCGCTTCGCTTTCGCCTGCCGGCGTGGCGACGCTGATCCTGCCGGCCGATGCGGCCTGGGGCGAGCCGACAGGCGCGAGGCAGGTCGCGAAAGTGGTTCTCGACCCGCCGCGCCCGCCGGATCCCGATGCCATTCGTGAAGTCGCGAAGGCTATTCGCGCCAATCCCGGTAGGGTCGGCATGGTGTTGAGCGGATCTGCCGTGTTGGCCGACGGGCTCGAGCTTGCCGGACGGATCGCCAGCGACTGCAATGTCCAGCTGTTCAACGAGGTGCTTGTCGCCCACACACAGCGCGGCCGCGGACGGACAGCGCCGGGGCGCATTCCATATCCGATCGACATGGCGCTGGATTTCCTGCGCGACATCGACGTGCTGGTGCTGGTCGGTGCGCCGGAGCCTGTCGCCTTCTTTGCCTATCCGGGCAAGCCGGGCCGACTGGTGCGCGAGGATTGCAGCGTGCTGAAGCTTGCTCGGCATGGCGACGATCTGCTGGCGGCGTTGGATGCGCTGCGCGACGAACTGGGGGTGAAGCGGGGCGGGATCGTGCCGCTGGCGCTGCCGATGGACGAAGGCGTGCCCAGCGGGCCGCTGACCGACGATGCGGTGGCGGTGATCGTTGCGGCGAAACTGCCCGACAATGCGGTCATTGTGGAAGAAGCCGTCACATCGGGGCGCCGCTTCTTTCCGCTGTCGGCCTTCTCGGCGCAGCACGATTTCATCATGACCACTGGTGGTTCCATCGGCGAGGGCATTCCGCTGGCGACAGGGGCAGCCGTGGCCTGTGCCGATCGCAAGGTGATCAACCTGCAGGCCGACGGCAGCGCCATGTACACGGTCCAGGGGCTGTGGACGCAGGCGCGTGAGGATCTCGACGTGACGACGATCATCTTCTCGAACCGGACCTACGCCATCCTGCATGCCGAGATGCGCAATGTCGGTGTGAAAAACGTGGGCCGGAACGCGACACGGATGCTGGACCTCGAAGGACCGGCGCTCGATTGGGTTGCGCTGGCGCGCGGCATGGGCGTGGAGGCGGCGCTCGCCACGACATGCGAAGAGTTCATGAAACTGTTCGATGCGGCGCTCAAGCGCCGCGGGCCGTTCCTGATCGAGGCGCGCCTCTAGCAGTACGCAATTTCGGTTGTTCGGTTCGGATTGCCCAAGTCAGGTGCTGAGCGAGTTAGACGCGCGCAGGCTGACGCCTGTGATGCGCCAGACGCCGTCGGGCTGGAGTTCGAGCGTGTATACGGCCTCGTAATCCTTGCCGTCGGGACCGACAATCATGACCTGCTGGACGATCGAGGTCGGGCTCATTTCTTTCGACTTGCCGAAAGCAAAGCTTTGCGCGCGGTAGACGGGTTTGTAGCCGCCCGATACCATGCCCATGAAGATGTCGAGCGTGGGAAAGATACGCTTCACATTGGGGGCGGCGTAGCCATAGGCAGCTGCATTGTCGCCGGTGCGAAAGGCCTGGAGCTGGGCCGAAATGCTGTCCTGTGCAGACTTGACGTCGGCATCGCCGGCAAAGGCCGGAAAGGTCAGGACCAGGCCCACGAGAAGGGCTGCTGCGCGGTGCATCTGCAAGTCTCCCCTTGGTGACGGCATGGGACCGTCCCTGTTTTCATTGTAACATACGCAGCCGAGACCCCAGCGGTTTCAGGCCTTGTGCGTTTGTGCCGGAAGGGCCGGGCCGGCTTGAAAGCGCGGGCGCGTTCTGCGACAAGGCCGCAGATAACGACAAGCCCGGACGGGACGGTGCGATGAAGACCTTTTTCGTGCAGATCAAATGCGAACTCGGCAAGGCCTATGAGGTGGCGAGCGCGCTCGCCGACGCCGAGATCGCCTCGGAGATTTATTCGACTGCCGGCAACTACGATCTCTTGGCGAAGTTCTACGTCGACGACGAAACCGATGTCGGCCATTTCGTCAACGAGCGAGTCCATGCCATCGGCAACATCAAGGACACGTTCACCACGGTCACATTCCGGGCATTCTAGGGCGCGCCTCTAAAGGCGGGCCCGGGTTGCTGAGCCGGAAACGGGCAGCAATACGCCCAAAAAGCCGGCTTGCTGCCGAAGCGGCGGGCATTTTCGCTGAAATTGAGCCGGCTGCGCGCCAAATGGGCGATTGCGCTTGATTTTCTCCCTTCAGGTCATTTCACTGACCTCAGAGGGGAGTTCATCTGTGGTTGCATTCGACGAAATGCTCCCGGCCGATGCCGGGTTGAGACGGCCCTACGAAGCGTATGACGGCTGGCTGAAAAACCAGGACCCCGCTCGACTTACCGAAAAGATGCATGATGCCGAACGGGTGTTCCGCAAGACCGGCATCACCTTCGCCGTCTATGGCGAGCAGGAGGCCTCCGAACGACTGATCCCGTTCGACATCGTGCCGCGCATCATCTCGGGCAATGAATGGCGCAGGCTGACGCAAGGCATTGAGCAGCGCGTCCAGGCGCTCAACGCCTTTCTCGACGACATTTACCACCGCCAGGAAATTCTTCGAGCCGGGCGCGTGCCGCGCGAGCTGATCGCCACCAACGAGGCATTCCTGCCCGAGATGATCGGGGTGAGGCCGCCCGCCGGCGTCTACACCCATATCATCGGCGTCGATATCGTGCGCATTTCCGAAAACGAGTTCTATGTGCTCGAGGACAATGCGCGCACCCCGTCTGGGGTCTCCTACATGCTGGAGAACCGCGAGACGATGCTGCAGCTGTTTCCCGAGCTGTTCCAGCGCATCAAGGTGCAGCCGGTCGAGAACTATCCGCAACTGCTCAGGCAGTCGCTGTCGGCCGTGCGGCCGAACGGGGTGAGCGGCGCGCCGACAATAGCGGTGCTGACGCCGGGAAGTTTCAATTCGGCCTACTTCGAACACGCGTTTTTGGCCGACCAGATGGGTGTGCAGCTTGTCGAGGGGCAGGATTTGCGCGTGATCGACGGGCGTGTAGCGATGCGCACGACCGAAGGCTACAAGCAGATCGACGTGCTCTATCGCCGTGTCGACGACGCCTATCTCGATCCGCTGACCTTCAAGCCGGATTCAGCACTCGGCGTGCCCGGCATCATGGACGTCTACCGCGCCGGCAACATCACCATCGCCAACGCGCCGGGCACCGGCATTGCCGACGACAAGGCGATCTATTCCTACATGCCCGAGATCATCGAGTTCTACACCGGTCGCAAGCCGATCCTCGGCAACATCCCGACATGGCGCTGCTCTGAACCGGACAGCCTGAAATATGTGCAGGAGCACCTCGCCGAACTGGTGGTAAAGGAGGTGCATGGCTCGGGCGGCTACGGCATGCTGGTCGGGCCCGCCGCGTCCAAGAAGGAGCGCGAGGAGTTTTCAAAGAAGCTCGCAGCTCGGCCATCGAACTACATCGCCCAGCCGACGCTGTCGCTGTCGACATGCCCTGTGATGACCGAGAAGGGGCTGGCGCCACGCCACGTTGACCTCAGGCCGTTCGTGCTGGTGTCAGATCGCATCCGCATTGTGCCGGGCGGCCTGACACGGGTTGCGCTCAAGGAAGGTTCGCTTGTGGTGAATTCATCTCAAGGCGGTGGAACCAAAGACACCTGGGTTTTGGACGACTAGGGGGACACAGAGACTTCATGCTTCTGGGACGCACCGCCAACGGCCTCTACTGGATGAACCGCTACATCGAGCGGACTGAGAACATGGCCCGGCTGATCGATGCCGGGCTGCGTATGGCGCTGACGCGCAGCCAGGATGCATCGGAGGAATGGAACTCGGTGCTGCTGTCGGCGGGAGCGGCCGATTCGTTTTCTGCCAAGCACAGCGACTACACGGCCGAAAATGTCGCCGATTTCCTGCTGCGCGACATGTCCAACCCTTCGAGCGCGGTGGCGGCGATCGAGACGGCCCGCAACAACGCCCGCATGGTGCGCACGGCGCTGACGCGCGAGACGTGGGAGAGTATCAACGAGGCCTGGATGTCACTGAAGCGCATGCTGGCCACCCCGATCGACCAGCGCGAGCTGCCCAGCGTGCTCGATGCCATCAAGCGTGAGACGGCGCTGATCCGCGGCTCGTTCTACGGCACCATGCTGCGCAACGAGATTTTCGACTTCGCCCAGCTCGGAACCTATGTCGAACGAGCCGACAACACGGCGCGCATCCTCGACGTCAAATATTACGTGCTGCTGCCGTCGATCTCGTGGGTGGGGTCGTCGCTCGACAACTACCAGTGGGAATCGATCCTGCGCTCGGTGGCGGCACACCGCTCCTATCGCTGGGTCTACGAAGCCGAATACAAGCCGACCAACATCGCCGAGTACCTGATCCTCAATGTGCGCATGCCGCGCTCACTGACCTTCAGCTACCGCTTCATCGCCGAACACCTGAAATTCCTCTCCGAGGACTACAGCGCAAGGCACGAAAGCAACGATCTTTCCGACCGAATCTATGCGCGGCTGCGCGGAACCGAGATCAAGGATGTGTTCGAGGGCGGGCTGCACGAGTTCCTGGCCGACTTCATCCGCGACAACAACAGACTGGGCGACCAGGTAGCCCAGGATTTCGGCTTCTATTGAGCGGGTATGGCCATGCGGCTCAAGGTTTCGCATCGCACGGAATACAACTACGACCAGCCGATCCGCTACGGCCTGCAGCGCATCAGGCTTTGGCCGGCTAGTGGGCCGGCGCAGACCATACTGACCTGGACCCTGCAGGTGGAAGGTGCCCGCGAAGAGGTGCGCTTCCTCGACCAGTTCGGCAACGACACGCGGCTTTTGTCCATCGACGGGGATCCGCATACGATCAGTGTCGTGGCCGTGGGTGAGGTGGAGACCAATGAGGTATCAGGCGTCTCAGGTCCGCACCGAGGCTTTGCGCCGCTTTGGCTGTTCCAACACGAGACGCCGCTGACAGCGCCGGGGCCAGCGATCAAGGCGCTGGCTGCTGATCCGGGCGAGGGCGGCGAGCTCGAGCGGCTGCATCGGCTTATGGCCGAGATCCGCAAACGCGTCGCCTATGTGCCCGGTACGACCGACACAGGCACGACCGCCGAGCAAGCGCTGAACAAGGGCACCGGCGTCTGCCAGGACCATGCCCACATATTTGCGGCCGCAGCCCGGCTGTTCGGCTTTCCGGCGCGCTATGTCAGCGGCTATTTGATGATGAACGACCGGGTCGAGCAGGCGGCGACACATGCCTGGGCAGAGGCCTATGTCAACGGCCTCGGCTGGGTCGGCTTCGATGCGGCCAACGGCATTTCGCCGGACCAGCGCTATGTGCGCGTGGCGGTGGGCCGCGACTACCGCGAGGCGATGCCGATTTCGGGCATTCTCGTCGGTCAGGCGCAGGAGCGGCTTGCAGTCCACATCACGGTAGAGCAGTAATCCCCGGGAAAAGCTCGCCTTTGGACTGGAACAGATGACTTATTGCGTCGGCCTCAAGATTGATCGCGGATTGGTGTTCATGTCGGACACCCGCACCAATGCCGGCATCGACAGCATCTCGACGTTCCGCAAGATGAAGGTGTGGGAAAAGCCGGGCGAGCGCGTGATCGTGCTTATGTCGGCGGGCAATCTCGCCACCACGCAGGCCGTGGTCAGCCTGCTTGACGAGCGCACGAAGGCAGTTTCCGAGCGCGCGCCGACGCTGTTCGAGACGCCCTCGATGTATCAGACCGCCTGTCTGGTGGGCAGCGTGGTCAAGGAGGTCATTGCGCATTCGGCGCCTGCGGGCCAGACGGCGGACTCGAGCTTCAATGCCTCCTTCATCCTCGGTGGCCAGATCAAGGGCAGCGAACCCAGGCTGTTCATGATCTATCCCGAAGGCAATTTCATCGAATCGACCGACGACACGCCGTTCTTCCAGATCGGCGAGACCAAGTATGGCAAGCCGATCATCGTGCGCGCCTATGACCGTGAGATGAGCTTTGCCGAGACAGTGAAGCTTCTGATGGTGTCTTTCGATTCGACGCTGAAATCGAACCTGTCGGTCGGCCTGCCGCTCGATCTGCAGTTCTATGAGAAGGATGCGCTGAAGGCGGGCCTGAAGAAGCGCATCGGCGCCGATGATCCCTATTACAAGACGATCTCGGACGGTTGGTCGAACGCGCTCAAGGTCGCGTTCCAGAGCCTGCCGGACTTTCCGGACTAGGCTCGCGTTGAAGGGCGCGTGCTTTCGGTGCCGCTTTCGAAATGGCTTTTCACTGCTTTCGTATTCCCCTATCGTTTGTAAAAACGAACTCAGGGGAACGTTGAAATGTATCTTTCGCCGCGCCAGTCGGAAATCGTCCAATTGGCCAAGGACAATGGGCGGGTGCTTGTCGACGATTTGGCCGCGCATTTTCAGGTGACGCCGCAGACCATCCGCAAGGACCTCAACGATCTCTGCGACCAGCGCCTATTGAGCCGCATCCATGGGGGCGCGCTGTTTCCCTCCGGTATCGAGAACCTCGAATATGAGGCACGGCGCAAGATCGCGGCCGACGAGAAGGACGCGATCGGCCAGGCGGCGGCACGTATCATCCCCGACAACGCGTCGCTGTTCGTCAACATCGGCACCACGACAGAAGCCGTGGGTAAGGCGCTGCTCGACCACAAGGGGCTGATGGTCATCACCAACAACATCAACGTCGCCAACCGGATGAGGGTCTATCCCGACATGGAGGTGGTGATCGCGGGTGGCGTGGTGCGTGGCTCGGACGGTGGCATCGTCGGCGAGGCGGCCGTCGATTTCATCCGCCAGTTCAAAGTCGACTATGCGGTCATCGGCGCATCGGCTATCGATCATGACGGGGCGCTGCTCGATTTCGACTTCCGCGAGGTCAAGGTGGCGCAGGCGATCATCGCCAATGCGCGGCATGTGATCCTGGTGTCGGACCGGACGAAGTTCGAACGCACAGCGCCGGTGCGCATTGCCCATCTGTCACAGATGGACACTTTCATCACCGATCACTGCGACATCCCCAGTATCCGCAAGATCTGCGCCGAATCGGACGTCCAGCTCATCGAAACAAAAAAGCCCGCGTAGGTGAACGCGGGCTTTTGTCGTCAGCCTGGCTGAAACGGCTCAATAGGGCGAATAGCACTGCTGACGCGGGCCGTTGTAGGGCTGGAAAGTATTGTCGGACGCCCGGTACGAACGGTAGCGGTTGTAGCACCACTGCACATGTGAATTGCCGTAGGCTGGCGTCACGTAGCGCGGGGGCGGAGGCTGGTTGAGCGCGCCGCCGATGATGGCGCCGGCTATGAAGGCGCCGGCAGGGAACCACCAGTCATTGTAGCGGCGATAGCCCGGGCGGTAGTCGCGATAGCCGCGATGCCCATTGAAATAATAGGCGTCGCCGCGGCGGACAAAGCGCGGGTTTATACCGGGACGCTCCATGCGCATTGGCCGATGGCGGCGCCAGTTGTTGTCATACTGAATCTGCTGCATGTCAGCCGAAGCTTGGGGCGCCTTGGGAACGAATGCCGGAGCCGCCGCAGCAGGCAGTGCTGCGCCGAACGCAAATGACGCGGCAAGTGCCGTCGCCACGAATCCAGAAAGCACCTTGTTCATGATCGTCTCCTGATGGGTTGATGTCCGGGCTGAGGAGTCAAACGATCTTCGCGAAGGAATGTTCCGTATTCAGGCTGAATGAGCACTGCCAAGTGCAGTATCGATGAAGTCGTGCGGAACGGGCGGATAGTGCAGAGACAGGCAAAGCCCCGCGCTTGTGGAAACGCGGGGCTTGATGCTGCTGGCTTAGCCAAAGGGCGAATAGCACTGCTGACGCGGGCCGCCATAAGGCTGGTAAGTATTGTCGTAGGCCCGATACGACCGGTAGTGGTCGTAGCACCACTGCGTATGGGCGTCGCCATAGGCGGGCGTGGCGTAGGTATAGGTCGGGCCTTCGTCATAGAGGGAGCTTCCGATCACTGCTCCGGCCAAAAAGGCGCCGGGGAAGAAGAAGTCGTCGTCGCGGAAGTGACGATGATGACGGAAGAAGAAATCGCGGTCCTGGACAAAGCGACGGCCAGCGAAACGGTCGTCATGCCGCACGAAATCGTGGCGCATGAAGACGTCACGATCGCGGAAGCCGCGTGGTTCGAATCGCATTCCTCGATCCATGTGCATAGCCATCGGGTGGCCATGCGGGATCCACATCGGACCTCCACCGGAAAAATGCGACATGCCGGAGAAATGCGCAGCGGCGGCTGGGGCAGCTGTCGCCATGCCAAATGAAGCCAAGATGGCCAATGCCATCAAACCTGATGTGACCTTGCTCATGATCGCCTCCTCATGAGGTTAAGTTAGCATATGCTAATAAACGTCAGTGAAGCTGCGATTGTTCCTGAACGGTACAGCGCTCGCGGTGTCGTGAACCGTCGCCTGCACATAAGAATGAGAGAACAGGTGGTGAGCGCGCAGGGATTCGAACCCTGGACCTACTGATTAAAAGTCAGTTGCTCTACCGGCTGAGCTACGCGCTCCCGTAGGCCGCGCGGCGACCCCGAAATTGCGGCGGAACATAGGGAGAGTGCCCCGGCCGGTCAACCGGAAAAAAGCGCTCTCCATAGGTCGTCTATCGTGTGGGGCGTGCAGGAGCCCGGGATGCAGGCAATATTACCTGTGGATGATATTGCTGGCGTCATGGGCCGCTGCTAAATCGTGGTGCCCAATATCGGGCCCGCATCGATATGGAAATTCATAAATGCATATTGTTTTGAAACTCGCCGTTGCTTCGGTTCTGGCGTTATCGGCTCTTCCTGCCGTGGCACAAGCGGAAGACCTCGTCTTTACGCTCAAGAACGGCACCAGCTCGGTCCTGACGAATTTCTATGCCTCGCCTGTTGGCGTCGACCAGTGGGAAGACGACATTTTCGGCCGCGACACGCTGGGAGCAGGCGAGAGCATGCAGATTACCATCGCCGACGGCCGCAGTGTCTGCGAATACGACATGCGTTTCGAATTCGAGGAAGGCTCGTCGCTCGACACCACGACCGACAAGCAGAACCTCTGCGAGCTGGGCGAATACACGATCCACGAGTAATTCCGGGCCGGGGATTCGCGGCCGGCGGCGCGCCGCTAACGAAAACGTGTTCGGGCCGCGATGCCGGCCCGCACGACAAACGGCCTTTCGCCGGCATTGCCGGGTTGATAGCGCGCCGAAATGCCACGCAATGGTGATTGGTGCACTGCTGTGCGTGCCGCTATGACGGCGCGTGCAAGACCACGGAGCAGCACAGCATGGCATTGGATATCGGCTATCTCAGCGCATTGGGGGCGGGCGCCCTGTCGTTCCTGTCGCCTTGCGTCTTGCCGCTGGTGCCGCCCTATCTCTGCTACATGGCTGGCGTCTCGGTCGATGATTTCAAGGCCGACGGCGGCGTGGCCACGGTTTCGCGGGCGCGCGGCGCGCTGCTTGCAGCCTCCGCCTCCTTCGTGCTCGGCTTCACCACCGTGTTCGTATCGTTAGGCGCCGGCGCTTCGACCATCGGCCAGCTGCTGCGCACCTGGCAGGAGCCGCTGGCCATGGCTGCAGGTGTGCTGATCATCCTGATGGGCCTCAATTTCCTCGGTGTGTTGCGCATTCCCATGCTGTCGCGCGAGGCGCGTTTCCAGTCGCAGGGCAAGCCGGCGAGCAACCTTGCGGCCTATCTGATGGGGCTTGCTTTCGCCTTTGGCTGGACGCCCTGCATCGGCCCCGTGCTAGGACCGATTCTGACTTTGGCAGGCGGCCGCGAAACGGTGGGCGAGGGTGCGCTTCTGCTCGCCGTCTATTCGCTCGGGCTCGGCATTCCGTTCCTGATCGCTGCGATGTTCTCCGGCGCCTTCATGCGGTTCCTTTCCAAATTCCGTGTCCATCTCGGCAAGGTCGAGAAGGCGATCGGCGGGCTTCTGGTCGTTGCTGGCGTGCTGTTCCTGACCGGAGGCATCCAGACCGCTTCTTACTGGCTGCTCGAGCGCTTTCCCGTTCTTGGCCAGCTCGGCTGACATCGCGCCGAAATTGCGCCCGCATTGGAGCTGATAGCCGGCAATGCTAGAAAGGTGGCCGAATCCAGCCGCTTGTTTGCAACCGGGACGACGCCATGACCTCGAGAACCTGCCTGTCGATCATTCTTGCTGCCGGCGAAGGCACGCGCATGAAGAGCAGTCAGGCCAAGGTGCTGCACAAGATTGCCGGTCTGCCGCTGGTAGCGCATGTGGCAAAGGCAGCGGAAGCTGCCGGTTCGGACGCAGTCGCGCTGGTCGTCGGCCATGGCGGCGACGAGGTCCGGAAGGCCGCCGAGGGTTTTGCGCCGAAAGCGGAAGTGGTCGAACAGAAGGAGCGGCTGGGAACGGCGCACGCCGTGCTGGCGGCGCGCCAGGCAATCGCGCGCGGCTATGACGACCTGCTGGTCATGTTCGGAGACACGCCGCTGGTCGAGGCCGAATCGCTGGCCAGGGCGCGCGGCATGCTGGCCGATGGTGCGGCCGTCGTGGTCATCGGCTTCAGGCCGCCGAGCCCGGCCGGCTATGGCCGACTGATCGAAAGGGACGGCCGGCTGGTCGCTATCCGCGAGGACAAGGACTGCACCGACGAGGAGCGAAAGATCGGCTTCTGCAATGCCGGGCTGATGGCGATTTCAGGCAAGGATGCGCTGAAGCTGCTCGACCAGGTCGGCAATGCCAATGCCAAGGGTGAGTTCTATCTCACCGACATCGTCGAGATCGCCGACAAAACCGGCCTCAAGGTCGTTGCGACCGAGGCGAGCTTTGAAAGCGTGCTGGGCATCAACAACCGGGCGGAACTGGCCGAGGGCGAGGCTGTCTGGCAGAAGCGCCGCCGGCACCGGGCGATGCTTGAAGGTGCGACGCTGATCGCGCCCGAAACCGTCTATTTCTCCCATGATACGCAGATCGGCGCGGATGTGACGGTCGAGCCGAGCGTGTGGTTCGGCCCAGGCGTCAAGGTCGCCGACGGTGCCGTGATCCATGCGTTCAGCCACCTCGAAGGCGCTGACGTCGGCCCACGCGCCGAGGTCGGGCCGTTTGCCAGGTTGAGGCCCGGTGCGGATCTGCGCGAAAAGGCCAAGGTGGGCAATTTCTGCGAGGTGAAGAAGGCAACGGTCGAGAAGGGCGCCAAGGTCAACCACCTGACCTATATCGGCGATGCGCGCGTCGGTGCCGGTGCCAACATCGGTGCCGGCACGATCACCTGCAACTATGACGGGTTTTCAAAGTTCTTTACCGACATCGGCGAGGGGGCCTTTGTCGGCTCGAACACATCGCTGGTGGCGCCGATCGTCATCGGTGCACGCTCCTACATCGCCTCGGGCAGCGTCATAACAGACGAAGTGCCGGAGGATTCGTTGGCCTTTGGCCGCGCGCGGCAGAAGACTCTGCCCGGCAAAGGCAAGGAGCTGCGCGAGCGTTTTGCCGATGCGGCGGCCGCGAAGAAAAAATCGGCGGCAGAGTAACTTCGCTTCAATCCTGCCGTGCAATCCTGTCATCGCTTGTCGGCCCGAAAGGCTGATACGCAGCGAAACGGAATGTGATTTTCGCTGAACCCTGTGGCTGCCTAAAAGGCGGCCAGGGTTTTGTGGGACAGGAGGGGCGCACCATGTGCGGAATCGTTGGTATTGTCGGCCAGACACCGGTTGCGCCGCTGATCGTCGACGCGTTGAAGCGTCTCGAGTATCGCGGCTATGATTCCGCTGGTGTCGCCACCATCGAACATGGTGAGCTCGCCCGCCGTCGCGCCGAAGGCAAGCTCGTCAATCTCGAACGCCTGCTGAAGGCGGTGCCGCTGGACGGCAATATCGGCATCGGCCACACGCGCTGGGCCACCCATGGCGTTCCCAACGAGACCAATGCGCACCCGCATTTCTCCGAAGGCGTGGCGATCGTCCACAACGGCATCATCGAGAATTTTGCCGAGCTGCGCCAGGAACTTACAGCCGACGGTTACGAGTTCACGTCGCAGACCGACACCGAGGTGGTGGCGCATCTGATTGCACGCGAGTTGGCGAAAGGCGCGGATCCGGTCGATGCGGCGTACGCCGCGCTGAAGCGTCTCAACGGCGCCTTTGCGCTCGCCATCATGTTCAAGGGCGACGAGGACCTCATCGTCGGCGCCCGCAACGGCCCACCGCTCGCCGTCGGACACGGCGAAGGCGAGATGTTCCTTGGATCGGACGCCATTGCGCTGGCGCCGTTCACCAACTCGATCACCTATCTCGAGGATGGCGACTGGGCGGTGGTGCGTCGCACGCAGTTTCAGATCTACGACATGGATGCCAGGCCGGTGGAGCGTCCGCGCCGCCAGTCGGTCGGCACCAGCTATCTGGTCGACAAGGGCAATCATCGGCACTTCATGGAAAAGGAAATCCATGAACAGCCCGAGGTGATCTCGCACACGTTGGCGCATTACCTCGACTTCACGCAAGGCACCTCGAAGCCGCTCGACCTGCCGTTCAGCTTCGCCGACATCGACCGCATCGCCGTTTCGGCCTGCGGCACCGCCTATCTCGCAGGACTGGTCGGAAAATACTGGTTCGAGCGCCATGCGCGCCTGCCAGTCGACATCGACGTCGCCTCGGAATTCCGCTATCGCGAAATGCCGATCTCCAAGAACAGCGCTGCCTTCTTCGTGTCGCAGTCGGGCGAGACCGCCGACACGCTGGCCTCGCTGCGCTACTGCCGCAAGCAGGGCGTGCCGATCGGCGCCATCGTCAACGTGCGTGAATCGACCATCGCGCGCGAAGCCGACGTGACCATGCCGACCCTGGCCGGGCCCGAGATCGGCGTCGCTTCGACCAAGGCCTTCACCTGCCAGCTGTCGGTGCTCGCCTCGCTCGCCATCCGGGCCGCCTCGGAACGCGGCACAATATCAGCGGATGAAGAAAAGGCGCTGGTGCGCAGTCTCTCGGAGACGCCGCGCTATGCCGCCCAGGTGCTGAAGCTCGACAAGCAGATCGAGAAGGTGGCGCGCGAGCTCGCCTCCTACAAGCACGTGCTTTATCTCGGTCGCGACACCAATTTTCCGCTCGCCATGGAAGGTGCGCTCAAGCTCAAGGAAATCTCCTACATCCACGCCGAAGGCTATGCCGCCGGTGAGCTCAAGCACGGTCCGATCGCACTGATCGACGAGAACATGCCGGTCATCGTCATCGCCCCGCATGACCGCATCTTCGAAAAGACGGTGTCGAACATGCAGGAAGTGGCGGCCCGCGGCGGCAAGATCATCCTGATCACCGACCAGAAGGGTGCGGCGCAGGCAACGGTGAAGACGCTGGAGACCATCGTTTTGCCCGACGTGCCCGAGTTCATCGCGCCAATCATCTATGCGCTGCCGATCCAGATGCTGGCCTATTTCACCGCCGTGTTCATGGGCACCGACGTCGACCAGCCGCGCAACCTGGCGAAATCGGTGACGGTGGAGTAGCGGGGGGCTGCTTCTACCAACTGGCTAGTTCCAAACCGCTGTGCGTGCGGCTAATGTTGCGCTGCAAACACGCAAGCGGTGATACATGTCGGATCTGCCCAGAACATCCGCGATGACCAGGTTGAGGAACTATTTCCTCACCGGCTTCGTCGTCTGCGCGCCGCTGGTGCTGACCATCTACATCGTCTGGTCGTTCATCGGCTGGGCCGATTCCTGGGTGAAGCCCTACATTCCGGCAACCTACAATCCCGACACCTATTTGACCATCCGGGTGCCGGGCTTCGGGCTGATCGTGGCGCTGGTGCTGATCACGCTGATCGGCTTCCTCACCGCCAATTTCATCGGCCGCGCCATCGTTGGCTTTGGCGAGCGCCTGCTCGCCCGCACGCCTCTGGTGCGTGGCCTCTACAAGACGTTGAAGCAGCTTTTCGAGACCGCACTCTCCAACAAGAGCGACATGTTCCGCACCGTCGGCATGGTCGAGTACCCGCGCAAGGGCGTGTGGTCGATCGTCTTCGTCGGCAACGAGAAGCAGACCGAGATCAATGAGAAGCTAGACAAGGAAGGCGACCCGCTGATCGCCGTCTTCATGCCATGTACGCCGAACCCGACCACCGGCTTTCTGATGTATGTGCATCGCTCCGAGGTCGTGCTGCTCGATATGAGTATCGAGGACGGGGCCAAGCTGATCGTCTCGGCGGGACTGGTGGTGCCCGAGGTGAAGCCCGCGACTGGAGGCAAGGCAAAGGTGATCGAAGGGCCTGTCGGCAATCCGCCAGTTGGGACGATGCCTCAGCCCGCCCTCAGCAGTCTTACCGCCTCGTCGCGGCCGAACAAGTAGAGCAGCAGCCGTATGGCTTCGCCGCGCGGGGATTGTAGCTCCGGGTCGCGGGCAAGGATCAGGCGGGCGTCGTCGCGGGCGATTTCGAGCAGGTCGGCGTGGGCTTCTAGGCGGGCGACCTGGAAGCCTGGTGTGCCGGACTGGCGGGTGCCCAGAAGTTCACCTTCGCCGCGCAATTTGAGGTCTTCCTCGGCGATGAGGAAGCCATCCTCGGTGTCGCGCATGACCGACAGGCGGCGCTTGGCCGTTTCACCAAGCGGGTCCTTGTAGAGCAGCACGCAGGATGACGGCTTCGAGCCGCGTCCAACGCGGCCGCGCAGCTGGTGGAGCTGGGCGAGGCCGAAGCGCTCGGCATGCTCGATGACGATGATGGTCGCGTCGGGCACGTCGACGCCGACCTCGATCACGGTGGTGGCGATGAGCACGCGCGTTTCGCCTTCCTTGAAGGCGCGCATCGCCTCATCCTTCTCCGCCCCCTTCATGCGGCCATGGACCAGCCCGATACGCTGCCCGAAGACGGGCTGCAGAGAGGAGAAGCGGTCCTCGGCGGACATCAGCTTGATCTCTTCGGATTCCTCGACCAGCGGGCAGATCCAGTAGATTTTCTGGCCGTCTGCGACCGCGTCGCGGATGCGGCCGACGAGTTCGTCGATGCGCTCGAGCGGCAGGGTGACGGTCTTGATCGGCTGGCGGCCGGCCGGCTTTTCCGTGAGGCGCGACACGTCCATGTCGCCGAAGGCTGTCAGCACCAGGGTACGTGGGATGGGGGTGGCGGTCATGACCAGCATGTCGGGCGCCTGGCCCTTTGCATTCATGGCGAGGCGCTGGTGCACGCCGAAGCGATGCTGCTCGTCGATGACGGCGAGAGCCAGGTCATGGAAGACGACGGCCTCCTGGAACAGCGCGTGTGTGCCGATAATGATGTCGATTTCGCCGCCTGCAAGATCGGCGAGGATCTGGGTCCGCTCGCGGCCCTTCTCGCGGCCGGTGAGTACGGCGACCTTGAGGCCGACACGTTCGGCCAGGGGTGAAATGCCGGCGAAATGCTGGCGGGCGAGGATTTCTGTCGGCGCCATGAGCGCGGCCTGGCCACCGGCCTCGACGGCGCGCGCCATGGCAAGAAGTGCCACCACCGTCTTGCCCGAGCCGACATCGCCCTGGAGCAGGCGCAGCATGCGTTCGGGCTTGGCCAGGTCTTCGTTGATCTCGACAAGCGCCTGTTCCTGCGAGCCGGTCAGCGCATAGGGCAGGGCCTTGCGCAGCGCATCGACGAGGCGGCCGTCGCCTATGAGCGGGCGGCCATGCAGCTTGCGCACACGGGCGCGAACCAGCGCCAGCGACACCTGACCAGCGAGGAATTCGTCATAGCCAAGGCGACGCCAGGCGGCATTCTCCGGCGAGGCATCGAGCGGATCGGCAGGATTGTGGACGCGTTGCAGCGCTGCCGCGAAGCTGGGAAAGCTCTGCCGGCGCATGACATCGGCGTCGAGCCATTCGGGCAATGGCGGCACGCGCTCGATGGCCTGGCCGATGGCGCGGCGCAACGCCTTGGCCGACAGGCCCGCCGTCAGAGGATAGGCTGGTTCGACCAAGGGCAGCTTGTCGGCTTCGCTGGCGAGCGCGATGTGGTCGGGATGGACCATGGACGGGCGGCCGTTGAACCATTCCATGCGGCCCGAGACGATGACAAGTTCGCCCTCGGGCATGGCCTTTTCGAGATAGGCGGCGTGAGCATGGAAGAATGTCAGCGTGATCTCGCCGGTGTCGTCATGGGCGAAGACGCGGTAGGGCACCGAGCGATTGCCGCGCGGCGCCGGCTGGTGGCGGTCAATGCGCACCTCAAGAGTGACGATGGCGCCTTCGGCAGCATAAGCGATGCCGGGCCGGTTGCGCCGATCGATGACGCTGTTGGGCAGCACGAACAACAGGTCGCCTGTTCGTGCCACCCGGTCGCCGAGATCTGCAGGTACGACCTTCTCGACCAGCACGGCGACCTTCGGTCCGATGCCGGCAAGCGTGGTGATCGGGGAGAACAGGGGATCGAGAAGGGAAGGCCGCATCATGTCAGCTTATGCGTTCGACTTGCCCGGGCAAAGGCTGACAGGGGCGGCTATCCACGCTATATGCGCCCCGACACGAGAGGAATTGCCGAAATGACCGGAACGACACGCTCGAGCGAAGGCCTTGATACGCGCAGGCGTAAGCTTCTGTTCCGGTCGTGGCATCGCGGCATGCGCGAGATGGATCTGATCCTTGGCCATTTCGCCGACACCCGGATCGATAAGCTGAGCGACGAGGAGCTGGACCTCTACGAGGTGCTGCTCGACATCACGGACAGGGAACTGCTGTCCTGGATCATCGGCGAAGCGCCGGTGCCGACAGCGGTCGACACCCCGGTCTACAGGCAGATCGTCGCGTCGCGCGACGCCATCACCGTCTGAGCGAGATCATGAGCTTGCTGAAATCGATCGGCCTGCCCAAAGGTCGCGCCGGACAGTTCATCGTCGATGGCGTCGCCGACGGCTACGAAGCCTTTGCGATTGCCACCGCGGCGGCCGAAATGGCGCCCGATGGCCCGATGCTGTTTGTCGCTCGCGACGGGCAGCGGCTGCCGCAGATCGTTGAAGCGCTCAACTTCGTAGCCCCTGAACTGCCCGTGCTGGAACTGCCCGCGTGGGACTGCCTGCCTTACGACCGTGTGTCGCCTGGGGCGGATGCCGCTGCTCTCAGGCTTGATGCGCTGGCGGCAATGATCACGCTCAGAAAGACCCCGCACCGGGCCATCGTGCTGACCACCGCAAATGCACTGCTGCAGCGGGTGCCGCCGGCCGCGGCGATCGAGGCGCAGGAGTTCCGCGCCAAACCGGGCAACCAGGTGGAGATGAATGCGCTGGTGGCGCGGCTGGAGCGTGCCGGCTTCGAGCGCGTGCCTACGGTTCGCGGCGTCGGCGAGTTCGCCGTGCGCGGCGGTATTCTCGATCTCTACGCGCCGGGCGCTGCCGATGCGTTGCGCCTCGACTTCTTCGGCGACACGCTGGAGACGATCCGCGCCTTCGACGTGGCGACGCAACGCACAACCGGCAGCCGCAATTCGGTCGTGCTCCAGGCGATGAGCGAGGTGGCGCTGACGCCGGAAACGATCAGCAAGTTCCGCCGCAGCTATATCGATGCCTTCGGCGCGCCATCGCGCGACGATGCGCTCTATGCCGCGGTCTCCGAGGGCCGGCGCTTCGCCGGCATGGAGCACTGGCTGCCGTTTTTCTATCCGCACATGGAGACGGTGATCGAGTATCTGCCTGATGCGCCCGTGGTCTTCGACCATCTGGCACGCGAGGCGATGAGCGAGCGCCATGCGCTGATCCTCGACCACTACGAGGCGCGTCGCAAGCAGGCAGAAGGCAGCGGCATCAAGGATGCGGTGCCCTACAAGCCGGTCGCGCCCGGGTTGATGTATCTGTCGCCGGACGAGGTGGCGGCAGCGCTGGCAGACCAGGCCAATGCGGAGCTGACACCGTTCGATACACCCTTTTCGAGTGGGCGCAGGGTGCTGCATGCCGGTTCGCATGCCGGCCGCAGCTTTGCCGAGGAGCGGGCCGACCCCAACGCCAACGTGTTCGACGTGGTGGCGCGTCACATCGCCGATCAGCGCGCGGCCAAGCGGCGCG
The DNA here is from genome assembly GCF_000372965.1 of Hoeflea sp. 108. NCBI lineage: Bacteria > Pseudomonadati > Pseudomonadota > Alphaproteobacteria > Hyphomicrobiales > Rhizobiaceae > Hoeflea > Hoeflea sp. 108. Next base: position 2,482,824 of record NZ_KB890024.1, on the reverse strand, counting down.
TGGTCGTGGCCGGCTGGACGGAAGGCTCGCTCGACCGTCTGACGCAGATTCTCGAGGAGCATAATCTCGGCAATCTCAAGCGGGTCGAAAGCCTTGCTGGCGTCGAGGCGCTGAAGCCGGGCGAGGCGGGCCTTGCTGTCCTGCCGATCGAGTCCGGCTTTGAGGCCGGCGACCTGGTGTTCGTTGCCGAGCAGGACATCCTTGGCGACCGCCTGATCCGTCGTTCGAAGAAGCGCAAGCGCGCCGCCGACTTCATCGCCGAGGCTTCGGCCTTGTCGGCGGGCGACATAGTCGTTCACGCCGACCATGGTATCGGCCGTTTCGTCGGGCTGAAGACCATCGAGGCGGTGGGCGCGCCACATGATTGTCTTGAAATCCACTATGCCAGCGATGGCCGGCTGTTCCTGCCGGTCGAGAACATCGAGCTTCTGTCGCGCTACGGCTCGGATTCGGCGGAAGCAACGCTCGACAAGCTGGGCGGTGGTGCCTGGCAGTCGCGCAAGGCCAAGCTCAAGCGCCGCCTGCTCGAAATGGCCGGCCAGCTGATCAAGCTCGCGGCCGAGCGGCAGATGCGCGAGGCGCCTGCGATGAATCCGCCCGACGGCGTCTATGGTGAGTTCGCGGCGCGCTTCCCTTACGAGGAGACCGACGACCAGCAGGGCGCCATCGATGCGGTGATGGAAGATCTTGGCGCCGGCAAGCCGATGGACCGCCTGATCTGCGGCGACGTCGGCTTCGGCAAGACGGAAGTTGCGCTGCGCGCGGCCTTCATTGCCGCCATGGAAGGTTTCCAGGTGGCGGTGGTGGTGCCGACGACGCTGCTGTCGCGCCAGCATTTCAAGACGTTCTCGCAGCGCTTTGCCGGCCTTCCGATCAATGTGCGCCAGGCTTCGCGCCTGGTCGGCACCAAGGAGCTGGCGGAGACCAAGAAGGGCATCGCGGAGGGCACTGTCGACATCGTCGTCGGTACGCATGCGCTGCTCGGCTCGTCGATCGAGTTCAAGAACCTGGGACTTCTGATCATCGACGAGGAGCAGCATTTCGGCGTCAAGCACAAGGAGCGCCTGAAGGAGCTCAAGAGTGACGTGCATGTGCTGACGCTGTCGGCGACACCGATCCCACGCACGCTGCAACTGGCGCTGACCGGCGTGCGCGAGCTGTCGTTGATCGCCACGCCGCCGGTGGATCGCATGGCTGTGCGCAGCTTCATTTCGCCCTTCGACCCGCTAGTCATCCGCGAGACGTTGCTGCGCGAGCGCTATCGCGGCGGCCACAGCTTCTATGTCGTGCCGCGTATCGCCGATCTCGGCGAGATCCACCAGTTCCTGCAGGAATCGGTGCCGGAGCTGAAGGTGGCCGTTGCGCACGGCCAGATGCCTCCCGGCGAACTCGACGACATCATGAACGCCTTCTACGACGGCCAGTATGACGTGCTGTTGTCGACGACCATCGTCGAATCGGGCCTGGACATTCCCACCGCCAACACGCTGATCGTGCATCGCGCCGACATGTTCGGCCTCGCCCAGCTCTACCAGTTGCGCGGGCGTGTCGGCCGTTCCAAGGTGCGTGCTTATGCGCTGTTCACGCTGCCGGCCAACCGCAAGCTGACGGACACCGCCGACCGCAGGCTGAAGGTGCTGCAATCGCTCGACACGCTGGGCGCGGGCTTCCAGCTCGCCAGTCACGACCTCGACATCCGCGGCGCCGGCAATCTGCTTGGCGAGGAGCAGTCGGGCCATATCAAGGAGGTCGGCTTCGAGCTCTACCAGCAGATGCTGGAAGAGGCGGTGGCGGAACTGCGCGGCAGCGGCGAGGAGATCGATACGGGCTGGTCGCCGCTGATTGCCGTCGGCACCGCGGTCATGATCCCGGAAAGCTATGTGCCCGACCTGCAGCTCAGGCTGGCGCTCTACCGTCGTCTCGGCGACCTCGAAAACACCGAGGAGATCGACGGTTTCGGCGCCGAGCTCATCGACCGTTTCGGGCCACTGCCCGACGAGGTCAAGCATCTGCTCAAGATCGTCTTCATCAAGGCGCTGTGCCGCAAGGCCAATGTCGAGAAGCTGGACGCCGGGCCGAAGGGCGTGGTGGTGCAGTTCCGCAAGCGCGAGTTCGCCAACCCGGCGGGCCTCGTGCGCTACATCGCCGAGCAGGGATCGCTGGCCAAGATCAGGCCGGACCACTCGGTGGTGTTTGCGCGCGACTGGCCGAATGCCGAGAAGCGTCTGGCGGGTTCCGCCGTGATCATGACGCAGCTGGCGAAGCTGGCTGTGGCCTGATCGGCGGTCATGCATCCTTCGACAGGCTCAGGATGAGGAGCGGCGGTGCTGCCGCCAATCTCTGAGCGCTTTCGGCTTCATTAAGGGGGCAGCGCGCCTGCGCATCCCCAGAACCTGGGGCCTCCCGGTCGCGTGGCTTGCCACAGCGTTGGCATGTCATTCGGGGTCGGTTTCGCCTTCGTTGATGTCACGACATGGCTCCCGACACTCTGCACTCGCTTTGCTCGCTACGAGGCCGAGATGACGGGGGGCAAGGCGCTACTGGTTGCCATTTGTCGGACGAGACTGGCAGCAGAGCCGCCGGCGGTTGTCCTGAGTTTGTCGAAGGACGCGGGACAGGCCAACTGCTGATCTGGCCCGGGGGCAAACGGGCTGAGCCGGCAGCAGGCTCAGCCGGCGGTCCAATCACCCCCTTCGGTGATCATATTTAGTTCGGCAGCTCGCCGGCTTTTTCGGCTGCGACCTGGCGGATGGCGTCGGCGAGGGTGGCTGTGTCCTGGGCGCCCATGACGGCGTACTTGCCTTCGAGCAGGAAGCACGGCACGCCCGTGATGCCCATGCGCGAGGCGGTGACGATCTCGGTGGAAACCTCGTCGCGATCGGCGTCGGTTGAAAGCAGCGCTTCGACGACCGCGGTGTCCATGCCGGCTTCGCGAGCGGCCTCGACGAGGGTGCCGTGGTCGCCGATGTTCTTGCCCTGCTCGAAATAGTAGCTGAACAGCGTGCTCACCAGCTTGTTCTGGACGCCTTCGCCGGATGCTGCGGCCCAGCGGATCAGCCGGTGGGCGTCGAGCGTGTTGGGAGCGACTGATATTGCCTCGAAGTCGAACGAGATGCCTTCGACCGCGCCGAGCGTCACCAGATTGGCGTGGGCCTGCCTGAGCCGGTTCTCGTCATTGAACTTGGCCAGCATGTAGGCCTTGCGCTCCTTGCCTTCGGGCGGGATCGTCGGGTCGAGCTGGAAGGGGCGCCAGCGCACCTCGACGTCGGTGTCGGGCACTGCCGCAAGCGCGCTTTGCAGGCGGCGCATGCCCAGGAAACACCACGGGCAGACGACATCCGAAACCACATCGATGGTGAGCTTGTTCTGTTCGGTCATGAGACGGTCCTTGTGTAGGCTCGCGGGCGCGGCATGACGGCCATGGCCCGCTGATCCCAGAAATTTGCGGAACTAGCCGCCCTGGCTCCACCAGACCGGCAACTGATAACCGAATATGGGGGTCTTTTCCGGATGTTTCAGCCTTTTGGCAAAAGCGAGCCACTGATCGGAGTTGTGCTGCATGGGCACCATGTAGTTGCCAGAGATCAGCAGGCGGTCGAGTGCGCGCACGGCGGCGACGAAATCCTCCTTCTCGCGCGCCTTGAGCATGGTCTCGATCATGGCGTCGATCGCTGGATTGGCAACGCCGGCGAGATTGAACGAGCCTTCCTTGTTGGCCGAAGACGAACCCCAGCGGCCGATCTGCTCGATGCCCGGCGACAAGGTGCCGGTGAAGCCGGTCACGCCGATCAGCACATCGAAGTCAAAGTTCTGCTTGCGCGACTGGATCTGGTCGGCCTCGAGCGCGCGGATGGTCACGGCGATGCCAAGCTTTTCAAGGGTGCGTTGATAGATGGCCGCCAGCTTCTGCTCGGCGTCCGACGAGGTCAGGATCTCGAAGGCGAGCGGCTGGCCCTGCTTGTCGAGCATCTTGCCACCCTGCAGCTTGTAGCCGACGCCCTTGAGCAGGTCGAAGGCGGCCTTCAGCGCAGCGCGGTCCTGGCCGGAGCCATCGGTAACCGGCGGCCTCCATGTGCCGTCCATGACGTCGGGACGAACGGCACCAGGGAACGGCGCGAGCAGCGCCTTTTCCTTGTCACTGGCAGGCCTGTCATAGGCGGAAAGTTCGGTTCCCTGCCAGAAGCTGACGGTGCGCTCATACTTGCCGGCGAACAGGTTGCGGTTGGCCCATTCGAAGTCATAGAGCATGCCCAGGGCCTGGCGCACGACGGGGTCGGCGAATTTCGGCAGGCGGGTGTTGAACATGAAGCCGGTGACGACGGGTGGCAGCCCGCTCTTGAAGGTTTCAGCGACGATGTCGCCGTTCTTGTAGGCGGGGAAATCGAAACCGCGCTCGCGCTTGACCGGATCGGCCTCGGTGTAGGTGTCGCAAATGCCCTTCTTGAAGGCTTCGAACAGGGCGTTCGTGTTGAGGAAATATTCGATGGTGATCTGGTCGTAATTGTCGAAGCCGCGCTTGGCCGGCACGTCGCGGCCCCAATATTCGGGGTTGCGCTTGAAAACGATGCGCTCGCCGGGCTTGATCTCGCCGACCATGTAGGGGCCGGAGCCGATGATCGGCTTCAGTGTCGTCTGGTCGAACGTCTCCTTGTTGAAGAAGTGCTTCGGCACGATCGGCGTGAGCGCGATGATCAGCGGAAATTCGCGGTCGGCCTGGTCGTTGAAGGTGAAGCGGACACTGAGATCGCCTGTCTTTTCGATCTTCTCGATCTTGGACATTCGGTCGGAATAGGGCGGGCGGCCCTTCTCCGTATAGACCTCATAGGTGAAGATGACGTCGTCGGGCGTGATCGGCTGACCGTCGGACCATTTGGCATTCGGATCGATGTTGAACTCGATCCATTTGCGCTCCGGGTCGATGTCGACCGACTTGGCGATGAGGCCATAGATACTGAAGGCCTCATCGGCGCTGCGCTGCATCAGCGATTCGAAGACCAGATTGCCGTAGATCGTGTCGATCATGCCGCGCGCGGTGGTGCGCAAGCTCTTTATGATGAACGGATTGAGATTGTCGAAGCTGCCGATGACGCAATAGGTGATCTTGCCGCCCTTGGGCGCATCGGGATTGGCATAAGGGAAGTTCTTGAAATCCTGGGGCAGGGCCGGCTGGCCATGCATGGAAATGCCGTGGACGGGCTCGGCATATGCCGTGTGCGGGGCAAAAAGGGCGGTCGCGGCAACGGCTGCCAGCAGCGAAAGAGTGCGTCTCACGACGATTCTCCACGAATTCAGGGTAGCTTGATGATTCGAAGCGTAGCGCAGCCTGATGCGGGCAGTCCATCGCCGGCTCAGAACACAAGAAATGCGTTGTTGCGGGCTGGATTCAGGCCGCGCGGCAGTGTAACACGCGCGGCGAAGTCATGCTGTTGCCTCATTTGCCCAACAGGTAGCGTCGACACACGGCTCCGGGGCCGGTTCCGGGATTGTTTGAGAGGATTTCATGAAGATCACGAACCAGAACTTCGACGGTTTCCGTCTTTCCATCCTGGCGGCAGGTGTCGCCGGTTTGGTGGCGTCGACGCTGTCGCCCGCGGCCGCGCAGCAGCAGCAGGTCCCGCAGGGTTGGTTCAAGGCCTGCTCCAAGCAGGCTGACGTGGACATCTGCAACGTGCAGAACATCCTTACCGCTTCCAACGGCCAGTTGGTCACCGGCATTTCGATGATCGAGCTCAAGGGCAAGGTCAATCGTAAGGTGTTCCAGGTCACCGTGCCGAGCGGCCGTCTCATTCCTCCGGGGATCGGACTGCAGGTCGACGCCGGCAAGGCCCAGAAGCTCGACTACGTGATCTGCTTCCCGGATCGCTGCGTTGCCGAGATCGCGCTCACCGACCAGCTCGTAGGCTCCTTCAAGAAGGGCACCGACCTGACTCTGACCTCGGTCAATTTCCAGAACCAGCAGAACCCGATTAAGGTTTCGCTCGCTGGCTTCACTGGCGCCTATGATGGCGAGCCGATGAAGCAGTCGGACCTGGAAGATCGCCAGAAGAAGCTCCAGGAGTTCGTCTCCAAGAACAATCAGGACTTCGCCAAGAAGCTCAAGGAAGAGCAGGACAAGGCCAAGACGGCCAACTGATCCCGGGCGAAGACCGGAATTGAAAAAGCGGGGCTTTGACCCCGCTTTTTTGTTGCGCAGCCGCTGTTGGCGGGAATCCGAACTCGGCCCGTCGCCCGTCATGGCTGGTTCAGTGGCTGATGGTCGACTTGAGCGCGTAACGTCCGTCGGGCATCTTGTCGAAATAGTCCTTCACCTGCGGATGGCGGACCGGCTCGCCTGAGCTGTCCTCGAGCAGGTTCTGTTCCGAGACATAGGCGACATATTCGGTCTCGGCGTTCTCGGCGAGCAGGTGGTAGAAGGGCTGGTCGCGGCGTGGGCGCACCGCCGCCGGAATCGCCTCGTACCATTCCTCGGTGTTGGCGAATTCTGGGTCGACGTCGAAAATAACGCCGCGAAACGGAAACACACGGTGGCGCACCACCTGGCCGATCGAGAATTTCGCCGTCTTCATGCTGGTCACCATGGTCGCGCATGCTCTTAGAGCACTACGCGAAATCAGATACTTAAGACGTATTTCAGATCCGGAGCGGGAGGTTTCCGGCACAACACGCTTCGTCGGCTCCTATTTGGAGCAGCAAGGCAAGCAATTCAATGGTGTGGCGCTTGACGGGCGGCAAAGCGACGCGATACGGCCGAGGGCATATTTGCCCTTCGCGTCGCTTTTTTTGCTGCGGCCCAACCAATCTCGATCGGGAAAGCGCTGATGTCGGACGTGATCGGTCTGGTCCTGCCGTTCTTCGGGCTGATCTTCATGGGCTTCGTGGTGGCGCGCATCACCCGCCAGCCGCTCGAAGCGCTCGGCTGGATGACGACCTTCATCGTTTATGTCGCGCTGCCGGCGCTGTTCTTCCAGCTGCTGGCCAAGACGCCGTTCGAGCGCCTGACCGAGTGGGCCTACATATCAGGCGCAGTGTTTTCGACCTTCGTCATCTTCGCGATCATGTTTACCGCTTCTTTCATCAAGGGGCGCGGCGAGATTGCCGAATCGACCATCAAGGGGCTGGCCTCGGCCTATGGCAACATCGGCTATATGGGCCCCGGCCTGGCGCTGCTGGCCTTCGGCGAGGAAGCGGCGGTGCCGGTGGCGCTGATCTTCTGTTTCGAAAACATCATGCATTTCACCATAGCGCCGATGATGATGGCGCTGGCCGGCGACGAACCGCGCCCACCTTTGGGCGTGGCGGCCGATGTCGTCAGGAAGATCGCCCTCCATCCCTTCATCATCGCGACGGCGGTGGGCGTTCTCGCTGCCTACTTCGAGTTCCGCGCGCCGGTGCCGGTCGAGCGCTTCCTCGAATATCTGTCGCGGGCGGCAGCCCCTTGCGCGCTGTTTGCCATGGGCGTGACGCTGGCGCTCAGGCCTTTGAAACGCGTTCCACACGAGATGGTGCCGATCGCGCTGCTCAAGCTCATCGTGCACCCGCTGCTTTGCTATGTCGTGCTGAGCTGGATTGGCAATTTCTCACCGGTCTGGGTTTACTCTGCCATGCTGATGGCCGCCTTGCCGACGGCGACGAACGTGTTCGTCATCGCCCAGCAATACGGCGTCTGGGTCGAGCGTGCTTCGGCCAGTGTGCTCGTCACCACCTGTCTGTCGGTTCTGACCGTTACCGGGCTGCTCTACCTGATCCGGCACGGCGTTCTGCCGCCCGATCTTTTCCCTTGAGCCCCCCAGCCAGGTCCTGTCGGACGGGCCGATTTTTCGGATGACCTCCGACCTTATTCGCTCGATACACCGATGCGGCGCGTCGCTCGCAGCGATGAGGCGATGGCCGAAAAGCCGCTGCCCGGGCGCAGGCCTTCACGCATGAAGAAGGCGCGGATGGGGGAGAAGCCACCCAGAACGTTGAGGCCAAGGCCGCGGGCGAGCTGGGCGGGCAGCATGTCCGAAAGCAGCGACATGTTGAGCAGGTTGACGGCACTGGTGCGGGCCAGGATGTCGGGCCGGCGTGCCGCGTCATAAGCCTTGAGCGCCGTCGGCGCGCCCGGATCGGCCGCATGGTGCAGGGCAGTCTCAACGAGCTGGTCGACGTCGCGGATGCCGAGATTGAGCCCCTGGGCACCGATGGGCGGGAAGACATGGGCAGCCTCGCCGACCAGTGCGACGCGGTTCTGGGCGAAGCGAGCGGGCAGCGAGGTCGACAGCGGGTAGATCTGGCGGCCGCTGTCGATGGTGACGCGCCCGAGCATCGATTGCATCTGCCGTTCGACGCGCTGGGCAAGCGCATCGTTGTCGAGCCCGGCGAATTCGCGCGCCGTTTCCGGACGCAGCACCCAGACGAGGCTCGATCGGCGGCCAGGCAGCGGCACCACCGTGAACGGGCCGGTTTCGGTGTGGAACTCCGTCGACGTGAAACCGTGGTCGCGCGTATGGGCAAAATTCAGCACCAGCGCCGATTGCGGCAAAGCGCGCGCGCTGGCGGAAATGCCGGCAGCCATGCGCGCCGGCGAATTGCGGCCGTCGGCGGCAACCGCCAGCGGCGAAACGACAGTCGTGCCGTCCGAAAGGGCAGCGGTGACATGATCGCCCTCAAGCGTCCAGCCTTCAACCAGCGCCCGGCGCCATTCGATATCGGGATGGTGGGCAACTGCCTGTTCGAGCACGGCGTTGAGGACGCGATTCTGGAAATTGTAGCCGAAGTGATCCTCGCCGATCTCGCCGGCACGGAAGGTGACGATGGGGCTGCGGATCAGGCGTGCGGTGCCATCGACGATGCGCATGACCTTGAGTGGTGCGGCATCTGCCGACAGCGCACCCAGCACGCCAATCCGCTCCAGGACCTTCAGCGCGGGCACCATCAGGGCCGTGGTGCGGCCGTCGTCGGCTCGCGCGGGCGGGCCGGCGAGCAGAACGCCGAAGCCGGCATCGGCGAAAGCCAGCGCCGAGATCAGCCCGACGGGGCCGGTGCCGGCCACCAGGATACGGTTCGCTGATTTCTCGTTCGCCATGTGCAGTCCAAATCCGCCGGACCGTCGCCGGCTGCGTCATCGATAGTTTGGTTCTCCGATATATGGCAGGGCCAAGCCATTGATCAACGTGGCGATTGGGCTCATGCGCCGGCGGCTGGCACAAATCGCGCAGGGCTTACGCAACGTTCGTTGGGCACAAATGGCTTTCGGCTTGTATGAACTGCGGCCCTGCTATTAATTGCCGACGAAAGGGGATTGCATGGTGCTGGCCGTATCGAGCAATAGGGACCTTGCATTTCTCTTGCATGACCCTTGTCGTGCGCAAATAGCCGCCTGCGATGTCTTTCGAGACGACGGACGGAACTGGGCGGCAAACTTGATTGGCGAGGACCGTGAAGCCTAAAAAAGTCACATGGCCGCAGGCACGCGCCTTTTCGGTCCACCTCCTCACAGCATCGGGCTCATTCCTGGCCTTCGTGTCGCTGGTCGCCGCGAGCGAGGAGCGTTGGACCGCTATGTTCTGGTGGCTGGGGCTCGCGCTGTTCGTCGACGGAATCGACGGGCCGATCGCGCGCAAGCTCGAGGTCAAGGAAATCCTGCCGACATGGTCGGGCGAACTGCTCGACAACATCATCGACTACGTCACCTACGTGTTGATCCCGGCCTTTGCGCTCTATCAGGGTGGTTTCATGGGCGAGGGACTGTCGTTCCTGTCGGGCGCCATCATCGTCGTGTCGAGCGCGATCTATTATGCCGATACGGGCATGAAGACGAAGGAGAACTTCTTCAAGGGGTTCCCCGTCGTCTGGAACATGGTTGTCTTCACCTTGTTCGTCATTCAGCCCGGGCAATGGGTGTCGTTTGCGGTCGTCCTCGTCGCCGGCATCCTGACCTTCGTGCCGATGAACTTCCTGCATCCGGTGCGCGTCGTCAGGCTCAGGAACATCAACCTGCCGATGACGCTGATCTGGTGCGCCTTCGGCGGATTGGCGCTGTGGCAGGGCATGGAAGCCAGCGAATGGGTCAAGATCGGTATCGCGATCAGCGGCATCTACCTATTCTTCATCGGTGGCGTGATGCAGCTCTTCCCCAATCTCGGAAAGCCCAATCTCGGAAAGAAGGACTGAGGCGTTGCCGAAAGCTCTGCGAGTTCATACCCATGGCGGGCCGGAAGCGCTTGTCTACGAGGATGTGGACGCCGGCAGCCCCGGTCCGGGCCAGGCCCTGATCAGGCACAAGGCGATCGGGCTCAATTTCCTCGACGTCTATTTCCGCACCGGGCTCTATCCGGCGCCTGCCGGAATGCCGGTGACGCCGGGTGGCGAGGCTGCTGGAGTGGTGCTCGAACTCGGTGAAGGCGTCGACTGGCTGAAGGTCGGCGACCGCGTCGCCTATGCCGTGCCGACGGGCGCTTATTGCGAAGAGCGGTTGATCGCAGCCGACAGGCTGGTGAAGGTGCCAGACGGCATTTCCGATGAGCAGGCGGCGGCCATGATGCTCAAGGGCATGACTGCCGAATATCTGTTGCAGCGGACCTTCAAGGTGAAGGCCGGCGACACGATCCTCTATCATGCTGCGGCCGGCGGCGTCGGCCTGATCCTTGGCCAGTGGGCCAAGCATCTCGGCGCGACCGTTATCGGTACGGTCGGCTCGGACGACAAGGGCGAACTGGCCAGGGCGCATGGCTTCGACCACGTCATCAACTATCGCGACAAGGATTTCGTCGCCGAAGTGGCAGCGATCACCGGTGGCAAGAAATGCGCCGTGGTCTACGATTCCGTCGGTGCCGACACCTTCCCCGGTTCGCTCGACTGCCTTAAGCCGATGGGCATGTTCGTGAGTTTCGGCCAGTCGTCTGGTCCGATCCCGCCGTTCAACATTTCGCTGCTGGCGCAGAAAGGCGCGCTCTATGCGACACGGCCGACACTGTTTGCCTACAATGCGCTGCGCGACGACCTTGTGCGTTCGGCAGACGCGCTGTTCGACGTGGTGCTGAAAGGGGCGGTCAAGATCAGGATCAACCAGCGTTATGCTCTGAGTGACGCGGGCCAGGCGCATGCCGATCTGGAAGGCCGCAAGACCACGGGGACAACCATACTTATCCCGTGAGTTTTCACTTTATTTCTTGAAGCTCTTTCAACTTGTGACATGCTTTGCTCCGAGAGCAGGACGCGCCTACCATGCTCTTGGGAACATAAAAAAGTAAGACAATGGGAGGCGTTGTGGACACAACCCCTTTAGCCAATGGTCCGAACCTTCTGGAGGTTCGAGGCCTGACGAAGATATTTGGCACGCTGAAGGCGTGCAATCAGGTCGACCTGACCATCGCAAAGGGTGAAATACACGCGCTTCTCGGCGAGAACGGCGCCGGCAAGTCGACGCTTGTGAAGATGCTGTTCGGTTCGCTCGAGCCCAATGCCGGTGAGATCCTGTGGAACGGCCAACAGGTGCGGATCACCAGCCCGGGCGTTGCCAAGAAACTCGGCATCGGCATGGTTTTCCAGCATTTTTCTCTGTTCGAGGCGCTGACCGCGGCGGAAAACATCGCGCTCTCGCTTGCCGACGACACGCCCATCGCCACCATTGCCGCCAAGGCGCGCGCGCTGTCCTACAGCTATGGGCTGCCGCTGGATCCGGAGTCGCTGGTGGGCGACCTGTCGGTCGGCGAGCGCCAGCGCATCGAGATCATCCGCTGTCTGCTGCAGACACCCGAACTCATTATCCTCGACGAACCTACCTCGGTGCTGACACCGCAGGAGGCCGACAAGCTGTTCGAGACGCTTGAGCGGTTGCGTTCCGAAGGTAAGTCGATCCTTTACATCTCGCACCGCCTCGACGAGGTCCGCCGCCTGTGCGACCGCGCCACGATCATGCGCCACGGCAAGGTGGTCGGCCATTGCGACCCGCGCCAGGAGACGCCGGCGTCGCTCGCCCGAATGATGGTGGGCAGCGACGTCAAGAACGCCGAGCGGACAACGGCTGCGACACGTGGCGAGGAACTGCTCAGCATCTGCGGCATGAGCCGCAAGCCTGCCGGACCGTTCTCGACGCCGCTCAAGAACATCTGGCTGAGCGTCGCCGGCGGCGAAGTCATCGGCATCGCCGGTGTTGCCGGCAACGGCCAGGGCGAATTGTTCGAGGCGATTTCGGGCGAGGCGCTGCAGGACAGTGCCGATGCCATCCGCATTCGCGGCAAGTCGGCCGGCCGGATGGGGATTTCGGCACGCCGTCTCTTGGGTGCTGCCTTCGTTCCTGAGGAGCGGCTCGGCCATGGTGCTGCCCCGCGCATGCGCCTGTCTGACAATCTCTTGCTGTCGCGGCACAGCACCGACGGCAAGGCCTTTGTCGGCGCGGCCGGCATGGTAAAGTCGGGCGCGATCCAGAAGGCGGCTCAGCGCATCATCGAGGTGATGGACGTGCGCAAGAGCGCGCCGGACCCCGAAGCTGCAGCGCTTTCGGGCGGCAATCTGCAGAAGTTCATCATCGGCCGCGAGCTCGATCGCAATCCATCGGTCATGGTGGTCAACCAGCCGACCTGGGGTGTCGACGCGGGTGCTGCCGCGCGCATCCGCCAGGCGCTAATCGAACTCGCCCGCAAGGGCTCAGCCGTGCTGGTCATCAGTCAGGATCTCGACGAGTTGTTTGAAATCTCGGACTCGATCGCCGTCATGCACAATGGCGAGCTGTCGAAGCCGATCCCGATTGCGGACGCGACGCTCGAACGCATTGGCCTCTTGATGGGCGGTGCCGAACCCGGTCACCTCGACCATTCGAAGGAGGTCGCGTGATGCGGATCGAACTCGTCAAACGTCCGGAGCGATCTGCGCTCTTTGCGGCACTCTCGCCGTTCCTTGCGCTTGCGCTGACGCTGATTGCCGGCGCGATCATGTTTTCGGTGCTCGGCAAGGACCCGGTCGAGGCGCTTTATTATTATTTCATCGATCCGCTGCGTGAGGTCTGGTCGCTCCATGAGCTTGCAGTGAAGGCTGCGCCGCTGATCCTGATCGCGGTCGGCCTGTCGATCTGCTACCTTTCCAACAACTGGAACATCGGCGCCGAAGGCCAATTCATCGTCGGCGCCATCGTCGGCTCGATCTTTCCCGTCATGTTCCCCGACTTCCAGTCGTGGGTCGTTCTGCCGCTGATGCTGCTCATGGGCATTGCCGGCGGTGCTGCCTATGGCGCCATTCCGGCCTATCTCAAGGTGCGGTTCAACACCAACGAGATCCTGACCAGCCTGATGCTGGTCTATGTGGCGCAGCTGTTCCTCGACTGGATGGTGCGCGGTCCCTGGCGCAACCCGGCCGGCATGAACTTCCCGGAGACGCGGACCTTCAGCGCCGCGGCAACGCTGCCTGAGATCTGGTCGGCCTCGGGCCGTGCCAACTGGGGTTTTGTCTTCGCCATCGTGGCAGCCGTGGCCGTCTGGTTCATGCTGTCGCGCACGCTCAGGGGCTTTGAGGTGCAGGTGCTGGGACAGAGCCCGCGTGCCGGCAAGTTTGCGGGCTTCTCGTCATCCAAGATGGTGTTCTTCGCATTCCTTCTGTCCGGTGGCCTTGCTGGCCTCGCCGGCATCTCGGAAGTGTCGGGCGCCATCGGCCAGCTGAGGCCGACGATTTCGCCCGGCTATGGTTTTGCCGCGATCATCGTAGCCTTCCTTGGGCGTCTCAACCCGCTCGGCATCGTTGCCGCCGGCCTGGTGCTGGCGCTGTCCTATCTCGGCGGCGAGGCGGCCCAGATTTCGATCGGCGTCTCCGATAAGGTGGTGCGCGCTTTCCAAGGCATGCTTTTGTTCTTCGTGCTCGCCTGCGACACGCTCATTCTCTACCGCATCCGCTTTGTCGGCTCCTCCGCTCCAAAGACCGTGGAGGTCACGCAAAATGTTTGAAGGTATCCTGATAACGATTGCGACGGCGGCAACCCCGCTTCTGATCGCAGCCGTCGGCGAACTGGTGGTCGAACGCTCCGGCGTTCTCAACCTCGGCGTCGAGGGCATGATGGTGATGGGGGCCGTGACCGGCTTCGGCGTGGCGCTCGCCACTGAGTGTCCATGGCTCGGCGTGCTCGCCGCCATCATCGTCGGGGCGCTGTTTTCGCTGCTGTTCGGCTTCCTGACGCTCACGCTGGTGACCAACCAAGTGGCGACCGGCCTTGCGCTGACGCTGCTTGGCCTTGGCCTGGCAGGCATGCTGGGCGAGAGCTTCGTCGGGCTGCCGGGCGTGAAGATGGATTACGTATACATACCCGTGCTCACCGACCTGCCGATGGTGGGCAGGCTGTTCTTCGGCCAGGATCCGCTGTTCTACGTCTCGATCCTGCTGACCGCCGGCGTCGGATACTTCCTGTTCAAGACGCGCGCCGGCCTTACCCTGCGCTCGATTGGCGACAATCACACCTCGGCACATGCGCTCGGCATCAAGGTCATCGCCATCCGCTATATGGCGGTGATGTTCGGCGGTGCCTGTGCCGGCTTGGCAGGCGCCTATCTGTCGCTGGTCTACACGCCGCAATGGAACGAAAACATGACTGCCGGGCGCGGCTGGATCGCGCTGGCGCTGGTCGTGTTCGCGTCCTGGCGGCCATGGCGGGTGCTTGCGGGCGCCTATCTGTTCGGAGCGGTTTCGATCGGCCAGCTGCATGCCCAGGCTTTGGGCATCGGCGTGCCGTCGCAACTGCTTTCTTCTCTACCCTATCTGGCAACCGTCGTGGTGCTTGTGCTCATTTCGCGCAACAGGCGACTGACGATGGTGAACACTCCGGCTTCATTGGGGCGGCCGTTTGTGCCAGATCGCTAAGGGCATGGTCGCCATCTCGAATCTGTCAGGCGGATTTCGAGGACGACCCTGTCTCTGGGACTATAAAAAGGATGGGATAGTGCCCCGGGCAACCACTAAGAGGAACAAAAGCATGAAGAAGACAATTCTGTCGCTGGCCGCGGCCGCCGCCGTGATGTCGTTCGGCACCATTGCCGCCGAAGCCAAGGTCAAGGCCTGCTGGATCTATGTCGGGCCGATCGGTGACTTCGGTTATTCCTACCAGCACCACCAGGGCCTGCTGCAGGCCAAGGAGAAGTTCGGCGACCAGCTCGAGACCGCCTATCTCGAAAGCGTGCCGGAAGGTGCGGACGCCGAACGTGCCATCGAGCGTTTTGCTCGTTCGGGCTGCAACATCATCTTCGCGACCTCATTCGGCTACATGGATCCGCTGAACAAGGTTGCCGGCAAGTTCCCGGATGTGAAGTTCGAGCACGCCACCGGCTACAAGCGCGAGCATCCAAACGTCTCGACCTACAACTCGAAGTTCCATGAAGGCCGCTATGTGCAGGGCGTGATCGCCGCCAAGGAATCGAAGGCTGGCGTCGCCGGCTACATCGCTTCCTTCCCGATCCCTGAGGTCGTGATGGGCATCAACGCCTTCATGCTGGGCGCGCAGTCGGTCAACCCTGACTTCAAGGTCAAGGTCGTGTGGGCCAACACCTGGTTCGACGCCGGCAAGGAAGCCGACGCCGCGAAGGCGCTGATCGACCAGGGCGTCGACATCATCACCCAGCACACCGACTCGACGGCCCCGATGCAGGTTGCGACCGAGCGCGGCATCAAGGCCTTCGGCCAGGCTTCGGACATGATCAAGTTCGGCCCGAAGACCCAGCTGACCTCGATCGTCGACGACTGGGGTCCGTACTACATCGAGCGCATCCAGGAAGTCATCGACGGCACCTGGAAGCAGAGCGACGTCTGGGGCGGCATGAAGGAAGGCCACGTCGTGATGGCGCCTTACGCCAACATGTCGGACGAGACCAAGAAGCTGGCCGAGGAAACCGAAGCCAAGATCAAGTCTGGCGCCTTCAACCCGTTCACCGGCCCTGTGACCAAGCAGGACGGCACCGAGTGGCTGAAGGCCGGCGAAGTGGCGCAGGATTCGGTGCTGCTCGGCCTGAACTTCTACGTCAAGGGCGTGGACGACAAGCTGCCGCAGTAAGCGGATCGATATCGGCTGCGAGACATCTCGCAGGTCAAGGAAAGCCCCCGGTTTTGCCGGGGGCTTTTCGTTTCCGGCGTCGTGCAGCTGGCGCCTAGTCCAAATGGACCTGTATGCCTGACGGCGCAGAGACATTTTGGGCCTATCGCAGCCAGCCCCCGGGATGACCATGAAGACACATGAATTCGTCTGCAGTTCGCACACCATCAGCGGTGTGATTCCGGGCGGCCCGGTCGCTTCGCGCCATGGCTTTGCCGAGCGCGTCGAGGCCTGTGCTGCGGTCGGCTACACTGGCATGTGCCTGCATTTCCGCGACTACGCGGAGCAACGCGCCAAGGGTTTCGGCGACGGCGAGTTGCGCGCCATCCTCGATGCCCATGGCATGAAGCATGTGTCGGTCGAGTTCCTGACCGACTGGTTCATGGACGGCGAGGAGGGAGCGGTTTCGCGACGCAACGAGGAGACCGCCTTTCGGGCGGCGACGGCCTTCGGCGCCAAGGTGGTCAATGTCGGACCCGATCTCGGCGAGCGCGGCATTTCGCTGGAGACCATGCAGCAGAAATTCCATGAACTCTGTAGTCGGGCAGCGGAACACGAGGTGACGATCGCGCTGGAGCTGGTGGCCTGGGGCAATGTCCGTGACGTCGATACGGCGCTTGATATCATCGGCGACATTCCCAATGCCGGGCTCGTCATCGATTCGTGGCACCTCTTCCGCGCCGGAGTGCCGCTCGCCGATCTCAGGCGGATATCTGCCAACAAGGTCCTGTGCGTGCAGGTCAATGACGCAGACAGCGTACCTGTTGGACTGCCAGCAGTGGAGACCATGAACCGCAGGCTGTGCGGGCAGGGTGGTTTCGATCTCACCGCTTTCGCTGCGACGCTGGACGCAATGGGCGTTTCCGTGCCTTTCAGTGTCGAGGTCATCTCGCCCAATCTCGCGGCCCTTGGTCTCAATGAAGCGGCGAATGTTTCGTTGGATACGGCTCGGGACTGCTTTTGCTGACTTGCCGGCATCACCAATTCGGGGGGCGATGGCGGTGGCAAGGACGTTGCCGGTCGACCATCTCCAGCCCCTTGCGCAGGACAGCCAAACGCTGCGTTTGCATGCAATTGTCGTTAGTCCGTTCGAACGATGTTGCGACTGCCGATGGCACGCATAAGCTGACCTCAAAATACCCCTTCCTCGTCAGCGTTCCGGGCTTGCCCGCGGTGCAGGCAAGGCAGGTTCATAAGTGAGGTCAGGGAGGCGAGCTTATGCTCAGCGAAATACTGATCATCGTGATACGCGGGATCGCCATCGGGTCGATCTTTGCCACCATCGCGATGAGCTTCAACATCGTCCATGGGGCGACGAACATCTTCAACTTCGCCCAGGGCAACATGTTCATACTGGGCGGTTTCGCGGCATATTTCCTGGCCAATCAGGTCGGTCTCGGCCAGTGGAGCCTGATGCTGCTGCTGACGGGGCTTGGCATTGCCGCCGTCGTAGCCTTCCAGGGCTACATCACGCTTTTGCCGCTGCGCTCGTCGGTCGAGCAGGACAGTTGGCTGATTTCCACCGTTTCGGTCTCCGTCATCGTTGCAGCGCTTCTGATGATCACGCAGGGGCCGTTCGCCTATTCCGTCCAGAGCGTCGTGCCGAGCTTCCGCATCTTGGGAACGCGCACGCCGGGCGCCTATGCTCTGGCGATCGCGGCAATGATCTTCTGGTTCTTCGCGTTGCGCTTTTTCCTGCGCAAGACCTTCATCGGCCTCGCCATCAGTGCATTGTCGCAGGATTTTGACGCTGCCCGCGCGGCCGGTCTTCCGGTGCGCCGGCTTCAGCTCATCTCGTTTGCAATCAGCGGCCTGATGGTCGGCACGGTCGGCTTCCTTGTTGCACCCGTCATTTCGGTCAGCCCCGACGCCGGCTTGAAATATGTGCTCAACGGCTTCGTTGCTGCCGTTGTCGGCGGTATCGGCTCCAATGCCGGCACGCTGATCGGCGGCCCGCTTGTGGGTGTGGTAGCGATGCTGACGGCCTACAAGGTCGGCGGTGCCTATCAGGACCTGGCGTCGCTGCTGGTTCTGGTGCTGATCCTGATGTTCCGGCCGCAGGGCCTGTTCGGGCGCGTCGGCGCAAGGCGGGTGTGACCATGCAGATAGCCACAAGCATACAAACCGGACCCGTTTCCATGGCCGAGACCAAGCCGAAAGGCCGCTTCAACTCCGACCTGACGCAGGTCTGGATCGGCGTGGCGCTGATCGCCATCACCGGGTTCGGGCCCGTCATCGCCGGCAATTCCTACTGGATTCACACGTTCCAGCTGGTGAACATCTACATCGCCGCGGCCATCTTCCAGAACATGCTGTTCGTCGATGCCGGCCAGAAGTCGTTCGGCCAGGGCGCAATCCTCGGCCTTGCCGCCTATGTCGCGGCGATCCTCTACGGCCTGCATGGCTGGTCGTTTGGCGGCGCCTCGATGGGCGGCATCGTCGCCGCCATTCTCGGCGGCCTGCTGTTTGCCTTGCCGGCGCTGCGCGTGCAGGGCTTCCATCTCGGCTTCGTCACCATGAGCGCGGCAATCGTCTTCCCGCAGCTTCTGGTGACGCTCGACAAGTGGACCAACGGCATCAACGGCATCAGCGTCACGGTTCCGGCGCTCACCAACCCTCTGGTCTTCGGCATGTCGCCGCTGGCGATTGCGGTCGCCGTGTTCCCGATGATCGCGCTTGCCTCGCATTACCTGATCCGCCGCTCGAAGCTCGGCCGCAGCATGTTCGTGGCAGCACTCAGCCCGGAGGCGGCGCGTTCTCTCGGCATCAAGCCGGGCGTGATGCGCTTCACGGCCTTCATCATCGCCTCTATCGGCACCGGCATCTGCGGCATCCTCTACTTGCCGACTGTTGCCTTCGTCAGCCCGCAAGGCTTCAACATCGAGCTATCCTTCGTCTTCTTCTTCGCCGTCGTCGTCGGCGGACGCGGCCAGATGCTCGGTCCCATCATCGGCATCTGGATCGTCTACATCCTGCCGAACATCCTGCTGGCCGGTTTCGTCGAATATCGTCTCTTGATGTATGGCTGCCTGACGCTTCTCGCCGTCATGGCCTTCCCAGATGGCATCGTCGGCTCCGTCGAGCGGCTGCGCGCCAAGCGCAAACAATCAGGTGGTGGCGAGCAGGCCTTCCGCATCGACGGCTTTCTTGCCGACCTGCAGGCCGGCAAGACGGTGCGCGAGCCAAGCGAGGAGATCGCGGTCGAAGTGCGCAACGGCACCAAGAAGTTCGGTGAGGTGGTGGCTGTCAGTGCCGTCGACCTCAAGGTCCGCAAGGGCGAGGTGCACGGCCTGATCGGCGCCAACGGCTCCGGCAAGACCAGCCTGCTCAACGTGCTGAGCGGCCTGTCGCGCCTGAACACCGGCTCGTTCATGATCAATGGCGTCGACGCCACCAACATGGCCGCCGACCGCATCGCCAATATGAGCCTCGGCCGCACCTTCCAGGCGCCGCGCATCTTCAGCCAACTGTCCTTGTGGGACAATCTGAAGATCGGCATGGACGCCCGCGTCGGTCCGGCCAGCGCCGATGTCACCGCACTCGCCAAGGCGATGGAGGAAAGCTTCGGCCAGGACAGCGCCAACCTGCTCTCGCACGGCCAGCGCCGCCTGGTGGAGGTAATGCGCACGGTGCTGAAGGAGGCGACCATCGTGCTGTTCGACGAGCCGGCCGCCGGCCTGTCGCAAAGCGAGCGCACCAACTTCGCCAATCTCGTCAAATTCCTGAGCCGCCAGATGGGGAAGACCGTCATCCTGGTCGAGCACGATCTCGACCTGGTTTGGGGCATTGCCGACACCATCACGGTGCTGGAGCAGGGCCGGGTGGTTTCATCTGGCAAGCCGGACGTGGTCGCCAAGGACCCGGCGGTGCAGCATATGTTCGTGGGGTCGCGCCATGCTTGAGGTCAAGAATCTGGTTGCAGGCTATGGCACCATCCCGGTGCTGCGTGAGGTGTCGCTGACGGCCAAGGCCGGCGAAATCTTGCTCATCGGCGGAGAGAACGGCGCTGGCAAGTCGACGCTGATGCGCGCGATCGCAGGCTTCAACAAGCCTGACAGCGGCGAGATCCTGCTCGACGGCAAAGCGATCGGCGGTCAGGCCCCAGAAAAAATCGCGCAGTCGGGCCTGCGCCTGGTGCTTGACGGGCACCGCGTATTTCCAGAGCTCAGCGTCTTCGACAATCTGCGCATGGGGGCTGCGGCACGCCGCGGCGACCGCGCCGGCTTCAACAACGCGGTCGAGGAGATCTATTCTGTCTTCCCGATCCTGAAGGAAAAGCAGAAGCTCTACGCCCGCGATCTCTCGGGCGGCCAGCAGCAGATGCTGGCGCTGGGGCAGGCCTTCATCGCCCAGCCCAAGGTGCTGCTCTGCGACGAGCCGTCGATGGGCCTTGCCCAGGCGCTGCTGCCGCCGATCCTCGCCTTCCTGCGCCGATGGGCGCAAACGGGCACGGCAGTGGTCATCGTCGAGCAGCATCTCGCTGTGACCGCTCCCTATGCCGATCGTGCCATGATCATCGAGCGCGGCCAGGTGAAGTTCTCCTGCCTCGCGTCCGAACTGGACGAGAAGCTGAACGCTCCGGTGGCCGCGGAGTAAGAGTTGATGAACGACGAAGGCGCGGTCAGGGACGCGGTTTTGGGCGCGAATGCCGGAGACCCCGACAGCGGGCCGCGCCCCTATATCAGCTACCGAGGGCAGGTCGAGCCGCACTGGCTCGACGTCAACCGGCACATGAACGTCTCCTGGTACGACCGCGTCTTCGACATCGCCGAAAGCGATCTGTTCGAGGTCTTCGGCATCCATGACGACTATATCAGACGCACCAGCTACAGCTTCTTCCGGCTTGAAAAGAGCGTTCGTTACGAACGCGAACTGATGCCTGATGCAAAGCTGGAAGCCCGCAGCCTCGTTCTGTGGACCGACCTAAAGCGCGTCCACCATTTTCACGAGTTGTGGAACATCGACCAGAACTACCGCGCGGCAACGGTGGAAGGCCTGTCGATCCATGTCGACCTGCGCCTGCGCAAGGCGGCCAGGATCGTCGAGGCTGCCGTCGCCGACCCTCTGACGAGGCTCGCCCAGGAGCATGCGCGCCTGCCTTGGCCTGTTGGCGTAGCGCGACGCGATTTCAGGAAACGGACGTGACCTTCAGCGACCTCGAGTTCGACTATGTGGTCGTCGGCGCGGGCGCCGCCGGCTGCGTGCTTGCCGCCCGGCTTTCAGAGAACCCCAATGTGCGGGTTGCCGTCATCGAGGCCGGCGGGCTGGACAAGGGCATGCTCATCCGCATCCCCGGCGCCAATGTCGTGACCGGCACGCATCCGGCCTACAACTGGAGCTACGAGAGCGAACCGGTGGAGGCATTGGGTGGACGCAAGCTCTACTGGGCGCAGGGCAAGCTTGTCGGCGGCTCGAGCTCGATCAATGGCATGATGTATATGCGCGGCCACCGCCGCGACTATGACAACTGGAAGGCGCTCGGCAACGATGGCTGGGGCTATGACGATGTCCTGCCCTATTTCAAGAAATCGGAGACCAACGAGCGCGGCGCCAACGACATTCATGGCGGCAGCGGGCCTATGCAGGTGTCGAAGGGGCAGGGCACGGCACCCGTCTGCGACATGTTCCTCGACGCGGCGGCCGGGGAATGCCTGCCGTTGACCGATGACCTCAACAAGGATGCGGCTGAGGCCTTCGGTCATGTCGACCTGACGATCGGCAAGGGCAAGCGCTCAAGCACGGCTGCGGCCTTCCTGCATCCGGCGTTGAAGCGTCCGAACTTGACGCTGATCGTCAATGCGCCAGTAAAGCGGGTGGTGATCGAGGCAGGGGGCGCGACTGGCGTGGTGTTCGCCCATGAGGGGCGGTCACGCGTGGCGCGCGCGGTCAAGGAGGTGATCCTCAGCGGCGGCGCGGTCAATTCGCCGCAATTGCTGATGCTTTCGGGCGTGGGCGAGGCGGGCAGCCTGCAGCGTCTCGGCATCAAGGTAAACGCGGACAGGCCCGAGGTCGGTC
Organism: Hoeflea sp. 108; assembly: GCF_000372965.1. Lineage (NCBI taxonomy): Bacteria > Pseudomonadati > Pseudomonadota > Alphaproteobacteria > Hyphomicrobiales > Rhizobiaceae > Hoeflea > Hoeflea sp. 108. The sequence continues at coordinate 2,460,767 of NZ_KB890024.1, read as the reverse complement.
AGAACCTGCAGAACCACCCGATGTACCGGCTGATGTACACGACGACCAAGCCGGTCAGCGCCTACAATCACGTCAAACCGTGGGGCGCGCTGAAGGCTGGCGCTCAATATGTGTTGCAGCGACGAGGCGTGTTGAGCCGGGGACTGTTCCCGACATCAGGCTATTTCCACGCCATCGAAGGCGATCCTGGCAGCGAGATCCAGGTCTGCATGGCGCCGGCAACCGTGATCCGTCGAGGGCCGGGCGTGCTTGGCATCCTGCCACGGGAGCATGGTTTCACGCTGCTGCTGAACCACGGTTCGCCTTACAGCCGTGGGGAGGTGACGCTGAAGTCGGCCGATCCGATGGCGCATGCGGCGATCTCGCCGAACTATTTCTCCGATCCGCGCGACCTCAGGATCCTTGCAGAAGGAGCCGACCGGACCCGTGCGATCGTCAACCAGCCGGCATTGCGCAATGTGCTGGACAAGGAGTTGCTGCCGGTGCGGCCGATCCGCTCGCTCGACGACATCGCCGAGGACATACTGGCGACGGCGGTGACGCACTACCATGCCGCCGGCACCTGCCGGATGGGCGCGGATGCCGACTCGGTGGTCGATCCGCAGTTGCGGGTGCGTGGGGTCGAAAGGCTGCGCGTGGCCGATGCGTCGATCATGCCCGTTCTGGTCAATGGCAACACTTATGCTGCGACCGTGATGATCGCTGAGAAGGCTGCCGACATGATCAAGATGACGGCCTAGGCAGTTTGCCAACGAATTACGATATTTATCGAATGGACATGATGGAGTAGACGAGATGGAAAAGCGCGTTCTCGGCCGTACGGGCCTTGAAGTTTCAGTTGTCGGTCTCGGCTGCAACAACTTCGGCGGCATGATCAAGAGCCTCGACACCGAGGGGGCCCGCAAGGTGGTGCATGCGGCGCTCGATGCCGGCATCACGCTGCTCGACACCTCGGATTCCTACGGCGTCAATGGCGGATCGGAGATCACGCTGGGCGAAGTGCTGGGCGACCGGCGCAAGGATGTGGTGCTGGCGACCAAGTTTGCCTCGCCGCTCAATCGTGAAAAGAGCAATCGCTACAACGGCTCGCGCGGTTACATCATGGGCGCTGTCGAGGACAGCCTGCGCCGGCTCAAGACCGATTACATCGACCTCTACCAGTATCATTTCCCGGATCCGCAGACGCCGATCGAAGAGACGCTGAGAGCGTTGGACGATCTCGTGAAACAGGGCAAGGTGCGTTATCTCGGTTGCTCGAACCTGCCGGCTTGGATGCTGGTCGATGCCAGCTGGACCTCGCGCCACCACAATCTGCACGGCCTGCAGTCCACCCAGGCCGAGTACAACCTGATCTCGCGCAAGGCAGAAACCGAACTGTTCCCGGCAATGCGCCGCACCGGCATGACGCTGTTGCCCTATTTCCCGCTGGCGAGCGGCCTTTTGACCGGCAAGTACCGCAAGGGCCAGGCGCTGCCAGAGGACACGCGCATGAACATGGCTTATTTCAAGGCCGGCCTGACCGATGCCAATCTCGACAAGGTGGAGAAGCTGATCGGCTTCAGCGAGGCCCGCGGGCGCACCATCCTCGAGCTGGCGTTCTCCTGGTTGGCCTGCCAGCCGATCGTGTCCAGCGTGATTGCAGGCGCCACCCGTGCGGAGCAGGTTGTGGCCAATGCGGCAGCGGCATCGTGGAAGCTGACTGCGGTTGAGCTCGCCGAGATCGACACGATCTGCCAGTGATCGTGCGGCAAATGATTGTGCGGCGCACAAAGTTGGCCACGCGTTAGTCTCTTTGGACGATTGCGCCCCTTGGCGGGGAACGTAGTTTCCCGTCAGCTACCAAGTTGAATTGTCAGCGGAAACCCTTGATATGAGCGATCTGGTTGAGCCGCGTACGGCAGACATCACCTATGAGACGGGCGAGCCGGTTCTCTACGAAACCGAGGGGCCCATCGCCTGGGTGACGATGAACCGCCCGACGTTCAACAATGCCCAGAACTCGCAGATGACCTATGCACTCGACGACGCCTTCAAGCGCGCCGTCGACGATGACGCGGTGAAGGTCATCATCCTGCGCGGCGCGGGCAAGCATTTTTCGGCCGGCCACGACATCGGCACGCCGGGACGGGACGTCAACAAGACCTTTGACCGCCGCCTGATGTGGTCCGACCACACCAACAAGCCGGCGGCCGAAATGCTCTACACCAGGGAGCATGAGGTCTATCTCGGCATGTGCCGGCGCTGGCGCGACATCCCCAAGCCGACGATCGCGCTGGTGCAGGGCGCCTGCATCGCCGGCGGGCTGATGCTTGCCTGGGTCTGCGACTTCATCGTTGCCACCGACGATGCCTTCTTCCAGGATCCGGTGGTGCGCATGGGCATTCCCGGCGTCGAGTATTTTGCGCATGCCTTCGAACTGCCGCCGCGCGTCGCCAAGGAATTTCTGATGATGGGCGAACGTATGCCGGCGGTACGCGCCGAACAGTTCGGCATGGTCAACAAGGTGGTGAGCCGCGACGAACTGGAAGGCGCCGGCCGGGCCATGGCCGAAAAGCTGGCGCAGTACCCGCGCCTCGGCCTCTGGCTATCGAAGCAGGCGATCAATCATGTCGAAGACCTGCGCGGCAAGCGCACCGCCATGGACGCGCATTACCATATGCATCATTTCGCCCATGCCCAGAACGACCTGACCACCGGCAACACGCTGGGCGGGCAGGACGCAAAGAGCATGGCCGCCGCCAACAAGAAGCAGGCCGGCGAGGCCTGAGCCCGCCCGCTGACCAACGGGAATTTCCAAGCGTGGATCTTGATTACACCGACGAGCAGCAGGCCTTCCGCCAGGAAGTGCGCTCCTGGCTCGAGAAGCATGTGCCCGGCAAGCCGCTGCCGTCCTTCGACGCCAGCCGCGAGGGTTTTGAGGCGCATCGCGCCTGGGAACGCGTCCTGGCAGAAGGCCGCTGGGGCATGGTGACCTGGCCGGAGAGCTATGGCGGACGCGGGCTCGACCTGATCCAGTGGTTGATCTTCGAGGAAGAGTATTATCGCGCCGGCGCGCCGCTGCGCGTCAACCAGAACGGCATCTTCCTGCTCGGCCCAACGCTGATGGAATATGGCACGGATGAGCAGAAGGCGCGCTTCCTGACCTCGATGGCCTCAGGCGACGAGATCTGGGCGCAGGCCTGGTCCGAGCCGCAGGCCGGTTCCGATCTTGCTTCGGTGCGCGCGACGGCGGTGCTGGAAGGTGACGAATATGTGCTCAAGGGCCACAAGATCTGGTCGTCGCGCGCTGTGTTCGCCGACTGGGCTTTCGGCCTGTTCCGCACCGATCCGGCCTCGCAGCGCCACAAGGGCCTGTCGCTGATCTTCTTCCCGCTCAACGCTTCCGGTGTGCGGGTGCAGGCGATCCCGCAGATCGACGGCGAGACCGGTTTTGCCGAAATCTTCCTCGATGACGTCCGCGTTCCCGCCTTCAACCGCCTTGGCGGCGAGGGCGAGGGCTGGAACATCTGCATGGCAACGGCCGGCTTTGAGCGTGGCTTGATGCTGCGCAGCCCGGCGCGCTTCCAGGTGGCGGCGCGCAAGCTGGTCGAACTCTACAAGGCACACGAGGCCGAGGTCGAGCCGACAGTCAAGGCAGCCGTGCTGCAGTCCTGGATGGACGCGGAAGCCTACGCGTTGTCGATCTACGCCACTGCGTCGCGGCTCGCCGCTGGCGGCCATATCGGCGCCGAGGCCAGCACCAACAAGATCTTCTGGTCGGAAATGGACATCGCCATGCACAAGGCGGCATTGTCGATCCTGGGCGCGCGCGCGGAACTGCTGCGCAGCGCACCCGAGGCAGGCGACATCGGCCGCTGGCTGGACGGCTATTTCTTCTCGTTGGCCGGGCCGATCTATGCCGGCTCGAATGAGATCCAGCGCAACATCATCGCCGAGCGCATGCTCGGGCTGCCGCGGGCGTAAGGGGAGGCGAAAAGATGGATTTCCGTTTCTCCGAAGAACAGACGATGACGGCTGACGTTGTCCGCGAACTGCTCAATGACGTCTGCCAGCCGGCCGATCTGCGACGCCTGATGGGCGACGGCGCTGCGCGCGATGAGGAGCGTTGGGCCAAGATCGTGGAGATGGGCCTCGCCGGCGCGCTGGTGGCTGAAGGCAAGGGCGGGCTCGGCCTGTCGGCGATCGACTTCGTGCAGATCGCTGAAGCCTGTGGCTACGCCGGGCTGCCGGAACCGCTGGTCGAGAATGCAGGCGTGGCACTGCCGCTGCTTGCTGCCTTCTCTGAAAACGCCCGCGTGGCCGCATTGCTTGAACGTGCGCTGGCTGGCGAAGTGACGGTGACGGTGGCGCATCCGGCCAATCCGTTCGTCGCCGATGGCGATACGGCCGAGGCAGTGCTGGTCGTGCGCGACGGTGCCATGCATCTGGTCGAAACCGCCAAGGCAACGCTCGTGGCGCAGGCGAGCGTCGATCCGTTCCGCCGACTGTTCACGGTCGAGTTCGAGCCGAGCGACGCAACGCTGGTCGCCGGTGCCGATGAGGCTGGCGTCCCTCTTGCAGCCGCGCTCGACCGTGGCGCGCTGTTTGCCGCCGCCCAGATGCAGGGCATCGCCCAGCGCTGTGTAGACCTCGGCGTCGCCTATGCCAAGGAACGCCAGCAGTTCGGCAAGCCGATCGGCTCCTACCAGGCGGTCAAGCACCATCTGGCGACAGCCCAGGTGAAGATCGAGTTCGCCCGCCCGGTGTTGCATGCGGCTGCCGCGCAGTTGGAACAGGGCGATCTCTACAGCCGCGCGCGCATCTCGCAGGCCAAGCTCGCTTGCACTGATGCCGCCGATGTCGCTGCCCGCACCTCGATCCAGGTGCATGGCGCCATGGGCTATTCCTGGGAGGTGGACGTCCATTTCTTCCTCAAGCGCGGCATCGCCTTGACCAACTGGTGGGGCGGGACCGCCTTCCATCGCGAGCGCGTCGCCGCCCGCGTTTTTGCGCGTCCGCTCGGACCCGAACACACCTTTGCCAGAGAGGCCTGATATGCCTGAAGCCTATATCGTCGACGCCATCCGCACGCCGGTCGGACGCAAGAAGGGCTCGCTCGCCGGCTTCCATTCGGCGGATCTCGGGGCCCAGCCGATCAAGGCGCTGATCGCCCGCACCGGCATCGATCCGAATGCGGTCGATGACGTCATCTATGGCTGCACCGACACGATTGCCTCGCAGGCCGGCGACATTGCCCGCACCTGCTGGCTGGTGGCGGGCCTGCCGGACCATGTGCCCGGCGTGACCGTCGACCGCCAGTGCGGCTCGGCCCAGCAGGCGGTGCATTTCGCGGCGCAGGCCGTGATGAGCGGCACGCAGGACCTGGTGATTGCCGGCGGCGTGCAGAACATGAACATGATCCCGATGGCGTCCGCCATGCTGGTCGGGCCGCAGTTCGGCATTCCCGATCCGTTCAGCACCTCGCCGGGCTGGATTGCCCGTTATGGCGACCAGGAGGTCAGCCAGTTCCGCTCGGCCGAGATGATCGCCGAGAAATGGCAGTGCAGCCGCGATGAGATGGAGCAGTTCGCGCTCGAAAGCCATCAGCGGGCGATTGCCGCCATCGATGCAGGCCGGTTCACTGATGAGATCGTTCCTGTCGGCGACTTCGCCGTCGACGAGACGCCCCGCCGTGACACCTCGCTCGACAAGATGGCGACGCTGAAGACGCTGATCGAAGGCGGCCGCGTTCACGCCGGCGTGGCCAGCCAGAACGCCGATGCCTCCGCTGCGTTGCTGCTCGCTTCAGAACAGGCGGTGAAGGACCATAATCTCAAGCCGCGTGCTCGCATCCATCACATCAGCGTGCGTGGCGACGACCCGGTGTGGATGCTGACGGCACCAATCCCGGCGACGCGCCATGCGTTTGCAAGGACCGGTCTCAAGGTCGAGGACATCGATCTGTTCGAGTGCAACGAGGCCTTTGCCTCGATCCCGCTCGCCTGGATCAAGGATCTTAGTATTCCGCGTGACAGGGTCAACGTCAATGGCGGCGCGATCGCGCTGGGTCACCCACTCGGTGCGACGGGCGCGCGCATCATGACGACGATGCTGAACGAACTCGAGCGCCGCAACGGCCGCTACGCGCTGCAGACCATGTGCGAAGGCGGTGGCCAGGCAAACGTGACCATCATCGAAAGGCTCTGACCATGCCGTGCTATGCCTTCGAGGGCATCGTGCCGGTGGTCGACCCGTCGACCTACCTGCACCCGACGGCGGTGCTGATCGGCGACGTGACCATCGGCCCGCGCTGCTACATCGGCCCGGGTGCCTCGCTGCGGGGCGATTTCGGCCGCATCACCGTTGTTGGCGACGCCAGTGTCCAGGACAATTGCACCTTGCACACGGGCTCGGGCTCGGACTGCATCGTCGGACGCGGCGCGACTGTCGGCCATGGCGCCATCCTCCATGGCTGCACGGTGGGCGAGAATGCGTTGATCGGCATGAATGCCGTGGTGCTCGATGGTGCCGTCATCGGCGACGACAGCCTGGTGGCGGCACTCAGCCTGGTGAAAAACGAGGTTGTGACGCCTGAGCGCAGCCTGATCGCTGGCAATCCGGCCAAGGTGATCAAGGAAATGCCCGAGCAGGCGATCATCTGGCGCAACAATGGCGACGGCGAATACCAGCGGCTGGCCGACCGGTCGCTTGCCGATCTCGTGGAATGCGAACCGCTCCGCGTGGCGGAGCCCGACCGCAAGCGCAATGCCGGCAAGGCGCGCGCCGTGCGGCTGTCGACCAAGACAAAGTGAGAAGGACTGAGATGGCAGGGATCTGCGAAAATAGGGTTGTGATCGTCACCGGCGCCGGACGCGGCCTCGGCCGTGCCTATGCACTGGGCCTCGCGGCCGAAGGCGCCAAGGTCGTGGTCAACGATCTCGGCGTCGGCACCCATGGCGATGCGACGACGGAGACGCCGGCGCAGCAGGTGGTGGACGAAATCAAGGCGATGGGCGGCCAGGCTGTGGCCAATTATGACGACGTGACGGATTTCGAGGCTGGCGGCCGCATCGTCAAGGCAGCACTCGACGCCTTCGGCGACCTGCATGCCGTGGTCAACAATGCCGGCTTCGTCCGCGACCGCATGTTCGTGTCGTGCACGCCGGACGAATGGGACGCTGTGCTGCGCGTACATCTGCGCGGCCATTTCTGCGTCAGCCGCCATGCGGTGGACTACTGGCGCGCGCAGCAGAAGGCTGGCAAGCCGGTCGACGCCCGCATCATCAACACCTCGTCAGGCGCCGGCCTGCAGGGCAGCGTCGGCCAGAGCGCCTACTCGGCGGCCAAGGGCGGCATCGCGTCGCTGACGCTTGTGCAGGCGGCCGAGCTTCGCCGCTATGGCATCACCGCCAATGGCCTCGCGCCCAACGCCCGCACGCGCATGACCGAGACGGCCTTTGCCGAGGCCATGCAGGCAAAGGACGGCGAGTTCGACATCTTCGCGCCGGAGAACACCGCACCGCTGGTCGCCTGGCTGTGCAGTTCGGCGTCGGCCGATGTCACCGGCCAGATTTTCGAGCTGATCGGCGGCAAGATCCGCGTCTGCCTCGGCTGGAACGACGGGCCGGAGTTCGACAAGGGCAGCCGCTGGGACGCGGCCGAGCTCGGCGACCGGATCAAGGATCTGGTGGCAACGCGTCCGGCGTCGAAGGCCGTCTACGGCGCGTAGGCCAGCTATACCTGTCCAGGATTTTGGAAGGGCGTCGGGTAACCGGCGCCTTTTCCTTTTTCCGTGATGACGTCGGCAAATAGCACCGGCGACCAAGAAACAGCAGCGACGGCCAAGAAAAAGGGGCGGCGCTTGGCGTACCGCCCCTTTGGGAAAAAATTCTATGCCTGCCGCTCCGGACCCCGCGTCGGAGGGCAGGCGGCGCGGTCAGGCGTCTTGGGGGACCTCTTCGCGCAGAATGTTCTTGAGCACCTTGCCTTGCGGGCTGGTGGGCAGGGAAGGACGGATCTCGACGCTGCGCGGGCACTTGTAATTGGCCATGTTGGCGCGCGACCAGTCGATGATGTCCTTGTCGGTGGCGCTGGTGCCTGGACGCAGCACGACATAGGCCTTGCCGACTTCGCCGAGGCGGTCGTCTGCAACACCAATGACGGCGACGATACCGATGGCAGGGTGCTGGCTCAGGATGCGTTCGATCTCGGCCGGATAGCAGTTGAAGCCGCCGGTGATGTACATGTCCTTGAGACGGTCCTCGATGCGCAGATTGCCGTCCGTGTCGAAGTAACCGATGTCGCCGGTGTGCAGCCAGCCCTCGGGGTCGATGGTCTTGGACGTCGCCTTGGGGTCGTTGAAATAGCCCTTCATGACGATGTAGCCGCGGATGACGACTTCGCCGGGCTTGCCGTCGGGCAGGAAGTGGCCGTCGTCGCCCATGATGCGGACCTCTACGCCGGGAGCCGCCTTGCCGGCTGTGTTGGCGATCACGTCATCCGGGTCGGTTGCCAGGCACATCGTGCCATAGCCGCCGCATTCGGTCAGGCCATAGCCGTTGACGACGCCGGCGAAACCAAGCTCCTCGCGCATGCGGCGGATCAAGATCGAGGGCACGACCGCGCCGCCGGTGACGCCGAGGCGCAGGCTGGAGGTGTCGAATTTCGCCAGTTCCGGATGCTGGAGCATGCCCTGGAAGATGGCGGGCGGGCCGGGAATGACGCTGATCTTCTCCTCGGCGACGCGCTTCAGGATTTCGCCGGCGTCATAAGTGAGATGCGGCAACAGCACCGCGCCGCGCATCAACGAAACGATGGCGCCGGATCGATAACCGAAGGCGTGGAAAAAGGGCGGGATGACCAGGATGCGGTCGTGCTCGCGGATGCCGACGCGCGTCGCCCAGGCGTCGATCGCCTGCAGGCACTGCTGGTGGCCATACATGACGCCCTTGGGATAGCCCGTGGTGCCTGAGGTGAAGAGCATGTCACAGAGATCGTCGGGGCCGACGCTGGCCTCGCGTACAGCAAGTTCGGCGTCGCTGATCGTGTCACCGGCGGCGACGAAATCGTCCCAGCTGCGGTCGCCGTTGCTGCTGTCGCCGATGACGACCACTTCGCGCAGCAGTTCGCGCGTCTCGGCACGGAGTTGGTCTGGATAGTAGGTGTTGAGAAAGGTGCCGACCGAAAACAGCACCGAGGTGCCGCTGCGCTTGACCAGTTCAGCGATTTCGGCGCCCTTGAAGCGGGTGCTTGCGGGGATGAGTATGGCGCCTGCGGTGACGAGGCCAAGGGCCGTGGCAAACCATTTCCAGGTGTTGGGCGCCCAGACCATGATGCGGTCGCCCTTCTGGACGCCGGCGGCAATCATCGCCTTGGCGACGCGCTTGCGCATCGCGTCGAGCTCGACGAAGTTCAGCACGACGCCGTTGTCGTCAACTGCGGTGCGGGTGCCATAAACCTCGGCGGCTCGCGCGCAGAGGGCAGGAATGGTGGTGAACTTCCAGTCGGCGTCTTCTGAGATCATCTGTCTACCTGGAGGCACTGGGCCTGTTCGACGGTATGGCGGCCGCAGGCGGTCACCGGGCTAGTTTGGCGGGAACATAGGCGTCGGCGGGCGGCCAGCATCGTCCGAAGAGACGAATAAACCTTACGGCGACCGACATAAAGGCTGTAGGACTGCGTGCAGATGCACGCGCGACGGACCACGCCCGGAGTTATGACATGAGCAATGCCCCGCAACCTGTTGGCTCGACCTTCGAGGGCAGGGTCGTCATCGTGACCGGCGGCACCAAGGGCATTGGCCGGGCGATTGCCGAAGGTTTTCTTGGCGTCGGCGCGACCGTCGTCGTTTGCGCGCGCACCGAGCCTGACAGCCTGCCGCATTCTAACGGCAACAGGGCGATCTTCATGCAATGCGACGTGCGCACCGCGCAGGCCTGCAAGGAGCTGGTTGACCGTGTCGGCGAGGAACATGGCCGCATCGACGTGCTGGTCAACAACGCCGGCGGCTCGCCCCATGTCGATGCGGCGACCGTATCGCCGCGTTTCTCCGACGCCATCGTCAATCTCAACCTGATGGCGCCCGTCTACCTGTCGCAGGCGGTCTACCACTGGATGGCCAGGCTTCCGGAAGGCGGCAGCATCATCAACATCGCCAGCGTGTCCGGCCGCCGGCCATCTCCGGGCACCTCGGTCTATGGCGCGGCCAAGGCGGGCCTGCTCAGCCTGACCACCAGCCTGGCGCAGGAATGGGCACCCAAGGTGCGCGTCAACGCCATCATCGTCGGCCTCATCGAGACCGAAAAAGCCGATGAAACCTATGGCTCGCGCGAAGCCCAGCAGGCGATTGCCGCATCGGTGCCAATGAAGCGCATGGGACGTGGCGACGACATTGCGCGCGCTGCTCTCTACCTCGCAAGCCCGACCGCCACCTTCGTTACCGGCGCACAGCTCGAGGTGCATGGCGGAGGCGAAACCCCGCTGTTCCTCGATCTCATCAGGCGCTACGCACCGGACGCGAAGTGACAGTGGCTGATCGGGCGGAAGTACCAAGTGCCGCGCCCGACCACGACCAGCTGGTCGAACTGCTTTATGCCGGAATTAGCGAAGTAAAACCCTTCGACAGTTTTCTCAAAGGGTTACGGTCGTCGGTTGATGCTGAAAGCAGCACGCTGATCATCGAGCGCCAGCGCCGCGACCGGCCAGGCGCGATCTACTCGGGTGCCGCATCGGAAGAGCGCATCGCCCGCTACAACGACCTTTACACGCAAGACCCCTTCATCGATCTGCCGCTCGGCAAGGTGACGACGCTGGCAGAGCTTGTTGGCGATGACGGGTTCTCGCGCTCGGAATTCATGCTGAGCTTCATGACCGGCTCGGGCTGGATGCATGTGGTCGGCGCCGACATCGTCGAGCCGTCAGGCGCCCGGGTCAGGATGCGGGCGACACGTGTGCTGGGCCGGGACAATTTCGGTGCCGCCGAGCGGGAGACATTCCAGCGCCTTCTGCCGCATCTGATCCAGGCGATGGGCCTGTTCCTCAGGCTGAACGGGCTGGAGGCCGAACGCGAGCTTTTTGCCGGCGCGCTGGGGCGGCTTGCGGTGGGGGCGATCATTGTCGACCGCGACTGCCGCATCATGCAGACGACACCGCAGGCCGAGGCAATCCTGGGGGAAAAAGATGTGCTGAAGAACGACCGAGGCCGACTGCGCTTGCTCGACGAAGCCGGGCCGAGTGGCGCGTTTGCGGCGGCGGTGGCCGAGATTGCCGAGACCAGCGACGCTTCCTTTGCCGGCTCGCGCGCGTTTTCGATCCACCGCTCCAGCGGCGAGGCGCTCGGGCTCGTCGTCAGGCCGGCACCGCATTCGGCCAAGCTGCATGCACCACTGCGTGGAGCAGCACTCGTCATCATCGCCGACGCCGGCAGCAGCGTTGCGCCGCAGCCGGCAGTGCTGGTCAGGCTGTTCGGCCTGACGCCGGCGGAAGCCGAGCTTGCGGCGCTCATGGGACAGGGTCTCGATCTCGATGATGCGAGCGCAACGCTCGGCATCACCAAGAACACGGCCAAGGCGCATCTGCGCATGGTATTTTCCAAGACCGGCGTCAACAGGCAGAGCGAGCTCGTGCGCCTGCTGCTGCGCTCGGTCGACGAGTTGAGCTAGAGGCCGTTTCTCCGCGATTGCAGGCGGCTCGCCCGTTCGAACGATGCTCCAGGCCCTCGACCGCGCGATGCTGCGATTGTTGCGGATGTGGAGGAGCGCGGAATGTCCATTGAAATCAACGAGCTGGTGGCGGACACGCGAGCGGCGATGCGCCGTCTGGCGAAGTCTGTGGTCATCCTGACCACCAGCCATGAGGGCCAACGGCTGGCGATGGCGGCGACCGCCGTCGACAGCCTCAGCATGGAGCCGCCGTCGCTGCTCGCCTGCGTCAACCGGAGCGCTTCGATCTTTGCAGCTTTTCAGGCAAAATCCCCTTTCTGTGTCAATATATTGGCGCGCAATCATGAAGCATTGGCTCAACGTTGTGGTGGGCTGGTGAAGGGCGAGGCGCGCTTTGCCGAGGGCGACTGGCACGCGCGCCATGGCATTCCCTATCTCGGCGATGCCCAGGCCAACATCTTCTGCGCCAATGACGGCGAGTTCTATTACGGCACCCATGGCGTGTTCGTCGGGCGGGTGACCGCTGTCGCGCTGTTCGGCAACATCGAGCCGCTGATCTACGCCGATGCCCGTTATGTCGGGGCGCATCTGGCGATGTGATACGGACGCAAGTCTCTGCCACATGGCAGAAAGGCCGGCATCGCGATGCCGGCCTTTTTTCTTTCGAATGTGGGAAAGGCGGCCGGTACCTGGCCGCCGGCCCTTCTATTCGGCCGCAGCGATGCGCAGCTTCTTGCCGCGGAAATGGGGGATGACCTCGCTGCCGATCAACTCGATCGTCTCCATGATCGCTTCATGCGGCACGGTGCCCATTTGCGACAGGAACATGATCTCGTCGGCGCCGGCCTCGAACAGGCGCTCGACATAGCGGATGCAGTCCTCAGGCGTGCCGTAGGCGTCGTTGATGTCGTCGAGATAGCCATAGGCTTGCGGATTGTAGGCGATCTTGTCCTCGCCGAGCTTGGCGAACTTGTGCTCGCGCACCTTGTCGAGGGCTGCCAAATGTTCCTGCGGGCTCATGTCGTCGACCTTGGGCTTGGGGCCGCCTTGGTACCAGTGCGACAGCGCCTCGGCGAAGAAGCGCTGGCCACGCAGCCCGATGCGGCGGGCCTTGTCGCGGTCGCGCAGGACGATGGCCGGGCACAGGGCCGAGAGATGTTCGGTCGGGCGGAAACCGACCTGGTCTTCCAGTTTGCGTTCGGCGAAAGCCTTGCGATAGGCATCGCTCTTGGTCTTGATCTCGTCGGGGCCGCCGAAACCCATGACCAGCGCGCCGAGGCCGCGCGAACCAGCCGTCACCACGGCCTCCCAGCGCGTGCAGGCCATGTACATGCGCGGGTGCGGATTCTGCAGCGGCTTGGGATGGACCGGGCGGGCAGGGAACTTGATGTACTGGCCGTCATGCTCCACCATCTCTTCGGTGAAGAGGCGCGGGATCAGATACATGCTCTCGTCGATCAGCGGCTGCAGCTCGGACAACTGATAGCCGAAGGCTCCGGCTTCCTGCTGGCTGCCGCCCTTGCCGACGCCGAAATTGACGCGGCCATTCGACAGGATATCGAGCATGGCGACACGTTCGGCGACCTTGATGGGATGGTTCATCGCCGGCGGCAGGCAGACGACACCGTGGCCGATCTCGAGGGTCTTCGTCTGGCCGGCGACGAAGGCGAGGAAGGTTTCCGGTGCCGACATGTGCGAATATTGGGTCAGGCCGTGGTGCTCGACGCACCAGACGCCATCGAATCCACTCCTGTCGAGCAACACGCATTGCTCCGCCATTTCGCGGAACACCTGCTGTTCGGCTTCCCTGTGGGTTTCGGCGATCTGCGCCTCGTAGATCATGGAAAATTTCATTGGCAGGCTCCTCCGCTTGAGACGATTGCCCTTTCGGCATGAGCTGGAGTGTCTGGCTGCAGGCCTGGAAATTCATCGTTCGATTGGGTGAGAGCCGTTTTGCGCTGATGGCATTGGGCCAGGCCAGTTGGCTGCTGGCTCAATTCAATGGTCCTTATGGACGATGCCGGCCAATCACGTTAGGCCGAAACGGCGGCATCCGATTTCCGAGGAGAGAGACCATGATTTCCAGCAATCGCAGCCGGCGCGCGCTCGCCGCCGCCCTGATGTCGTTCACCGCCCTGGCCGGTGCCGGCACGGCCCGGGCAGAGGAGACGATCAAGATCGGCGGTATCATGTCGTTGACCGGTGCCGGTGCCTCGATCGGCAAGGTGGCGCAGGTCGCCTGGCAGCGCGCCGTCGACGACATCAACGCCTCGGGCGGTATCCTCGGCAAGAAGGTCGAGCTGGTTCTGGCCGACACGATGACCGACCCGACGCATGGCGTCAGCGAGATGCGTCGCCTGGTGGAGAGCGAGAAGGTTGCCGCCGTTGTCGGCCCCGCCACCAGCCAGGAGACAATGCCGGTCGTTCCGATTGCCACCGAAGCCAACATCGCCCAGGTTTCGAGCGCCGCCTCGACGCAGCTGACACCGCAGGTCGGTCCCTACCACTTCTCGACCTCGCCGATCGGCGAGAACCAGATGATCCCTAACATCAGCTATGCACTCGACACGCTGAAGCTGACAAAGCTGGCGCTGATATCGGACAATGGCGGCATGTCGAAGGCGGCGGTGGCCGACATCGTCAACTACATGAAGGGCAAGGGCGTGGAGCCCGTAGCCGTTCAGGAATTTGCCTTCCGCACCGAAGACATGACCCCGCAGCTGTTTTCGCTGCGCAGCTCCGAGGCACAGGCGGTGCTGCTGATCAATTCGATCGGCGACGACGCCCGCAAGATGCTGGAAAACCGCTATGACATCGGCTGGGACGTACCTGTTCTGGCAAGCCTGACCATGACCAACTACGCTGTCGGCAACGCGGCCACCATCGGCACCGAACCGTTCGAGGGCGTCTATTCGGTGCAGTTCGAGGGCATGACCTATTGCCCGGGCGAGGCGCTGGGTGAAAAGGCTTTCGCCAAGTTCGCCGAGAAAGCCAAGGCCGACATCGCCGACCTCGACCGTATGGGCGGCCCCTCGGCACTGGTGCCCTATTACATCCAGCCCTTCATTCTGGCGGCGGCCATGAACGGCTCGGGCAAGACCGACGGCAAGTCCGTTGCCGCCTGGATCGAAGCCAATGCAGGCGAGATCAAGACGCTGACCGGCAAGCTGGCGGCCAGTGCCGACAACCACTTCCTGCCGTCGGTGGAAAGCCTCAAGGTCGTCAAGAACCCTTACCAACTGCGCGAGGACGGTCTCGTCGAGCGCGCCGACTGCGCCCAGTAGGCCCTCAGGACGGTTACACTTGCAAAACGCGCCGCCGGCCCCGGCGGCGCGTTTTTTGTTGGCTCACCCGATCGAACGATGCAGCAGCGCCCCCGGCCGGCTTCAATCGAAGCCAGGTATCAAGGGAGGCGTTGATGGCCGAAATGACAGGCAAAGTGGCGCTGGTGACCGGCGCCGCTAACGGGATCGGTCGTGCCACTGCTCTTGCTTTCGCGAGGCGCGGTGCGTCGGTGGTTCTTGCCGACACGGATGAAGCCGGTGTTCGGGCGCTCGCCAGCCTGATCGGAGAGGATGGTGGGGAAGCTCTTGCTGTCATCGCCGATGTTGGCGATCCCGACCAGTGTCGGGAAATGATCGCGGCCACGCGCACGCGTTTTGGCCGGCTCGACATGGCTTTCAACAATGCCGGAATCTCGGGCGGTGGGCCGGATCGCGCCGATATTGCCGATTACGACCTCCAAGTCTGGCGCAAGGTCATCGACATCAATTTGTCTGGCGTTTTCTACTGCACGAAATACGAGCTGCCGCTGATGCTTGAAAGCGGAGGCGGGGCGATCGTCAATACGAGTTCGATAATGGGGTTCCGCAGCAGCCCCAACATCGCAGCCTATGTCGCTGCCAAGCACGGGGTGCTCGGGCTCACCAAGGTGGTTTGCGATGAATATGGAGCGCGCAACATCCGCTGCAATGCGGTGGCTCCGGGGGTCGTCGAGACGCCGATGACCAAGCGCTTCTTCGAAAATCCTGACATTGGCAAGGCAGCCCTGGCAACGATCCCCCAGTCGCGCTTCGGGCAGCCGACTGATCTGGCGGAGGCCGTGGTATGGCTGTGCTCGCTAGCTGCCGCCTATGTCAACGGCGTCTGCCTGCCGGTCGATGGCGGCTTCCTGGCCCGCTGAACGGCACCGTCACTCGACAAGAACAACGGAATCAACTGGCAGGTTTTGGCCTGCCGGGCAGGGAAGTCGTATCCGCAATCATGCAAGTTGGAGGAGTTGCAATGTCTGGAACAGTTATTGGGAACCGCGTGTTGCATCCGCTCGCACTCGCGCTGCTGACAGCGACGATAATGGGGGGCGGAAGTGCAAAGGCGGACGAAACGATCAAGGTCGGCGGCCTGGTGTCGATCACAGGAGGTGCTGCATCGATCGGCAAGATCGCCGGAACGGCATGGAAACTGGCGATTGACGAGATCAACGCATCAGGTGGCGTCCTGGGCAAGAAGATCGAACTTGTCATGGCCGATACCACGACGGATCCGACGCATGCGCTGAATGAAGCACGGCGTCTGGTCGACAGCGAAAAAGTGGTGGCAATCCTTGGCCCTGCGACAAGCCAGGAGACGGTGCCGACCCTTGCTGTGACCACGGCTGCCAGGGTGACACAGCTTTCAACCGCGGCCTCGACACAGATCACGGTGGAAACGGCGCCATATCATTTCACCACGTCGCCGCGGGGAGCAAACCAGCTCATCCCAAGCATCGACTACGCCCTCGACAGCCTGAAGGTGACCAGGATCGGGCTTATCTCCGACAATGGCGGGGCAGCGAAGTCGGCCATCGCCGACATCGTTCCCTACATGAAAGAAAAGGGCGTTGAACCGTCGAGCGTGCAGGAATTCACCTTCCGCACTGAAGACATGACACCGCAATTGCTGGGACTGCGCAGTTCCGGTGCCGAGGTCGTGGTGTTGATGAATTCGACCGGCGACGATGCACGCAAGTTTCTTGAGAACCGGATGGATATCGGTTGGGACGTGCCGGTTTTGGCCAGCCCGGCGATGACGACGACTGCCGTAGGCAATGCAGCCGTCGTCGGGCACGAACCTTTCAACGGCGTCTACAGCCTGCAATTCGAAGGGCTGACCTATTGCGACGGGGATCCACTCGGCCAGTCGTTGTTTTCCAAGTACGCCAAGCGTGCCGAATCAGCCGTCCCCGATCTGGAGCGTATTGGCGGACCGGCATCGCTGCAGCTCTACTACATCCAGCCTTATCTGCTGGCGGCCGCGATGAACGGATCAGGCAAGACCGACGGGCCATCGGTGACGGCCTGGCTGGAAAACAATGTCCAGACGGTGGACACCATTGTCGGCAAACTGTCGGCCAGTGCCGGCAACCATTTTCTGCCGCCGGCAACCAGCCTGAAAATCGTCAAGAACCCCGACCGGCCCCGCGAAGGCGGGCTGGTCGAAAGAGCGGACTGCGGGCGCCAGGGCTGAAACCGAGCCGAGGCGTCGCCGGTTTCCGACGGCGCCTTTTCGTTGGTTCACCCGATCGAACGATGCGGCGAACCTTAGGGTTGGCCTTCATTTCAGCCGAAGCATGCTGGGAGGTGGCGATGGAAATGGTGCTCGATGCGGATATTGCCGCGATGGCGGAGATCATCGCTCGGCGGCCGCCGCTCGATCTCTCCAACGTCGATGTTCCTGCATTGCGGGCAGCCGTGAACGCGGCAGGATGGCCGACCGAGTGCGCAGAGATGGCCTCGGTCGAGGACATTTTTGTCGCTGGCGGCGCTGGCGGTATTCCGGCGCGGCTTTACAGGCCCCGGCACGGCGAGGCGCTGCCGCTGCTGGTGTTCCTGCATGGCGGTGGTTTCGTGCTGTGTTCTCTGGATACGCATGACAATTTCTGCCGGGCGCTGGCAAAGGCGGGCGACTGCGCCGTGCTGTCGGTCGACTATCGGTTGGCTCCGGAACACAAATTCCCGGCGGCCTATGAGGATGCGCAGGCGGCGCTGGAGTGGGCCGCTGCCAACGCTACCGCGCTGGGTTGCGATCCTAGCAGGCTGGCGCTTGCCGGAGATAGTGCCGGGGGCAATCTGGCGGCAGCCGCTGCGCTCCACGCATCGCCAGAGGTGCGCCAGATGCTGCGGCACTTGCTGCTGTTTTATCCGGCTGCGGATCCGACGGCCTCCGGCGCGAGCTACGAAACCTTTCCACGAACGCCATTCCTCAGTGCTGAAATGATGCACTGGTATTGGCGGCAATATGTCCGCCAACCGGCTGACCTGGCTGATCCGCGAGTCGCGTTGCTGCGGTCGGCTGATCTTGCCGGGCTGCCGCAGACGACGGTGGCCGTCGCCGAGTTCGATCCCTTGCGCAGCGAGGTCGAGGCCTTCTGTGCGGCGCTGGCCGAGGCCGGTGTCGATTTGGAGGCTCGTCGCTATGACGGCGTCTCGCATGGCTTTGCCAGCATGGTCGGCCTGATCGGCAAGGCGCGGCTGGCGATCGACCATGGCGGCGCCAGGCTGCGCGATGCGTTTGCCAGGAGTGCCTGAGATGCTGGAGGCAAGGCTTGCGCGCGCCGAGGCCATGCTCGACATCATTGCGCTGGAGGCGCGCTATGCCCGCGCCTGGGACAGCGGCGACGGCAATGCATGGGCCGATGTGTTCACCGTCGACGGCGTGTTCGAGATTGCGGCCGTCGGCGATCGTCCGGCACTCAAGGTGGAGGGCAGGGAGCAACTGTCGGCTTTCTGCCTCGACTTCACGTCGAAGTTTTCAGGCGTTCACGTTCCGGGACTGCCGTTGCTCGAAATCGACGGCGACGAGGCCATTGGGCACCTGCATTTCCAGTTCGTCGCTATCGGCAGGCTCGCCCAGAACCACACCATGAGCCGCACCGCCTGCGGGCAGTACGATGTGCGCTATCGCAGGACCGAAGAGGGCTGGCGCATGGTCCACCGCTTGGAAAAGGCGTTCACCAGCGCGCGCAGTGAATTCTTCGATTTCTGAAGGTTCAGCGCCTTTCCTGAAGTATCAGATCAGCCGCACGCCAGGCGAGTGCCATGACGGGGCCGTTGGTGTTGCCCGAGATCGGCGCAGGAATGACCGAGGCATCGACGACACGCAGACCCTCGACGCCTCGGACCCGCAGCCGCTCGTCGACGACCGCATCGGCGTCGTCGCCCATCCTGCAGGTGCCGACCGCGTGCAGTCCCGACACGAAGGTCGAACGGAAGGCAGCGAGCATGTCGGCGTCCGATTGCACAGTCCGGCCCGGCCATAGTTCTTCTTTGACGTAGGGCTGCAAGGCCGGCTGGGCGACGAAGTCACGCATGATGCGCATCATTGAGACTGCGGTACGCCGGTCGCTCTCGGTCGCCAGCCAGTTCGGTCGAATAGACGGCATGTCGCGCATGTCGGCGGAGCGGATCGTGATCTCGCCGCGGCTTTCCGGCCGCAGGGCATAGCCGATGATGGTGATGCCGGGCTTGTTCTCGAGCTTCAGCCGGCCCTGGAGCAGCCCGCGGGCGAAGGTGTAGGGCGACAGCGACAGCTGCAGGTCGGGATAGGCGACATCAGGCGATGAGCTGACAAAGCCGCCCATTTCGGATGCGCCGAAGCTCATCAGCCCGGTGCCGGCGAGATAGTAGCGCAGCACCTCGCCGACCAGACGCAAGCCGCTGAGCCGGCGGTTGTGTCCATACAGACCGGCAAGACGATATGGGAGCGCCACGACAAGGTGTTCGGCGAAGTTGCGGCCGACGCCCGGCAATTCCGCCACCGTCTGGGCGCCTGCGGCCGACAGCACATCGGATCGGCCGATGCCGGAAACCTGGAGCAGTTGCGGCGACTGGATCGCGCCGCAGGCGACGATGACCTCACGTGCCGCGCGCGCGGTGCGTTGGCGACCGCCCTCGATGTATTCGACGCCGACCGCCCGGCGCCCGTCGAACAGAATACGCAGGACCTGCGCGCCGGTTTGGACAACAAGGTTCTTGCGCGGCATCGCCGGGCGCAGGAAGGCACGTGCAGCACTCATCCGTCGTCCCTTGTGGTCGACGGTATGGGCATAGGTGCCGACCCCATCGCGCCTGATGCCGTTGAGGTCGTCGAGATGGTCGAGACTGAGCGAGGCACCGGCGTCGAGGACCGCCTGGCCGAGAGGGGCGGGAAGAGGACGAACGCTCACCTGCAAGGGGCCATTGCTTCCCCTGACGGCATCGCCGCCAAGCTGATGGTTCTCGATCTTGCGGAAGATTGACGCCATGTCGGACCAGTCCCAGCCCTTGACGCCGAAATTCGCCCAGCCGTCGTAATCCTCCGGCGCGCCGCGGCAATAGAGCATGCCGTTGATCGAGCTCGAGCCGCCAAGCCCGCGCCCACGCGCCCATGTCTCGGCTTGCGGCCGGCCCTCCTCGTGCTGGACCGGGAAATTCCAGGAGCGCTTGGGGTGTTTGGTCAATTTGACCCATCCCCGGGGCATGCGGACGAAGGGATGAAGGTCTGAAGGGCCGGCCTCGAGCACAAGTACCCTGTGCCCAGGGTTCTCGCTCAGCCTGTTGGCCAGAACACAGCCGGCAGAGCCGGCCCCGACGATGATCGTATCGAATTCACTCATGTCGTGATGTCTTGCTCTCGGATGCCGGCTCGCATCCTGCAAACGAACTAGCTCAGGCGAAGGTCGCTCCGGTCCAGACCGGCATATGCGCTAGTCCGCATGGACGATGTTCGGCTGTCCCGCATCCTGTGATTTCTCCTTGAGGAGTCGACACGCCATCATGCGTGGCGGCCTTGCGCGCACATCCATGCCGGCGCGCATCCAGACCGGCACCAAAGCCTACGTTCCTGGGGAGGAATGACATGAAGAAATCCATTCTCGCGGCAGCGCTGCTGCTGTCGACCGCGCTGACCGCAGCCGCACAGGATGCCAGCGTCAAGCTTGGCGTGCTCAACGACCAGAGTTCGTCCTTCTCCGCGCTCGGCGGTACCGAGGTGACCGAGGCGGTCAAGCTCGCCATTTCCGATTTCGGCGGCCAGGTGCTTGGCAAGCCGATTGAGCTGGTGTCGGCAGATCACCAGAACAAGCCCGAGATCGCGCTGTCCATCGCTCGCGAATGGCTGGAACGCGACAATGTCGACGCGCTGTTCGACGTCGCCAATTCGGCCATCGCGCTTTCGGTCAACAACCTGTTGGGCGAACAGAAGAAGCTCGGCTTCTTCGTGTCGCCGATGACCGACAAGATGACCGAAGCCGACTGCAACGGCTATGGCCTCGCCTGGGCCTACGATGCCTATTCGCAGGTGCGTTCGTCGGTCAGTGCCCAGCTCAAGGCTGGCGGCGAGACCTGGTTCATTCTGTCGCCCGACTATGAGGCCGGCAAGGTCCTGGAAGCCGGCGTGAAGACCGCCGTCGAGGAAGAAGGCGGCAAGATCCTCGGTTCGGTGCGCGCACCGCTCGGCACCACCGATTTCTCGTCCTACATCCTGCAGGCGCAGGCATCGGGCGCAAAGGTTCTGGCGCTGACCGTCAACGGTCCGGAACTGGTCAATGCGCTCAAGCAGGTCCAGGAATTCGGTCTGATCGACCAGGGCATGCGCGTGGCGCTGACCGTGCTCCACCAGTCGGATGCGCGCGCCATCGGCCTCGACGCGCTGAAGGGCATCCAGTTTGCAGCCGCCTGGTACTGGAACACCGACGATGCGTCCAAGCATTTCAAGGAAGAGATGCAGAAGAAGACCGGCAACGCACCGGGTTGGGTAGCCGCGGGCGCCTATTCGGCAGCCACCAACTATCTGAACGCCGTAAAGGCCGCCGGCACCGACGAGCCGACCGCCGTGCTGGCCAAGCTGCGCGAAGGCAAGATCAACGACCTGTTCGCGCACAACGCGACGCTGCTGCCCAACGGCCGTCTCGTGCACGACATGCAGTTGCTCGAAGTGCGCGCGCCCGGCGAGGCATCCGACCCGCAGGACGTGTTCAAGGTCGTGACCACCGTACCGGCTGACGTCGCCTTCCGCTCGATCGACAAGAGCGCCTGCAAGCTGGCCAAGGGCTGAGCCGACAGCGCCGGGTGGCGATCAAGTCATCCGGCGCATTCACCCGATAGGAGTGACCACTTGCCCGGCTATCTGATCTTCGAGATCCAAATCACCGACGAGGCGGCCTGGCAGCATTATCGCGAGGTCGCCGGGCCGATTATGGCCGCCGGCGGTGGGCGCTTCGTTCTGTCGAGCGATCGCGTGGAGAGCCTCGAAGGCGGCTGGCAGCCGGCCTCCATCTCGGTGGTCGAGTTCCCGAGTGCTGACGCTGCGCGGCGTTTCTACCATTCGGAAGACTACCAGAAGGTGGTGGCGCTCAGGCAGCTGGCATCACGTGGCAAGGGCATACTCGTCGAAGCATGACGGGACGGCCCGGGCCCGCGCATTTTCTAGAATACGTGGAGGACAAGGTGCGACAAGGCACTGCGGACGACTACATTATCGAGGCGTCCGGGCTGAGCCGGTATTTCTACGGCTTTGCTGCCGTAAAGGACGTCGACCTCAAGGTCCGGCGCAATACCATCCACGCCCTGATCGGCCCCAATGGCGCCGGCAAGACGACCACATTCAATCTGATCACCAAGTTCCTGCAGCCCAGCGAAGGTTCGATCCGCTACAATGGCGAGGACATCACCGCTCTGAAGCCGGAGGAGGTGGCGCGCAAGGGCATTGTCCGCTCGTTCCAGATATCGGCTGTGTTCCCGCGCATGAGCGTGCGCGAGAACGTGCGCATGGCGCTGCAGCGTCCGACGGGTAGCTCTTACCGCTTCTGGCAGAGCGAACGCACGCTCGGCGTGCTCAACGACCGCATCGACGAGCTGCTCGATGCCGTCGGCATGCTGTCCTATCGCAACCATGTGGCGGTCAACCTGCCTTACGGGCGCAAGCGCGCGCTGGAGATTGCCACCACGCTGGCCCTCGATCCCGAGATGCTGCTTCTTGACGAGCCGACTTCGGGCATGGGCCACGAGGACGTCGACCGCATCGCCGAGCTGATCCGCAAGGTCTCAAGCGAGCGCACCATCCTGATGGTCGAGCACAATCTGTCTGTTGTCGCGGCCCTTTCCGACACCATCACCGTGCTGGCGCAGGGACGGGTGCTGGCCGAGGGCAACTACGAGACCGTGTCGCGCGACCCGCGCGTGATCGAAGCCTACATCGGTGGCGCAGATGACTGAGATTTCCAAGGTGGTGCTCGACATCGCCGACCTCCATGCCTGGTACGGCGAGAGCAAGGCGCTCCACGGCATGAATTTCGACATCCGCGAGGGCGAGCTCGTCACGCTCCTGGGCCGCAACGGTGCCGGCAAGACAACGGCGTTGCGCTGCATCATGGGCCTGGTGCGCAAGAAGACGGGCACTATTGCCTATCGCGGCGAGAATGTCGCGGCGAGGGCGCCCGAGTTCATCGCCCGGCGCGGCATCGCCTATTGCCCGGAGGAGCGTGGCATTTTCTCGAGCCTGTCGGTGGCCGAAAACCTGGAACTGCCGCCCGTCATCGCCAAGGGCGGCATGACGGTGGACGAAATCCTGGAGCTGTTTCCCAACCTCAAGGCGCGCTGGCAGAGCCCCGGCACCAAGCTGTCGGGCGGCGAGCAGCAGATGCTGGCCATCGGCCGCATCCTGCGCACGGGCGCCAAGCTCCTGATCTTCGACGAGCCGACAGAGGGCCTTGCGCCTGTCATCGTCAAGCAGATTGCCGTCGTGCTTGAAAAGCTGAAGGCGAGGGGCTTCACCATCCTTTTGGTCGAACAGAACTTCCGCTTCGCCTCGAAGCTCGCCGACCGGCATTTCGTGGTCGACCACGGCAAGGTGGTCGAGCGCTTCAGCCGTGACGAACTCGCCGGCAACGAAGCCAAAATCCAAGCTTATCTCGGGGTGTGATGGCCATGATGGACCTGATTGGCGTTCCGCCAACCCTTCTTTTCGGCCAGCTGCTCGTCGGCCTCATCAACGGTTCGTTCTACGCCATGATGAGCCTGGGCGTGGCGATCATCTTCGGCATGCTGCGCATCGGCAACTTCGTCCATGGTGCGCAATACATGCTGGGCGCATTCGGCGCGTGGTATCTGATGCGCCTACCCGAACTGTTCCCCGGGCTCGGCCTGCCATCCATCGGCTACTGGTGGGCGCTGGTCATCGTACCGCTGGTGGTGGCGGTCATCGGCGCGCTGATGGAGCGCATCTTCATCCGCCGGGTCTACGACCTCGACCATGCCTACGGCCTGCTCCTGACCGTCGGTCTCGCCATGGCGATCGAGGGCGCTTTCAACGTCTATTACGGCGCTGCCGGCCAGATGTACGGCGTTCCGGACTCGTTGAAGGGTGGCCTGAATCTCGGCTTCATGTTCCTGCCAATCTATCGCGCCTGGGTGATTGCGGCCGCCATCGTCGTTTGCTTCGGCACCTGGTACGTCGTCGAGCGCACCAAGCTCGGTTCATATCTGCGTGCGGCGACAGAAAATCCCGATCTTGTCCGCGCCTTCGGCATCAACGTGCCCAGGCTGCTGATGCTGACCTATGCTTTCGGCGTCGGCCTCGCCGGCTTCGCAGGCGTGATGGCAGCACCGATCTACCAGGTCAGCCCACAGATGGGACAGGGCATCATCATCACCATCTTCGCGGTGGTCGTCATCGGCGGCATGGGCTCGATCTTTGGCGCCATCGTCTCCGGTCTGATGCTCGGCGTGATCGAAGGCCTGACCAAGGTTTTTTACCCGCAGGCTTCGGCGACCGTGATCTTCATCATCATGGCTCTGGTGCTGATCTTCCGCCCGGCCGGCCTGTTCGGCAAGGAGACATCAAGCCACTCTGTCGCTGACGTGTCGTCAGGTCGCTCCGGCAGCTTCCTCGAGAACGGCCGCCTGTGGCTGGCGATCTTTACGGTCGGTGGCGTGGCGCTGCCGTTCCTGGTTTACCCGGTCATGGGCATGAAGATCCTGGTGCTGGCGCTGTTCGCGCTCGCCTACAATCTGATCTTTGGCTACGTCGGCCTGCTCGCCTTCGGCCATGCCGCCTTCTACGGCTCGTCTGCCTATGTCACCGCACACGCCGCGGCCGCCTGGGGTCTGCCGCCTGAACTGAGCATCCTGATGGGCGTGGCTGTGGCGACCGCCATCGGCGCGCTGTTCGGTTGGCTGGCGATCCGCCGACAGGGGCTTTATTTCGCCATGATCACCATGGCGATGGCGCAGATCATCTATTTCTACGCGGTGCAGGCGCCATGGACCAATGGCGAGGATGGTATCCAGTCAGTGCCACGCGGCACTCTGTTCGGCCTGATTGATCTCTCGAACACGCTGAACATGTATTACGTGACGCTTGCAGTGTTCCTGGTCGGCTTCGCCTTCGTCTATCGCATCATCCACTCACCCTTCGGCCAGACGCTCAAATCTATCCGCGAGAACGAGCCGAGGGCCATTTCGCTCGGCTATTCGACCGACCGTTTCAAGCTGATCGCGTTCACGCTGTCGGCCATGCTGTCGGGCGTGGCAGGCGGCCTCAAGGCGATCATCTTCCAGCTGGCGTCGCTGGCTGACGTGTTCTTCATGACTTCGGCCGACGTGCTGTTGATGACGCTGATAGGTGGCGTCGGCACGTTGCTCGGACCAGTGGTCGGTGCAGCGGTGCTGGTGACGTTGCAGCGCGAGCTGGCGACGCTCGGTGCCTGGGTGGTGGTCGTTCAGGGCATCATCTTCGTTCTCTGCGTGCTGTTCCTGCGCAAGGGCATCGTCGGCACGCTGGAAGAGTTTCTGGCAAACCGCGCCGAGCGCAAGGCGCAGCGGACGGCAGACCGCACCGGAGTCGCGACCAAGGCGAAGGTGGCGCAATGAGTGGACCATCGACAATCGTCATCGGCATGGGGCCCGGACTTGGCCAGGCCCTGGTGAAGAAGTTCGCGCGCGAGGGCCATCGCGTTGCCTTCGTCGGCCGCCGGGCCGAGGCGATCGCGCGCTACGAGCAGGACTTCAGGGCCGAAGGGCTCGACGTCTCCGGGTTTGTCGGTGACGCCGGCAAGCCTGAGGAGATGGACCGCGTCCATGCGGCGATCCGCGAGCAGCATGGTGATGCCGAAGCGCTGATCTACAATGCCGCCATCATAGAGCCGGCACGGTTCGTCACGCCATCGCGGCTGGGCGAGGTGAAGTACGGTACCGCCGAAGGCTGGAAGTCACACGGCGAGGCAGCAAGCGTCGACTATGTCGTCGAGGCCTTCAGGACCAATGTCGCTGGTGCGCTGCATGCGGCGCAGGCGGTTGCGTCCAAAATGATCGAGCGCGGCCGCTGCACGATCCTGCTCACCGGCGGGGTGCTCGCCTTCGGGCCGTGGATCGAGTGGGGCGTGACCTCGCTTGGCAAGGCGGCGCTGCGCAGCCTCGGACATTCGCTGGAGAAAGAGCTTTCGCCTGCGGGTATTCATGTCTCGACGGTTGCCATCCACGGCACGATGCAGGCCGGAACGCCCTACGATCACGACCTGGTCGCCCAAGCCTACTGGAAACTGCATGTCCAGCCGCGCGACCAGTGGCAACCTGATTTCCATTTCAAGCAGGATGCGGAAGACGGCGGGGATCCCGACGCATGAGCATAATCCGCTTCGACGGCAAACGCGCGCTGGTCACAGGCGGTGGCAGTGGCATCGGTGAAACAGCAGCAAGGCTTCTGGGCGAACTCGGCGCTCGCGTGGTCATTGCCGACCTCAACCGCGATCATCTCGATCCGGCGGCGCAGCGCACTGCTGCGGCCGGCATCACCCAGGGCGATGTTGCAAGCGAAGCGGATGCCGAGCGCATGGTCGGGGAGGCGATAGCGGCCCTCGGCGGGCTCGACCTCGTCTTCAACTCAGCCGGCATCGGCGACGATCTCGTGCCTGTTCATGAGCAGTCGGTGGAGCGCTGGCAGCGTGTGATCGACGTCAACCTCAAGGGCACCTACCTGATGTGCCGCGCGGCGTCGCGGCCGATGCTCCGGCAGAAGCAAGGCGCCATCGTCAATGTGTCGTCCATCGTAGGGCTCGGCGGCTTCCCCAGACGTTCGGCCTATGCGGCCGCCAAGGCAGGCATCAACCACCTGACGCAGACGCTGGCCTGCGAATGGGGGCCCTCGGGCATCCGCGTCAATGCGATCGCGCCAGCCTATACGCTGACGCCGATGGTCCAGGCGCTGCTCGAGCGCAAGGCATTCGACCCAACGATCCTGGAACGCCGCACGCCGCTCGGGCGGCTTGCGACGCCGGAGGAGATGGCGAAGGCGGCGATGTTCCTGCTGTCAGACTGGGCATCCTACATCACTGGGACGGTTCTGCCGGTCGACGGCGGCTGGAGCGCCTTTGGTGGTGCGGGCGACGTCGCGACGGCCTGAGAAGGCCGACAATTCAGTTCAGCAAGTGCTGGCAACCAACTGATTTATAACAGAGCGGCCGCGTCATGCGCGGCCGTTCTTTTGCTTCGCCAACGTCGCGGGTTCACTTGTTCCGGAAATCGTCCAGGCGGTTCTCGCGCAGCGCCAGTACCAGTGCGCGCTTGCGGATTTTGGCCGCCTCGACCGGCATCGTGTCGATGAAGTGGACGGCGCGCGGGGCCTTGTAGGCGGCGAGGCTCTCGCGGCAATAGCGGATCAGTTCTTCCGCTGTCGCGTCCTGTCCATCGGCCTTGACGATGACCGCGACCGGGATTTCGCCCTTGCTCTCGTCGGGCGCGCCGACCACCGCGCACATGGCGACCGCCGGATGCTTGTAGAGCAGGGCCTCGATTTCCAGCGGATAGACATTGTGGCCGCCGGCGATGATGACGTCCTTCTTGCGGTCGACGATGAACAGGTAGCCGTCCTCGTCGACATAACCGAGGTCGCCCGACTTCCAGCCGCCATTGCCGAAGGCCTCGGCCGATGCCTTCTCATCCATCCAGTAGCCCTGGGCGACGCAATCGCCTGAAATGATGACCTCGCCGATTTCGCCCTGCGGCACGACACTGCCTTCGTCGTCGACGATAGAGATGCGCGAGCTGCCGACCGGAAGGCCGGCCGAGCCAGGCTTGCGAATACCCGCAGTCGGTTCCATGACGTTCTGGCCGCTGGTTTCGGTCGAGCCGTAAACTTGCGTGACGCGGGCGCCCGACAACTCCTCGAAACGGCGGATGACCGGCTGGGGCACCGGCGAGCCGCCCGTGGTGCAGATGCGCAGCGACGACAGGTCGTGTTTCGCTGGATCGACCTCGTTGACCATGTAGACATACATTGTCGGCGTGCCACCGAAATAGGTGGCCTTGTAACGACCAATGTCGGCAAGGACACGCAGGGTGTCCCAGCGCTCGTGCAGCACGATGGTGCCGCCGGTGTAGAGGCACAGGTTCAGCGTCACCGTCAGGCCAAAATTGGTAAACAGCGGCACAGCGCAGAGATAGACTTCCTCGGCAAAGCGCGTGCGGTGGGACACCATCATGTCGCGCAGGGTCGAACACTGGTTGAACTGCGATTGCGCCGCACCCTTGGGGGCGCCTGTCGTGCCCGAGGTGAAGAACAAGGCGCAGATGTCGTCAATATGGCAGGCAACATCTTCGAACGTCTTGGGCGCTGCGGCCATAAGAGAGGTGAGGTCGTCGGCGCTGCCGTCGCCCGACACGACCAGGCAATGAGCGAGATCGGCAAATTCGGCCCTGATCTCGGAGAGGTACGGCCAAGTCGAGCCGTCGGCGATGAGCGCCTTCATGCCGGTCTGGCTGACGATCTTGCGCAGCTCGGCATGGCGGAACATGGCGCTGAGCGGGGCAGGGATCGCGCCGAGACGCTGACAAGCCCAGAAGCCGATGGCCATCATCGGCGTGCTTGGCAGATAGAGCCCGACGCGGTCGCCCTTGGCCACGCCGCGCGCTTTGAGCACGTTGGCAAGCTGTGCCGTCAGCTCGGCAAAGCGCGCATAGGTGATCGTCTCCTTGTCGGTGACGATGAAGTTACGCTCGCCGATCAGCCTCGCGTTCCGCGCCAGCACCTGGCTCAGGATTTCCATGCTCGTATTTCCTGCAGTCGAAATTGGGATTCTGTGCCGACTTGAAAACCTGCCCGAAGGGGCAGGCATCGTCTGCACAGACTAAGCCAGGCCAGGCGCGGCGGTCACGAAATCAGAATACCGCCGTCGATGGGCAATTGATGGCCGGTCATCTTCCGCGATTCGTCGGAGGCCAGGTAAAGGGCTGCATTGGCCACGTCGATGGGTTCGGCGATGCCGAGCAGATAGGCGTCGAACTGCGCCTTGAGATGCGGTTCGCGCTCGAAGAAGCCGAGCACGCGGTCGGTGGCAACCGCTCCCGGCACCAGCACGTTGACGCGGATGTTGTCCTTGGCGAATTCGACCGCCATCGAGCGGGTCAGCGAGATGATCCCGCCCTTGGCCGCCGAATAGGCGTCGCGATTGGGAATGCCCATGGCGCCGACAATGGACGAGCAATTGACGATCGAGCCGCCGCCCGACTGCTGCATCAGCGGGATGGCGTTGCGGCAGCAGACCCAGGTGCCGAACAGGTCGAGCTTGATGCAACGCCAGAACTCCTCGAACGGCGCCACCGTCACCGGACCGTCGGCCGAGCTCGAGCCGCCGGCATTGTTGTAGAGCACGTCGAGCCGGCCCCAGGCATCCATAACGGTCTTGAAGGATGCCCCGACGCTGTCGGGCTCGGTGACGTCGGTCTCGACATAGAGTGCCGTGCCGCCTGATGCCTTGATGGAGGAGGCGATAGCCTCGCCTTTTTCACGGCTGCGGCCGGCAACGGCGACCTTGGCGCCTTCCTGCGCAAACAGCCGCGCTGCCGCCTCGCCGATGCCGCCGGTCGCGCCGGTGATGAATGCTACTTTGCCTGCCAAACGGGCCATGATGATCTCCTCGAAACGGTACCCGCGAACCTGCGCGCGCAGGCGCCGGCAACATCGTCCGAAGGGACTAAGATTGTTCGGCATATCAGCGGTTTGGCGGCCAAAATGCCTGCTGTTCAGCGACTAGTCCCATCAGACGATGTTAGCGGTCTGCCCCTGTCCCATTCCTTGCCTCGATTGAAGAATTTGGCAGTGCCGAAATGGCAGCAACAAGCGGCGTAGGAAAATGAAGGCAGTGATCTGCAAGGAGTTCGCCCCGAGGGCGGAACTCAGGATTGAAGAGGTATCGGACCCGGTGGCAAAGCCGGGTCAGGTGGTGATCCGCATCGAGGCATGCGGCATCAACTTCTTCGACGGTCTGATGGTCGAGGGCAAGTACCAGACCAAACCCGAACTGCCGTTCACGCCGGGCAGTGAGGCCGCCGGCACGATCATTTCGGTCGGCGAGGGCGTCGAACGCCTGACGGCTGGGATGCGCGTCCTGGCCTTTTCCGGTATCGGTGGCTATGGCGAGCAGGTCGCGGTCGATGCCTGGAAGGTGTTTCCGATCCCCGCCGAGATGAGCTTCGTCGAGGCAGCCGGTTTCCTGATCACCTATGCGACCTCGCACCATGCACTCAAGGATCGCGCGCAGATCAAGCCGGGCGAGACCCTTCTGGTTCTCGGTGCAGCCGGTGGCGTCGGCCTGACTGCCGTCGAGCTCGGCAAGCAGATGGGGGCACGCGTCATCGCTGCCGCCTCCAGCGACGAGAAGCTGGCGCTGTGCCGCGAATACGGTGCCGACGAGACGATCAACTATTCGACCGAGGACCTTCGCCAGCGGCTCAAGGATCTGACCAACGGCCAGGGCGTCGACGTGGTCTATGATCCGGTCGGCGGTAGCATGACAGAGACGGCGGTGCGCGGGTTGGCGCTTTTCGGTCGGCTGCTGGTGATCGGCTTTGCCGCCGGCGACATCCCCAAGATCGCGCTCAACCTGTTGCTGCTCAAGCAGTCTGCACTGATCGGCGTGTTCTGGGGTGCCTATGCGCGCTCGTCGCCCGATAAGAATGCCGAGAACATTGCCGAGTTGATGGACTGGTTCGCCAAGGGCGCGCTCAGGCCGCATATCTCGGCCGAATATCCGCTCGACCGCTTCGCCGAGGCGCTCGACGTCGTTATGGAGCGTGCCGTCAAGGGCAAGGTCGTTCTGGTGACAGGCAATTCAGGACATAGCAGGGAAGGAGTGCCGGCATGACCGAGCAACTCGTCAAGACCGTCTCGGTCGTCAAGCAAGGCAACATTCTGGTCGCGACCGTCGACAATGCGCCGGTCAATGCGCTGTCTCATTCGGTGCGCGTTGGGCTGATCGAGGCCGTGAAAGCGCTGGAAAGCGATACCGAAGCACGTGCCATGGTCATTCTGTGCGACGGCCGCACCTTCATCGCCGGCGCCGACATCCACGAATTCAAGAAGCCGATGGTGGCGCCGCTTTTGGGCGAAGTGATCGACACGCTCGACGCAGCGACCAAGCCGATCGTGGCCGCTATCCACGGCACGGCGCTTGGCGGCGGCCTCGAAGTGGCGCTCGCCTGTAGCTATCGCATCGCGCTCGAAGGCTCGAAGGTCGGTCTGCCGGAAGTCAAACTCGGCATCCTGCCGGGGTCGGGCGGCACGGTTCGCCTGCCGCGTCTCGCCGGTGTCGAGCAGGCACTGGCGATGATCAGCGAGGGTGGCCAGATCTCGGCACGCGACGCCCGCGAAAAGGGCATTGTCGACGAGGTCGTCTCGGGGGACCTGAAGGTAGCTGCAGTCGCATTCGCCGCAAGGGTGATTGCTGACGGTGCAAAATTGCGCCGAACCAGCGACCTGCCGGTGCCGGCGTTCGATCCTGCCGTCCTTGAAACCAGCCGTGCGGCATTGGCCAAGAAATACAAAGGCTTCAAGGCGCCTCTTGTCGCGGTTGATCTGATCAAGATGGTCACCGAAACACCAGTCGGCGAGGCCATCGCGCTCGAATACAAGACCTGCAAGGAGCTGTTGGTTTCGCCGCAGTCCAAGGCGCTGCGCCATATCTTCGCGGCGGAACGAGAGGCGCTGAAGATCGACGGCGTCGATGCCGAGGTGAAGCCGCGAGAGGTCAAGAAGGTAGCCATTGTCGGTCCCGGCACCATGGGCCGCGGCATTGCCGCCTGCTTCCTCAGCATCGGCATTCCGGTAACCCTGATCGGCCTGACCGACGAGGGGCTTGCTTCTGCAACCAAGGCGATCGGCAAGATCTATGAAGGCAGTGTCAAGCGCGGAAGCCTGTCGACCGATGAGATGCAGCGCCGCATGGCGTTGCTGAGCGCCACGACTGCTTATGACGGCCTTGGCGATGTCGATTTGGTGATCGAGGCGGTGACCGAACAGCTCGACGTCAAGAAGGACGTATTCGCCAAGCTCGATGCAGTCCTGCGCGACGATGCCATCATCGCCACCAACACCTCGTTCCTCGACATCGAGGAACTGGCCGCGTCGTCGAAGAACCCGGCGCGCGTCGCCGGCATGCATTTCTTCAACCCCGCCAATGTCATGAAGCTGCTTGAAAACGTGCGGGCAGCGAAGACGGCTCCGGACGTTCTGGCGACCACCACGGCGCTGGGCAAGCGCCTCGGCAAGGTGCCGGTCATGGTCGGACGCTCCGAAGGTTTCGTTGCCAACCGCATGCTTTCCAAGCGCACGCGCGAGGCTCAGTTCCTGCTCGAGGACGGTGCGACGCCGCAACAGGTCGACCGCGTGCTAACCGCTTTCGGCTTCCCGATCGGCCCGTTCGCGCTGGCCGATCTCGCCGGCATGGACATCATGGCCGCAGCACGGGCGGCACGCGTCGCCCGTATGTCGCCGCGGGAGCAGCAGTGCAACATCGTCGACAGGCTGGTTGCTGCCGGCCGGCTCGGCCAGAAGTCGGGCGCGGGCTACTATGTCTATGACGAGAACCGCAAGGCTTCGCACGATCCCCTCGTAGACGAACTGCTCGACGCGCATCGCAAGGAGCGCGGCTTCACCGCGCGCACCATCACCGACGAGGAAATCCTCGAACGCTGCCTGTTTGCCATGGTCAACGAGGCAGCCAAGATCCTCGACGAGAGTGCGGCGGCGCGGCCCGGCGATATCGACGTCATCTGGACCAATGGCTTCGGCTTTCCGACCTATCTGGGCGGCCCGATGTTCTACGCCGACCAGGTCGGCCTGCCAGCGGTCAAGGCGGCGCTCGACAAGTACGCCGGGCTCGTGGGCGATCAATATTTCAAGCCGGCCGCGCTCATAGAGCGGCTGGTAGCCGAGGGCAGGGGTTTCTACGGCTGAGCCGTGGATCCTTGTCGAAACAATACGAAGAACAAACGGATTAGGTATCTATGAACAAGGAAATGGACCTGAAATCGGTCGTCGCCCAGCTGCGCGACGGCATGACGATCGGATTTGGCGGTTGGGGTCCCCGTCGCAAGCCGATGGCGCTGGTGCGCGAGATCCTGCGCTCGGACCTCAAGGACCTGACGCTCGTCGCTTATGGCGGGCCGGAAATCGGCATGCTGTGTGCTGCGGGCAAGGTCAAGAAGCTGATGTATGGCTTCGTCTCGCTCGATGCGATGCCGATCGAGCCCTACTTCCGCAAGGCGCGCGAAGCAGGTGCTGTCGAGGTCGCGGAACTCGACGAGGGCCTTCTGCTGCTCGGCCTGCAGGCTGCTGGCCACAACCTTCCCTTCGCCGCGACGCGCGTCGGCCTCGGCTCCGACGTCATGAAGTACAATCCGCACTTCAAGACGGTGAAGTCGCCTTACCACGACGGCGAAGTGTTGCTGGCGATGCCGGCAATCAAGCTCGACGTGGCGCTGATCCACACCAGCCGCGCCGACCGCCTGGGCAACACCCAGACCGACGGTCCGGACCCGTTCTTCGACGGCCTGTTTGCGCGCGCCGCCAACAAGGTGTTCGTCACCACCGAGGTGCTGGTCGACCGCATCGACGCCGAGTATTCCGACAAGGCCAAGAGCCAGCTGTTCGAGCGCTGCCTGGTAACCGGCGTGGTCAAGGCACCGCTCGGCGCCCACCCGACGGCGGCACACGACGCCTATGGCTGGGACATGGGGCACCTCAAGGACTACGCCGCATCGGCGACCGAAGAGGGCGGCTGGCAGCGCTATTTCGACCAATATGTGAAGGGCGACGAGGCCAGCTACGCCGCGAGCGTTGGCGGCGAAGCCAAGATCCGCGCCCTGCCGCTCCCCATTTTCTGATCGGACACGACA
Source organism: Hoeflea sp. 108 (assembly GCF_000372965.1). Taxonomy (NCBI): domain Bacteria; kingdom Pseudomonadati; phylum Pseudomonadota; class Alphaproteobacteria; order Hyphomicrobiales; family Rhizobiaceae; genus Hoeflea; species Hoeflea sp. 108. The sequence continues at coordinate 2,426,944 of NZ_KB890024.1, read as the reverse complement.
TGACGACTGCAAAAGAATTCACTCTTGCCGAACTGATCATCGCCGCCGGCGCGCAGGCATGGGCTGCCGATGGTGAAGTTCTCGCCACCGGCATCGGCCCGCTGCCGAGGCTTGCGGCTGGCCTTGCCAAGCTGACCTGCGCCCCCGGCATCATGATGACCGACGGCGAGGCCTACCTCGTCGAAGACCCGATCCCGCTTGGACCGCGCGGCGACTACAAGCCGAAGCTGTCAGGCTGGATGCCTTACAGCCGCGTCTTTGACAGCGTCTGGAGCGGTCGCCGCCACGCCATGGTGACGCCCGTGCAGGTCGACCGCTACGGCCAGGGCAACATCTCCGCACTGGGCGGCGAGTTCCAGAAGCCGAAGGTTGCGATGCTGGGCGTCCGCGGCTTCCCGGGCAACTCGATCTGCCACAAGAACTCAATGTTCCTGCCCAACCATTCGAAGCGCACCTTCGTCGAGGGTGAGGTCGATGTGGTGGCAAGCGTCGGCTATAACGCCAAGAACTGGCCGGAGGGCGCCAAGCCCGCCGACGTCAAGCTCGGCGTGGTCATCACCGACCTGTGCGTGTTCGACTTCAACGGTCCCGATCATGCAGCCCAGGTGCTGTCGCTGCATCCTGGCGTCACCTTCGAGCAGGTACAGGATGCCACCGGCTTCCCACTGCTGCGCGCCGAAGGCATGACCACCACGGCAGCCCCGACCGAGGAACAGCTGGCCATCATCGCCAAGCTCGACCCATACAATGTCCGCGCCACCGTGCTGAAGGGCAATCCTTCAGGCGTCCGCGCCGCGTGACGACATCGCCGCCGGCAGTCATCTGCCGGCGGTTCTTCCTTGGAATGGCATTGGCGGACGCAAGATGGACTTCGAATACAGCGACAAGACGAAAAACCTGCTCGAACGGCTCAATGCCTTTATGGACGAGCATGTCTATCCCAATGAACGCCGCTATCACGAGGAAGTGGAAGCAGACCGCTGGGGGCATCCGGCTGTTCTTGAAGAACTGAAGACCAAGGCCAAGGCCGCCGGACTGTGGAACCTGTTCCTGCCGGATTCTTCTCATGGTGCGGGCCTGACCAACACCGAATACGCACCGCTCTGCGAAGTCATGGGCCGGGTGCATTTCTCGTCGCAGATCTTCAACTGTTCAGCGCCCGACACCGGCAACATCGAGACCATCGAGCGCTACGGCACCGAGGAGCAGAAGGCGCGCTGGCTGCCCGGCATGCTCGACGGTTCGATCCGCTCGGCCTTCGCCATGACCGAGCCTGACGTCGCTTCCAGTGACGCGACCAACATCCAGAGCTCGATTGTCCGCGACGGCGATGACTATGTCATCAACGGCCGCAAATGGTGGATTTCGGGTGTGGGCGACCGCCATTGCGAGCTGCTGATCTTCATGGGCAAGACCGACCCCAATGCGGCCAAGCACCAGCAGCAGTCGATGATCCTGGTGCCGATGGACACGCCAGGCATCAAGGTGCTGCGGCCGATGACGGTGTTCGGCTACGACGATGCCCCGCATGGCCACATGGACATGCTGTTCGAGAATGTGCGTGTGCCGGTATCCAGCATGCTGCTCGGCGAAGGCCGCGGCTTCGAGATCGCACAGGGGCGCCTCGGACCGGGGCGTATCCACCACTGCATGCGTCTGATCGGCCTTGCCGAACGTTGCCTGGAGCTGATGTGCCGGCGGGTGAAGAGCCGCGTCGCCTTCGGCCGACCGATCGCCGAACAGTCGGTGACGCTCGAGCGCATTGCCGAATCCCGCATCCTCATCGACCAGGCCCGGCTGCTGACGCTGAAGGCCGCCTACATGATGGACACTGTCGGCAACAAGGCGGCGCGCGCCGAGATCGGCATGATCAAGGTGGCCGCGCCGAACATGGCCTGCAAGGTCATCGACTGGGCGATCCAGGCGCATGGCGCTGCTGGCGTTTCACAGGACTTCGTGCTCGCCAACTATTATGCGCATGCCCGCAAGCTGCGCTTCGCCGACGGCCCCGACGAGGTGCACCGCAACCAGATCGGGCGCATCGAACTCGCCAAATACGTGGATTGAGCGGGGAGGCGCGCCATGGATGCCAGCCGTTTTGTCGGCACCGAGCCGCTCGCCGCCGACAGCAAGATCGACGTCGCGCGGCTGCATGGCTATCTCAAGGCCAACATTGAGGGTTGCGAGGGTGAGCTTTCGGTCGAGCGCTTCCGCGGTGGCCAGTCCAACCCGACGATGTTGCTGTCTTTTGATGGCGTGCGCAAACTGGTGCTGCGCAAGAAGCCTGACGGGAAGTTGCTGCCGTCGGCCCATGCAGTAGACCGCGAGTTCCGCGTCATCAGCGCCTTGCGCGATAGCGACGTGCCGGTCGCGGGTGCGCGGTTGCTCTGCGACGACGAGAGCATTGTTGGCGCGATGTTCTACGTCATGGATTTCGTCGAGGGGCGTTCGTTCTGGGCACCTGCCTTGCCAGAGCAGTCGCCTGCGGAGCGCAAGGCGATCTACATGGAGATGAACCGCGTCGCAGCCGCTCTCCACACCACCGACTACAAGGCTGTCGGCCTCGAGGATTTCGGCAAGCCGGGAGACTATGTCGCCCGTCAGGTGGCCCGGTGGTCCAAGCAGTATCGCGCCTCCGAGACCGAAATCATCGAGGCGATGGACCGGCTGATCGAATGGCTGCCCGGCAATATTCCGCCGGAAACACGCACGTCGCTGATCCATGGCGACTTCCGGATCGACAACATGATCTTCCACCCGACCGAGGCGCGGGTGTTGGCTGTGGTCGACTGGGAGCTGTCGACGCTGGGCGAGCCCATGGCCGATTTCGCCTATCACATGCTGACTTGGCGCCTGCCCAACCAGCCTTATCGCGGCCTCGGCGACCTCGACATCGGCGCACTCGGCATTCCTGACGAACGCAGCTATCGCGACGCCTATCTCAAGGGCACGCGTCAGGAAGGCGTGTCGGACCGCCACTGGTACGCCTATCTGGCCTACAGCCTGTTCCGCGTCGCCGGCATTCGCCAGGGCATCATGAAGCGTGTGGTCGATGGCAATGCTGCGAGCGCGCATGCCCGCGAGGCCGGTGCTTTGGCACGGCCGGTGGCCGAATTCGGCTGGCACTATGCCGAGCTGGCGATGAAATCATAAGGGAGGATGGACATGAGCGGACTGTATCCGGCCGAGGGAGCGGCCATCGTCATCGGTGGCAGCGGCGGCGTCGGCGCTGAGATTTGCCGGGTGCTGGCACGCGACGGCTGCGACGTGGCGCTGACCTATCACAGCAATCAGGCCAAGGCGGAAGCTGCGGCAGAGTCCGTACGCAGCGAGGGGCGCAAAGCCTCGACCCACAAGCTCAACATCGAGGATGTCGAGGCGACCCGCGCCTTCATTGACGGCGTCGCCGAAGCCTCTGGCGGGATCCACACCGTTATCTACGCTGCCGGGCCGCTGGTGCCGCTGATCCATCTCAGCAAGATCGAGCCCGAGCAGATGCGCAAGCATTTGATGCAGGACGCCTTCGGTTTCTTCAACGTGATCCACTACGCCATCCCGCATCTGCGCAAGACGCGCGGCTCTGTCGTCGCCTGCCAGAGTTCGGCGCAGTATCGCTTCGCCTCTGCCGACGGCCTTTCGGTCGTGCCGAAATCGGCGGTCCATGCGCTGATGAAAGGGGTCGCCAAGGAAGAGGGCCGCTACGGCATCCGCTCCAATGGCGTGGCGCTCGGCATCATCGAGACCGGCCAGCACACCGAGCTCAGCAAGCTCGGCTACATCGACGACAAATACATGCAGGCGGCGGCCATGAACACGCCGCTGCGCCGCAACGGCAAGGCGATCGACATTGCCGAGGCTGTGTCGTTCCTCGCCTCCAGCCGCGCCGGCTTCATTTCCGGCGAGGTCATCAATGTCGATGGCGGCTACCACGTCTGACCCCTTCTTCGGCGCGGGCTGCATTGCCTGCGCCGTTGCCCCTTCCGCACCGGGCTTTTGCCATCGATGCGTGACGCGGAATTGCCGTTAGTCTTTTCAGACGATGTTCGGCCGCCCCGTCGCTCCTAGCAAGTATTTGGAAAACTTCGGTTCCGGGCGCTGCGCAGCAGAAAATGTCCTGCGCGTTGCCTGCCTGGTTCCCTGCTTAAAACAACTGTTCTGGAGCAATCCTTTGCGCGAAGCCGTCATCGTTTCCGTCGCCCGCACCCCCATCGGCAAGGCCTTCCGTGGCGCCTTCAACGACACCGAGGCGCCGGCGTTGTCGGGTCACGCCGTTCGCGAGGCGGTCAAGCGCGCCGGCATCGCCCTCGATACAGTTGAAGACGTGATCATGGGCTGCTCGGCCCAGCAGGGCACGCAGGGCTACAATATCGGCCGCCTGAGCGCCGCCTCCGCCGGCCTGCCCGACAGCGTGCCGGGCATGACCATCGACCGTATGTGCTCGTCGGGCCTGATGGCGGTGTCGATCGCCGCCAAGCAGATCATCGTCGATGGCATGGAGACGATCGTCGCCGGCGGCGTCGAGTCGATCAGCCTGACCCAGAACAAGCACAAGAACAGCTACCGCTCGCGCTCGCAGGCGGTGACCTCGCAGTGGCCGCACATGTACATGACGATGATCGAGACAGCCGAGATCGTCGCGAAGAAGTATGGCATCAGCCGGGAGGCACAGGACGAGTTCTCGCTGACCAGCCAGCTGCGCACGGCTGCCGCCCACCAGGCGGGCCGCTTTGAAGACGAGATCGCCCCGATGGCCTCGCGAAAGATGGTGGTCAACAAGGAAACCAACGAGACCAGCTTCCAGGACGTGACCCTGATGCAGGACGAAGGTTTCCGCGCCGACACCAATCTCGAGGGACTGGCCAAGCTGAAGCCGGTCTTTGCCGACGGCGAAGTGATAAAGCTTGGCGAATATGTGACCGCTGGCAACTCGTCGCAGCTGTCGGACGGCGCGGCTGCGCTGGTCGTGATGGAGGCCAGGCGCGCCGAACAGCTCGGCCTCAAGCCGCTGGGCGCCTATCGCGGCATGGCTGTCGCCGGTTGCGCACCCGAGGAGATGGGCATCGGCCCGATCTTCGCGGTGCCGAAGCTGTTGCAGAAGCACGGCCTCAAGGTCGATGACATCGGTCTTTGGGAACTCAACGAGGCCTTCGCCAGCCAGGCGGTCTATTGCCGCGACACGCTCGGCATCGACCCGGACAAGGTCAACGTCAATGGCGGCGCCATCGCGGTCGGTCATCCGTTCGGCATGACCGGCGCGCGCACGGCCGGCCATGTGCTGATCGAAGGCCGTCGCCGTGGCGTGAAATACGGCGTGGTCACCATGTGCGTCGGCGGCGGCATGGGCGCTGCCGGCCTGTTCGAAATCTTCAACTGACGCAGAGTTTCAAGACGTTGAACCGCCTGCCTCCGCAGGCGGCGTTCCTTGGGGAGGGGATGATGACCGTAGCCGATCTCGGACTTGCACAGGGTTTGAAACCTATCCTTGGGCCGGCAACCCAACTCGGCTTCGTCGTCCGTGACGTTGAAAAGACGATGCGCCACTGGATCGACGTCTTCGGCGTCGGCCCGTTCATCTTCATGGAGCGTGGCGTCAGCCAGCCGGTCAGCACCACCTGGCATCGCGGCCAGCCGGTCGAAGTCGAGCTCAAGCTCGCCTTCGGCTATATGGGCGACGTGCAGATCGAGCTGATCGAACAGACCAACGACGCCTCGTCGCCCTACACGGATTTTTTGGCGGCCGGCCGTGAGGGCCTGCAGCATCTGGGTTTCTGGGTGCATGATCATGCCGAGGCAACCGCTCGCGTCGAAGCCGCTGGCTACGAGCGCGACTATGAAATCCGAGTCGCCGGCCAGGACCAGTCGATCCTCTATTATCGCTCGCCCGACCTCTACGGGCCGATGCTGGAGATCGTGCCGCCGATGTGGCGACGCTCGCGCCAGGCGGTGCTGGACCATATCCGCGCTTACGCCGGCACGGATCCGATCATCCGTTTCGACACCTACAGCGCTTTCATCCAGCATGCCGGCGTGAAGTTCGACTGATTTCCAACAGATTGCGAGATGATGCGGCCGTCTGGAAACCGGCGGCCGTTTCTATTTGACCAGCTTTTCCAGCTCATCGATCTGCTGACGCAGGCCCGAAATGGTCTGGCGCACCGCCTCAGTGTCGCGCGGCTGGTCGTGATGGGCGCGCAGGCCGGCAAGCGCCATGTCGGCGATGATCTCGCCGATTTCAGTCGGCGTGCGGGAGCCTGAAGGCGAGTACCAGCGCGACGTCCAGTTGGCCATGCCGATCACGGCAAAGGCCGTGACCTTGGGATCGACGGTACGGAACTCGCCCGAGGCCATGCCGTCGGAGATGCAGCGCACATAGAAGTCGTAAATGTGGCGGCGACCCTGGTTGTAAAGCGGGCCGAGCGCCTCCGGGATCTGTGTTTCAAGCCGCGACAGCAGAATGAAGCGGGCGCCGGAAGACAGGCGGCGGACGATGCCGTCAACCACGGCGCGGCGCAGCCGCTCGGTGGGCGAAAGGCTGGGCTCCGCCATTAGTTCCTGCAGCCGGTGGGACGGCGTCAGCGCCTCGGATTCGACCAGTGCGGCCAGCATCTCTTCCTTGTTGCGGAAGTAGTGGTAGACGGCCGAACGGCCGAGCCCCAGCGCCTGGGCGATATCGTTGATGCTGGTCTGGACGTAACCCTTGCTGTCGAACAGCTCGGCAGCGATGTCGATCAGCTGCTCGCGCACCAACTCCTTGCGGGGGTTGGTCGACGCACGCGCCGAGGCGTCGCGATCGTAGGTGTCGGTGGCGATGCTGCCCGCGTCCGTCTGTACCATGCGCACCATCCTGCTCATTGCACGGCCTCCCGGCTGGCGGCGCTTCGAAAAGCCCTGTGTTGGACAGTCGTCAACCAAGGGTCGAATCGTCCGGTGCCGGAATGTCTAGCCAAATCGATTATAATACTGATTGCGCCGCTGTAAGCCCGCAACGATGCAGGTTTCTTAAGGCGTTCGTCCGGCATCATGCTGTTCCTTGAACGACCTCGCCCGTCAGGGGCTGGTAAAGCGGTGCGCCAAACAGGGGCCGGCGCGATGTCGGCCGGCGACCATCGGCGTCTGTGACGCCATAGCGGTCGGCAAGCTCGGTCGAATAGAAGGTGCCGCCGCTGAGGGCCATGGCGTCACCGGCAGCATGGACTGCCGCCAGGATGCGGCCGATGAAGAACGGTGTCTCGATGTGCGGCAGGTTGCCGGCGTTGTCGCCGACCACGCCGCCAGCAGCGATGCCCGCGAGGGTACGCTCTGTGCCGATCAGCCCCGGCCACAGCGAGATCGCTGCAACGTCGAAGGGGTGCAGCTCATGGGCCATGTCGTGGGCCAGCTTGTCCTGGCCGGCCTTGCCGACGCCATAGGGCAGGCTGTGGCGGTAGACCTTGCCGCCCGGGCCGGAGGTGTTGGCGATCAGGCCGGAACGCTGGCGCACCATGATAGGCGCGGCGAAATGGCTGGCCGCATAGCTCGAGCGCAGGCCGACATCGATCATGTCGCGCCACAAGGACAAAGGGCGCTCCCAGAATTTGCCGTCGGGCACAGCCCAGTCGGGCATGGCAAAGGCGTTGTTGACCAGCAGGTCGAGACGGCCTTGTTCGGCGTCGACCCGTTTAAAAAGAGCTTCGGTCTGGCTGTCATCGAGATGATCGCAGATGGCAACGACACCCTTGCCGCCGGCCTGATCTATGGCCTCGGCGGTGTCGCGGACGGTGCCACCCCATGGGCCGATGGCCTTGCGGTCGCTGCGGCCCGTACAATAGACGGTGAAGCCTGCCTCACCGAGTGCAATCGCAATGCCGCGGCCGAGGCCGCGGCTGGCGCCGGTGACGACGGCGACCCGCCTGTGTTCGGTGCTGCTCACTTGGGCTTCCTCTGGTAGCCGAGGCCAAGCGGCTGCTGGCTGCCGGCCAGAGGGCCAGCGAAGGCCGCGGCAACCGCCTCGTAGGACCATTCGCCCTCCAGTACAGGATCGGCGATCAGCGGATGGGTGACGAAGGACAGCTGCTTGCCGGCGATGCGGACGACCTGGCCATTGATCTTTTCGGCAGCGTCGGAGAGCAGGAAGCTGACGACGGGCGCGTTGACGCCGGCGTCGGGCAGGGCAGCATAATGCACTTCGCGGCTGGCTGCCTGCTCGGCCATCAGCGCCTTGTTCTGGGCGGCCATGGCGGTTTCCGCCAGCGGCGACAATGCGTTGACGCGGACGCCGGTGCCACGCAGCTCCATGGCCCAGCTGTAGGTGAGGGACGCCACGCCGCCCTTGGTCGCACCATAGCCGCCGAGGGCTACGTCACCAGCCTGGGAACCTGAGGCGACATTGATGATCGAGCCGCCCTTGCCGGCGGCGAGCATACGCCGCGCAGCATGGCTGGCGCAGGCGGCGGTGCCTATCAGATTGATCTCGACCATGCGGCGCATGTCCGCCTCGGTGAGGTCTAGAATCTTGCCGATGCGCAGGATACCGGCATTGTTGACGACGCCTGAAATGGTGCCGAAAGCGTCTATGCAGGCGTCGACGAGTGACTGCGCATAACTCCAGGACGAGATGTCGCCGGCATGCGCGACGGCCTTGCCGCCTGCGGCCATGATCGATTCGACCGTCGACTGCGCGGCCTCAGTGCTGATGTCGTTGACGACGACCGCAGCGCCCAGGCTTGCTGCATGGCGTGCATAAGCTGCGCCCAGCCCTGATCCGGCTCCGGTGATGACCACCGATTTGCCCTGAAGTGTATTCATTTCGTGTCCTCCCGGCCGGCCAGACTCGATGAACCGGCCCCAGAAGGCATCCCACGTTCGGACGATGCCAGCCGAGGGTACCTCCTTGGGCCTGAGGATCGACGGAATGCGGTCAGTCGTCGCTTTTCACGCCGCTCGACAGCAGGTCGCGCGCTTCGACCTGGCCGTTGAGCAGCCGATTGACGCGATTCTGGACGCGCCAGCCGTTGGAGGTGCGAACAAGCTCCCAGCGGTTCGCGCTAGCGCGCTCGACACGCCAGTGATCGCCCTGATTGAGGTAAACGCGCGAGTAGCCCGTCGCCACGGCCTTGTCTCCGTTGACGGTGATATGGGGCATGCTGAGCACATGGGCGCAGCCGTCGGCCACGTAGTGGATATGCGGTTCGATATTGACCAGCGAACCGACCTTTTCGGCGCCGACGAGCGGGTCGCCGCCAAAGTCATAGGCGCCGTCCTCGCTCCAGAGCGAGGCGGTGACGCTGCCGGTGCGGCTGTCGACCGAAGGGCCGTAGGTGGCGATCAGCTGGTAGATGGCAAGTTGGTCCTCCAATCCTGCAATACGCGCTTCGAGCGCGGCAAATCTCGCTTCGAGCTCTGACATCTGTTCCTCCTCCGCTATCTGCTGTCGGCCCATAGCTGACGCGTCGAGCTCGTCCGCCATCGTTCGTTTGGAGGATGAAGGCGCTTTCATCTGACGCGACGGTGGACCGACATCAGGGGAGGATGGGATGAATCTTTTGGATCGGATGGCCGCCGAACATGAATGCGCCAAGCTGGTGCAGCGCTACTGCGTCCTTGTCGACGACTACAGGCATGAGGAACTGGTCGCGCTATGGGCGCCTGACGGCTTGTGGGAAACCTGGAAGGGGCCGCTCAGAGGCCATTCCGAGATGCGCGCCTATCTCGATGCCAAGGCGCGGACCGACACCACCATCCACATGGCGCACAACATCGTCATCGACGTGACTGATGCCGACAGCGCAAGCGGGGTTGCGACCTTCACCTATCACGGCACCAGCCGCGACGATCCGACGGCGACCCTGCCGCGCGTCGTCGGACGCTATTTCGACCGCTTCGTCCGCACCGCCAATGGCTGGCGGTTTGCCCACCGGCGTACCGACATGACCTTCCGCGCCGGCTGAACAATCAACATCAATTATCTGTTTTCACGGGACTATCATGGCTGAAACCTCACTCGCTGGTATGGCAGACGCACTGCTGGGCAAAATCACCCTGATCAGCGGTGGCGGGGCCGGCATCGGACGCGCCATCGCGCTGGCTTTCGGGCGTTGCGGGGCCGTCGTCGTGGTGGCGGAGAAGGACCAGTGTCGCGCCGACAAGGTGCGGGCCGAACTTGATGCCGCCGACGTCTGCAACGTCGTCGTCTGCGCCGACGTCACCGACGCTGCCGCCGTCGACGAAGTGATCGCACGGGTCAAGGACGGTTTCGGCCGTCTCGACGTGCTGGTCAATAATGTCGGCGACTTCCTCGGGGTCCACAAGCCGTTCGCCGAGACGACGCGGGCCGAGTGGAACGCGCTCTACGGCGTCAACCTCGAGCACATCTTCCTGATGACGCATGCCGCACTGCCCCTGCTGCGCCAGGGCGAGAACGCCAGCATTATCAACATCTCGACCATCGAAGCCTTCCGCGGCATTCCCAACTTCGCCGTCTACAGTGCCTTCAAGACCGCGATCACCGGCTTCACCAAGAGCCTGGCGCTCGAACTCGCGCCTGAAAACATCAGGGTCAACGCGATCGCGCCGGAGACGACCGAAACCGAGCAGATCCAGATCCTGAAATGGATTCCCGAAGAACATCAGCACATGGTCAAGCGCTGGATGCCGCTGGGCCGTTATGGCCAGCCTGACGATGCGGCCGGTGCCGCACTGTTCCTGGCGTCGCCACTGTCGAGCTGGATCACCGGCACGACGATCAATCTCGACGGCGGCGCGCTGGCTGCCGGCGGATGGCGCCAGACGGCCGATGGCACGTGGACCAACCGTCCTGTCATCACGGCCCACGCCCACAAAGGTTGAGGACAGGTGCGCCGGCTCAACGGCCGGCGCTTCTCTCAGAAAAACTCAACCAACAGTCTGGGCGCCGTCGACCACCAGCACGGCGCCGGTGACGAAGCAGGCCTCGTCGGAGGCGAGATAGGCGAAGGCGCTGGCGATGTCCTCGGGCTCGCCGCTTTCCTTGCCGTCGAGTTTTGGAGGCTTGACCATGATGTCGGGGTTCTGGTCCTCGATCGGCTGCAGTCCTATGCCGATCTCGGTGCGGACGCGGCCGGGGCAGATGGCATTGAAGCGCACACCCTTGGGAGCGTATTCCGTCGCCAGCGACTTGGTCATGGCGATGATACCCGCCTTGGAGGCGGCGTAGGCGGCGGCATAGGCGATGCCCTGCAGACCGGCGGTCGATGCCGTCGACACGACATTGCCGCGTGAGGCGATAAGTGCCGGCAACGCCTGGTGCACGATGTGGAAGACGCTTTCGAGGTTGATGCCGAACACGAGCGACCAGTCGTCGCCCGTCTGGTTGGCGAAATGATCACGACGGTAGATGCCGGCATTGTTGATCAGGCTGTCGAGGCGGCCGTGCAGCGCCAGCGCTTCGTCGACCATCCGGCGCGCCGAGGCCCTGTCGGCTGCGTCATAGGCAAGCGCGTCGGCGCGGACGCCATATTGCTCGCTGGCCGTGGTGCAGACCTGTCGTGCGCCGTCGACATTGCGGTCGGCGAGGATCAGCGTTGCCCCTTCAGAGCCCAGGCGCAGTGCTGTGGCGCGGCCGATGCCGGATGCGGCGCCAGTGACCAGCACCACCTTGTTGTCGAAACGCTTGAGTCCCATAGTCGCCTCCAGTGCAATGCGCGACCGTTTCGCGCCGGCAGTCTGCTGCGAACAGACCAGTCCGGACCAAGCACCGGCATCCCACATTTGGACGATGTTGCTGGCGCTGGCCGGTGGCATCCGGCATGAAGCGCATTCGTTGCCGCGTGGCGCGACACCGCTGCTCCATTCCTTGCCTGACGGGACCGCATGCTCGAATTCACACCAGACCAGCAGATGATCCGCGAGGAGGCACAGCGCTTCCTGCGCGAACAGTCATCATCCGAAGCGATCCGACGCGTGGTCGACACCGGCGCCAGCCATGACGCTGTGCTGTGGAACAGCATTTCGCGCGAGCTCGGCTGGTGCGCCATGGCGATCCCGGAGGAATTCGGCGGGCTGGGGCTCGGTGCCACCGAGGTGGCGATCCTGATGGAACTTACCGGTGCGCGACTTGCCTGCGTGCCATTCTGGTCGACGGTGTGCCTGGCGGCACCGCTTCTGCAGTCGGCCGGAAGCGAGGAAGCCAAGGTAAGATACCTAGGCGCCATCGCCGCGGGCGAAATGGCCGTGACCGTCGCTTATGCCGATCTTTCTGTGGCCGATCCGGCGGCGACGGTTGCGGTCAAAGCCATCCGTGCCGGCGGCGGGTACAGGCTGGCTGGCAAGGTTGCGCAGGTTATCGACTTCGAGGTTGCCGATGTCGTTCTGGTGCCGGCCGGGCTGGAAGATGGAACGACGGCGCTGTTTGCGCTGACGCGTGATTCTGGCCAGGTGGTCACGCCACTCAAGGTGCTCGACGCGACGCGTTCGGTCGCTGCGCTCGAACTGACGCTGGAGGTTTCCGCCGAAAGCCGCATCGATGACGCAGGCGTCAGCGCCGAACAATTCCAGCGGGCGCTGACCTTCGCCAATCTTGGCCTTGCCGCCGAACAGTTAGGCGCGGCGCAGGGGGCACTCGACGTGACGCTCGCCTACATCGCCGAGCGCGTCCAGTTCGGGCGCACCATCGCGTCTTTCCAGGCGATCAAGCACCGCTGCGCCAAGCTGGTGGTCGACGTTGCTGAGACGCGGTCGCTGGTGTTCGGAGCGGCGCAGGGTGTGGGCACCTCCGGCGCAGTTGAAAGCGCGCTGGAGATCGCCGGAGCCCGTGTGCTCGCCTCCGATCTCCAGTTCCGTGCCGCCGAGGAAGCGATCCAGCTGCATGGCGGCGTCGGCTTTACCTGGGAATATGACCCGCATCTCTATTTCAAGCGCGCGCAGGCGAGTGCGGCGCTGCTTGGGGCACGCGAGGCGCAACTCGACCGAATTGCCGCATCTGTCTTCGCCGACGGAGGCTTGAAATGAGCGAACTGAACGCTTTCCGCACCGAGGTGCGCGAGTGGATGGCTGGCCATCTGACCGGCAAGTTCGCTGCGCTGAAGTATCGTGGCGGCTCGGGCGAAGGTGATGCCCTGCCGGAACTGCGCAAGGAATGGGAACGCGAGCTTGCCGCTGGCCGCTGGACCTGCCCGGGTTGGCCGGCCGAGCACGGCGGACGCGGACTGTCGGTCGCCGAACAGGTGGCATTCCAGGAAGAATACAGCCGCGCCGGCGGTCCCGGCCGCATGGGCCATATCGGCGAGGGGCTGATGGGACCGACGCTGATCGCCTTCGGCACGGAGGAACAGAAGAAGCGCTTCCTGCCTGGCATCCGCAGTGGCACGGAGTTCTGGGCCCAGGGCTATTCCGAACCGAGCGCCGGGTCAGACTTCGGCAACATCAAGACCCGTGCGAAACTCGATCCCGAGACCGGCGACTGGATCGTTTCGGGCCAGAAGGTGTGGACCTCGCTCGCGCATCTGTCCGACTGGATTTTTGTCGTGGCGCGCTGCGAAGAAGGCTCGGTCGGCCGCAACGGCCTGATCTTCCTGCTCATGCCGCTAGACCAGCCGGGCGTCGACATCCACCCGATCAAGCAGATCGGCGGCGGCGCCGAGTTCAATTCGGTGTTCTTCGACGACGCGCGCGCCAAGGCCGATGATGTTCTGGGACAGCCCGGCGATGGCTGGAAGATCGCCATGGCCCTGCTCGGTTTCGAGCGCGGCATCTCGACGCTCGGCCAGCAGATGAGCTTCCAGCAGGAACTCGACCTGATCGTCGAAGTATCAAAGGAGAATGGCTCCGACCGGTCGCCCGCAATACGCCAGCGCGTCGCCTATGCCTGGACCGGCTTGCGCGCCATGCGCTACCTCGCCATGCGCGTACTCAGCGACGACCAGTCGGCGGAAACGCGGCGCGAGGCGCTGACCTACAAGTACCAGTGGTCGAACTGGCATCGCGATCTCGGTCGCCTCGCCATGGACGTGCTGAAGATGGACGCCAACATTGTAGCGGACGATCCGCGCCGCGAACGCCTGCAGCAGATGTTCCTGTTTGCGCGCGCCGACACGATTTACGGCGGCACCAACGAAATCCAGCTCAACATCATTGCCGAGCAAGGCCTCGGCATGCCCAGGGAGCCGCGCGGCAAGCTGTAAGAGGCAAGGACGCGCCTGGGCCAGGGAGGAAATTTGGCATGGGCATACGGGAGGCAGATCTTCAGGAAATCGCGGTGCGCGAGGCGCTGCGGCGGCTGGTGACGGCCTATTCGCGCGCAGTCGACCGGCGCGACTTCAAGCTCTTGCGTAGCCTCTATCACGACGACGCCTTCGAGGAGCATGGCGATATGTTCGTGGGTGGGCCAGACGAATACATGGTCTTCGTCGAGAAGGCCCTGTCCAACTACGCTGCGACCGCACACTACGTGGTCAACACCAGCTTCGAGATCGATGGCGACCGCGCCGAGGGCGAGGTCTACAAGATCAATTATCACCGCACTCACGGCCCCGACGCCCATGAGGTCATAACAGGCAGCCGCAGCCTCGACCGCTACAGGCGCGACGATGGCGAGTGGCGCTTCCTCGGCCGCTCGATCACGCTCGACTGGTCGACAAGGCGGGCCGTCGACGCAGACGCCTACAAGGATTTCGCCGCCGGCAGCCCGCCCGGCCTGCCAGGGCCCGACGACCTGTCCTATCGAGCCCTGACGCTTTTCGGCCGCCACGGCTGACGCCCAATCAGTTCACAGACCAGCATTTCCGCAGGGAGGGAAAGCATGACTGACCAGAGACAATTCGCCGGCAAGATTGCCGTCGTCACCGGCGCCGGCAACGGCATCGGCCGGGCCGCAGCGATCGCTTATGCCCAGGAAGGCGCCGATGTCGCGATCCTCGACCGCGAGGCCGAAGCACTGGCCGAAACCGCCGAACTGGTGCGCGCCCACAAGGTCAAGGCGCTGGCCTTGGTCGGCGACATGACAAGCCAGGAGGTGGTGACAGACAGCTTTGCCCGGATCAAGCGCGAGCTCGGGCCGATCGACATGCTGCTCAACAACATCGGCCAGACCGCCCGCGAGAACTATTCGGAGTTCTGGCAGGCCAAGCCCGAGACGCTGCAGTTCGTCGTTGGCGTGTCGCTGATGACGACGCTGATGTGCACGCGCCAGGTGGTCGAGGACATGCGCGAGCGGCGCTCGGGCAAGATCGTGTCGATCTCGTCGGATTCGGCGATGAACGGCGACATCGGCACCGTCGACTACGCCTCGGCCAAGGCAGGCGTGCTCGGTTTCACCCGTGCGCTTGCCCGCGAGCTCGGGCCCTTCAAGGTCAACGTCAACGCCGTGTGCCCCGGTCCGACCAACACGCGCGCCATGCAGCGCATCCCCAAGGATGCCTATGAACGCGCCAAGAACATGATCCCGCTCGGCGAGCTCAGCGAGCCGGAAGACATTGCAAACGCAGTGATTTTCCTATCGAGCGAGAAGTCGCGTTTCATCACCGGCCAGACGCTGATGGTCAATGGCGGACGCGTCTTCTACTGATCGTTTTCGTTAGTTCATTCAGACGATGTTCCAGTTTGTGCGGCGCATCATTTGAAACAAGACAGTGCGATCGCCCAAGAGAAGCGGGCGGTCGCCGGAACTTCAGCCAGAGAGAATGCCCATGAACCTGCATACCGTCCTGTGCGAACGCCTCGGCAGCCGCTATCCGGTGGTGCAGACGGCCATGGGCTGGGTCGCCGACGCCAATCTCACCGCTGCGACCTGCAATGCCGGCGGCTTCGGCTTCTTTGCCGGTGCGACCACCGAGCCAGGCGACGTCGAGAACCAGATCCTCGCCATCAAGTCGAAGACCGACCGTCCGTTCGGTGTCAATTTCCACATGTTCCAGCCCAACGCCGAGGAAGTCATCTCGGTGGTCATCAAGCACAAGGTGCGCGCCGTCAGCTACGGCCGTGGGCCCGACGCCAAGACGATCAAGCGGCTGAAGGATGCCGGCGTCGTCTGCATGCCGACGGTGGGTGCGGTCAAGCACGCGGTCAAGGCGGTCGAACTCGGTGCCGACATCATCACCGTCCAGGGCGGCGAGGGCGGTGGCCATACAGGTGCCGTGCCGACGACCATCCTGTTGCCGCAGGTGCTCGACGCGGTGAAGGTTCCTGTCGTTGCCGCCGGCGGCTTCTTTGACGGGCGCGGCCTTGCAGCGGCGCTCGGCTATGGTGCTGCGGGCATCGCCATGGGCACGCGCTTCCTGATGACCAAGGAATCGCCAGTTCCCCGTTCCGCGCTTGACCGCTACCTCGCCACCAAGGATCCGACGCTGATCCGCACCACCACCGCCGTCGACGGCCTGCCGCAGCGCTTCATCGAGAACGCCGAGATCAAGCGGCTCGAAAGCATGGGCCTGCCGGCGCGGCTAGCCATGAGCATGAAATACGCCCGCCAATGGGGCAAGGAGAGCGGGCTGGGGCCCATCGCCATGGCCAAGCTTGGTCTCAAGGTGCTGTCGAGCGGCGAGAACAGCTTCGCCCAGACCGTGATGGCGCCGAACCTGCCGACGTTGGTGCAGCGCGGCGTGGTCGAGGGCAACACCGAAACCGGCCTGCTGCCATCCGGTCAGGCCGCAGCCATGATCGACAAGCTCGAAAGCTGCGAAGAGCTGATCGCCCGCATCGTCAGCGAGGCGGAAGCGCGGCTCAAGGCCGTCTCGGCGCTCGTCGCCGCCAACTGATTGGAGAGATTTTCGATGAGCGACCAATTTTGGACCAAGATCGAGGACGGCATTGCCGAGCTCGTGATCGAGAATGCGCCTGTGAATGCGCTCGACAGCGTCGGCTGGCGCAAGCTTTCGCAGGAGATCGACGCGCTCAACGCCAATGCCGACGTTCGCGTGATCGTCATCCGCGCCGAGGGCAGGGGCTTTTGCGCCGGCGTGGATATCAAGGAGTTGCAGAAGTACCCTGAGCGCATCCCTGAGGTGAACGCCGGCAACTGGGAAACCTTCCGCGCCATCCATCGCGGCCTGAAGCCGGTAATCGTGGCAGCCCATGGCTACATTCTCGGCGGCGGCATCGGTATCTGCGGGTCGGCCGACATCATCCTGTGCTCGCCTGACGCGACTTTCGGTGTGCCCGAGGTAGATCGCGGCGCGCTCGGAGCAGGTGCCCACCTGCAGCGCCTGTTCCCGGTGCAGAAGGTTCGCCAGATGTATTTCACCGGCGAGCCGATCGATGCGGCGGAAGCCTATCGCCTTGGCGCGGTCGAGAAGGTGGTGCCGCGTGAGGAACTGCGCGACGCTGCCATCAAGCTCGCCAAGACCATCGCCGCCAAGAGCGCGATCATGATCCGTCTCGCCAAAGAGGCGCTGAACGGCATCGAAGATGGCGATCTCGAAAAGAAATACCGCTGGGAGCAGGGGTTCACTGCCCAGGCCTATCTCACCCAGGAATCGCAGGAGGCGCGCGACGCCTTCGTCGGCAAGCGCGACGCCGACTTCAAGAAATAACCAGACCAGGACGCCCCGACATGACTGCCACCAAGATCCTTCCCGCCCCGCCCTATGTCGAAGGCCATGGCCTGCTCAAGGGCCGCTCGGTGCTGATCACCGCGGCCGCCGGTGTCGGCATCGGTTTTGCCGCCGCCCGCAAGGCGATCGAGGAAGGCTGCCGCGCCATCATGATCTCCGACGTTCACGAGCGTCGCCTGGCGGAAGCTGCGGCGAAGCTGCGCGAATTCTCGCCAACCGTCGAGATCTACAGCCAGCTCTGCAACGTCACCGACGAGGGGCAGGTGCAGGCGCTGGTGGACGCTGCAGAAGACAAGCTCGGCGGCATCGACGTGCTGATCAACAATGCCGGTCTCGGCGGCCTCAAGCCCGTGGTCGAGATGACTGACCAGGAATGGAACCTGGTGCTTGACGTGACCCTGACCGGCACGATGCGCATGACCCGCGCAGCACTCAAGAAGATGCAGCCGCGCGGCAAGGGCGCCATCGTCAACAACGCCTCCGTGCTTGGCTGGCGCGCCCAGAAAGGCCAATCGCATTATGCCGCGGCCAAGGCAGGCGTCATGGCCTTCACCCGCTGCTCGGCGGTTGAAGCTGCCGAATACGGCATCCGCATCAACGCAGTGTCGCCGTCGATTGCCATGCACGACTTCCTCAAGAAGTCAGCGCCGCAGGAGCAACTCGATGCGCTTACCAGCCTCGAGGCTTTCGGCCGCGCGGCGGAAGTGTGGGAAATCGCCAATGTCATGATGTTCCTCGCTAGCGATTATGCCGGCTACATGGTTGGCGAGATCGTTTCCGTCTCCAGCCAGAGGGCCTGACGATGGGCCTCGTCTTCTCCTCGCCCGACGAGGCGGTGGCAGCGATCGGCCAGAACCTCGGCGCGACCGACTGGATAACCATCGACCAGGCGCGCATCGACATGTTCGCTGAGGCGACCGGTGACCACCAGTGGATCCATGTCGACCCGGCGCGCGCCAAGGACGGCCCGTTCGGCGGCACCGTTGCGCATGGCTGCCTGACGTTTTCGCTGATCAACGGCTTCCTGCCGGACCTGTTCAAGGCCGAGGGCATGAAGATGGGCATCAACTATGGCTGCGACCGGCTGCGCTTTCCTGCCCCTGTGCCGGTCAATTCCAGGGTCCGGGCGACGGGCGAGCTCGTCAATGCGGAGTTCCTGCCGGGCAATGCCGTGCAGACGACGGTGCGCGTAACCATCGAGATCGAAGGCTCGGTCAAGCCGGGCTGCGTCGCCGACATGGTCGGCCGCTACTACTTCTGAAGCGCCGAGCGCTTCAGCCACCGGAGGTGACAATGGAAAAGACTGGTGACGCGCAGGCGGAGATCCTGGCGCGGCTGGACAGGCTCGAGTCGCGCGACGAGATCCGCCAGCTGATTTCCAAATATTCGCTGGCGCTAGACATGCGCGACATGAACGCGATGGCCTCGCTGTTTGCGCCCGACGTCAAGGTCGGCGGCGGCAAGTCGGGCAGGGCGGCCCTGCGCGACTGGCTCGACGAGACGATGCGCAAGCAGTTCGACGGCACCTCGCATCACGTCGGCTCGACCATCATCGAGTTCGTCGACGCCGACAATGCGGTGGGGGTCGTCTACTCGAAGAACGAGCACGAATGCGGCGCCGAGTGGGTCATCATGCAGATGATGTATTACGACCGCTACGAGCGCATCGACGGCCGCTGGTTCTTCCGCCGCCGCCAGCCACTCTATTGGTATGCCACCGACCTCAACAAGCCACCGGTCGGCTCGCGCAAGATGCGTTGGCCTGGCCGTGAGCCCTATGAGGGCTCATTCCATGAGCTGTTTCCGTCCTGGAAGGAGTTCTGGGCCCGTTCCGGCCCCGACGAAGCGCTGCCCGAGCCGGCACCGCTCGAAGCCTTCATCGAAACCATGCGCAAAGGCAATGAAATCCGTGGCAACCGTGTGCGCTGACAATCTGACCTCTGACGGGCTGATCGCCGAGAAGCTGTTCCAGCCCATCAAGCTCGGCGGCCTGGAGCTTTCCAACCGCATCGCGATGGCGCCGATGTCGCGCTATTTCTGCGCCGATGGCGTGCCGCACGAGAAGGTGCAGGCCTATTATTCACGCCGGGCGCTGAACCAGGTCGGGCTGATCATCACCGAGGCGACCTATATCGGCCATCCGACCGCGCCGAGCTATGAAGGCGTGCCAAACTTCCATGGCGAGGCGGCGTTGGCCGGCTGGGCCAAGGTCCGGGCGGCCGTGCATGCCGCCGGCGGCAAGATCTTCCCGCAGCTGTGGCACACCGGCAGCTTCCGCAACTCCGCCATGGCGCCGCAACCGGGCGTGCCCGGTGTGGGGCCGTCGGAGAACCTCAATGCCTTCACCGGTCATGCCGAGCCTACCAAGGCGATGACCGAGACGGAAATCTTCGAGGTCATCGAAGCCTATGCCGAAGCTGCGCAAGCGGCGCAGCGACTGGGCTTCGACGGCGTCGAGATCCACGGCGCGCATGGCTATCTGATCGATGAATTCTTCTGGGCGACATCCAACCGCCGTACCGACCGCTATGGCGGCAACCGGCGCGAGCGCACACGGTTCGCGGTCGAGGTGATTGAGGCGATGCGCAGCAAGGTCGGTCCCGACTTCCCGATCTCCTTCCGTTATTCACAGTGGAAGCAGCAGGACTACAAGGCGATGCTGGGCGAGACGCCAGCCGAGCTTGCCGAAGTTCTGGAGCCACTGGTCGATGCCGGCATCAGCATCCTGCACTGCTCGACGCGCCGCATGTGGGAACCGGGCTTTGCGGCCGAAAACGACATGACGCTTGCCGGTTGGACGAAGAAAATCACCGGGCTTCCGGTGATTGCAGTCGGTGGCGTCGGTCTCGACCGGCCGGGCCTCAATGTTGCCGAGGTCGCGCCACTTGACGTGATCGAGAAGCCACTGGCGCGGGACGAGTTCGACATCCTTGCAGTCGGGCGAGCGCTGCTGGCCGATCCGGCCTGGGCGGTGAAGGTCAAGCAGGGCCGGACCGATGAGGGTGTCGGCTACACGAAGGAACAGCTGAAGTCGCTGTTCTGACAGAAAGGCGCCGGCTTCGGCGCCTTTCTTGTTTGTGGCGGCACTCGCCATCAGCCTTTTCCAGACAAAAAAGAAGCGCCGGGGACTTTGTCCGCCGGCGCTTTCAGTTTGGGTCGACAGGGAGCTGGGAGGATACCTGTCAGGCCGCCTGGCGCGGCCCGTGGCCGAGGATGACGGCGCTGTTCAGTACCAGCCGCACCAGTTCGGTCTGGCGCGTGATGCCGCTCTTGGAGAAGATCGAGCGCAGATGGGCGCGCGCGGTGTTGCGGGAGATGTCGAGCGAGGTGGCGGCGTCTTCGAGCGACAGACCAGCGGTGAGGCGGCGGGCGACGGCGGCTTCGGCCGGCGTCAGGTCGAACAGCTGGCGGACCAGGTCGCCTTCAACCTCGGGGTTTGCCTCGGGGTCGCGGATGTAGACCGCTACAGCCGAATTCGCCGCCGCGGCATTGTCCTTGCTGCCGCGGATCGGCCGCACGATCACGCCGAGATTGCGCGAACCCGACTGCTTGGTCAGCGAGAGGCCGCGCGACATCGTGCCCTCGTCGTCGGCCGCCAACTGCATGGCGGCCTTGACCACGGTCTGGAAGTCGCGGTCCTCCTTGGCCGAGGTGGCGCGCAGCTTGTTGCCCTGGATCTGCAGGCCGTCGCGCGCCTCGAGCAGGCGGCTCGCGGCATCGGAAGCGCGGATGATCTTGCCGGAATGGTCGAGGATGACGACACCGACATAGAGCTTGTCCATGACGTCGGAATAGAGCCGGCGCTCGACCTCGGTAGCGCCCATGCGCCAGGACGTTTCGACGCCGCGAGCGAGCTGGGACACAAGGATTTCACAGACCGAGGCTGCATCGTCGTCGAACTTGGCGCCTGAACGGTCGCGGAAGAGCCAGAGCGTGTAGCGGGCGGTGTCGTCAACAGGGACATAGGTGGCCGACATCGGTTGGCAACGCTCGGACAGATAGGCGAGCTGCGCCGGTCGCGTGAGTGCAGCACCGGCGCTGTCGGTCATCTGCTCGTCGATCTCGGTGAAGGCATAGTAGGTTTCACCGGTGCGCAGACGGTCCTCAATCACCAGAACCGCGGCATAGGCGTCGAACTGCTCGCGGACCAGCTCAAGCGAGCTGCGCAGCGGCTTGCCGTTCATGAGGCTGTCGGAAACGCGGTTGAGGAATTGGCCGAATTCGACGATCGATCTGGCGTGAAAGGTCAAGGCAGGAGCTCCCAATATCCGCCGCACGGCGCGAAGGGCGTGCGGAACCAGTGCCCGGCGGCGAGTGCACGCCAGGAGGTCATAAGTTGGATTTTCATGGCTAGGGCCTTAGGCCCAGGCGCCGGCGTATCAGGACGGAGGGAGGAAACCTCGTCGGGCAACATACCGGACCGACGACGACGCAGTTGTCATGCTGATGATGCTTGAACCGGCCATCGCGCTTCCTCCCGAATGCGAAATGCTTAACGTCGACAGTTATGTCACTAAATTGACACCTCGTCAAATCTGAAATGGCCTGCGTGAAATTTTTGACACGGTGTCAGCAGTGGATATGTCTTGAGCACCCTGCAAACAAAACGGGCCGGGTCTTGCGACCCGGCCCGCTCGATCAGGAATGGCTGAAAGGATCAGGCGCCGCAGTCGGCGCGCTCGACTAGACCGTCTTCACGCGGCTTGTAGGGGTTCTTCACCACCTTGATTGACTCAGGTGCCGGCAGGAAGTGGCTCTTGTCGCTGGCCTGGATCGGACCGGTCAGCATCTTGACTGTCGAAGCATTCGCCTGCAGCCAGGCAGCGATCGACTCGCCGTCGGTCTTGCCCGAGCCATTGATGGCAGCAGCGAGTACGATCGGCTGGATGTAGTAGGGGATCAGCGCGGAGGCGCCGCCCATGCGATCGACGTCGGCGACCTGCTCCTTGGCGCGCTTGGCAAACTTGGCGAAGGCATTTTCGCCGACAGGGTCGCTCGGGCAGTAGGTCATGCCGACGAACTGCACGCTGTAGACGTCCTTGAAGGCCTCTTCGCCGACCACGGCGACGTTGCCGACGGCGTAGTTGGTCATCGTCTGATTGGCGAGAACCGGCACGTCCCAACCGATGTCGGCGCGGTTTTCGAGCAGCTTGCGCGAATCGTCGCCGATCGAGTTGATCAGAAGGATCGCCTCGGCGCCCGAGCTGCGCATCTGGAACAGCTGCGGGGTCATGTCCTCGGTGCGGAAGGCGAATTCCTGCACCGCGGTCGGTTCGACGCCCTTGGACTTGAGGTAGTCGACGATCTCGACCACGGCAGCCTTCGACATGCCGCCATTGTCGGAAATCAGCGCCAGCTTCTTGAGCTTCAACACGTCGATGGCGAAGTCGATGTTCGGCTTCATCTGGTTCAGGCCGGTGACCGAACCCGAGAAGTGGAACGGACCGGCCTCAGGCGTCAACTGGGTCGAGGCCGCCGAAGATACCTGGGCGATCTTCTTTTCGCTGGCAACCGGAACGACCGGGATGGTCTCCTGGCTGGTGGCCGGACCGACAAGAGCCTGGACCTTTTCGTTCTCAATCAGGCGACGCACTTCTGCGACCGCATGTGTCGGGTCGGTCATGGTGTCGCCGAGGACCAGTTCAGCCTTCTTGCCGAGAATGCCGCCAGCGGCATTGATGTCCTCGATGGCCAGCCTCCAGCCCACCTCTGCCGTCTTGCCGATCGAGGCACCGCCGCCGGTCATCGACATGATGCCGCCGATCTTGACGACCTCCTGTGCCTGCGAAATGCCTGCCGACAGGGCAAGGGCGGCCACCGAAACCATTCCGATGGCTGTGCGACGGGAAATGGAACTATTCCATTGGAAGTGCATGCGTATCTCCTCCGCTTACTTCGACCGATAAGCAGTCACGGCCATGTGTTCGAAGCATCGTCCGCTTGGACGATGGAGCGGGTGGCGGAGGTGAATTCGTATCAGTTGGCGCTAACAAATGCTCAGGTTGCACCACGTCAGCGTGGCGGCGCTTTCCTGGACACGACGGCGCGGGCGAGGGCGGGCTCCGGCAGCCTGCGCCAGGCGAGCCACGCCAGCACCGCGCCGAGCCCCATCAACGGGACGACGACGGACATGCCGAGCATAGCGTCTCCGAGCAATCCGGCAACGACGGTGCCCAGCAGCCCGCTGCCCATCTGCAGGAACCCGCTCAGCGAGGCGGCCGCTCCTGCGTTGTCGGGAAAGGCAGCGACAGTCGCGGCAGACATGGCCGGCATGACGAAGGAGTTGCCGAAGACGAACATCGCCATGGGGATCATCACCGAGGCAAAAGTGGGCTGATAGAGGCCGAGGAAAACAGCCATGGCCGCCGCCCCCAGGCCGCTGATCGCCAGTCCGACCGGCACCATGCGATAGGCGCCATAGCGCGGAATGAGGTTGCGCATGACCAGCGAGCCCGAGATGAAGCTGGCGGACTGGAACAGCATGGCCAGACCGAACTGCGCTGGGGTGAGCCCCAGCCGGTCCATCAGGATGAAGGGCAGGACCGTTGCCTGGGTATAATAGGCACCCAGCGTGCCAGCGATGACCAGGCTCGAATACAGGAAATAGCCGCTCCCGAGCAGCTTTCCGTACGTTTGAACTACAACCCGCGGCCGCACGCGACTCGGGTCGCGCTCGACGGTCTCGACGAGCGCAAAGCGAACCGTCAGAAGTGCCGCGACACCCATCAGAAACATGATCGAAAAGATCGCGTGCCAGCCGGCGAACTCCATCACCAACCCGCCGACGGTCGGGGCAAGGGCGGGAGCCAGCGCCAGTATCAGCGTGATCAGGTTGAGGATGCGCGCCGACTGCTCGTGGGCAAAAAGGTCCCGCACGATGGCGCGCGACAGCGACAGCCCGACCGCCGCACCCGCGCCCTGCAGCAGCCGTGACAGGATCAGCACGTCGATGGAGGGGGCCACCAGAGCCCCCAGGCTGCCGATGAGGTAGATGCCCAGAAAGACCAGCGTCACCGGCTTGCGGCCATAGCCGTCCGACAACGGGCCGCAGACCAGTTGGGTGAGTGCGAAGCCTGCGAAATAGAGCCCCAGCGTCATCTTGACCGCCTCTTCGGTCGTGCCGAAGGCGTGGACGATTTCGGGCATTGCCGGCGTGAACAGAGACAGCGAGGCAGGGCCGAGGCCGGCAAGAACGGCACCGACGATGGTGACGCGCCGCTCGCTCATGATCGGGCGGTCTTCCTGGTCTGATGTCATGGCGCTGGTCCCAGCTGGAAGGATGGCAGGCGCCTGTGCGGCAGAGTGCCTGTCTCCAGATCGAACCAGACCCGGCAAAGGTCATCCGTCATACGGACTAGCGCCGGGATTAATCGGTTGCGCGTCGCTCAAAAGAAAAGGGCCGCTGTTGGCGGCCCTTCGTGTCGGAAAGCTCAGACGGCGGAGCCGTAGAGATCGTAGGGATCGGAACGTTCGACCTTGACGGTGACGATGTCGCCGACGCGCAGCGGGCGGCGCGACTGGATGTGGACCGAACCGTCGATCTCGGGCGCATCGTACTTGGTGCGGCCCTTGGCTGACGTACCATTGGCTTCGTCGATGATGACGGGCAGGCGCTTGCCGACCTTCTTGGCCTGTGCGGCGGCCGAGATCTTCTGCTGGCGCTGCATGAACCGGTGCCAGCGGGCTTCCTTGACCTCTTCAGGCACCTGCTCGAGGCCGAGGTCGTTGGAACGCGCGCCCTTGACCGGCTCGTATTTGAAACAGCCGGCGCGATCGATCTTGGCCTCGTCGATCCAGTCGAGCAGCATCTCGAAGTCTTCCTCTGTTTCACCAGGGAATCCGACGATGAAGGTCGAGCGGATGGCGAGGTCAGGGCAGACATCGCGCCAGCCGCGGATGCGCTCGAGTGCCTTTTCGCCATGGGCGGGACGGCGCATGTTCTTGAGCACCTGCGGCGAGGCATGCTGGAAGGGAATGTCAAGATAGGGAAGGATCTTGCCCTCGGCCATCAGCGGGATGACGTCGGCGACATGCGGGTAGGGGTAGACATAGTGCATGCGCACCCAGATGCCGAGTTCGCCGAGCTCCTGCGACAGGTCGAGGAATTTGGCGCGGACCTCGCGCTCTTTCCAGACGCTGGTGGCATATTTGACGTCGATGCCGTAGGCGCTGGTGTCCTGAGAGATGACCAGCAGTTCCTTGACGCCTGCGTTCGCCAGCTTCTCGGCCTCGCGCAGCACGTCGGCCGCCGGACGCGAGACGAGGTCACCGCGCAGGTCGGGGATGATGCAGAAGGTGCAGCGGTTGTTGCAGCCCTCGGAAATCTTGAGATAGGCATAGTGGCGCGGGGTAAGCTTGACGCCCTGCGGCGGCACAAGATCGGTGAACGGGTCATGCGCCGGCGGCGCGGCCTCGTGGACGGCGGCCATGACGCTTTCATAGGCCTGCGGGCCGGTGATGGCGAAGACGTTGGGGTGCTTCTCTCGGATCAGCTCGGGCGTGGCGCCCATGCAGCCGGTGACGATGACCTTGCCGTTCTCCTTCATCGCCGTGCCGATGGCATCCAGCGACTCTGTGCGGGCGGAATCGAGGAAACCGCAGGTGTTGACCACGACGAGGTCGGCGCCGTCATGCTTGCGGGCGATCTCGTAACCTTCGGCGCGGAGCTGAGTGAGGATGCGTTCGGAATCGACAAGCGCCTTCGGGCATCCGAGGCTGACGAAGCTGACGCGGGGTGCTGCTGACATAGGCAGGTTTCCAATGGACGCGGGCCGGTTACCCATGAGGTCCGGCCCGGAAATCTGTTGATGTGTCGATCTGGCGGCTCTGAAGAGAGCTCAATTCGGGCGGCGCAATAGCACAGATCGCAGCGCAAGCAAACCGGCTGATCGCCACATGCGGAAAGGGCCGGATTGCTCCGGCCCCCTTTGGTCTGTTGCTCCAGCCTCAGTGGGCGGGGGCTCGGTGTCCGCCGAACCACTGGCTGAGGAAGCCGAACTGGTCCGGGAACTGGTCAACCGCACCGTCGAGCAGCATCTTGATGGCGACATAGAGAATGATCAGCAGGCCGATATAGGCGATCCAGCGATAGCGGTGCAGCAGGCGAGCGACAAAGGATGCGGCAAAGCCCATCAGTGCAATCGACAGCGCCAAGCCGATGATCAGAACCGTCGGATGATCCATGGCGGCGCCGGCCACGGCGAGCACGTTGTCGAGCGACATCGACACGTCGGCAATGACGATCTGCCAGGCGGCCTGCGCAAAGGTCTTGCGCGGTCCCTTGCCGGCGATCTTGCCATCCTTGTCGTAGTCGGCGTCGGAGAGCGCCTCGGTCGCCTCGTGTTCCTCCTCATGGCTGACGCGCAGCTCGCGCCACATCTTCCAGCATACCCACAGAAGCAGCAGGCCGCCGGCGATGAGGAGCATCGGACCAATTGCCAGGA